>NZ_CP141590.1:1980000-2666591 GCF_035581365.1 Tsuneonella sp. CC-YZS046 | reverse complement strand
GTGCTGGACCGCAAGGTCGCGGACAAGCGCATCTTCCCCGCGCTGGATGTCGGCAAGTCCGGCACCCGCAAGGAGGAATTGCTGGTGGAGAAGGACAAGCTCAGCAAGATGTGGGTGTTGCGCCGCATCCTGATGCAGATGGGCACGATCGATTCGATGGAATTCCTGCTCGACAAGATGAAGGATTCCAAGACGAACGAGGATTTCTTCGCCACGATGAATCAGTAAGGCGCCACGCTTTACTGATTTATATCAAGGGCTTGCGGCTGGATCCCTGCCGCCGGTCGCATTTGTCTTGCCCCACGCTCGCGCTTTGCGACCGACGCAAGCGGTGCGGGGCAAGGCGCTTGCCGCTGCCGCTCAGCCGAGATGTTCTGCGAAGAACGCTTCGGTCCGGCTGTCGGCCAGCTGCGCGCCGGCCTCGTCGCGGCGATTGCCGGAGGCGGCCGCAAAGCCGTGATCCAGCCCTTCGTAATCATGCAATGTGATCCGGGGATGATCGTCCAGCCCGTCATGCATGGCTTTCTGCGCCTCGGCCGGGACGAAGCCGTCGGCCGTCGGGATATGCAGCAGCAGCGGATTGGCGATGGCCTTGGATTCATTCAGCATCTGGTCGATCATCACGCCGTAATAGCCGACGCTGGCGTCGATGTCGGTGCGCGCCGCCGCCATATAGGCCATCTTGCCGCCGAGGCAGAAGCCGACCAGCCCGACCTTTGCGACGCCTGCCTCGCGCCTGATCCAGTGGATCAGCGCCTCGATATCCTTCACGCCCAGATCGGGATCGTATTGGCCGAAATAACCGAGGGCTTCCTGCATTTCCGCTTCGATGTCCGGATTGAGCTCGATGCCCGGAGCAAACCGCCAGAAGATGTCGGGCGCGGCGGCGAGATAGCCCTTCGCCGACCAGTCCTCGCATTTCTTCCGGATACCCTCGTTCACGCCGAATATCTCCGGAATGACGATGATCGCGGCCCTGGGCGGGCCTTGCGGGCGTGTGACATAGGTCGGGATCGCGCCTTGACCGTCTAGTTCGGGAACCTGGACTGTTTCGGGCATTTCGATGTCTCCTCGGATATTCCCCGAGATTAGGCGGGTAAGATAGACTTTGCCAAGGCCGTGTGACAGATTCGTGCCGCGGTTTTGTGCAGGGCCAGGCAGGAGGCGAGTGATGAAGGTGAATATCGAGATCGATTGCACCCCGGACGAGGCGCGTCGCTTCCTGGGCCTGCCGGATGTGACGCCGCTCAACGAACTTTATATCGAGAATGTCAGGAATGCGATGAGCGGGGCGACCAGCCTCGAGCAGTTGCAGGAACTGTCGAAGCAATTCGCGCCGATGGGGCAGATGGGCCTCAAGCTGTTCCAGAATTTCATGGAAGGGGGCGCGGCCTTCGCCGAAGGGGCGGGTGGCAAGCGCGGCGGATAAGCTGGCGGCAATTCCATCGCATAGCAAATGGATACGATCTTCGCCTTGTCGAGCGGCCCGCCGCCGGCCGCCATCGCGGTGGTGCGGATAAGCGGACCTGACGCGAGCGCTGCGCTGTGCAGCCTGACCGGGCGCTTGCCGCCGCCTCGCCGCGCGCAATTGGCGCGGTTGGCGGATCGGGAAGGCATGGTGCTGGATGAGGCGCTGGTGCTGTGGCTGCCCGGGCCGGCGACGGCGACCGGAGAGGACAGCGCGGAGCTGCATCTTCATGGCGGCCGGGCGGTCGTCGCGGCGGTGGAGCGCGCGCTTGCCGCCATTCCGGGCTTGCGGCAGGCAAGGGCCGGGGAATTTACCCGCCGCGCCTTTGCCAATGGGCGGATCGACCTCGCCCAGGCGGAAGGGCTTGCCGATCTCCTTTCCGCCGAAACCGAATTGCAGCGCCGATCCGCCATCAGCATGGCGGGTGGGGCGTTTTCCGGGACGGTGGAGGATTGGCGCCAGCGCCTGCTGGAGCTGGCCGCGCTGGTCGAGGCCGCGCTGGATTTCTCCGACGAGGACGACGTGGCCCCGCTGCCCGCTTCGTTTCCAGGCAAGCTCGGGCAATTGACCGGCGACTTGCGCGACTGGCTCGACCGGCCGGGCGCGGAAAAGCTGAGGGAAGGTTTCAGGGTGGTTCTGGCTGGCCCACCCAACAGTGGAAAGTCCACACTTTTCAATGCTTTGGTGGAAAGCGAGGCGGCAATCACCTCGCCCTTGGCAGGCACGACCCGCGATGTGATCGTGCGGCCCGTGGCACTGGATGGAATACCGTTCTCCTTCGTGGATACCGCCGGGTTGCATGCCGATCCGTCCGACATGGTCGAAGCAATCGGGATCGGCCGGGCGCAGGAGGAATTGGCCGAGGCGGATCTGGTTCTGTGGCTCGGGCCGGAAGGGGAAGGGCCTGACGGCGCATGGGAGATCGAGGCGCAATGCGATCGGGATCACGCGTCCAAGCGCCATCCCCGGCATCGGGTTTCGGCCGTCACGGGAGAAGGGATCGGGGCCTTGCGCGCCGATCTGGTCGCCATCGCCAGCAAGGCCATGCCCAGGCCCGGCGTGGCCGCGCTCAGCGCGCATCAGCGCCATCTGCTGGCCGAGGCATGGGCGATGCTCTCGGGCGCGGCTGGGGAGGGCGATCTCCTGCTGGTAGCTGAATCGCTGCGCTCAGCGCGCCTCGCGTTTGACCGCCTGACTGGCCGGGCGGGGACCGAGGATATGCTGGACACGCTGTTCGGGCGCTTCTGCATCGGCAAATAGGCGCGCCGAGCTTTATGGAATGTTTCACGTGAAACACCGGCGGTAGGGAGGCTTTGACCCGAGTCCCGCCCTCCTATATTGGCGGCCATCATGCATGCGTTCGATATCGTGGTTGTGGGCGGCGGCCATGCCGGCTGCGAGGCCGCGGCGGTAGCCGCGCGCATGGGCGCGCGCGTCGCTCTGGTGAGCTTCGATCTCGCAGCGATCGGGGCGATGAGCTGCAACCCGGCGATCGGCGGCCTGGGCAAGGGCCATCTGGTGCGGGAAGTGGATGCCTTCGACGGGTTGATCGCCCACGCCGCGGATGCCGCCGCGATCCATTACCGCATGCTCAATCGCTCTAAGGGCAGCGCCGTGTGGGGGCCGCGCGTACAGGCCGACCGCGCGCTGTTCAAGGCGGCGATCCAGCGATTGCTGAAGGAGCAGGGCGATCTCGCGCTGGTCGAGGGCGAAGCGGCTGGGCTGCGCATCGCCAACGGCTGCGTGACCGGCCTCGATCTGGCCGATGGCACCGCGCTTGCTTCGCAGGCCGTGGTGCTATGCACCGGCACTTTCCTGGGTGGCACACTGTTTCGCGGGGAGGAAAGGCTGTCCGGCGGGCGGATCGGGGAAGCCTCGGCGCAGAGGCTCGCGGCGCAATTGCGTGAAGCGGAGCTGCCGATGGCCCGGCTCAAGACCGGCACGCCGCCCCGCCTCGACGGGCGCAGCATCGACTGGGCGCGGCTGGTGGAGCAGATTTCCGACCCCGAGCCATGGGTGATGTCGCCGCTGAGCGAAGGGCGGGTGAATCCCCAGCTGTTCTGTGCGATCACGCGCACCAATGCGCGCAGTCACGATGTCATTCGGGCCAATCTCCATCGCTCGCCGTTGTTCACCGGGGCGATCGACGCGCGCGGCCCGCGCTATTGCCCCTCGATCGAGGACAAGATTCATCGCTTCGCCGATCGCGATAGCCATCAGATATTCCTGGAGCCGGAAGGGCTGGGCACGCATCTGGTCTATCCGAATGGAATCAGCACCTCCTTGCCCACCGAGGTCCAGCTCGAAATGCTGCGGACCATGGAAGGTCTGGAGCGCGTGGAGATGGCGGTTCCGGGCTATGCGGTGGAATATGATCACATCGATCCGCGCGCTCTGCGCCCGTCGCTGGAATTGCGCGATATGCCGGGCCTCTATTGCGCGGGCCAGATCAACGGGACGACCGGCTATGAGGAAGCGGCCGCGCAGGGGCTGATCGCCGGGCTGCATGCCGCCGCGAGCGTACTGGGCAAGGCGCCGGCGCCGCTCGACCGCGCCAATGCCTATATGGCGGTGATGATCGACGATCTCACTCTGCATGGGGTGAGTGAGCCTTATCGGATGCTCACCGCGCGCGCGGAATATCGTCTGCGCCTGCGCGCCAACAATGCGACCACCCGGCTGACCGGGCTGGCGATAGGGGCGGGCTGCGTCGGCGCGCGTCGGCAGGAATGGTTTCTGCGCAGGGAAGAGGAACGTGCCCGGTTGGAGGTCGCGTTCGACCGCGAGCTGACCAGCGCCCAACTGTCCGGGGCGGGCCTGCCGGTCCGCCCGGATGCGGGGCGGCTGCCGATCAGGGAATGGCTGCGTTTCGGGGGAGTGGACCTTGCCGGTCTGGCGCCCTGGCTCGATCCGGGCGTGGATAGCGCCAGCGAGATGGCGCTCGAACTGGCCGAGGATGCCGCTTACGCGCCCTATCTGGCGCGGCAGGATGCCGAATTGCGCGATCTCCGGTCGAGCGAGGCGGTGGTGTTGGAGGATGGTTTTCCCTTTGCGGAAGTGCCGGGGCTGTCGCGCGAGATGGTGGAGCGGCTTGTCGCGGCAAAGCCGCAGACGCTGGCCGCCGCCGGTCGCATCCCGGGAATCACGCCTGCCGCCCTGGCTGTGCTGCTGGTCCATGCCCGCCGCCGCTCGGCGGTGGCTGCATGATCGGGGACGAGGAATCCGCGCGTCAATTTGTCGCAAAGCTGTGCGATCAGACGGCGATGGATCGGCTCGATCGGTTGGTGGACATGCTTGCCACGGAAAATGAACGCCAGAACCTGATCGGGCGCGACAGTATTCCGCATATGTGGCGACGGCATATCGCTGACAGCGCGCAGTTGCTGACCCATGTTCCACGTGAAACAACCGGCATCTGGCTGGATCTCGGGACGGGAGCGGGCTTTCCCGGAATGGTGATCGCGGCGATGCGCCCGCAATGGCCAGTGAAACTGGTCGAATCGCGCAAGCGGCGAATCGAATGGCTGAATGAAGTGGCGATGCGGCTCGGGCTTGGATCTTGCGAGGTGGCCGGAATGAGACTGGAGCAGGTGGAGAGCTTCCCTGCATCGGTCATTTCGGCACGCGCTTTCGCGCCGATGCAGCGGCTGATAGATCTTTCCGCGCGTTTTTCCACAAGCGACACGCTTTGGCTGTTGCCCAAGGGACGATCCGCCGCGCATGATCTGGAAACACTGCCGCGTCGATTGCGCGCCATGTTCCACGTGGAACAATCCGTGACGGATGGCGAAGCCGGCATCGTCATCGGACATCTGAGGCAGAAAAACGGAGCAAGGGCATGATCCGGATTGCAATCGCGAACCAGAAAGGCGGGGTGGGGAAGACCACGACTGCGATCAATATCGCTACTGCAATGGCTGCAACGGGGTGGAAAACCTTGCTTATTGATCTCGATCCGCAGGGCAATGCCTCTACGGGGATCGGAATCGAAGCCGCCAGCCGGGTCCGTTCAAGCTACGATCTACTGGTCGATCAGCTCCCCCTTACGGATTGCATCGTGCCCACGGCGATCCCGGGGCTGGATATTGTGCCGGCGACGGTCGATCTGAGCGGGGCGGAGGTGGAGCTGGTTTCTGTCGAGCAGCGCAGCGACCGATTGCGCGATGCGCTGGCAGGTCACAAACTGCACGATATCTGCTTTATCGATTGCCCGCCCTCGCTCGGCCTTCTCACCCTGAATGCTTTGGTGGCTGCTGATACGCTGCTGGTGCCGCTGCAATGCGAATTCTTCGCCCTGGAAGGGTTGAGCCAGCTTCTGCAGACGGTGGAGCGCGTTCAGCAGCGTTTCAACGCCGATCTGGGCATTGTCGGTGTCGCTCTGACCATGTTCGACCGGCGCAATCGGCTTACCGACCAGGTGGCGGAAGATGTCCGTGCGTGCCTGGGCGGTCTGGTGTTCGAATCCGTCATTCCGCGCAACGTCCGCTTGTCGGAAGCGCCCAGCCACGGCCTTCCGGCGCTGGTATACGACCATAATTGCGCGGGCAGCCGCGCTTACATGGCGCTGGCGCGCGAATTGATCGGCAGACTTCCGGAAGAAAGGAAAGCCGCATGAGCGAAAAGAGCGATTCGTCCGCAGGCCTTTCCCCGTCGGCTCCGATCAAGCGCAAGCCTTCCGGGCTTGGCCGGGGGCTGGGCGCCCTGCTTGGCGATATCAAGCGCGAGGAGCCGCTTGTCGCCAGGGGCGGTTCGGACGGTTCCGGCGCGCTTGTCGGGGAAGGTGCCCGGGGCCTTGCGATGCTCTCGATCTCCTCGGTCGAGCCGCATCCGGAGCAGCCACGCCGCCGTTTCGACGAGGATGCGCTCGAGGAGCTGGCCGCTTCCATCACCGCGCGCGGTGTGATCCAGCCTATCATCGTGCGTCCGCTGGGCAATGGCCGCTATCAGCTGGTGGCGGGCGAACGGCGCTGGCGGGCCGCGCAAAAGGCGCGTCTGCATGAGATTCCGGCGCTGGTTCGCGAGTTGGGCGACCGCGATGTGATGGCGCTGGCGCTGATCGAGAATCTCCAGCGGGAGGATCTCAACCCTATCGAAGAAGCGCGGGCTTATCACAGGCTTGCCGAGAATGAAGGGATGAGCCAGGCGGAAATCGCGCAGCTGGTCGACAAGTCCCGCAGCCATGTCGCCAATCTCCAGCGCTTGCTGTCGCTGCCCGATGCGGTGATCGAGCATATCGAAACCGGCCGCTTGTCTATGGGCCATGCCCGGGCGCTGATCGGGCATGAGGACGCGGAAGCGATTGCGCTGGAAGCGATCGCGAAGAATCTGTCGGTGCGCGAGGTCGAGAAAAAGGCGCGCAAGCCGCGCGGGGAAGGGGCGGGGCCACGCCATGCCCGGCCCGCCCGCGCTACCGCCGACAATGCGGATATCGCGGCCGTTCAGAACCATCTGGAGGAATTTCTGGGGCTGGCCGTGCGGATCAATGCCGATGCGGACCCGCGATCAGGCGCGGTGGTGATTCGCTACCGCACACTGGACCAGCTCGATCTCATCTGCCAGCGCCTGACCGGCGGCGGAATCTGATCTTTCGCCCGAGCCGGGCATTGGATGGGGCAAGCGGGAATATGCGAAGGTGCGCCGGCTGATTGGCCCAATGCCGCATATAAATTCAACAATATCAATCAGATATGGCGGAATCCCACCCTTACTGGGTTTTGGAATATTCGATCCGCTTGGTCTTGGTCGGAGCCAGCTTGATCCGCTTGTCCGGGACGGGGCGGGGAATCGCGCGGCGAATGACGGGCGCGGGCTCGACAATCTCCTCCACTACTTGTTCCGGGCATTTCCTGCCCTTGGGGACCATGACCGGAACCATCATAACCGGGCCATAACCGTATCCGTAGCCTTGGGGCTGGCCATAGCCATAGCCCGGCGCGGAACTGCGGCTTGCGAGGTAATCCTCGCACCAATCGAGCGCTTCATTGTCGAGCTTGCTGCGGGACGACCTGTTGGCGACCGTTCCGATCACCGCGCCTGCCACGCCGCCGACTCCGGCCCCGATCAGGGTGCCGGCCCAGCGGTCGCCCTTGTCGTCGATCCGGTTGCCGGCGACGCCGCCGATCAAGGCCCCCAGCAGGCCGCCGATCAGCCCGCCCTTGCCGTCGCGTCTGTCACGCCGATAGCGATCGGCGCACTCGCTTATCCAGTCAGCGCGCGCGCGGTCATAGGCCACCGGATCGGCTCCGCCCGGCGGATAGGGAACCGCGCCATGCGCATAGGGCGCAACGCCGCCCGCCACCGGCCCGCCGGGGTAGGGGGCCGCCGGGGCGGGATATACCGGCACCGGATAGGCCGGGCCGGCAGCACCATAGGGTGCGGGATAGACAGGTCCGCCGGGATAGGCGGGAGCCGGATAGACAGGTCCAGGGTAGGCTTGCGGCAGGACGGGCGCGGGTGCCGCCGGAATCGCGGGCGCCTCTGCCGGAGCTTGCGCTTCGGGGGTCGATTGCGCGAGAGCGGTGCCGGAGCCTGCTGCGAGCAGTGCGCTGGCGATGGCGCTGAGCGAAAGCTGGCGGGCGTTCATCGTGGTCCCCTGTTCCTTAGTCCGGTCGATTCCGGGAATTAACGGAAAATTTAGCATCAGCCGGATCGGCAAACCAAGGACTGCGCGGGAAAATCTCTCCTACTGTCCCGTTTCGGGTCGAGCGGTGCGCCATTGCCTGACGTTCCTCTCGCCCCTAAATGGAAGCCCATGAAAAAGAGCTCCAAGATCGCCATCGGTGCCGCGCTGTCCGTCCTCGTCCTCGCTGGCGCGGGCTGGTGGCTGTTGAGCGGGGACGAGGCGAACGTGCCCTTCGCGGAGGTCACCGGAACCGATCCCAAGCTCGAAGAGGAGTTCGATGCGGAGACCATTCCGACCGTGTCGATCGCCAAGCCGGTGGGGTGGCCGGACGGCGCCGCGCCGAAAGCGGCCTCGGGCCTCGCAGTAACCCGCTTCGCGGAAGGGCTGGAGCATCCGCGCACTCTGCTCACCCTGCCAAATGGCGATGTGGTGGCGGCCCTGACGGGTGCGCCGGCGCAGAGCAATCCCGGCGGAATTGTCGGCTGGGTGATGGGGCGCCTGATGACACGGGCTGGAGCGGGCGCTCCTTCGCCCGACAAGCTGGTGCTGCTGCGCGATGGCGACGGCGATGGAAAGGCGGAGCAGCGGTTCGTCCTGCGCGAGGATCTCCGCTCGCCGTCCGGACTGGCCTATGGCGGCGGGCGGCTGTTCGTCGCCAATCACGATGCGCTGCTGTCCTTCGCGTTCGAGCCGGGCCAGACCGCGATCCAGGGCGAGCCGGAGAAGCTGATGGATCTTCCCGCCGCCGGCAATCACTGGATGCGCAACATCCTGCTCAGCCCCGATGGGAACAATATCTACATTGCCGTGGGCTCGGCTTCCAATATCGGCGAGAACGGCATGGAGGCGGAGCAGGGCCGCGCGGTGATCTGGGAATATGATCTCAAGGGGAAGAGCCGCAGGCAATATGCAGCGGGGCTGCGCAATCCCAACGGCCTTGGCTGGAACCCGGCGACCGGCGAATTGTGGACCACGGTGAACGAGCGCGACATGCTCGGCTCGGATCTCGTGCCCGATTACCTCACCAATGTCCCGGTCGGCGCGCAATATGGCTGGCCCTGGGTCTATTGGCGCAACAAGGTCGACCGGCGGGTCAAGGACCCGATGCCGCTCTACCTCACCGAATATGCCCGCCGCCCGGAATATGCCCTGGGCCCGCATGTCGCAGCGCTGGGGTTGGCGTTCACGCAGGAAGGGCATCGCATGGGCGATGCATTCGCCAATGGCGCGTTCATCGCGCAGCATGGCTCCTGGAACCGCAAGCCGAAATCCGGCTATGACGTCGTGTTCGTGAAGTTCGATGAACGGGGCAACCCCGTCGGCAAGCCGGTGCCGGTGCTGACTGGCTTCCTGACCGGGGAGGGCACCACGCGCGGCCGCCCGACCTGGCTGAGCTGGGACAGGCAGGGGGCCTTGCTGGTCAGCGACGATACCGCCGGGATCATCTGGCGGGTCATGGCCCCCGGGGCGAAGCCGGCGGCCAAGCCGCAGGTCGTGAAGTCGACACCGCTTCCGTCGCAGCGCGAATTGCGCGGCGACCGGGCTGTCGCAACCTTCAAGGACGATTACGTCGAGGAAAATTGAGGGAGCAGCCCGGCACTCGGCAGAGTTTCGCGATTGTCGGGGTGCGTGACGTCACGTACCCCGGTCACAGCGCCTTGCCGGCCCGGCCCGCCAGTTCCGTGATATATTGCCACGCGGTGCGGCCCGATCGCGCCCCGCGCCGCCTTGCCCATTCCAGGGCTTCCGCTTCTTCCCATTCCAGGCCGAATTCCTCGGCATAGCCGGCAATGATCGCGAGATAGGCGGGCTGGTCGCAATTGTGGAAGCCGATGGAAAGGCCGAAGCGGTCCGCCAGCGCCAGCCGGTCGTCCACCACGTCGCGGGGATTGAGCGGATCGTTCTGCTCGCTCGCATCGCGCGCGACGATGGCCCGGCGATTGGACGTGACGGCAAGGCGGATATTGGCCGGGCGCGCTTCGACCCCGCCCTGCAGCCAGCTGCGCAGGTGCCGCGGCGAAAGCGTGTCCTGCTCCTCGAAGCCGAGATCGTCGATGAAGACGAGGAACGACCGCTCTTGCCGGGCCAGATCGGCGAACAGCGCAGACAGCGCGGCCAAGGCTTCGGTGTCCGCCTGCACCAGCGCGATGCTGCCGGGCCTGGCCGCCTGCGCCGCAAGCACCGCCCCCCGGATCAGGGCGGATTTGCCCATCCCGCGCGCGCCCCACAGCAGCATGTCATGCGCCGCATAGCCGCATGCCAGGCGAGTGATATTGCCGGTCACCAGCTCCTTCTGCCGGTCGATCCCGCGCAGCAGCGGCAAGGGTGGCGCATCCAGCCGGTCTATGCCCCGCCCCCCATGCCGATCCCAGACATAGGCCGGGAACGCGGTCCAGTCGGTGGGGGCGGCGGGCGGCGCGAGCCTTTCCAGCGCATCGGCGATGCGGGCGAGAGGGTCGCCCTGATCGGTCATGGCAAGCTCCTTCATGCGGTCAATTGGTCTGTGGAGAGGGAATAGAGCAGTTCCGCGCCGGCGGTGGCGGCGGCTTCCAGCCCGGCGGCTTCCGGCACCACATGCTCGAGGAAATAGCGGGCCGTAACGGGCTTGAGCGCGGCCAGCGCCGGGGCCGCGCCCGCTGCAACGGCGCGGCTCTGCCGCAGCAGCTGCGATCCGGCGACCGCGACCGCGCACATCGTGCAGAACGGCACGCTTCCGGCAAGCCGATCGTCCAGGCTGGCCTCTTCCACCATCCAGCGCCCGATGCGGGCACAGCCGCGCGCCAGTCCGGCCAGGGCAGTGACGTCACCGGCTTCGCGCGCGATCTCGTCCATCAGGCCGGCGAGGACGCCGCCCTGCTCCATGCCGAGCTTGCGGGTGACGAGATCCGCCGCCTGGATGCCGTTGGTGCCTTCGTAGATCGGCGGGATACGCGCATCGCGGTATAGCTGCGCCGCGCCGGTTTCCTCGATATATCCCATGCCGCCATGGATCTGGATGTTGAGGCTGGCGACCTCGATCCCGGTATCGGTGCACCATGCCTTGGCGAGCGGCACCAGCAATTCCGCGCGCTGTGCGGCTGCCGTGTCTGCCAGCCTACCCCGGTCGACCTGGCCTGTTGTGTAATAGAGCAGGGCGCGCGCCCCTTCGGTCAGCGCCCGCATGCGCAACAGCATCCGGCGCACATCGGGATGCTCGACGATTGCCACCGGATGCTTGTCGGCGGAGCCGGCCCGGGGCGACTGGATGCGTTCGCGCGCATAGGCCAGCGCCTGCTGGGCCGCCCGTTCGGCGATCTGCACGCCCTGGCTGGCGACATTGATCCGCGCATTGTTCATCATGGTGAACATCGCGCGCAGCCCTTCGTTCTCGCGGCCGACCAGTTCGCCGATGCACTGGCCGTTGTCGCCATAGCTCATCACGCAGGTGGGCGAGGCGTGGATGCCCAGCTTGTGCTCGATACTGGCGCAAACCAGATCGTTGCGCTCCCCGAGCGATCCGTCTTCCGACACCAGATATTTGGGCACGATGAACAGGGAAATGCCGCGCGAGCCTTCGGGCGCGCCGGGGGTTCGGGCCAGCACGAGATGGACGATGTTCTCCGCCAGCTCATGCTCGCCCCAGGTGATGAAGATCTTCTGTCCGGAAATCCGGTATTTCCCGGCATGTCTTCCCTCGAACTCGTCCGGGCCGACCGGCGTGGCCGTGGTGCGCAAGGCGCCGACATCGCTGCCCGCCTGCGGTTCGGTCAGGTTCATGGTGCCGGACCATTCGCCCGAAATCAGCCTGGGCAGATACAGCGCCTTCTGTTCCTCGCTGCCATGATGCTGCAACGCCTCGATCGCGCCGGTGGTGAGGATCGGCAGCAGCGTGAACGCCAGATTGGCCGCGCCGAGGCTTTCGAGAACCTGGGTGGCGAGGGTGAAGGGCAGGCCCTGCCCGCCGAACTCGGCCGGCGCGGCAATCCCGTTCCAGCCCTGCTCGACATAGGCGGCATAGGCTTGCGCGAACCCGTCCGGCAAGGTCACGACGCCATTGGCAAGCCGCGCCCCTTCGATGTCGCCGATCCGGTTGAGCGGTGCCCATTCGCCTGCCGCGAAGGCGGCGATCCCTTCGGCTATCGCTTCGACCAGATCCGGCGTAGCGGCGGAAAAGCGGTCGTTCCGCGCCAGTTCCCCGATTCCGGCGCAGACCTGCATGGCCAGCAATTGATCCTGGGTCGGTGCCGTGAAATCAGCCATGGGTCCCTCTTGGCGCTTTTGCTTGGCTTTGGCCACGCTCACCTATAGCGGGGGCACCATGTCCGGCAAGGCACCACGGATTCTGGCTGCTGACGCAACAGCCCTTGCACGGGCCGTGCGTCATCTGCGCATGGGCGGGCTGGTCGCGGTTCCCACCGAGACGGTCTATGGGCTTGCCGCGCGCGCGGACGACGATGCTGCGGTGGCGGGTATCTATCGGGCCAAGGGGCGGCCCGATTTCAATCCGCTGATCGTGCATGTCGGCGATCTGGCGCAGGCGGAGCGCCTTGCCGTTTTCGATGCGCGGGCGCGCCTGCTGGCGGAGCGCTTCTGGCCCGGCCCGCTCACTCTGGTGCTGCCGCTGCGAGAGGAGGCTCCGGTTGCCGCGGCGGTCACGGCGGGCTTGCCCACGATAGCGATCAGGATGCCGGCCCATCCGGTGATGCGCGCCCTGCTGGCTGAAACCGGGCTGCCGCTGGCCGCTCCCTCGGCCAATCGCAGCGGTGGGGTCAGCCCGACCAGCGCCGCGCATGTCGCCGCCTCGCTGGGAGAGAGTATCCCTCTGCTTCTGGACGGCGGTCCATGCGAGGCTGGGCTGGAGTCCACCATTGTCGCCCTGCGCGAAGGCGGGTGCTGGCAGATCCTGCGCCCCGGGCCGATTGTGGCGGAGGAACTCGCCGCGATCCTCGGGCCGCCCGAGGAGGTGGGCGATGCCCGGATCGAGGCGCCAGGGCAATTGGCGAGCCATTATGCGCCGGGCAAGCCGGTCCGGCTCGATGCGCAAGAAGCTGCTCCCGACGAATTCATGATCGGGTTCGGGCCGGTTCGCGGGGACATATCCTTGTCCGAAACAGGCGATCTGGGCGAAGCCGCTGCCCGGCTCTATGCCTGCCTGCATAGCGCGGCGGCGTCGGACAAGCCGCACATCGCCATTGCACCGATCCCGGCGGGGGGGATCGGCGACGCCATCAATGATCGGTTGAAACGCGCGGCGGCCTAGCGATTTCGGGAACGCTTGCTGACTTGGAAATCCTTAGTAGCCGCTTCGGCGCAGCGCTTCCATTTCGTCTTCCAGCTGGGCCATCTCGCGGCAAGCCGCATCGTTGCCCCCATGGCAGGCCTGTTCCGCCTTGCGGTGCTGGCGCTCCAGCTTGCCCAGCCGCTCCTCCTGCTTGCGCAGGGCGCGGCCGCGTTTCTCGTCGGCTTCGGACTGGCTGGTCGTGGTCGCATCCACCGCGCCGCCCACGGCCTTTACCGGCAGCGTAACGACGTCAACCGCGGTGCGGGCTATGCAGCCGGTCAGTAAAAGTGAGGCGCCCATCGCGAAGGGGATGCAGGAAACAATGCGCATGATGCGGCAGAATGAAGCATTCTTTCCGCACTGTCACGGAAACTGTTGAGGCGAACGGACAGGCCGAAACGAAAAAGGGCCACCCCGCAGGCGGCCCTTTCTCATTGCAGGAGATGCGCGAGGCTCAGGCGGTCTCGGCATTCTCGTAATATTTCGGAGCATGCTCGTTCAGGATCGCGAGGATCTTCTTGAGCGCGGCCGGCTCGTCGGTCTTCTCCATCGCGGCAAGCTCGCGCGCAAGGCGCGATGAAGCCGCTTCGAAGATCTGACGCTCGGAATAGCTCTGCTCCGGCTGATCGTCGGCGCGGAACAGGTCACGGGTCACTTCTGCGATCGAAACCAGATCGCCCGAATTGATCTTCGCTTCATATTCCTGGGCGCGGCGCGACCACATGGTGCGCTTGACCTTGGGCTTGCCCTTCAGCGTATCGAGCGCTTCGCGCAGGGTCTTGTCAGACGAAAGCTTGCGCATCCCGATCGCTTCGACCTTGTTGACGGGCACCCGCAGGGTCATCCGCTCTTTCTCGAAGCGCAGGACATAGAGTTCGAGCTGCATGCCAGCGATCTCCTGCTGCAGCAGTTCGATCACACGGCCCACGCCGTGCTTGGGGTAAACGACATAATCTCCGACATCGAAAGCGGGAGCCTTGGCTGCCATGTATGGTCCTTTCCTAGGGCAGGTTCTCCACCAGGAGAAGATCGCGATGCGGGGGGCCGTGCCAGCTATCGACGCGACCCTGTCATGCATCAGCGATGTGGCGGAAACCCTTGCCTTGCCAGATGCCAATCCTGCCCGGGGACCGAACGTCCCCGGCACTGAAGTGGTTTATAGCGGATTTCCGTGGAAAAAGCCAGCGCCATGATTCATGCCGCAAATTCGCCAGGGTGCGCTAGGGTCGGCAGGTTTCGTATTTGTGACAGCGGTTTTCCCCGGCCTGGGCCGGGGAAGCCGGGTGCCGTCAATCGCCTTCGCCAGGCTCGGCCGAGAAATATTTCTCGAACTTGCCTTCTTCGCCCTTGTGGTCGTCGGCGTCCGGCGGGCAATCCTTCTTGCTCGTCAGATTGGGCCATTCGGACGAATATTTGGCATTGAGCTCCAGCCATTGTTCCAAGCCGCTTTCCGTGTCGGGCAGGATCGCTTCCGCCGGACATTCGGGTTCGCAAACACCGCAGTCGATGCATTCGCTGGGATTGATCACCAGCATGTTCTCGCCTTCGTAGAAGCAATCGACAGGACAGACTTCGACGCAATCCATATACTTGCAACGGATGCATGCGTCGGTGACTACGTAGGTCATGGCCAGTCTTCCCTTTCAGGCGATGATATTCGAGCCGGTGCTATGGCGAAGTCTCGTCCGCCGTCAAGCACGCGATAGCAATCGCGCGCTTCCTGGGGCGGCCCGCGCCGGGCCGGTATCGCGGTCAGCTGGATGACGAGCACGCCGCTGCGCAGCGGCAGGGTGAGCACGTCGCCGACGGCGATCGGCTGCCCCGTCCGGTCGATCCGCTTGCCGTTGCGCCTGATATGCCCTTCCTCGACCCATTTCTGCGCAAGGCTCCGGGTCTTTGCAAACCGCAGAAACCAGAGCAGCCGGTCGATTCGCATGAGGCCGTGCGCCTTACCGCACCAGATCCGCCAGGGCGGCGAAGGCATTGCCCTGCGGCGGGGCGGGACCGTTCCCGCCCTCGATCTGCTGCTTGCGGCGGCGTGGGCGCCAGCTCCAGCTCTCGGGCGCGGCAGGCCCGTGCGCTCCTTCGGGCAGGGTTTGCGCCCGCCGTTCCAGCCTGAATCCGGCATCGCGCATCAGCGCGTCGAAGCCCGGCTGCGCCAGCCCCATGGAAGTCGCCATCACGCGATCCGGAGCGAAGCGCCCGCCGCGCGTATTGGCGCGGCGCTCATGCGCGGCGCGCAGGATGCGCTCGGCCAGATCGACCCTGATCGCCTGCTTGCCCGCTCTGCGATAGCCGGCGGGAAGATGGTGCGCGGATGCAAGGACCGGCTCCATGTTGCCGGCCAGCGGCCGCCTGTCCAGTCCGAGGCCGGCCAGCAGGCGGCGCGGCGCCGGCTTGAGCAGGGCCGGGACGAAGATGTCCAATGCGCCGATCGTGACGCCAAGCCGCCGCAGCAGCTTGCGTCCTTCCGGGGCAATGTGTTCCAGACCGGCCGCATCGCGGGGCACCGTCCCATGACCGGCGATCACTGCCAGCAGCAGCGCGCGGACCTCGCTTCCGCTGGCCGGAGCCCTGGCGGCCCTTTCCAGTTCCCGCAGAGGAAGCAGGGGCCTGAGCTGCGCTTCCAGCCATAGTTCCAGCGCTTCGACCAGTTCCTTGCGCTGGCCCGGTGGCAGGGCGGCGAGTTCGCGCGACAAATCGAGGGTGGCCTGGCCGCCGTTCCTCCCGGGAAGCACCGCTGCAATCGCCTTGCCGTCCCGCACGATATTCCCGCCTGAAAGCTCCAATGTGCCGAGATCGCGCGCGACGAGCAGGTCCGCCTTTCGCGCCAGCAGATCCGGCAAATGCTTCTCGGCGGCGGCCAGCAGCAGCTTGCGGTCCGCATGATTGGCGGTGGCGTCGACGACGAAGCGGAAGCCTTCGAGATGGCCGATGGCTTCCCCTTCGACGAGCACCTTGTCGCCTTCCGCCAGTTCCACCTTCAGCAGGCGCGGGTCCTTGCCCACGGCCTTCATCAATATCGCGGTCCGCCGGTTGACGAAGCGTTCCGTAAGGCGGGCGTGCAGCGCATCGGACAGGCGGGCTTCGGCGCCCTTGGCGCGGGCCGCCAGCTCTTCCTTCGCCTGCAGCCAGTCCGGCCGCTGCGCGATATAGCTCCAGCTCCGGATCGCGGCGATCCGCCCCTGCAGCGTATCGATATCGCCCTGGCTATTGTCGAGTTCGGCGATCCTGGCCGCGGCGTAATCGGCGCCCAGATAGCCGTTGCGCAGGTCCTGCCACAGCCGGGCGATGAAGCGGGCGTGGGTTTCCGCCCCCTGCTGGCGGAAATCCGGCAGGCAGCAGGTGTCCCAGAAACGCGCGATCAGGGAAGGGCTGTGCAGGCTGCCTGCTATAGCGGGATCTTCGGCGAGGCGCTTGAGCACCGCCAGGTCGATCGCCTCGGGCGCGGGGGCCAGCGCGCCATGCCCGGGGCGGGATTCCAGATCGTCGATCAGCATGTCCAGCCGGTCGAACCGCGGTTCCGCCTCGCGCCAGAACAGCCTGGTGAGCGGCGCGAAGCGATGTTCCTCGATCGCGTGGATCTCTTCCTCGGCGAACTCGATCGGCGGTCCATCGCCTCCGGCCAGCGTTCCGAAGGTGCCGTCCTTCTGGTGGCGGCCGGCCCGGCCTGCGATCTGGGCCATCTCGGCGGGGGTCAGGCGCCGCCTTCTGGTGCCGTCGAACTTGCTGAGCCCGGCGAAGGCGACATGCCCCACGTCGAGGTTCAATCCCATGCCGATGGCGTCGGTGGCGACGATGTAGTCGACCTCGCCCGACTGGAACAGCGCGACCTGCCGGTTGCGCGTCTCCGGGCTGAGCGCGCCCATCACCACCGCCGCGCCGCCCCTGAAGCGGCGCAGCATCTCCGCCGCCGCATAGACCTGCTCCGCCGAGAAGGCGACGATGGCGCTGCGCGGCGGCAGGCGCGAAAGCTTGCAGGGTCCGGCATGGGTGAGCGAGGAAAAGCGCGGGCGGGAAATGATCTCCGCTGTCGGGGTCAGGGCCTTGATCATCGGTTCCAGCGTGGCGGAACCCAGAATCATGGTTTCCTCGCGGCCGCGCGCGTTCAGCAGCCGGTCGGTGAAGATGTGGCCGCGTTCAGGGTCGGCGGCAAGCTGCGCCTCGTCCAGCGCCACGAAGGCATGGCCCCCGCCGTCGCGCGGCATGGCTTCGGCGGTGCAGAGCAGCCAGCGGGCTTGCGGCGGCTCGATCCGTTCCTCGCCGGTGATCAGGGCCACCTGATGATCGCCCTTGATGGCGCGCACCCGGTCATACACCTCGCGGGCCAGCAGCCGCAGGGGAAAGCCGATCGCACCGCTCGAATGCGCGCACAGGCGTTCGATCGCAAGATGCGTCTTGCCGGTATTGGTCGGCCCGAGCACAGCCTTCAAATGGCCATCGCCGGGTCGCGAAGGAGAAAGACCACTCACAGGTGGAATGTGGCAAGCGCGGCCATGCGCCGCAAGCTCTGCCTGACGGCTATCCCCGCTCATCAGGGATTCTTCACATCGCAATTGGACGCAACAACGGCCCGATTGGTCGAAATTAGCGAAAGATTAACTTTGGAATGGCACGGGTTTCTACCAATAGGGCTGCCGGGATCGCAGGCCCCGCCGACGGGATCTGGCGGGCGCCGGAATTGGAGGGCGCGTTGTTCAAGCCGCGCGATATTTCACTGCCCGGGCATGGAACCGGAGACCCGGGCGGGCCGCCTGCGGCCACCGCCCAATTGAGCATCGCGCAGATCGTCCGGGAGCCGCAAAGCTTCAAGCTCAGCCGCAAGCATGGTCTGCGGGACCGGCTGATCGCGGCCAGGCACCGCCTTTATGCACACATTGCCGCGCTGGATTGGGCACCTGACCTGGCCGAGAACATCGGCAGCGCGCGCTGGTTCCGGGGCTTTGGCACCATGCTTGGGCTGGGCGCGGCGGCTGTGGCCTTCTGGCCGGATTTCGCCCCGCTGGAAGCGGCCCCCGCCATGCGGATCGATGCCGGAGCGCGCGATGAATTCCGCAGCCAGATGATCCTTCCGCTTGCGCTGGGGAGCGACAGCGGCCGCCATATGGGTTGGACGAAATCGGTCGTTCCGCTGCAATCGGCGCCCGAACGCCCGCAGATAGAACTGGCGGCGACGCTGGTTCAGGGCGACAGTTTCGGCCGGATGCTGCAACGGGCGGGCGTGGGCGGCGCAGAGGCCGCGCGGGTGACGCAGATGGTGGCCAATGCCGTTCCGTTGCAGGATATCCGCGCGGGCACCAAGGTGGACATCGTGCTGGGCCGCCGTGCCGATGCCGATCAGCCGCGCCCGCTCGATTCCCTCTCGTTCCGCGCCCGCTTCGACCTCGATCTCGCGCTGCAGCGCCGTGATGGGCAATTGGTGTTGGAGCGCCGGCCGATCAGGGTGGATGGCACCCCTCTGCGGGTGCGGGGAACGGTCGGACCGAGCCTTTACCGATCCGCGCGGGCAGCGGGCGTTCCGGCCAGGGCAGTCCAGCAATATCTGCGCGCGCTGACCGACCAGCTCGATAGCGACAGCGGCATGCGCCCCACCGATACCTTCGACATCATCCTTGCCTACAAGCGGGCCGAGACGGGCGAGGCGGAAGCGGGCGATCTGCTGTATGCGGGGCTGGAGCGCAACGGGAAGCCTACCGCGCAGCTCCTGCGCTGGGGCAGCGACGGCCGTTTCTTCGAAGCGTCCGGCGTCGGGGAAACCCGGACCGGCCTGGTGCGCCCGGTCAACGGTTCGGTAAGCTCGAACTATGGAATGCGGCGGCATCCCATATTGGGCTATACCCGGATGCATGCCGGCATGGATTTCAAGGCGAGCTATGGCACGCCGGTTCATGCGGTGGCGGATGGCGTGGTGCAGTTCGCCGGGCGGCATGGCGGGCACGGCAATTTCGTGCGGCTGGGGCATGGCGGCGGGCTTGGCACCGGCTATGCGCATCTCAGCCGCATAGCGGTTGCGCCGGGCGGCAGGGTCCGGCGGGGGCAGGTGATCGGCTATGTCGGCTCCACCGGCCTTTCCACCGGGCCGCATCTCCATTACGAAATGTATCGCAACGGTCGCACCGTGAACCCGGCCAGCGTGAACTTCACCGTCCGGGCGCAGCTAGAGGGCGCCGAGTTGCAGGCCTTTCGGGCAAGATTGGCGGCGCTGAAGCAAGTCGGCCCGGGCGCGGCTCTCGCCAGCCTTGCCCCGAAGGTGGCAGAACCCAGCGAACCCGCCCGCGAAATCGACCGGCTGGCGCAGCCCAAGCCCTGATCCTTGCTGCTTGCAGCCGGGATGATTGCAGGTGCAATCATTTTGCGGCACTTAGCCCCGCATCATGACACCTTCCTTTCCCTCCCTTCGCTTGCGGCGCACCCGGGTCACGGCCTGGAGCCGCGCGCTCCATCGCGAGAACATTCTGACCCCGGCCGATCTGATCTGGCCGGTTTTCGTTACCGGCGGGACGGGGGTGGAGGAACCGATCGGTTCCTTGCCCGGCGTGTCCCGCTGGTCGCTGGACCTGATCGCGAAGCGGGCGAAGGAAGCGGTGGGGCTTGGCATTCCATGTCTTGCGCTGTTCCCCAATACACCGGCCGACAAGCGCAGCGATGATGGCAGGGAAGCGCTTTCGCGCGATAATCTGATGTGCCGCGCGATCCGCGCGATCCGCGATGCTTGCGGCAGCGATATCGGCATTCTGACGGATGTGGCGCTCGATCCCTACACCTCCCACGGTCAGGACGGGCTGGTGGATGGCGCAGGCTATGTCCTGAACGACGCCACGGTGGAGGTGCTGGTCGGCCAGGCGCTCAACCAGGCGGCGGCCGGCGCCGATATCGTCGCGCCCTCCGACATGATGGACGGGCGGATTGGCGCGATCCGGCAGGCGCTCGAAGCGGACGGGCATCACAATGTCCAGATCATGAGCTATGCCGCCAAATATGCCTCCGCCTTCTACGGCCCGTTCCGCGATGCCGTGGGATCGCGCGGGCTGCTGAAGGGCGACAAGAAAGGCTACCAGATGGACCCCGCGAATGGCGAGGAGGCCCTGCGTGAAGTGGCCCTCGACCTGGCCGAAGGGGCGGACAGCGTGATGGTCAAGCCGGGCCTGCCCTATCTCGACATCGTGCGGCGGGTGAAGGAACGCTTCGAGGTGCCCGTGTTCGCCTATCAGGTCAGCGGCGAATACGCGATGATAGAGGCTGCGGCGGCAGTCGGCGCGGGCGAACGCGATGCGCTGGTGATGGAAACGCTGATGGCGTTCAAGCGCGCCGGCTGTTCCGGAGTGCTGACCTATCACGCGCTGCTGGCCGCGCGTCTGCTTGGCAGATGAGCACTGCCGCAGCGCCATCGGCGCGGCGTTATCTGTTCGTCGCCACCATCCTGACCGGCAGTTTCCTGCTTTTCCTGGTCCAGCCGATGGTCGCGCGCATGGCGTTGCCGCGATTGGGTGGCGCGCCGAATGTCTGGAACAGCGCAATGCTGGTCTATCAGGCCTTGCTGCTGGGCGGCTATGCCTATGCCCATGTGCTGGGCAAGCTGCCGCTCCGGCGTCAGGCCGGGATTCATCTCTCCCTGCTGATCCTCGCCATGCTCACCCTGCCGGTCCGCTTGGTGGATCTGCCGCCATCCGCCGCAGGCTGGGAAGTGGTGTGGGTGCCGGCGCTTCTGGCGCTTTCGATCGGGCCGGTATTCTTCCTCGTATCCGCGCAAGCGCCGCTGATGCAGCGCTGGTATACGGCCAGCCCTGCGGCCGGGGAGCCATGGGCGCTTTACGCAGCTTCCAATCTGGGCAGCTTCGCGGGGTTGATCGCCTATCCCCTTCTGGCCGAGCCGCTGCTGCGGCTGGAGGCGCAAAGCCTGGCCTGGAGTCTGGGCTACGGCCTGCTGATCGTACTGGTTGCACTGGCTGCGTGGGCGCGGTGGCGATCGCCGGTGGCGGACGAGCCGGCCACGGAGGAAGCCGTGCCTCCGGTTCCCGTCAGGCGCATTCTGCTGTGGCTGATCCTGGCGGCGGTTCCTTCGGGGCTGATGCTTTCGACGACGACCCATCTCACCACCGATATTTTCGCGATGCCGCTGCTGTGGGTGATCCCGCTCGGCGTCTATCTGCTGAGTTTCGTGGTCGCCTTTTCGGATCGGCGCCAGTTCGCCCGGACCGTGCAACTTACGGCGCCTTCCGTCATGCTGCTGGCGGGTGGCATGGCGATGGTTTCGCACAATTCGGCCACGATGATGCTCGTCATAGCCAGCATCGGACTGCTCTTCGTAGTCGCTGTGGCTCTCCATGCGCGGCTCTACGATCTGCGCCCGCATCCATCGCAGCTGACCCTGTTCTATCTCGCTCTGTCCGGCGGTGGAGCCTTGGGCGGGCTGTTCACCGCGCTGATCGCGCCGACGATCTTCGACTGGGTGTGGGAACATCCCTTGCTGGTGATCGCCGCGGCCTTGCTGATGCCGCTGGTGCCGTTGCTCGATTGGCGAAACATGCATGGGCTCGATCCGGGCATGGCGCGGATTGCATCATATGTGCTGCTCGCGGCCGCCTTGTTGCTGGGCTGGTTTCTGGTCGATTTCACCCCCGAGGAGATGCCCGGCCCGATCCGGCTCTATCTCACGCTTGCCATGGCCTTTGCCGGATTGCTGCTCGTCCCCTCGCGCGTAATGTTCATGGCGGTTCTGCTGGTGCTGATGCTGGCGCAGGGCGGCCTGGAAATTCTGCGGACGACATGGGACGGCGCCCGCATCCGCAGCTATTTCGGCATCTATACGATCCAGGATTATCCGGACACCAGGCTGCGCACGCTGGCGCATGGCACCACCCTGCATGGCCAGCAATCGACCGATCCGGCAAGGGCGCTGACGCCGACCACCTATTACGGCCCTGGCTCGGGCGTGGGGATGGCGCTGGGCCAGGCGCAGGCGATGTATGGTCCCGGCGCCAGGATCGGCGTGGTCGGCCTCGGCACTGGCACCCTCGCCTGCTACCATCGTCCGGGCGAGCATTGGCGCTTCTATGAGATCGATCCCGCCGTGCTGCGGCTTTCCCGTGATCGCATCTTTACCTATCTGGCCGATTGCGCGCCCGATGCGCAGGTCGTGCTGGGCGATGCCAGGCTGGAACTGGGGAAGTCCGCGCCCGGCTCGCTGGACATTATCGCGATCGATGCCTTTTCGTCGGATGCCATCCCGCTGCATTTGCTCACCGATGAAGCATTCCGCGTCTATCTGCGCGCCTTGTCTCCGAAAGGCATGTTGGCCGTGCATATTTCCAACCGCTATATCGAGCTGGAGCCGGTGCTGGGCGCGATTGCCCGGCAGCACCGGCTCGCCGCATTGATCCGCGAGGACCATCCCCATGACCGGACGGTGCTGTCGTCTTCCTCCTGGGTCTTGCTGACGCGAGATCCGGCGCAGTTGAAGCGGCTTGCCATCGCCCGGCCGGATGCGCCATTGGAAAAGCTGGATGCGCCCGCGCCTCGGGCCTGGACCGATGACCATGCATCTATCCTGCCCTATGTCCGCTGGACGCAAATCTGGGGGAAGCCATGAGCTTGCACCGAACCGACATCACCATCCTGCCGATCCACGGGAAAACCCCGCGCATCCATGACAGCGCCTTCATCGCCCCCGGCTGCCGGATCATCGGCGATGTGGAGATCGGGCCGGATGCCAGCATCTGGTACAATTGCGTGATCCGGGCCGATGTGAACCGCATCGTGATCGGCGCGCGCAGCAATATCCAGGACGGCACGGTCGTCCATTGCGACAGCCCCAAGGAAGGAAGGCCGGAAGGGCATCCCACCCTGATCGGGGAAGATGTGCTGATCGGCCATATGGCCATGGTGCATGGCTGCGTGTTGGCCGATCGCGCCTTCGTCGGCCTCGGCTCCATCGTGATGGATGGCTGCACCATCGAAAGCGACGGAATGCTGGCGGCGGGCGCCTTGCTGACGCCCGGCAAGGTGATCGGATCGCGCCAGCTGTGGACCGGGCGGCCCGCCAAATATCTGCGCGATCTGCCGGACAAGGCGCTGGCCGAAATGCAGAAGGGCGTGGCGAGCTATGTGGAGAACGGGCGGTTCCACCGCGCCGCCCTCGAGGCTGCGGGGTGAATGGCGCGGCCCAGGCTCACCCATCCGCCGGCCCATGCCATCCGCGAACTCGCCGATGGGGATGGGCGGCTTGCGGTGCGGGTGACGCCGGGCGCGCGGGTCGAGCAGATCGGGATCGAACAGGGCAGGGTGGAGGTCAAGGTGCGCACCAAGCCCGAAGGCGGAAAGGCGAATGAGGCTGTGCTGGCCCTGCTCGCCGATGCCTTGGGAGTGGCGACGTCACGGCTTCGCTTGTTGCGCGGCGCGACATCGCGCGAAAAGCTGATCCAGCTTCCGCCGGATTAGAGCGATTTCGGAGCAAGTGAGATCACTTGCTGACTCGGAAATCACGGAAAACAGGCGGATTAGCGGTCGGAATCGGACCAGTCGGTGGTTTTCTGATTGCTGTCCCGCAGCCGCAGCGCAAGGCCGATGCCCACGCCGACCCCGATGGCGATGGTGAGATCCGCCAGGACAGTCAGGATCAGGGTGAGCAGCAGCAGGATCCGGTCGGAGACGGGGGCGGACCAGTAGCTGCGCCACTTGTGCGGCTCGCTCATGTTCCACGCCGTTGTCAGCAGCAGCGCGGCGAGCGCGGGAAGCGACAGATAGCCTGCGAGCGGCCCCGCCGCCATCATGATGGCGAGGATGGCAAGGGCATGGATGATTCCCGCGACCGGGGTTTTCCCGCCGGCGCGAACATTGGTGGCGGTCCGCGCGATGGCGCCCGTGGCGGGAAGGCCGCCGAACAGCGCGGAGCCGATATTGGCCCAGCCCTGGGCAAGGACTTCCGCGTTCGGGCGATGGCGCCCCTCGATCAGGCGATCCGCAACGACCGCCGAAAGCAGGGATTCGATTGCCGCCAGGAATGCGATCACCAGCGCGGACGGCAGCAGCTCGGTCAGGCGCGCAAGCGTGATCTTGGGCACGGCTGGCATCGGAAGGCTCCGGGGAAGCTCGCCGTAGCGTGAATCGATATTGTCCACCGGCAGGCCGAAGATGACGACCAGGGCCGAAACCGCGGAGACGGCCACGATCAGCCCCGGCAGCCGGGGAAACATCCGGCGCAGCAAAACGATGAGCGCGAGAGCGACCAGCCCGGCGCCGAGGGCATGGACGTTGAAGGATGCGCGGGCATCCCACAAGGCCGCCAGCTTCGGCAGGAACTCGGCGGGAACGGATGCCACGTTGAGCCCCAGGAAATCCTTGAGCTGGCTGGAGGCGATGATGATGGCGATGCCTATCGTGAAGCCGTTGACTACTGCCTCCGGCACATAGGCGATCAGATTGCCCGCCCGCAGCAGGCCGGCCAGCAGCAGGATCGCGCCCGCCATCAGCGTGGCGAGGACCAGCCCGTCATAGCCATGGGTGGCGATCACGCCATAAACCACTACGATGAAGGCGCCGGTCGGCCCGCCGATCTGGACGCGGCTGCCGCCCAGCACGGATATTATCAAGCCGCCGACGATCGCCGTCAGCAGGCCTTTCTCCGGGCTGGCCCCGGATGCGATGGCGATCGCTATGCTGAGCGGGATCGCAACCAGGGCGACAGTGATGCCCGCGACCAGATCGGCCCGGAACAGGGCCGGGGTATAGGTCGGCAGTATCGTCAGCAGCTTCGGTTTCATGCCTGCTCGCCAATGGAAGAATGCAGCCGTGGCAAGCGTGGCTCGGCTTGCCCCCTCTGCGATGGGATCGCAGTTCGCCGGCAGGACCGGCGCGGCTTCATTCTCAGGTGATGATGTTCAGTCTCGTGCCATGCCCAGAGCGATATCGTCAAGCACCTGGGCCATGGCTTGCCCGACGCGCGGATCTTCGGGCGGGCAATCTTCTATCGCGCGGCGCATGGCGTCGGCCCATTGCCGGGCCGTCCGGGCGTCGACCGGAATGCCGCGATGCGCGCTCATCATGCATTTGCTGGGGTTGGCCTCGAACCAGTCGCGCGGGCCGCCGCTCCAGCCGGTCAGGAATCCGGCCAGGGATTCCCGCATCGGCGCCAGGTCGGCCGCGTGCAGGGCGCGCAATTCGGCATAGGCGGGGTTCTGGTCCATCAAATCGTAGAAGCGATTGACGATGCGTTCGATCGCGCTTCGTCCGCCGAGTGCCTGATATGCGGTTCTTTGGGATGCTGGCTGGCTGGCCATGGCGGGCGGTCTCTCCGGGTCAAGATTTTGCAGCCTGTTCCTGCCCCCGGCATGGGCGCCAGTCCTTGATCCAGCGCAATTTCAATCGCGAATCAGGGCCTTCAGGCTTTCGATGCGGTCCGCCTCGTAGGCTGGCTTGTCCTTGCGGATGCGATGGATGCGGGGAAAGCGCATGGCGAGCCCGGATTTGTGGCGCTTGCTGGGATGGATGGAATCGAACGCGACTTCGAACACCAGGCTCTTGTCGGTTTCCCGCACGGGGCCGAAGCGATTGACGGTATGGGTGCGGACATGCCGGTCGAGCCATTTCAGCTCCTCATCGGTGAAGCCGGAATAGGCCTTGCCCACGGGCAGCAGTTCCGCTCCCTGATCGGGATCGCCATCCCAGCAGCCGAACGTATAGTCGGAATAGAAGCTGGAGCGCTTGCCCGATCCGCGCTGGGCATACATCAGCACGCAATCGACCAGCAGCGGGTCGCGCTTCCATTTATACCACAGCCCGGTCCGGCGCCCCGCCACATAGGGGCTGTCGCGCCGCTTGAGCATCAGCCCTTCGATGGAATCGTCTCGCGCCGCCGCGCGGATCGCCGCCAGCTGTTCGAAGCTGTCCGCCGGTAGCATCTGCGACAGGTCGAAATGGCTGGCGGGCAGGCGTTCGATCAGCCGTTCCAGCAGTATCCGCCGTTCGCTCCAGGGCAGGGGACGCAGATCCTCGCCTTCGAGGATCAGCACGTCGTAGAGCCGGACGAAGGCGGGCGCCTGCTCCAGCATCCTCCTGCTCACCAGCTTGCGGCCCAGCCGCTGCTGCAAGGCGTTGAAGCTGGCCGCGCCGCCTTCCTCGCCGCCCTGATGCGAGCCGCGCACCAGCAGTTCGCCATCGAGCACGGCGGGAATGCGCAAAGCCTCCGCGATTTCCGGGAAGCTGTGCGAAATATCGTCGCCCGAACGCGAGAACACACGGGTTTCGCCGGCGGCATGGACTGTCTGCACGCGAATGCCGTCCCATTTCCACTCCGCGACATAGTCCGTCACGTCGATCGTCGCGCCTTCCAGCGGATGGGCCAGCATGAAGGGCCGGAACAGCGGCAGGTTTTCCGTATCCGGCGGGGGCTGCCCATGCGCCGCCCAGTCGAACAAGGGGGCGTAGGGCGGCTCCAGCCCGTGCCAATATTCCTCCACCTCGTCCAATGGCACTCCAAAGGCCTGGGCGAAGGCCGTCTTGGCGAGGCGGGCGGAAATGCCGATCCGCATCCCGCCGGTCGCGAGCTTGAGCAGGGCATAGCGGCCCGAGGCGTCGAGCCGGTCCAGCAGCGCCGCCAATTCGGCGGCCGCGGTGGAGCGGGTCATGCCCCGCAGATGCTTCACCACTTCCGAAACGCCGGGCGGGTCGGCCCTTGCGCCATCCGGCTCCGGCCACAGCAGGCTGGCGGTCTCGGCCGTGTCGCCGACATAGTCGCGCGACAGGGTCCACAGCACCGGGTCGATCCGGTTCTGCAGCAGCGCGCGGATAGTGGAGGATTTGACCGCGGGAAAATCGAGGCTTCCGGTCAGCGCCGCCAAGGCCCAGCCCCGGTCGGGATCGAGCGTCTGCCGCAGATAGTCGGCGATGAGTTCCAGCTTGGCGTTGCGCGACCGGGTGTAGACCAGAGCGTCGAGCAGGGCGGCGAAGCGCTCCATCAATCGTCCTCGTCCTCATAGCCGACCATGGCCAGCGCCCGGGCGCGGCGCTGGTGCAGCTGGTGCCAGCGCAGCAGCGCTTCCTCGCGGCCATGGGTTATCCAGCTCTCCCGAGGGTCTATCTGCTCGATCGTCCGGGTAAGCTCGTTCCAGTCCGCATGGTCCGAGATAATCAGCGGCAGCTCCACATTGCGCTGCCGGGCGCGCTGGCGCACCCGCATCCAGCCTGACGCCATGGCGGTGACCGGATCGGGCAGGCGGCGGTTCCAGCGGTCATTCAGCGCGCCGGGCGGGCAGATCACGATCTGGCCGCGCAGATCGTCGGCTTTCCCGGCTTCCGCCACCAGCCGCAACGGGCCGAGTTCGATGCCGAAGTCCTCATACAACCGGCACATGCGCTCCATCGCGCCATGCAGCCAGATCGGCTCGGCATAGCCCGCCAGGCGCAATTGCGCGATGACGCGCTGGGCCTTGCCCAGCGCATAGGCCCCGACCAGAACGCAGCGGCCGGGATGGGCGTTGCGGGCAGCCAGCAGCTTGGCGATTTCATCTTCGACCGGCGGGTGGATGAACACCGGCAGGCCGAAGGTCGCTTCGGTGATCAGCAAGTCGCACGGCGCAACTTCGAAGGGCGCGCAAGTCGGGTCCGGACACCGCTTGTAGTCGCCTGTCACGATCACCCGCTCTCCGGCATGTTCGAGCAATATCTGCGCGGAGCCGAGAACATGGCCCGCCGGGATGAACCGCGCGGTGACACCCTTCGCCAACGTGATTTCTTCCCCATATTCCACCGGCACCGCGCCTGCGTCGGTGCCATAGCGCAAGGCCATGATCGCAAGGGTTTCCGGCGTTGCTATGGTTTGCGCATGGCCGCCGCGGGCATGGTCGGCGTGACCGTGGGTAATGAGCGCGCGATCCACCGGGCGCGCCGGATCGATCCAGCAGCCGGCCGGTTCGATCCGGATGCCCCAGGGCTCCGGCCTGATCCATGAAAAAGGCGGACGCATCATGGCAACATAGCGGCGATTGCGCGAAATCGTTCCGCTTCGATCCTGTCTGTTGCGTAGCGCGCAACAGGCGCTAGAGATAGTCGGGCAAGCGTTTTGAGAGGATTGCACCCATGCACGCACGGATCATTCTGGGTGCGGCCATGGCCGCCGCTTTGCTCGCGGGATGCGGGAAGAAGGAAACCGGGCCTGACGAGCAGGCGCGCGCGGTCGTGCCGGCCGTGGCCACGCCGGTTCCGGCGGTCACGGAAGATCCCGCGGCAACGGCGCCTCTCGCTTCGTTCGACGGCAGGGATGCCGATCATGACGGGCGCTTGACCTCGACGGAGCACAGCCAGGCCGCGCAGAAGATCTTTGCGGCGATAGATGCCAACCGGGACGGCACGATCACCGTGCAGGAAATGGACGCGGCGCGCGTATCGCTGGGCCTGCCCACGGAACCGGCTTCGGAAAAGCGGATCGCGGCCGGTGACAGCGATGGGGACAAGAAGCTGACTCTGGCGGAATGGTTCGCCATGTCCAATGCGGAGTTCGCGCGGGCGGACGCGAACGAGGATGGCTGGATCACGCGCGAGGAATGGGACGCCAGGGAAAAGCCGGATTCCGACAGCCCTTGAGGGGACGCCTGTCCTGATGCGATCCGGCCTGCCCCTGCGGACAGGCCGGAACATTCCATTCAATCCTGCTTGCCGCCGCTCTTTTCCGGGGTTGCCGCCCCTCTCCTGCGCTTCGGCTTCTGCTTGACGACCCGGGGCGCTGCCGGAGCCAGCTCGAAATTGAGCTTGTCCTCCTTCACGCTGACATGCACCTCGCCACCCTGGGAGAGCTTGCCGAACAGCAATTCCTCGGCAAGCGGCTGCTTGACCTTCTCCTGGATCAGCCGGGCCATCGGCCGGGCGCCATAGAGCTTGTCATAGCCGCGCTGGGCCAGCCATTTGCGCGCATCGGTATCGAACTGGATATGCACGTTCTGGTCGGCCAGCTGCAGTTCGAGCTGCAGGATGAACTTGTCGACCACGCGGCTGACCGTCTCCTGCCCGAGGTAGGCGAACGGCACGATCGCATCCAGGCGATTGCGGAACTCCGGGGTGAACATCTGCTTCACCGCCTCGTCGCCCGCATCCTCCTTGCTGACATCGCCGAAGCCGATGCCCTGCCGCGCCATGTCGGAAGCGCCCGCATTGGTGGTCATGATAAGCACGACATTGCGGAAATCCACGGTCTTGCCGTGGTGATCCGTCAGCCGGCCGTTATCCATCACCTGCAGCAGGATGTTGAACAGGTCGGGATGCGCCTTCTCGATCTCGTCCAGCAGCAGCACGCAATGCGGCTGCTGGTCCACCGCGTCGGTCAGCAAGCCGCCCTGATCGTAGCCGACATAGCCCGGAGGCGCGCCGATCAGCCGGCTGACGGAGTGGCGCTCCATATATTCCGACATGTCGAAACGCTGCAGCGGAATGCCCATGATGCTGGCGAGCTGCCGGGCGACTTCCGTCTTGCCGACGCCGGTGGGGCCGGAGAACAGGAAGCTGCCGATCGGCTTATCCGGATCGCGCAGCCCGGCCCGGCTCAGCTTCATGGCGCTCGACAGGACGGCGATCGCCTTGTCCTGGCCATAGACCACGCGCTTCAGGTCCCGCTCGAGATGCTCCAGCGCCTTGCGGTCGTCGCTGCTCACCGATTTCGGCGGGATGCGGGCCATGGTGGCGATCACCTTCTCGATCTCGCGCGCGGTGATGGTCTTGCGCCGCCGGCTGGGCGGGACGAGCATCTGCATCGCGCCCACCTCGTCGATCACGTCGATCGCCTTGTCGGGCAGCTTGCGGTCGTTGATGTAGCGGGCGGAAAGCTCCACCGCGGTCTTGATCGCATCCGGTGTGTATTTGACGTTGTGATGCTCCTCGAAGGCGGTCCGCAGGCCCCGCAGGATCTTGATCGTGTCCTCGACCGTCGGCTCGTTGACGTCGATCTTCTGGAACCGGCGCAGCAGCGCGCGATCCTTCTCGAAGTGGTTGCGGAACTCCTTGTAGGTGGTGGAGCCGATGCAGCGGATCGTGCCGCCGGAAAGCGCGGGCTTGAGCAGGTTGGATGCGTCCATCGCCCCGCCGCTGGTGGCGCCGGCGCCGATCACCGTGTGGATCTCGTCGATGAACAGGATCGCATGCGGCATCTTTTCCAGTTCGGACACCACCTGCTTGAGCCGTTCCTCGAAATCGCCGCGATAGCGCGTGCCGGCCAGCAGCGAGCCCATGTCGAGCGAATAGATCACCGCTTCGGCCAGCACATCGGGCACTTCGCCTTCCACGATCTTGCGGGCGAGGCCTTCGGCGATGGCGGTCTTGCCGACGCCGGGATCACCCACATAGAGCGGGTTGTTCTTGGAACGGCGGCAGAGGATCTGGATGGTGCGATCCACTTCCGGCCCGCGCCCGATCAGCGGATCGACCTTGCCGTTCAGCGCCTTCTCGTTGAGGTTAACGCAGAACTGGTCGAGCGCGCTGTCCTTGCCGCCGCTGCCGCTGGACTTGGTTTCGACCTTTTCCTCGTTATGGCTCGGTTCCTCGACCCCGCTTGCCGTGCGGCTTTCCAGTTGCCGTCCGCCCTTGCCGATGCCGTGGCTGATATAGCTCACCGCGTCCAGCCGGCTCATGTCCTGCTGCTGGAGGAAGTATACGGCGTAGCTGTCCCGCTCGGAGAACAGGGCGACCAGGACATTGGCCCCCGTCACCGTATCCTTGCCCGAGGACTGGACATGCAGGATGGCGCGCTGGATCACGCGCTGGAACCCGGCGGTGGGCTGCGGATCGGCCTTGTCCTCGGTTTTCAGGGACTGGTATTCCTGATCGAGATATTGCCTGACCACATCGCCGAGATCGTTCAGATCCACTCCGCAGGCGGTCATCACCTCGGCGGCATCCGTATCCTCGATCAACGCCAGCAAGAGGTGTTCCAGCGTCGCATATTCGTGGCTCCGGTCCGCGGCATTGCTCAGCGCGGCGTGGAGCGTGTTTTCAAGGTTCTGGGCGAAACTGGGCATCTCTTATGCGTCCCTTGCGTGTGAATATCGGCGAATGGCCTGAAAACTGTGGAAAATGAACTTGACCCCGCCAATATGGGGATCGGCCGCCCGATTGCGAGAGGCGGCCCGCCTCAACTCTCGGCCCTTGGCTTGAACAGGGAATCCGCAGTCTGCCGGTGGGCAGCGGCCTTGAGGCGATGGGATTCGACCCTGGCGATTTCCGCTTCCAGCAGGCGAATGCGTGTTTCCAGCTCGTGCTGCGAATAGCTGTCGAGGCTCTCCGCCGAGAGCCGGGTGGCTGCATCGCCACGTAACCGGGGGCGATCATCTTCGTCCATTGCAACGCAGCATCCCGCGCGCGCGCCTTGCTGTCAATGGGGCATCCCGCTACTTCTCGATGGAACGTTGCGGTTGGGGCACACTGGGGAGTGAAAATGGCCGTAAATCCGCCCGCTGCCATGCGGGCCATCACATTCGCTGAGCCAGGCGGACCGGAAGTGCTTCGGGTTTCCGAAGTCGCGGTGCCCCGGCCCGATCCCGGGCAGCTGCTCGTCAAGGTGGCGTTCGCCGGCGTGAACCGGCCCGACGTGATCCAGCGGCAGGGCAATTATCCGCCGCCGCCGGGCGCATCGCCGATCCTTGGGCTGGAGGTGTCGGGCCAGGTAGTGGCGGTGGGCGAGGGGGTGGAGCCTGAACTGCTCAACCAGCAGGTCTGCGCCCTGGTTTCCGGCGGCGGATATGCGGAATATTGCCTCGCCCGGGCGGATCACTGCCTGCCGGTGCCGGAGGGTCTTGCGCCGGACCAGGCGGCAGCCTTGCCCGAGACATTGTTCACCGTGTGGCACAATCTGTTCGAGCGCGGCTGGGCGTGCGAGGGCGAAACGATTCTGGTCCACGGCGGCACCAGCGGCATTGGCACGATGGCGGCGATGCTCGGGCGGCTGTTCGGCCTCACCGTGATCGTCACCTGCGGGTCCGACCAGAAATGCGCCGCCGCAGTGGAGATCGGCGCGGCGCACGCGATCAACTATAGGTCCACGGATTTCGTGGAGGCCGTGCAGGCGATCACGGAGGGCCGGGGGGTTGCGCTGGTGCTCGACATGGTGGCCGGGGATTATGTCGCCCGCAATCTCAAATGCCTGGCCGAGGACGGCCGCCATGTGACGATCGCGGTGCAGGGCGGGGCGAGGGCCGAGATCAACATGGCGCAGGTGATGACGCGGCGCTACAGCCTTACCGGCTCGACGCTGCGCCCGCGCTCGGACGATTTCAAGGCGGTGCTTGCGCAGGAAATCGCGCGCGAAGTGTGGCCGCTGGTGCAGGAAGGCGCCTTGCGGCCGGTGATGGATCAGGTCTTCCCGCTGGAAGAGGCCGCGTCCGCCCATCGCCGGATGGAGGCGGGCGAACATATCGGCAAGATCGTGCTGCGGCCCTGATCCTAGTAGCCGGGATCGCCATAGCGCTGGCTGTCCCAGGAAGGATCGCTGCCGGTGGCCTTGTCCATCGGTTCCGCGAACTGGGCCGCGTCCCGTTCGGGATCGCTCATCGGGGCGTCGGCCCGGCTGAATTCGCCCGATGCGCTTTCCCACGCCATCCGATCGCCCAGGAATTCGGCCAGTATCTCCGGCTTTTCCGACATCGCCAGCACCTTGTCGATCCGGTCGGGGTTCATCGCCAGCGTCAGGGCGCCCAGCATTTCGTCGATCCGCAGAATATGCTCATGCCCCGATCCGCCCGATCTGATGTTCGCCGCCCATTGATCGAGCTTGTCCTGCAGCATGTTTTCGGCGCGGTTTTCGTTCAGAACCTTGTCGATGCCCTGGATTCGCGTCCTGATCGTCGGCAATTCGAGATTCACATGGACCCGGGCCTGGTTCTCGCCCTGCGGCTCGATCCGGAAGGCCAGCGTCCCGTCGCCATTTCCACCGCTTCCGGGGATCGTATAGAGCAGCTCCCCATCCGCCGGATTGCTGCGCCTGATTGCGGGCAAGCCCAGGATCTGGCGCACCATCCCGCCATCCAGCGAGGAAAGCTGGCCATAGACGCGGGCGGCCGGGCGCCCGACATCGAGGGAGAAATCGTCTCCGCCCCCGCAAGCGGCGAGGGCCAGGGTCAAGCCGGCGGCGAGAACGCGACGCATGATTACTTCCCCCTTGCCATTCGGCGCTGCCTGCCTCGTCCCACCGCGCAGGCCGGAGCTGCGTCTGCCACATCGCACTTAAGGAGAGGTTACGGATGGCCCCGCGGAAGCATGTCGCGATGCGCCCGCGATGTAACTGTAATGTCATCGAATTGTGGTTGGCGCGTAACAATCCCCGGCTAGTGATTCGCCCATGGGCGTCGAAAGACTTGTCGATCGTGATCTGGCGGCCAGCAGCGATGCGGCTGCCGTTCCTCTCTCCCGCTTGCGGCCGGCGCGGCCGGAGCCTCCGGTTTCCGGAAGGCGGCGATACCGCACGGTCTGGATCTCGGACGTGCATCTCGGAACCAAGGGGTGCAATGCCGAGCTGCTGATCGATTTCCTCGACAGCGTCGACAGTGAGACCATGTATCTGGTCGGCGACATCATCGACGGATGGCGGCTGAAGAAGAAATTCTACTGGCCCGCGGCGCATAACGACATCGTCTGGCGTATCCTGAAGCGGGCGAAGCGCGGCACGCGCATCGTCTATATTCCCGGCAATCACGACGAGATGTTCCGCCAGTTCTCGGGGCTGAGCTTCGGAGGCGTGGAGATCCGGCGCACGGCCTTCCACACCACCGCCGATGGACGGCGGCTGATGGTGCTGCATGGGGACGAGTTCGACGCCGTGATGCTGGCCCACCGCTGGCTCGCCTGCGTGGGGGATGCGGCCTACACCCTGCTGATGAACCTAAACCGCTGGGTCAACGCGGTGCGCAGCCGGCTGGAGCTGCCCTACTGGTCGCTCAGCAAGATGGCCAAGCACAAGGTCAAGAACGCGGTCGAGTTCATCTCCCGCTACGAGGAAGTGGTGGCCAAGGCCGCTGGCGACAGAGGGGTGGACGGCGTGGTCTGCGGCCATATCCACAATGCCGAAATGCGCCAGTTCGGGGATGTGGCCTATTACAATGACGGCGACTGGGTGGAAGGCTGCACCGCGCTGGTCGAGCATTTCGACGGACGGATGGAAATTCTCCACTGGCCCGAGGAAATCGCGAAGCGCGAAGCCGGCGGCGCGATAGCCGCTCTGGAAGCGGCGGCATAGGCATGGGGCTGCGCATCGCCTTGGTGACCGATGCTTGGGCGCCGCAGGTCAACGGAGTTGTCCGCACCCTGTCCGCGGTGACGCGGGAGCTGCGCTCGCGGGGGCATGACGTCACGGTCATTTCCCCCGACCAGTTCGCGTCGATGCCGTGCCCGAGCTATCCGGAAATCCGCCTGGCGCTGGCCCGGCGCGGCAATATCGGCAAGCGCATTGCCGCGATCGGTGCCGACGCGGTCCATATCGCGACCGAAGGCCCGCTGGGCCTGGCCGCGCGGCGTTACTGCCTGTCGCGCGGCATTTCGTTCACCACGGCCTATCACACCCAGTTCCCGGATTATCTCGCGCGCCGCACGGGCCTGCCGGCCCGCGCTTTCTGGCCCTATATCCGCTGGTTCCACCGGCCATCGGCGGGAATCATGGTGGCGACCGATACGGTCAGGGCGCAATTGCGCAGCCAGGGATTGCCGCAGGTCCGGGCATGGAGCCGGGGTGTCGACCTTGCCGATTTCCATCCGGATATGGAGCCGCCCGCCCTGTTCTGGGAGCTTGAGCGGCCGATCCAGCTCTATGTCGGCCGGGTGTCGGTCGAGAAGAATATCGAAGCCTTCCTGCGCTCGACCCATCCGGGATCGAAAGTGGTGGTCGGCGATGGCCCGGCGCTCGCCCGGCTGAAGCTGCAATTCCCCACGGTCCATTTCCTGGGCAAGCAGCAAGGCGCGGATCTGGCCGCCTGCTATGCCGGAGCGGACGTGTTCGTGTTTCCCAGCAGGACCGACACCTTTGGCCTGGTGATGATCGAGGCGCTGGCTTGCGGCACCCCGGTCGCGGCCTATCCGGTCACGGGGCCGCTCGACATACTGACGCCCAGCTGCGGCGCGATGGACGAGGATCTCGATCGCGCGATCGCCGCCGCGCTGAAGCTGGATCGCGAAAGCTGCATTGCCCATGCGGCCACTTTCAGCTGGGGAGCGAGCACGGCGCAGTTCCTGTCGGCGCTGGCTTGCGAGCCGCAGGTGCTGGCCGCCTGACGTATCGCGCTTGCCGAAAAGGCGGGGATCGCCTACATGGTGGCGTGATCGGCCGCTCCGCATGGGGCGGCCCTTATATTTTCTGGCCCTGTTTTGGCCCTTTTTCGGGCGGAGAGAACCATGTCCCAACCCACACCGCTGATGCCCCATGCCACGGCATCCTGGCTGGTCGACAATACCGCACTCACTTTCGAGCAGATCGCAGAGTTCTGCGGCCTCCATATTCTGGAAGTCCAGGCGATGGCGGACGATCTCGCCAGCTCCAAATACACGGGCCGCGATCCGATCCATTCCGGCGAGCTGACGCATGAGGAGATCGAGCGCGGCCAGAACGATCCGGAATACCGCCTGAAGATGCAGCGCGCCCCGGTTTCCGTCAGCCGCACCAAGGGGCCGCGCTACACCCCGGTTTCCAAGCGGCAGGACAAGCCCGACGGCATCGCCTGGATATTGCGCAATCACCCCGAGATTTCGGATGCCCAGATCGGCAAGCTGATCGGCACCACGCGCAACACGATCACCGCGATCCGGGAACGCAGCCACTGGAACATCCAGAACATCCAGCCCAAGGACCCCGTCACGCTCGGCCTGTGCTCCCAGCGCGAGCTGGATGCGGTCGTCGCCAAGGCGGCGAAGAAGGCTGGCATCAGCGAAGACCGCGCGGCCGACCCCGGCATGACCGGCGACCGGGAAGCCCTGATCGAGGAACTGCGCGCGGAACGCGAAGCCGCCGCCAAGGCTGCGGTGGAAGCCGCGCAGGAGGCGGAGGCCGCCGCTTGGCTGGAAGCGAAGCGCGCCAGCGAATCCACCGCCGAGTAAGCCGCCGGTTCACCTTTTCCGCTTGCCGCGCCGCCTCTGGCGCGGCAGGCTGCGCGCGTGGAGAGAGGTGACGACAGTTCGGTGCAGGGCGGCATAGCGGCGGCGCATTATGCCCATGCATGTGAATGGGATTTGTCCTTCGCGCCGCTCGCTCTCCCCCAGATGTTCGAGCAAGCGGTCGCCAGGCGGCCCGATGCGCCGCTGATAGATTTTCTGGGCCGGACCTACAGCTACGCGGAAATGCTCGATCAGGCCCGTGGCTTTGCCGCCGGATTGCAGCGGCGCGGCATCGCCGGGGGGGATCGGGTGGGCCTGTTCCTGCCCAATGTTCCCGCCTATCTTTCGGCCTATTACGGCGCGATGATGATCGGCGCGGTCGTCGTTAATTTCTCCCCGCTTTATTCCGCTGAGGAGCTGGAGGCCCAGGTGGTGGATTCCGGCACGCGGGTGCTGGTGACCGCCGATGTCGCGGCCCTGTTGCCGACAGCCCTGGAAGTGCTCGACAATTCCCCGCTGGAAAGCCTGATCGTCGCGTCCCTTGGCGATATGCTGCCCTGGCCCAAGCGCCTCGCGCTCAAGCTGCTGGGCCGCGACCAGATCGCGCGCCTGCCCCGCCGGCCGGATGTCTGGAAATGGCGGGATTGCTTGGCCGCCACGGCGCCCGAGCCGGTCCCGGTCGCGCCCGGCGACCTGGCCTTGCTGCAATATACCGGCGGCACCACCGGCACGCCGAAGGGCGCGATGCTGACCCATCAGAATCTTTCCGCCAATGCCCGGCAGGTTCGCGCGGTCGATCCGGATCGCGACAATCGCGATGTCGTCCTGGGCGTGCTGCCGCTGTTCCATGTCTTCGCCAATACCTGCGTGCTCAACCGCACGGTGGCGAATGCCGGGTGCATCGTGATGCTGCCGCGGTTCGATGCCGGGCAGGCGCTGGCCACCATCGCGCGGACCCGCCCGACATCGCTGTTCGGGGTGCCGACGATGTTCCAGGCGCTGCTCGACCATCCCAGATGCGCACGCACCGATTTCTCGTCGCTCAGGGAATGCATATCGGGCGGCGCGCCGCTGTCGCTTCCGCTCAAGTCCCGGTTCGAGCGGGAAACCGGGGTCAAGGTGATCGAAGGCTATGGGTTGACCGAAAGCAGCGGGGTGGTTTCCACCAATCCGCTGCGCGGCGAAAACCGGCCGGGCAGCATCGGCCAGCCCTTGCCCGCGACCCGGATCAGGCTGCTGGACAAGGAAGACCCCGCGCGGGATGCGCCGCCGGGCGAACCGGGCGAGCTGGCCATCCTCGGCCCGCAGATCATGCAGGGCTACTGGAACCGGCCCGACGCCGCCGCGCAGGCCTTCGCCGCGCGCGATGGAGAGCGCTGGCTGCGGACGGGCGACATCGCTACGCTCGATCCCGACGGCTACATCCATATCGTCGACCGCAGCAAGGACATGATCGCGGTGGGCGGCTTCAAGGTGTTCCCCAGCCGGGTCGAGAAAGTCCTGCTGCAGCATCCGGCGGTCAAGGAAGCGCTGGTGATCGGGGTTCCCGATTCCTATCGCGGCGAAAGCCCGATGGGCTTCGTCAGCCTGAAAGACGGCGCCGGCCCGGTGACGGGGGAACAGCTGCGTGCCTGGCTCGATCCGCATGTGGGCAAGCACGAACGCCTGATCGGCGTGGAAATCCGGGACGATCTGCCCAAGACGATGATCGGGAAGCTCGACCGCAAGGCGCTCAAGGCCGAGGTCGCGGCGGGCAAGGTGACGCTGCCAACCGGCCCGCATACTCCCTGAAGCGCGAGCGGTGCCGGTTCGGCCAGAACCGGAACAAGGCTGGAATTAGCCGTTTTGCGTTATTTCCGGGCCGGCAAGCGATGCCACTTGCCGCGAAATCGCTCTAGCGGGCCAGCGAAAGGCGCGGTTCCTCGCCGTTTTCTTCCACGGCGGGCGCGGCGGCAGAGGGCATCGCGGCTTCCGCGCTGGTGCGATGGGCGAAGCGGCCCGTCACTTCCGCGCCCTGTTCGATGGTCAGCGCATCGTAGAATACGTCCCCTTCGATCCGGGCGGTGCGCAGCACCACGAGCTGGCTCGCGCTGATCGAGCCCTGGACCCGGCCCGCCAGCCGCGCGCTTTCCGCGAGGATCGCCCCGGTCACGGCGCTGCTTTCGCCCTGCACCAGCGAAGAGCACGAAATATCGCCCTCGATCCGGCCGTCGACATGGAGATCAGCGGAGGCCTTGATGTCGCCCTTGATGACGACATCCGGGCCGATGACGGAAAATGTGCCGCCCGACATCGCTCTATCGGCCGGGTGCCGCGGTTTCTCCGCGAGCTTCTTCGAGAACATGGGGCGCTGCCTCCAGGAAGGGGCGCGGGTTGACCGCGCGATCGTTGATCCGCACTTCGAAATGCAAATGCGGCCCGGTCGAGCGACCGGTGCTGCCGATTGCGCCAATGACAGCGCCGGCGGCGACCTCCTGCCCCACTTTGGCGCGGAAGGCGGACATGTGGGCATAGCGGGTCATCAGCCCGTTGCCATGGCTGATCTCGATGCAGTTTCCGTAACCGGACTTGCGGCCGGCGAAGCTGACCTTGCCCTTGGCGGCGGCATAGATCGGCGCACCGACCGGGCCGCGGAAATCGAGGCCGGCATGCATCGCGGCGGCGCCGGTGAAAGGATCGCGGCGATAGCCGAAGCCGGAGGAAATCGTCTTGAGGCTGGCCGGCATCACCTGCGGAATGCTTTTCAGCCCGCGCTCCAGCGCTTCCATCCGCGACAGGCTGAACCCGAGCCGCTCGAAACGCGGATCGATCGACCCGTCGCGGCCGGTGGACAGCAATTCGAGCGGACCGCCCTGGGCGTCCTTGGCGGAAGCGAGCATCCGGCGCGGATCAAGGCCGAGCTTGCGGATCGCCAGTTCGGCCCGCTTGGCGCGGCGGTCCGCAAAGCGGGTCAGATTCTCGACGAAGGCCAGCTGGCGGGCTTCGATCCGGGCCAGCGCGGAGGCTTCCGGAATGGCGGCGCTGACCTTGGAGATGGTCTTTTCCGCCTCTCCGCTGCTGTCCGACACGGTTTCTTCGGCCTTGATGTCCGCTGGCAGGCTGTCCACCATCTCCTCGATGAAATCCTGCCTTCGCTGGAGGTCGTCGGCCACGGAATCCAGATCGTCGCGATAGGCCGAGACACGGTTTTCGGCGGTCGTCACCTTGGCTTCGCGCTCGATCAGTTCCAGCCGATCGGCGCGGGACACGAACTGGCTGATCGTCATTCCGGCGATGGTGCCGATCCAGACCAGCAAGGCCAGCGCGACGATGGCCACGCCGATGATCTGCATTCGGGACGTGATCTTGATGAAGCGGACATGGCCCTGCGATCGCATGAAGAACTCGCGATCAGGGAACAGTTCCTGCAGGCGGCGGATAAACGTGCCGCTGGACAACCCATGTTTCAAAGTGAACGACCCCGTTCCCGCCATCTTTTTTGACCGAGGGCGGCTAGCATGCGTTGCGGGGGCCTGCCATTTCGGCGCGGTGGAAAGCGGTTGAGTTCGAGGGAGTCGCGCGATGAACGGTTGGTTAACGTCCCTCTTTCTTAAGATTTAATCGCAAGGAACGGGAACGCAACCGCGCTTGCGGCGTTGTCTGATCCCCGATTCCGGGCGAAAATGGCGGAAATCGTCGAGTCGCGCGGATTCGGCCTGACAATTCCAAGCCAAGCTGCTACCCGCACGCCATGTCCGCAGAACCCGCCACCCTCTCCACCGAATCGCCCGAAGCGCTGGTCGAACGCCTTGCCCATGCCGGGCGCGCCGCGCAGCGCGTGCTGGCGCGGATGGGCGACGCGGCCAAGGCGGCGGCCTTGCGCCAGGCGGCGCAGGCCTTGCGGGATGCCGAGGCGGAAGTGCTGGCGGCCAATGCGCGCGACGTCGCGGCGGGGGAAGCGAATGGGCTCAGCCCGGCCATGCTGGACCGGCTGCGGCTCGATCCGCAGCGCCTCGCCGGGATCGCCGACGCGGTCGAGGCGGTGGCGGCCCTGCCCGATCCGGTCGGCCAGGTGATAGACCGGGCGGAGCGCCCCAATGGCCTGCACCTTTCGCGCGTGCGGGTGCCGATCGGGCTGATCGGGATCATCTATGAAAGCCGCCCGAATGTGACGGCCGACGCCGCCGCGCTGTGCGTGCGCGCGGGCAATGCCGTGCTGCTGCGCGGCGGGAGCGAGGCAGTCAATTCCAACCGCGCGATCGAGGCGGCCTTCGCCAGAGGGCTGGAAGCGGGCGGCATCCCCGCCGCCGCCGTCCAGCTCATCCCGACCCAGGATCGCGCCGTTGTGGGCGCCATGCTGGCCGCGGCCGGGCTGATCGACATGATCGTGCCCCGTGGCGGCAAGGGCCTGGTTGCCCGGGTGCAGGCGGATGCCCGGGTGCCGGTGCTCGCCCATCTGGACGGGATTTGCCACACCTATATCCATCCCGCCGCCGATCCGGCCATGGCGGTCGATGTCTCGCGCAATGCGAAGATGCGCCGCACCGGGATTTGCGGGGCGATGGAAACCTTGCTGCTCGATGCGAATTTCCCCGCTTCGGGCGAGGTCGTCGGCGCCTTGCTCGATGCCGGCTGCGAATTGCGGGGCGACAGCCGTGCCCAGACGATCGATCCGCGCATCCGGCCCGCCGGGGCCAATGACTGGGATACGGAATATCTCGATGCGGTGCTGTCCGTCGCGGTGGTCGATGGGCTGGACGCCGCGCTCGATCATATCGCCCGCCATTCCTCGCACCACACGGATGCGATCATCACGGCGGATGAAGCGGCAGCGGATCGCTTCCTGGCCGAGGTCGACAGCGCGATCGTGATGGTGAACGCCTCCAGCCAGTTCGCCGATGGCGGCGAGTTCGGCCTCGGCGCCGAAATCGGGATCGCCACCGGCCGGCTGCATGCGCGCGGCCCGGTCGCGCTCGAAGGGCTGACGACCTACAAGTGGGTGGTGAGGGGGAGCGGCCAGACCCGCCCCTGATCGGACCAGCGCCACGGCCACCCGCAGCGGGAGATTTCCTATGCGTTACAATCGTTTGGGCAACACCGGCCTGTTCGTTTCCGAATTGTGCCTCGGGGCCATGACCTTCGGCACCAGGCCGGGCCGGTTCGAGGCGATTGCCGGGCTGGATCAGGATGCGTCCACCGCGCTGGTCAGGCAGGCGCTGGATGCGGGCATCAATTTCATCGATACCGCCAATACCTACACGGCCGGCCAGTCCGAGGAATTCGTCGGCGAGGCGCTGCGTGCGCTGGGCGTCGGGCGCTCCGATGTGATCGTGGCGACCAAGGCGGTGGGGCCGATGGGCGAAGGCCCCAACGACACCGGGATGAGCCGCTATCACCTGCTCGGCCAGATCGACGCCAGCCTGGGCAGGCTCGGGCTGGACCATGTCGATCTCTACCAGATCCACGGCTGGGATGCGCAGACTCCGATCGAGGAGGCGCTGCGCGCGCTGGACGACATCGTGCGCTCCGGCCGCGCCCGCTATATCGGCGTATCCAACTGGGCGGCCTGGCAGATCGCGAAGGCGCTGGGCATTTCCGAGCGGCTCGGCCTCGAAAAATTCGTCTCGCTGCAGGCCTATTACACCGTCGCCGCGCGCGATCTCGAGCGGGAGATCGTGCCGATGCTGGAAAGCGAGGGGCTGGGCCTGATGGTCTGGAGCCCGCTGGCCGGCGGCCTGCTGTCGGGCAAATACAGCCGGGTGGACCAGGCGGTGGAGGGCGAAGGGCGCCGGGGGCGGTTCGATTTCCCGCCGGTCGATCTCGACCGCGCCTACGATCTGATCGACATCATGCGGCCGATGGCGCAGGCCCGGGACGTGTCCGTGGCGCAGGTGGCGCTGGCCTGGCTGCTGTATCGGCCGGCCGTTTCCACGGTGATCGTCGGGGCCAAGCGGGCCGACCAGCTCGCGGACAATATCGCCGCCTGCAAGGTGGAATTGAGCGAGGCCGAGCTTGCCCAGCTCGATGCGGCAAGCGCGCTTGCGCCCGAATATCCCGGCTGGATGCTGCGTTTTCAGGGCGAATACCGCTCCGCCACGGTGGCGAAGAGGCGACAGCCCAGGTGACAGCGGCGAGGCTGCGGACCGGCCTGCTGGGCGGAAGTTTCAATCCGGCCCATGGCGGGCACCGGCGCATCACGCGCTTCGCCATGGACGCGCTGGGGCTGGATGAAATGTGGTGGCTGGTTTCGCCGGGCAATCCGCTGAAGCCCAAGGCGGGGATGGCCCCGCTTGCCGCCCGCGTTCGGTCCGCCCGCGCGCAGGCCCGGCGGATGCCGGTGCGGGTCACCGCGATCGAGCGCCGGCTCGGCTCATCCTATACGATCGACACGCTGCGGGCGCTCAGGCGGATCTGGCCCCGGCGGCGGTTCGTCTGGGTGATGGGGGCGGACAATCTCGCCCAGTTCCATCACTGGAAGGATTGGCGCGGCATAGCGCGCATGATGCCGATTGCGGTGATCGCCAGGCCGGGCTATGATGACGATGCCCTCGCGAGCCCCGCGATGGTCTGGTTGCGGCGTTACCGCACGGATGCGGCCAGTTTTCGTAACCGGGGTGAATGGAGCGCACCGGCGCTGATAGAATTGCGTTTCGATCCTGATCCACGTTCGGCCACGGCCATCCGCCGCGCCGATCCCGATTGGGCGTCCCGCATGGCGGGAACACCGCCCCGGGACCAGGTGACGCATCATCCTGTCCAGACCGATAATGGAACGGAGCGTGCATGAGGCGCGAACCGTCTCTCGCGTTATTCCACCCCGCCATCAGGAGCCTGAACAGCTGCGATGAATCATGCGCAGACCATACCGGCCACGGCCGGTTCCACCGCTGGAGAAGCCCACGGAATGACTGAGGCTTTTGCCGGCGCGGCCCCGGAAGCAGGGTCGCTTCACGAACTCGTGCTGTCCTCGCTCGATGAGGATCAGGCGCAGGATGTCATCTCGATCTCCCTGGCCGGCAAATCGGGTATTGCAGACTATATGGTGATCGCGTCCGGCCGGTCCACGCGGCAGGTTGCGGCCATCGCGCAGAAACTGGCGGAGCGGATCAAGCGGTCCGGCCGCCCCGGCCCCCGGGTCGAAGGCCTGCCCGCGGCGGACTGGGTGCTGATCGACGCGGGCGATGTCGTCGTCCACCTGTTCCGCCCCGAAGTGCGCAGCTTCTACAATCTGGAACGGATGTGGGGCTTTGGCGACGGCGCGCCGATAGCGGTGGCCGGGCAGGCCTGATCGCCCGGCTTGCCCCGGGCTCGGGCCGGGGCGACAGCGGCCGGGCGAGAGACACCGGCGTGAACGGAGGGGGGCGTCTTCCCGCTTCCCATCGCCCGCTAATATTGGCATCGGGCGATGCGATGGGGTGCAGGACGACAATCGTGCCATTGGGGCTTTTCGCGCGGCAGGTCCGCGCCGGGTTTTCATGAGGCTGCACGTCATCGCCCGGGGCAAGATCGGCCGCTCGCCCGAGGCCGATCTGGTGCAGCGCTACGCCAGGCGGATAAGCTGGCCGCTCACCCTTACCGAACTGCCCGAAAAGGGCGGCACCATTCCCGAACCGCAAGCTCCGTTCCGCACCGTGCTGCTGGACGAGCGGGGCGGGCAGCTTGGTTCCGTGCAGTTTGCCGAACTGCTGGGGCGCTGGCGCGATGACGGCATCCGCGAAACCCGCTTCCTGATCGGCGCGGCTGATGGCCATGCGGCCGCCGAAAGGGACCGGGCCGACCTGCTGCTCGCCTTCGGGGCGGCGACATGGCCCCATCTGCTGGCGCGGGCGATGCTGCTGGAGCAGCTGTTCCGCGCAACGAGCATCCTTGCGGGCCATCCCTATCATCGGGCAGGATGACGTCATGACGCGCCGTTTCCGTTTTCTCGCCCCGTGCCTCGCGGCGCTTGCGCTGGGATCGGCGGGCGTGGTGTCCGCTCAGCGGGCGGCGAATTATGCCGATGCGGACGAAACGCGCGCTGCCCTCGCCCGGGCGCAGGCGGAGGAGCGGGCAGCGAGCCAGCGGGCGGCGGTTCTCGAACGGCGCGCGGCGCAGACCACGCAGGCGGCCGAGCGGACCGCGCGGGAAGCGGCGGCGCTGGCGGCCCGCATCCAGCATTCGGAGGTGGAGATCGTGGCGGGCGAAGCGCGCCTTGCCCTGATCGAGCGCCAGCGCGCGGTGCTGCGGGTGCGGCTCGCCAACAAGCAGCAGCCGGTCGTGCGCCTCACCGCCGCCTTGCAGAACCTGTCGCGCCGCCCGCTCGCCCTTTCGGTGCTTCAGCCCGGTTCGCTCAAGGACACGGTGCATCTGCGCGCGGTGCTCGCTTCCACCATCCCCCAGGTCGAGCGGCGCACCGCCGACCTGCGCGGAGAGATCGCGCGCAGCCGCGCGCTGCAACGGGAGGCGCGGCTGGCCATCGCGGGCCTGCGCGCCAGCGAGGAGCAATGGACGGCGCGGCGCAAGCAGCTTGCCGCGCTGGAGGCCAGGCAACGCCTCGAATCGCGGGAGGCGAGCGGGGTGGCGGCGCGCGAGGCGGATCGCGCGCTGGCCCTGGCGGAAGATGCGCAGGATCTCGATGCGCTGATCGGGCGGCTCGAGCAGGCAGGGGCGATGCGCAAGAAGCTCGCCGCCCTGCCGGGGCCGATCATCCGCCCGGTCCGGCCTGCCGAATCCCGGGTGATGGCCGATGCTGAAGCCGCGCCTGCCGTCGATGCCGCCGCGCCGCATGATTATCGGCTGCCGGTGATGGGCCGGATATTGGCGGGCTTCGGGGCGGTCTCCCAGTCCGGCCTGCGCAGCGAGGGCATCAGCCTCGCGCCGCGCGGCCTCGCGCAGGTCGTGGCCCCGGCGGGCGGGCGGGTCGCCTTTGCCGGGCCGTATCGCGGCTATGACCGGATCGTCATCATCGAGCATGACGGCGGCTGGACCAGCCTCGTCACCGGCCTGGCCCGGGTCGATGTGACGGTGGGCGAAAGCCTCGTCCCCGGCACGCCGCTGGGCGTGGCCGGGCCGGGGCGGCCGGTGGTGACGCTGGAGCTGCGGCGCGGAACCGTTCCGGTCAATCCGCTGGAATATCTGGGGTAGGAAAAATACCCGCGCCGGGCGCAGCCGGATCGCAAATCCTCATCTGGCGTTCATCGACGGGAAGCGATAGGAGCGTCTCATGAAAATCGCCGCACTCCTGCGTTCCGCCGCGCTTGTCAGCGCCGTCGCGCTGCTCCCGGTCACCACCGCCGGCCTCGCCGCCGTGGAGGGCCGCGCCGCGCCCCAGTTCGGCAAGCTGTTCGCCACCTATCAGCGGATCAAGGCCAGCTATGTCGACGAGGTGGAGGACGAGGTTCTGGTGCGCGGGGCGATCGAAGGGATGCTGGCCGCGCTCGATCCGCATTCCACCTATCTCGACGGCGCTTCGCTGCAGCGCCTGGAGACGATGATCGACGGGAATTATTCCGGCCTCGGTCTGTCGGTGACGACCAGCGACGGCGCGGTCAAGGTGATCTCGCCGATGCGCGGCAGCCCGGCGGAGAAGGCCGGGGTCAAGGCGGGCGATTACATCACCCATCTCGACGGGCAATTGATCTACGGCCTCGAGCTGGACGAGGCGGTCAGCCGGATGCGCGGCGAGGCCGGGACCGACATTCGCCTCACCATCTTCCGCCCCGGCCGGGACGAGCCGTTCGACGTCACCGTGACGCGCGGAGTCATCACGCTGGAGCCGGTCACCTCCGATCTCAAGCCCGGGCGGGTCGGCCTCATCACGGTCAATGAATTCTCGCGCAATGTCGGCAAGAACGTGAACGACGCGATCAAGGAATTGCGCAGGAAGGCGGGCGGCAAGCTCACCGGCATCGTGCTGGACCTGCGCTCCAATCCCGGCGGCTCGCTGGACGAGGCGGTCGCCCTGTCGGACCTGTTCCTGTCGGACGGGGTGATCGTGTCGCAGCGCGGCCGGATCAAGCGGGAAAACGCGGTCTACAATGCGGAAACCGTCTACAAGGGCGATGCGGCCGCGGGCATCCCGATGGTGGTGCTGATCGACGCCGGCTCCGCCTCCGCCTCGGAAATCGTCGCGGGCGCCCTGCAGGATCGCCATCGCGCGCTAGTGATGGGCGAGCGCAGCTTCGGCAAGGGCAGCGTGCAGACCTTGCTGCCGCTCACCCGCGACAGCGCGATCAAGCTCACCACCGCGCGGTATTACACGCCGGGCGGGCGCTCGGTCCAGGAAGGCGGGATCGAGCCGGACATTACCGTGCCGCAGCTTTCGGATCCGGATCGGGTCGCGCGGGCCAAGCTGCGCTATCGCGAATCCGACCTGCGCCGGCATCTGGTGAACGAGGTCAATCTCGACGACCGGGAGCTGGAAGCCGACACCAAGCAGGACCCTCGCTTCGCAGCCACGCCGGAGGAATTGAAGAAGCAGGGCATCGAGGATTTCCAGCTGCATTATGCGCTTGAAACCCTGCGCCGCACCAACGGCGCCCAGCTCACGGCGAAATAGGCGGCGATGACCGGCACCAGCGCCCGCTTGCGCCTGGCGCGTCTCCTCGCGCTCGGCGTCCCGGCCTTCCTGCTCGCCGGGGCCTATCTCGGCCAGTATGGCTTCGGACTTTATCCTTGCGAGATGTGCTGGTGGCAGCGCTATCCCCATTTCGCGGCGATCGGGCTGGCTGTGGTCGCTTTGTGTGCCGTTCAGGTTCGCCTGTGTGTCGCTCTGGCCGCTCTTGCCATCCTTGCATCCGGCCTGATCGGCGGGTTTCATGCCGGGGTGGAATATGGCTGGTGGGAAGGGCTGACCGCCTGCGCCACCCCCGCGCTGGGCGATGGCGATCCGCTGGCGGCGATCATGGATGCGCCGCTCGTCCGCTGCGATGAAGTTCCCTGGAGCCTTTTCGGGATTTCTCTGGCAGGCTGGAACTTCCTGCTTTCCACCACCGCCGCGGCGGCGATCGGGTGGCTGCTGCTGAGGAAGGGCGATGCGCAAATCTGAAACGGACCGGATGATCCGTGTCGACCAAGCCGGGGAGTTCGGCGCCACCCGCATCTACGGGGGGCAGCTCGCCGTGCTCGGCAGCAGCGGCCCCCATGCCGCCGAAATCGCCGCGATGGCGCGGCAGGAGGACGAGCACCTCAGGCGGTTCGATGTGCTGATAGCGCGGCGCGGCGTGCGGCCCACCGCGCTCCGGCCGCTATGGTCCGCCGCCGGCTATGCGCTCGGCGCCGCGACCGCGCTGATCGGGCCGGAAGCGGCGATGGCCTGCACGGCCGCGGTGGAAGAGGAGATAGACCGCCATTACACTCGCCAGCTGGAGCAGCTGGAAGGCGGGGACGATCCCGAATTGTCCACGATGATCGAGGAATTTCGCGCGGAGGAGCAGGCCCACCGCGACGCCGCGCTGGCGGCGGGGGCGGAACGGGCGCCTGCCTATCCGCTGCTGTCGGGCGCGATCCGGCTCGGCTGCCGTCTGGCCATTCGCCTGGCGGAAAGGATTTGATGCAGCGCAAGGCGGGATATTTTTCGCTGCTTCATGCGTAATTCAGCCGAACGGGGGCTATTGTGATAGAAAGGCGGGCGATGCCCGCAATGGAGACAAGACCATGCAACGCCTGATCGCTATCGGATTCCTTGCCGCTTCGGCCGCGCTCGTTCCGGCAACGCCCGCCGTGGCGCAGGATGCCGATTACCGGGTCAACCAGCTTATCATCTATGGCGATGACGAGTGCCCGGAATCGACGGGCAGCGAGATCACGGTCTGCGCCCGCAAGGACGAGAGCGAACGCTTCCGCATTCCCGAAGAGCTTCGCATGAGCGAGGACGTGGCCAACAAGGCATGGACCGAACGGGTGGTGGCCTATGAAACGGTCGGCAATTTCGGCACCAATTCCTGCTCGCCGGTGGGCGATGGCGGGTGGACCGGCTGCTCCCAGAAGCTGATAAACGCGGCCTATGCGGAAAAGAAGCAGGGCTCCGCGCTGCAGTTCGGGCAATTGATCGAACGGGAACGCGAGAAGCGGCTGTCCACACTGGAGGAAGAAGCCGCTGCCGAGCAGTCGCGCGTCGAGGAGATCGAGAAGGAGCATGAGGCGCGCCAGGCGGCCGAACAGCAAGCCGCCCAGGGCGCGGCCGAGCCAGGCACAGGCGCGGATCAATAGGCCATCGCCTCTTAACCATTCCACGCTAGAGGCACGGGTATGACCGACCCGCTGCGCATTCTCACCATCTTCGGCACCCGGCCGGAAGCGATCAAGCTGTTCCCGCTCGTCCATGCACTGGACGCCGATTCGCGCTTCATTTCGCGCGTCTGCGTATCGGGCCAGCATCGCGACATGCTGGATCAGGTGCTGGCGATCGCCGGGCTGGCGCCGGATCACGATCTCGACGTCATGCAGCCGGGCCAGACGCTGGACATGCTGACCGCCAACCTCCTCTCCGGGCTGGGGCAGGTCATGGATGCGGAAAAGCCGGACTGGGTGGTGGTGCAGGGCGATACCGCCACGGCCATGGCGGGGGCGCTGGCGGCCTATTACCGCAAGATCCCGGTGGCGCATGTCGAAGCGGGGCTGCGCAGCGGCAATATTCATCATCCCTGGCCGGAAGAGGTCAATCGCAAGATCATCGGCACGATTGCAAGGCTCCATCTCGCGCCCACGGAAACCTCGGCCGAGGCGCTGCGGCGCGAGAATGTCGCGCCTGAAACGATCCATGTCACCGGCAATACCGTCATCGATGCACTGCACTGGATAACCCGGCGGATCGGGCAGGAACCGGCCCTTGCCGCCGGGCTGGCCGAGCTTGAGGCGCGTTTCAACGGCAAGCGGATCATCGGCGTGACCAGCCACCGGCGGGAGAATTTCGGGGGCGGGCTGGAAGCGATCGCCGCCGCGATCCGGGAGATCGCCCGCCGCGACGATGTGGCCCTGATCTTCCCGGTCCACCCCAACCCCAATGTGCGGGCGGTGATGGACGGCGCCCTGGCGGGCCTGCCCAATGTCGCGATGATCGAGCCGCTGGATTATCCCCACTTCGCCCGCTTGCTCGACATCTGCCACCTGATGCTGAGCGACAGCGGCGGGGTGCAGGAAGAAGCGCCCGCGCTGGGCAAGCCGGTGCTGGTGATGCGGGAGACGACGGAGCGCCCGGAAGGCGTCGCCGCCGGCACCGCGCGCCTGGTCGGCACGGATAGCAGGCGGATCGTCGAGGAAGTGACGCGCCTGCTGGACGACGAGGCCGCCTATGCGGAAATGGCGCGTGCGCATAATCCGTTCGGTGACGGCAGGAGCGTGGGCCGGATCGTGGAATTGCTGGCGATTCGCCCCTGACCGAAAAGGGAGATTCCCTTTCGTTACCGCAATATTTACCCCTTTCCGGCATGGCCGGCCTGACAGCAACGAGGATCATCCATGCGCGGAAGCGAATTGCCTGAAGTCTGTGTCGTCGGCCTTGGCTATATCGGCCTGCCCACCGCCGCGATCATCGCGCGGGCGGGAATGCAGGTGCTGGGCGTGGATGTGGCACAGCCGGTGGTCGATACGATCAACCGGGGCGAGATCCATATCGAGGAAGTCGATCTGGACGGCCTGGTGCATGGCGTGGTGCAGCGCGGCCTGCTGCGCGCATCGACAGCCATCGCCCCCGCCGACGTGTTCGTGATCGCGGTGCCGACGCCGTTCGAAAAGGATGGCCATCACACGCCCGACATCTCCTATGTGCTGTCCGCCGCCCGCGAGGTGGCGAAAGTGCTGAAAAGCGGAGACGTGGTGATCCTCGAATCCACTTCGCCGGTCGGCACTACCGAACGGATGCGCGACATGATCGCGGCGGAACGGCCCGATCTCAAACTGCCGGGGCTTTGCGCCGGAACGCCGGACGTTTCGATCGCCTATTGCCCGGAACGGGTGCTGCCCGGGCGGATTCTGGAAGAGCTGGCCAACAACGACCGCTCCATCGGCGGGATCACGCCGCGCTGCGCGCGCAAGGCGCTGTCCTTCTACAAGCGTTTCGTGCGCGGCGCCTGCGTGACCACCGATGCGCGCTCGGCCGAGATGACCAAGCTGGTCGAAAACGCCTATCGCGACGTCAACATCGCCTTCGCCAACGAGCTTTCGATCATCGCCGATGCGATGGATCTCGATGTGTGGGAAGTGATCCGGCTGGCCAACCGGCATCCGCGCGTCAACATCCTGCAGCCCGGGCCGGGCGTGGGCGGCCACTGCATCGCGGTCGATCCATGGTTCATCGTGCATGGCGCGCCGGAGCAGACCCCGCTGATCCGCACCGCGCGGGGCGTGAACGACGGCAAGATCCACCATGTCATCGCCCGGGCGAGCGCCATGGTCGAAGCCCATCCCGACCGGAAGGTCGCCTGCCTCGGCCTGGCCTTCAAGGCCAATATCGACGATTTTCGCGAAAGCCCCGCCCGGCTGGTCGCCGGCACGCTGGCCCGGCGCTTCGGCGGCCGCATCCATGTGGTGGAACCCTATACCGCGCAATTGCCGCTGGAGTTCACCGATACGGGCGCGAGCCTGGTCGATGTCGATACCGCGCTGGAGGATTGCGATATCCTGATTGTGCTGGTCGATCACGACGTGTTCAAATCGGTGCCGCTGGCGGAGCGGGCGGACAAGATCGTGTATGACACGCGCGGCATCTGGCCGGATCAGCCGGCGCTGGATACCGGCCCCGCCGACGCGCTGCGCCGGGCGGGCTAGAGTGATTCCGAAGCAAGTGGAAACACTTGCCGACTCGGAAATTACGGAAAAACAAGTAAATTCAAGTCTCCTTTCGGTTCGACCAGAAGCGGAACGAGTCTGGACGGACCGCTTTCAGGCGGCCGCCGCGCGGCGCGATCACACCAGCGAAATATCCGGGGCGTCTTCCTGCTTCATTCCGACGAGGTTGTAGCCCGCGTCGACATGGTGGACCTCGCCGGTCACTCCGGCGGACAGGTCGGACAGCAGATACAGCCCCGCTCCGCCCACATCCTCGATGGTGACATTGCGGCGCAGCGGCGCGTTCAGCTCGTTCCATTTGAGGATATAGCGGAAATCGCCGATGCCGCTGGCGGCCAGCGTCTTGATCGGTCCGGCCGAGATCGCGTTCACCCGGATATTCTCCGGCCCGAGATCGTTGGCGAGATATTTGACGCTGGTTTCCAGCGCGGATTTGGCGACGCCCATCACGTTGTAATGGGGAACCACCTTTTCCGCCCCGTAATAGGTCAGGGTCAGGATCGATCCGCCCGATCCCATCATCTCCCGCGCGCGCTTGGTGACGGCGACCAGCGAGTAGGCGGAGATGTTCATGGTCATCAGGAAATTTTCGAGGCTGGTGTCGACATATTTCCCGCGCAGCTCGTTCTTGTCGGAAAAGCCGATCGCATGGACCACGAAATCGAGGCTGTCCCAGCGGGCGCGGATCGCATCGAAGGTCCGGTCGAGCGCCGCCATGTCCGAAACGTCGCAATCGATCAGGAAATCGGAACCGAGGCTTTGCGCCAGCGGCAGCACCCGCTTGGCCAAGGCTTCGCCCTGATAGGAAAAGGCCAGTTCCGCGCCGTGTTCCCGCAGTTTCTGGGCGATTCCCCATGCCAGCGATTTGTCATTGGCAAGGCCCATGATGAGCCCGCGCTTGCCCGCCATCAATCCACTCATTCCGATCCGTTTCCCTCTTTCTGGACGATGGTCCTGCGCGCTCGCGCGCGATTGTCTGCTTGGCCCACCAGGTCCTCCTCGTTCTCCGGCTCGGCGAGAGCGGCGTTGAGCTCCGCGCCGATCACCATCCCTAAGCCGACAAGCCAGAAAAAGAAAAGCGCGATCATCATCCCGGCGAGGCTGCCATAGGTCAGATCGTAGCTGAACACGCTGCGCAGAAGCGGCGGCAGCGCGATCGTGACCCCCACCCACCATAGCGTGACCAGCAGGGCGCCGGGCCATTTCGGGTAGCACCGCTTGCGATAGGCCGCGGGCGTCAGGCTGTAGAACAGCAGGTAGATCGATCCGAACAGGCCGAAGGCGGGCAGCAGCCGGGATAGCGAAAGGCTCGCCAGCCAGTCGTTCAGCTGGGGCAGATATGCGTCGATCACTTCCTGCGCCGCCCCGATCAGGACCTGCGCGATCAGCGAAAGCATCAGCAGGACGACGGCCGCCACGCTGATTCCGCTGGCCAGCAGGCGGCTGCGCAGGAAGCTCTGGCTCGGCTCGGTTCCATAGGCGCGGCGCAGCAGGTCGCGGATCGTTTCGACCAGGCTGCCCACGGTCCACAGCGCGAACAGGCCGCCGGCCCACAGCAGCCAGCCGCTGCGCAGCTCGATCACGTTGCGGGCGACCGGCTCGATCACATTGCCGACCACCGGCGGCAGGGCCAGCACGACGGCGTCGATCGAGGCTGCCCGTTCATGCTCCTCGCCGGCCAGCGAAAAAACCGCCGCCCCCAATATGAAGAAGGGGAAGATCGCCAGCATCGCCATATAGGCCAGATTGCCGGCATGGATGAAGCCATCGTTCCAGGCGCCCAGAAACACCCGCTTCAGCACCACGGCGAATCGCGTTCCCGGCCCGAGTTCCTGCCTCACCCGGCCGAGGCGGGCCTTGAGCCTCGCTTCCCGCCGCCTTGCTTCCGGCGTGTAATCGTGAGCCGGAGGCAGTTCCTCGGGCGTTTCGGATTCGCGGATTTCCTGCTGCGCCATCAGACTCCGAGGCGGCCGCGCAGATTGCGCGAATCCCGCCAGCCTTCGAGCCGCTTCGCCAGGTCCTTGTCATCGGGCGGCAGCTCGACCTGCAGGGTGACGAGCTGGTCGCCCCGGGCGCCGTCCTTGCGCGAGAACCCCTTGCCCTTGAGCCGCAGGGTCTTGCCTGATCCGCTGCCCGGGGCAATGGTCAGCATGACCGCGCCTTCCACGGTCGGAACCTTCACCTTGGCGCCGTTGACCGCCTCGTCCAGCGAGATCGGCAGGTCGAGCCGGATGTCGTCGCCCTCGCGCCGGAAGAAGGCGTGCGGCTGGATTTCGATGGTCACCAGCGCGTCGCCCGCGCCGCCCGGCCCGGATTCGCCCTTGCCCTTGAGGCGCATCTGCGTGCCGTTCTCGACCCCGGCGGGCAGCTTGAGATCGATGGTCTTGCCATCGGCCAGGGTGATCCGCTGATCCTGCCGGGTGGCAGCGTCCGCGAAGGGAACGGTGAGGCGGTATTGGACATTGCCGCCGCGCGGCGGCTGCGGCCGCCCCGCGCCCATTCCGCCGCCAAATCCGGCCGGGCCACGGCGGCCGCCCATGCCGCCCCGCCCGCCGAACAGGCCTTCGAAGATATCTCCGAGATCGACTTCCTCGGCGCCGCCGAACCCGCCGAAGCCCCCGCTGGTGCGGCCATTGCCGGGCCTCGCGCTGCGGAATCCGCCGGAGCCGAAGGGCATGGTGGGGTTGCCGTCGGCGTCGATCTCGCCCCGGTCATACTGGGCGCGCTTGTCCTTGTCGGACAGCAGATCATAGGCGCGGGTCACGTCGGAGAAGCGTTCCGCCGCCTTGGGATTGTCCTTGTTGCGGTCCGGGTGAAGCTCCTTGGCGAGCTTGCGATATGCGGATTTGATATCCTTTTCGCTGGCGCCGCGCGCCACCCCCAGCGTCGAATATGGATCTGCCATGGCACATAGCTAGGTTACGGACCTGCTCTTCGCAAGCGCAGGGGTTTCCTACGGCGATACAGCGGGCTAGGCAGGCATATCATGCGCTTTTCTCCGGCCTTTATCGACCGTTCCGCCCGGCGCGTTTCGCGCGCTGTTCCGGGCGGTTGCGCGGGTCTGGTTTTTTCGATCAGGACAGTGTCAACTCTGTCAACCTCTCATACAGGAAACAGCGATGCAGGCTGAACAGGCGGCTGACGCCATCCCCCATGACGATCCCTTCGCCATCTTCGCGGCCTGGTTCGCCGAGGCGCGGGAAAGCGAGCCGAACGATTCGAATGCGATGGCTCTGGCCACCGCCACGCCTGACGGCCTTCCTTCGGTGCGGATGGTGCTGCTCAAGGGCCATGGGCCGGATGGCTTCGTGTTCTATACCAATTCCCGCAGCCGGAAGGGGCGCGAACTCGCGGCCAATCCCAACGCCGCGCTGCTGTTCCACTGGAAGTCGCTGCGCCGGCAGGTGCGGATCGAAGGCACGCTGGCTCCGGTGAGTGCGGCGGAGGCCGATGCCTATTTCGCCAGCCGCCATCGCGATTCGCAATTGGGCGCGGTCGCGTCCGACCAGTCCGCTCCGCTCGATGCGCGCGAGACTTTCCTCGACCGCTACGAAGCGGCGCGGCAGCGTTTCGAGGGGCGCGATGTCGAACGTCCGTCGCATTGGACCGGCTTTCGGCTCGCGCCGGAGCGGATCGAGTTCTGGCTGGACCGGCCCCATCGCCTGCATGAGCGCAGGCAGTTCTTCCGCGAAGGCGGCGGCTGGAACAGCATGCTGCTGTATCCGTGAGATCCATGGCCGACCATGGGCGGCTGAACCGGAGCGCGGCCTTCGCCAGCATAGCTGTGGCGGTATTTCTCGTCCTGCTGAAAGCCTGGGCCGCCTGGTCCACCGGCTCCGCCGCGATGCTGGGCAGCCTGGCGGATACGGCGCTGGATCTGGTCGCCAGCCTGACCACCCTTGCCGGCGTATGGATCGCGGCGATGCCCGCCGATGAGGACCATCGCTTCGGGCATGGCAAGGCGGAAGCCCTGGCCGCGATGATCCAGATCGTGCTGATCGCCCTGTCGGCGTTCGGGATCGCGGTTCGCGCCATCGGCCAGTTCGTGGAGGGCGCGCGCCCGGAAGCGGCCGAAAGCGGCATAGCGGTGTCGCTGGTGGCAATGGTGGCGACGCTCGGATTGCTGGCCTGGCAGCGCCATGTCATTCGCCGCACCGGCAGCCTCGCCATCGCCACCGATCATCTCCACTACAAGTCCGACCTGCTGCTCAATCTCGCGGTGATCGCGGCGCTGGCGCTCGATCAATATGGCGGCATTGCGGGGGCGGACCCGGTGTTCGGCCTGCTCATCGCACTCTGGCTGGCCTGGGGGGCGTGGGGGGCGTCGCGGCGGGTCGTCGACAATCTGATGGACCGGGAATGGCCTGAAGAGAAGAAACAGCGGCTGCTGGCGGCGCTGGCCCGGCACCCCGAATTGCGCGGGGTCCACGATCTGCGCACGCGCACGTCCGGCCAGCGCGATTTCGCGCAGTTCCATGTCTGGGTGGACGGCAATCTCCCCTTGCGGGAAGCGCACCGGATCATGGAAGAGATCGAGGCGAAGCTGAAAGCCGAATTTCCCGATGTGGAGATCATCATTCATCCCGATCCGGAAGGGCATGTCGATCCCGGTCCAGGGCCATCCAACATCCTGCCGCGCGGGTCCGGAAGGCCTGAGACATGACCGGCTCGATACCCTACTGGCATGTCGATGCCTTCGCCGACCGCCCCTTCTCGGGCAATCAGGCGGCGGTCATGCTGCTCGACCGATGGCCGCATGACGAATTGCTGCAAGCCATTGCCGAAGAGAACAACTTCGCCGAAACCGCCTTTCTGGTCGCCGATGCCGGCGATGCGGCGGACTGGGAGCTGCGGTGGTTCACCCCCGCCTGCGAAGTGCGCCTGTGCGGCCATGCCACGCTGGCGGCGGGGCATGTGCTGCTCCAGAGCGACCGGGAGGCGAGCGAGGTGCGCTTCCGCACGGGACGCGCCGGAGTCCTCGACGTGCGGCGCCTGGCGCAAGGGTATGAATTAAAATTGCCCGCTATCGCCACGCAGCCTGCGTCATGGCCCGAGGCGGAGAAACTGCTGGGCGCTACGCCGCTGGAGTGCTGGAGCAATCCCGATGGCTACACGATCTTCCTGTTCGAGGACGAAGCCGCGGTGCGCGGGCTGCGGCCCGATCTGCCGGGCCTTGCCGCGCTGGGCGAGCATCAGTTCATCTGCACCGCCGAAGGGAGTGAAAGCGACGTGGTGAGCCGCGTGTTCGTGCCCGGCGCGGGCGTGCCGGAAGACAGCGTGACCGGCTCCGCCCATGCCGCGCTCACGCCGTTCTGGGCGGCCCGGCTGGGGCGCATGGCTTTCTCGGCCTGTCAGGCATCGGCGCGGGGCGGCCGTCTCGCGTGCCGGCTGGAAGGGGATGGCGTGTGGCTGGGCGGACAATGCTTCACGGTGATGGAAGCGCGTTTCCGGCTGGGGGAGGGTTAGCTCGCCGGGTAAAGCACGGAGATCTCGGCCAGCCGCGCCACCAGCGCCGCCCGCTCTTCCTCCCGGGTCTTGCCCAGCCTTACGATGGTGAGCCGCTGCCCGGGCGATACGATCACATATTGCCCGAGATGCCCGATCGCCGCGAACGCGCTGGCCGGGCCTTGTTCGGCGAACAGGACGCTGCGATCCGTGCCGGATGGACGGTTGAGCCAGAGATGCGCGCCGTAATCCGGGGCGCGAGGGGATGGCTTGCGCATGAAGTCGATCCACCCTCGCGGCAGGATCTGCGAGCCTTTCACGCTGCCGCCGTGGCGGAGAAATTCGCCCAGCTGCGCCCAGTCCCGCGCATTGGCGGAGATCATCGCGCCGCCGATCATGGTTCCCGCGGCGTCGTATTCCGCCATCATGGAGTGCAGCCCGAGCGGGCCGAACAGCCGGGCGGAGAGGAATTCCGACATGGCCTTCTGGCGCCGGGCCGGATCTTCACTCTGCGTCAGCACGCGGGTGGCGATGTCGGCCAGGATGATGCTGGTGGCGGTCGAATATTCGAACTTGCGCCCCGGCTCCGCCTCGAGCGGCTCGGCCTCCGCTTCGGCCGCCATGTCGTCCCGCCCGTCGAGGAACAGCAGCCGCGCGGTTTCGGCGCGATAGGGCGGATCGGTCTGTTCCGTATGGCGCAGCCCCGAGCGCATCTGCAGCAATTGCTTCAGGGTGATCTCGCCGCGCGGGTCGCCTGTCCGGCGCCAGTGCGAGATCGGCGGCGATTCATCGAGATGCAGCCGCCCGTCCGATACCAGCATCCCGATGACCAGGGCGGTGACCGTCTTCGACATCGACCAGCCGAGGAAACGGGTCTTGGGACCATAGCCCTCGCGATAGCGCTCCGCCGCGATTTCGCCCCTGTGCATCACGATCACCGCGTCGGTTTCGCCGATGCCGTCCGCGGTGAACAGGGCATCCACCGCGCGGGCGAGAGGGGCGCGGGGCGCGCCGGGATTGGCCGAGACGGCTGCCAGGGCGGTTTCGCTCACCGGCGGTTCGGCCGAGCCGCCCGCCTGACCGCAGGCCGCAAGAGCCAGCAGGGCGATTGGCGCCAGCAGCAGGGCTGGCCGCAAGGCAACCGAGAGGATATGGGGGGCGGGCCGTTTCATCGCGGCGCATCTCTTCCGTATGCAGGGTTCGATGGCAACCGCAAAGAAACGCTCCCGCCGCAGATTGTCGCCGCCGGCACTTGCGGTCGTCGGCCTGGCGCTGTGCGCCGGGGTGGTCGCCTTTGCCTATCGCGAGTCGATCGGGGGCTATTCCACGATCGGGGCGGCCTATGGCGCGCGAATCGGCTGCACCTGCCGCTATGTCTCCGGCCTGCCGTTGCGCGAGTGCCGGGCCGCGATCGATGTCGAGGATGGGCCGGGGATGCTGTTCCTCAGCGAAGACGAGGACAACCAGAGCGTGACCGCGCGCGTGCCGATGCTGGCGCGGCAAACGGCCTATTACCGCGAAGGATGGGGCTGCGTGCTGGAGCCTTGGGACGACTGATTGACTGGACGGCAGGAGCCGAAGCCGCGCTCCGCTTTCAGCTATGCGCCGCCTCGGTGCCGGCAATCCAGCCGCCGCCGACCACCCGGTCGCCCTGATAGAGCACCGCCGCCTGACCGGGCGCGACGCCGTATTCCGGCTGGTCGAAGCGGATGTCCACGGCGGCCCCTTCGCCCAAGTGGCCATGCAGCGTGACGGGAACGGGCCTTGCCAGCGACCGGACCTTGGCGGTCAGGCGCGGGGCGGGATCGGATGGGTCGAGCGGGCCGATCCGGTTCGTTTCGATGATTCGCGCCGATCCGACCGCCAGCAAGGCCCTGGTGCCGACCAGCACTCGCGCCTTCTCCGCATCGAGCGCGACGACGTAGAGCGGTTCCGCCTGCCCGCCGATCTCCAGCCCGCGCCGCTGCCCCACGGTATAATGGATGATGCCCTTGTGCTCGCCCAACACCTCGCCGGTCGCGGCATGGACGATCGGCCCCGGCAGCGCGCCTTCGGGGCGGATGCCGCGCACGATCCTGGCATAGTCGCCATCCGGCACGAAGCAGATGTCCTGGCTGTCGGGCTTGGCGGCCACGCGCAGCCCGGCGTCGGCCGCCAGCGCGCGCACGTCCTGCTTGGGCAGCCCGCCCAGCGGGAAGCGCAGGAAGCCGAGCTGGTCTTCCGTGGTGCCGTAAAGAAAATAGCTCTGGTCGCGGGCGGGATCGAGCGCGCGGTGCAGCTCCGGCCCGGCCGGGCCGTTCACCCGGCGCACGTAATGGCCGGTCGCCAGGCAATCGGCGCCCAGTTCCCGCGCCATGCGCAGCAGGTCGGTGAATTTCGGCCCCATGTTGCAGCGGATGCAGGGAATCGGGGTGCGGCCGGACAGATAATCGTCGGCGAAGCGCTCCACGACCTCTTCACGGAAGGCGGATTCGTGATCGAACACGTAATGGGCGATTCCGAGCCGGTCGGCCACGGCGCGCGCATCGCGGATGTCGTCGCCGGCGCAGCACGCGCCCTTGCGCCCCGTGGCCGCGCCGTAATCGTAAAGCTGCAGGGTGATGCCGATCACTTCCGCGCCGCTGGCGGCGGCGAGCGCTGCGACCACCGAGGAATCCACGCCGCCCGACATGGCCACGACGATCCGCGACCGTGCCGCCGGGCGGGGCAGGTCGAACAGGCCGATGGGATCGGCGGGAAGCGCGGTTGTGGCCAGAGCGGGCATGATGGCCGCCCATACACTGGTCCGCGCATCCTCGCAAAGCCCACGGCGCTAACCCTAACCGAAGGTAAAGGCGGGCTTTACCTGTTCTTGACCATATTCGGTCTAAGCGGAGGCGATGTTCGAGGACAAAATGAACTCTCGCCGCCTTGCCGGCGCGCGCCAACGGACAGAGGAAGGCGAAAGCCTGCGTCTGCTGTCATGGGAGGAATTGCGCGCCCGCCTCGCCGCCGCGCGCGATCTGCGCAAGGTCATGGGCCTGCGCCAAAACGGCCCGGATGCCAGCTTTGCCGCCGATGCCGCGCTCCATCTGAAAGAATTCGAAGAGTCCATACCCGGCGTTAACCCAAATGCTTTAGGCAATAGCAAAGCCTCTCGAGGCAGAGCGAAAGGCACTGCGCAGCAAGATAGTTCCGACGACCGAGGACAGGATGATTGAAAACCAGAAGATCAGGCCGGCTCAGGTGATCGGCCCGCTTGGCGAGCCGCTGACGATCGACAGCCTGCCGTCGCCCGATACGCGGCGCTGGGTCGTCCGGCGCAAGGCCGAGGTGGTGGCCGCGGTCAATGGCGGCTTGCTGACGATCGACGAAGTGCTGGAACGCTACAGCCTTTCGCTGGAAGAATTCGCATCCTGGCAGCGGGCGGTCGACCGTTCGGGAATGCAGGGCCTGCGGGTCACTCGAATCCAGCATTATCGCGATCTCTACGAGCGGCAGCTGAAATACTGACAGCCCATCCTTGGGGATGCGTGAAGGGGCCGGCATTGCCGGCCCTTTTTGCATGGTCGGGGGGCTGGACGGGGGTCGATGGACAGGCCCTGCGCCTTGCTATAGGTTCCCTGTGCGGCTTGCCCTCGGCAGAAATGGCGGGGCGGCCGGAACGACAAGCGCATATAAGCATTGCAGGTGGAGTCTTTTTCATAAGCTCAAACAGGAGGAATGGCCGATGGGTTGGATTATCGCGTTAGTTGTGGGTGGCATTGCCGGATGGCTTGCCAGCCTGGTCATGAACCGGGACGCCTCCATGGGCATCTTCTGGAACATTGTGGTGGGCTGTGTCGGCTCGGTGATCGGCAACGCCCTTGCGGGTCCGCTCTTCGGCATTCGCGGCAGTGTGCAGGAATTCTCGCTGACCGGATTGATCATTGCCGTGATCGGGGCGGTCGTCCTCCTGGCCATCGTCAATCTGATCCAGCGGGGCCGCGTCCGCTAGAGTGATTTCGACGCAAGTGGAATCACTTGCCGGCCCGGAAATCACGGAAAGCAGGTAAATTCCAGGCTCGTTCCGGTTCAACCGGAATAGGAGCGGGCCTGGCGGCGTTTTCCTGCCGTGTTCTGACGGGGGGCGTGGCCGGCCGGTCGCGTCCCCCGTTGCGGCTTGCGGGCTGGGAATGCGTCTGCTTTCCGGGGTGCGGTTCCCTATCGCGTTGCCACTCGCAGCCGCAGCATATAAGGCGGGGAAATGCCGGATAGTCCGGCCCGATATGGTGTTTGGCACCTAGATGACCGGACGATGAATTACGAGGCTCCTATCGAGACAGACCAGGGCGGAAAGCTCTCCCAAGGGGGATATGCCGCCGCAGGCCGCCGCCGCAGGCTGCTGATCGCGGCCGGCATCGCGCTTGCGGTGCTGATCGTGGCCGCGTTCCTGCTGAAAGGCGGCGGCAGCGGCACCGAGGATTCGGGAACTTCGGAATTGCCGGTGGTCAGCGTGGTCACGGCGACGGCAAGCTCGATCGACGGCAATATCGAAGCCACCGGCACGCTTGCCGCCCGGCGCGAACTGCCGGTCGGTTCGGTGGGCGAGGGCGGGCGCGTGGTATCGGTGCCGGTCGATGCGGGCCAATGGGTCCGCCAGGGCCAGGTGCTCGCGGTGATCGACAGGTCGGTGCAATCGCAGCAGATCGCGGCGCAGGCCGCGCAGGTCGATATTGCCAGGGCCGATGCCGCGCTGGCCCAGGCCAACCTCGATCGCGGGCTGAAGCTCACCGATCGAGGGTTTATCAGCAAGGCGGATGTCGACCGCTTGCGCGCCACGCGGGATGCCGCCGATGCCCGGGTGAAGCAGGCGCAGGCGCAGCTCGGGGAATTGCGGGCGCTGAGCGCGCGGCTGAATATCACGGCTCCCGACGCCGGCCTGCTGCTTACCAGGAATGTCGAGCCGGGGCAGGTCGTCGGCGGCGGCTCCGGCATATTGTTCAGCATTGCCCGCGGGGGAGAACTGGAGCTGCTTGCCGGGGTGAGCGAGGAGGATCTCGCCAAGCTTTCCGTCGGCGCCGCCGCGCTGGTGACGCCTATCGGCACGGAGAAGAGCTTCGCCGGGCAGATCTGGCAGCTTTCCCCGACCATCGAGCAACAGACCCGGCAGGGCACGGCGCGGATCGCCTTGTCCTACGCCCCGGAACTGCGGCCCGGCGGGTTCGCTTCCGCGAGCATCCGCAGCGGCACCGTGATTGCGCCCTTCCTGCCCGAATCCGCGATCCAGTCCGACGAGAAGGGCAGCTTCGTGCTGATCGTGGGCAAGGATGACAAGGTCATCCGCCGCCCGGTCAAGACCGGCCTGGTCACGGAGAACGGGATTGCGATCGTGCAGGGCCTGACCGGCGGCGAGCGCGTGGTCCTGCGCGCGGGCGGGTTCCTTTCGGAAGGCGACAGGGTCAAGCCTCGCCTCGTCAAGTCCGGGGGCGGCTAGGCGAGCACGCCATGGGTTTGCGCAACATCTCCGCCTGGTCGATTCGCAATCCGGTCGTTCCGATCATCCTGTTCATAGGCCTGATGATCGCCGGGATCGTGTCGTTCAGCCGGATGGATGTGAACGACATGCCGGATATAGACTTTCCGGCCGTGACCGTGACCGTGGTGCAGCCGGGCGCGGCCCCTTCCGAAATCACCACCCAGATCACAGAAAAGGTGGAAGCCGCGGTCCGCTCGATCAGCGGGGTCGATGAAATCCAGTCGACAGCCAGCGAAGGCAACTCTCTCACCATTGTGCAGTTCGTGATCGGAACCGATCCGAACGACGCGGTGAACGAGGTCAAGAACGCGGTCGACCAGATCCGCAGCGATCTGCCCGAAGGCATTCTCGAGCCGCAGATCACCAAGGTCGAAGCGGGCGGCGGCCCGATCGGCTATTTCGCGGTCAGCGCCGACGACATGACCATGGAGCAGTTGAGCTGGTTCGTGGACGATACCATCGCGCGCCGCTTGCTGGGGATCACCGGAATGGCGGCGGTCAGCCGCGGCGGCGGGGTCGATCGCGAGATCAGGGTGATGGTCGATCCGGCCCGGATGCAGTCGCTCGGGGTGACGGCGGCGCAGGTGAACGATGTCCTGCGCCAGGTGAATGTGGATGCGGCCGGCGGCCGCGCCGAGATCGCCGGCTCCCGCCAGTCCGTGCGCGTGCTGGGCAATGCCGCCGATGCCTATAATCTCTCGAACACCAGGATCAGCCTGGGCAACGGGCGCACCATCAAGCTGAGCGATGTCGCGCAAGTGTCCGACAGCTATTCCGAACAGACCTCCATCGCCAAGCTGAAGGGCCGCCAGGTGGTCACATTCAGCCTGCAGCGCGCCAAGGGCGCGTCCGACGTCACGGTCTACGACGCCGCGATGGAGGAGATGGCCAAGATAAAGGCCGAGAATCCGGGGGTCAGTTTCACCTCGCTGTTCACCACCGTCAATTACACCAAGGGGCAATATGCCAGCTCGCTGGAAGCGATGGTGGAAGGCGCGATCCTGGCGGTGATCGTGGTGTTCTTCTTCCTGCGGGACTGGCGGGCCACCATCATTTCCGCGATCGCCATCCCACTCTCCGCCATCCCGACCTTCTGGTTCATGGATCTGATGGGGTTCTCGCTCAATTCGCTCTCCCTTCTGGCCCTCAGCCTGGTGGCGGGGGTGCTGGTGGACGACGCCATCGTCGAGATCGAGAATATCGTGCGCCATATGCGCATGGGCAAAAGCGCCTATCAGGCGGCCATCGACGCGGCGGACGAAATCGGCCTGGCGGTGGTGGCCACCACCTTCTCCATCGTGGCGGTGTTCCTGCCGGTGGGGCTGATGCCGGGCATTTCCGGGCAGTTCTTCAAGAATTTCGGCCTGAGCGTGGTCGCGGCGGTGCTGATGAGCCTTGCCGTCGCGCGCATGGTCACGCCGATGGTCGCGGCCTATTTCCTGAAAGCCCAGGGCGAGGCGAGCCACGGCGAGGGCCGCATGATGGATCGCTACATGCAGATCCTGCGCTGGTCGCTCGACCAGTCCCGCGCCGAGGCTTATCGCGCGCGCACAGCCGACCGGCCGGGCCTGCTCCGCTCGCTTGGCGCCCGGTTGCGCGACCACCGGGTCTGGATGCTGGGGGTCGGCGTCGGGGCGCTGGTCCTTACCGGCCTGCTGATGGGGCTGATCCCGCAGCAGTTCCAGCCCAATGCCGACCAGGATTGGAGCCAGGCCAAGATCGAGATGGTGCCGGGCACCACGCTCGAACAGACCGAGGCCGTGAGCGATGAAGTGATCGCGGTGCTGGAGAAACAGCCGGAAGTCGCGCGGGTGATCGGGGTGGTGAGGGAAGCGGGGGCGGATCTCTACATCACCCTTTCCGAGAAGCGGGACGCCAAGAGCTACGAATTCGAGCGGCGGCTGACTCCCCAGCTGCAGGACATCGCCGATGCGCGGGTGAGCTTCGTGTCGCAGTCGGACGGTGTCGGCAGCGGGCGGGACATCACGGTGATGCTCACCGGCTCCGATTCGGAGCTTCTGGAGAAAACCGCGCATACCCTGGTCGGGCAGATGCGCGGCATCCGGGAACTGGTCGCCCCGCGCCTCGACGCCGATCTCAAGCGGCCGGAGCTGGTGATCGTGCCAAGGTTCGATCTGGCCGCGCAGCTTGGGGTGACCACCGCCGCGCTCAGCCAGACGATCCGCATCGCCACCATGGGCGAGATCGACCAGGCGGCGGCGAAATTCTCGCTGAGCGACCGGCAAGTGCCGATCCGGGTGATTCTCCCCAAATATGCCCGGCGCGACATCGCCACGATAAAAAACCTGCCCGTGCCGACCGCCAGCGGCGCATCGGTGCCGCTCAAGCGCGTGGCCGAAATCCGCTTCGGCGCGGGGCCGACCCAGATCCAGCGCTACAATCAGGCGCGGCGCGTCATCATCGGCGCGGATCTGGCCGATGGCGCGGTCGCCGGGCCGGCCGAAAAGAAGATCCAGCAGTTGCCGATCATGCGCAACCTTCCCCCGGGGGTCGGCACCGCGCCAGTGGGCGAGGCGAAGTGGCAGGGCGAGATGATCCAGAATTTCATCAATGCCGTCATCAGCGGCATCTTCCTCGTCTTCGCGGTGCTGGTGCTGCTCTACAAGCGCTTCGTGTCGCCGCTGGTCAACATGACCTCGCTGCTGCTCGCGCCGCTGGGGGGCCTTATAGCGATCGCCCTGATCGGGCAGCCGATCTCGATCTCGGTTTATATCGGCATATTGATGCTGCTGGGGATCGTGGCGAAGAACTCCATCCTGCTGATCGACTTCGCGATCGAGGAAATGGAAAAGGGCGTGCCGAAGCTGGAAGCGATCCTCGACGCCGGGCACAAGCGCGCGCAGCCCATCGTCATGACGACGGTGGCGATGACGGCGGGCATGGTTCCCACCGCGATTTCGCTTTCCGGCGACGGATCGTGGCGCGCGCCGATGGGCACCACGGTGATCGGCGGCCTGATCCTGTCCACCATGCTCACTCTGCTGATCGTGCCGGCCGGGTTCAGCCTCGCCGACGGGTTCGAGAAGCGGATCGGCCCCGGATTGCGCCGCCGTTTCCTGACCTATCGCCCCGGCGACGCCGAGCCGCGCGCACCCGCGCAGCCTGCCGAATAGCGCGGATGTCGGGCCGAATTTCCCTTCCGGCCTTTCCCGCGAACGACCGCGCCCGCCATATGCGGATGGTCGCCACCGGGCTGCTGCTGGCGATGGCCGCGCTGTTCCTGGTGGCAAGGCGCTATGAGGGCGTGCATCCGGCCTGGGGCTATGCGCTGGCCTTTGCCGAGGCGGCCATGGTCGGCGGCCTGGCGGACTGGTTCGCCGTCACCGCCCTGTTCCGCCGCCCGCTCGGCCTGCCGATCCCGCACACCGCGATCATACCGGAGAACAAGGATCGCATCGCCGATACGATGGCGGCGTTCCTGCGCGACAATTTCCTGACGCCTGCGGTGGTGGCGCGGCGATTGCGGGCGATGAACCTGGCGCTCGCGGCCGGGAATTTCCTGTCCGCTCCCACCGGCGGCGGGCAATCCCGGATTCGCGCGGGCGCGGCGGAGCTGTTCGCCGAAGTGCTCGAATCGCTCGATCCCGAACGGCTCGGCGGGCAGGTGAAGGCCGGATTGCGGGGCCAGCTCGACCGGCTGGAAATCGCGCCGCTGCTGGGCCAGATGCTGGAGGCCGCGATCGCGGACAAGCGGCATCTGCCCTTGCTGGAGAGCATCCTGCGCTGGGCCGGCGCCACGCTGGAAGCCAATGAGGAGCTGGTCCGCGGCATGATCCACCAGCGCGCCCATGCCCTGCTGCGGCTGACCGGGCTGGACGAGCGGCTGGCCAATGCCGTGCTGGACGGGCTCTACAAGCTGATCGCGGAATGCATCGTCGATCCCGATCATCCCCTGCGCCGCAAGGTGGAGGAAGGGCTGGAGCGATTCGCGCATGATCTGGGGCACGATCCGGCGATGCAGGCCAGGGTGGAGCGGATGAAGCATGAATTGCTCGACAATCCGGCCCTCGCCCGCTGGTGGGAAGGGGTGTGGGAGCGGATCAGGCGCGCGTTGATCGACCTTGCGCGCGATCCCGATGCCGCGCTGGCGGGGCAATTCGGCGATGCGCTGTCGGAACTGGGGCAGGCTCTGCGCGACGATCCGGCCCTGCAGCTCCAGATCAACCGCTTCGCCCGGCGCACGGCGGTGGGCGTGGCCACCCGCTACGGCGGGCAGATCGTGACGCTGGTCTCGGACACGGTGAAGCGCTGGGATGCGCGGACCGTGACCGGGCGGATCGAAAGCGCGGTAGGCCGCGACCTGCAGTTCATCCGGGTCAACGGCACGCTGGTCGGCGGGCTGGTCGGCGTGACGATCCACACGGTGGACGGATGGCTGTGACTGTGCGGTTTGGATTCCTACCGGGGCGGAATGTTAAATCGGACCGTATTCTGATAGTAGGACTGCACCGGCTCCAGCTTCTCGTTCAGGGCTGGCTCGAAATGCGCGTGCTTCTTCATCTCGCGGCAGACAGTATCCTGGAAGACCTTGTCGCCGATACCGTTCTGGATGTGGCAATCCGTTACCTCGCCATTGGCACTGACATTCAGTCTGAAATGGACAATTGCGCGTTCGCCTATCATCAGCTTGAGATAGGGGTAATCATTTGAATCGATCCACTTGCCTGGAGAGGTAATGGGTGATGGTCTACGGGCGAGCTTGGCTTGCTCTTCCGGGTCCAAGCCCCATCCGGCGACGAGATTCATTGTGCATTTCCGCATAGCGGCGAATGGCTCGCCCATCGAACCAAGCTCGAAAACGATGTCACGTGCACCGCTTTTGCTGATGATAAACTCCGTGACGGCTTTTTCTTGCTCTTCGGTTATCAGGAGACGTTGCCGCCATTTTTCGTAGTCAGCCGAAGCTGTGTCTTTCTTGGGAAAGGCAGCAATCCTTAGCGCACTGGTGAAAACCAGGCTGGGCTTTCCGTTCGATCCCTTTCCCATATAATAATCGGGATATTGCTCAGCCTCGTTCGGCCCGAAGCGCACCGTGAGCTTGAACCCTTCGCTCGACTGGCGAATCGGCTTACCCAAAAGCCAAAGTGAGAATTGGTCGGTAGGCCCAAAGCGCTCCAGCGAAAGCAGGCTTTCTTGATCTGCTTCGCCGAACTTTCTGACCAGCCTGCAGCTATCCTTGGCGTAGTCGAGTATCCATTGCGAATTAGGCGCCAATCTGAGTGGCGGCTTCTTGGCCATCGCGGGCTGGCTTGCAAAAAGCAAGGCGTAGACACTCGCTAAAACGATGTTCCTCAAGAGCTTTTTCCTCCCTCGGGCATGCAGGCCAACTTTACGCAGGGACGGCCGCAAACAAAAAACCCGGCCATGTCGGACCGGGTTTTTCGTTGCATTGATGCAGTGAAGCCAAAATCAAAGCTTGCCGACGAGTTCCGGCACGGCGTTGAACAGGTCCGCCACCAGGCCGATATCGGCAACCTGGAAGATCGGCGCGTCCTCGTCCTTGTTGATGGCGATGATGGTCTTGGAGTCCTTCATGCCGGCCAGATGCTGGATCGCGCCGGAGATGCCCACGGCGATATAGACTTCGGGGGCGACGATCTTGCCGGTCTGGCCAACCTGGAAATCGTTGGGCACATAGCCCGCGTCCACCGCCGCGCGACTGGCGCCCACGCCCGCGCCGAGCTTGTCGGCAAGCGGGAAGATGACCTGCTCGAAAGTAGCCGAATCCTTCAGCGCGCGGCCGCCCGACACGATGATCTTGGCGCTGGTCAGTTCCGGACGTTCCGACTTCGCCAGTTCCGAACCGACGAAGCTGGACAGGCCGGCATCGCCCGGACCGGAAACCGCCTCGACCGTGCCGGAGCCGCCGCTGTTGGCGGCTTTTTCGAAGGCGGTGCCGCGCACGGTGATGACCAGCTTCGGATCGCTCGATTCGACGGTGGCGATGGCGTTGCCGGCATAGATCGGCCGGGTGAAGGTCTTCTCGCCCTCGACCGAGAGGATGTCGGAGATCTGCATGACGTCGAGCAGCGCGGCGACGCGCGGCGCGATGTTCTTGCCGGTGGTGGTGGCGGGCGCGAGGAAGGCGTCGTGATCGCCCATCAGCTGCGCGATCAGCGGCGCGACGTTCTCGGCCAGTGCGTGGCCATAGGCAGCATCGTCGGCCAGATGCACCTTGGCGACGCCAGCGATCTTCGCGGCTTCATCCGCCACGGCGGCGCAGCCTGCGCCCGCGACCAGCAGATGCACTTCACCCAGCTTGCCTGCCGCGGTGACGACCGCAAGCGTGGCATCCTTGACCGACGTGTTGTCGTGTTCGACCCAAACGAGAGTTTTCATCGTCTTGTCCTTGAATCCTGTGTGCGGGTGCGGGGATCAGGCGATCCCCAACTCCTTCAGCTTGCCGACCAGCGCGTCGACATCGGCGACCTTGATCCCGGCCTGGCGGACCGGCGGCTCGGTGACCTTCAGCGTCTTGAGGCGCGGGGTGATGTCCACCCCGTAATCGGCCGGGGTCTTCTCATCGAGCGGCTTCTTCTTCGCCTTCATGATGTTGGGCAGCGAAGCATAGCGCGGCTCGTTCAGGCGCAGGTCGGTGGTGATGATCGCGGGCAGGGCGAGCTTCACCGTCTCGAGGCCGCCGTCGATCTCGCGCTTCACGGTGATGCTGCCGCCGTCGATGGTCAGCTCATTGGCGAAGGTGCCCTGCGGGCGGCCCAGCAGCGCGGCCAGCATCTGCCCGGTCTGGTTGGAGTCGTCGTCGATCGCCTGCTTGCCCAGGATCACCAGGCCGGGGCCTTCCGCTTCCGCCACGGCCTTCAGGATCTTGGCGACGGCCAGCGGCTCGACATCCTCGTCGGTCTGCACCAGGATCGCCCGGTCCGCGCCCATCGCCAGCGCGGTCCGCAGCGTTTCCTGCGCCTTGGCCGGGCCGATCGAGACGACGATGATTTCCTCGGCAGCGCCCTTTTCCTTCAGACGGATCGCCTCTTCCACGGCGATTTCGTCGAAGGGGTTCATGCTCATCTTCACATTGGCGAGATCAACGCCGGAACCATCGGATTTCACCCGCGGCTTCACGTTGTAATCGATGACCCGCTTGACCGGGACGAGTACCTTCATGGCTTCTACTCCGGATATTGTAAACTGGTGTATGTTTTCCCGTTAGACCGAAATGGGCGTCCAGGGCAAGTGGTAAGGCATGGCGCGGCGTGGCTCGGCTCGGTGGGCCGGCTCAGGCGGCCTGCTTCACTTCGGCCACGATCTTGCGGGCGGCATCGCCCAGATCGTTGGCCGAGACGATCGGCAGCCCGGAATTGTTCAGGATTTCCTTGCCCTTCTCGACATTGGTGCCTTCCAGCCGGACCACCAGCGGAACGGAGAGGTTGACGTCCTTGGCCGCGGCCACGATGCCGTCGGCGATCACGTCGCACTTCATGATCCCGCCGAAGATGTTGACGAGAATGCCTTCCACCGCCGGATCGGACAGGATGATCTTGAAGGCTTCCGTCACCTTTTCCTTCGAGGCGCCGCCGCCGACGTCGAGGAAGTTGGCCGGGAAGGCGCCGTTGAGCTTGATGATGTCCATCGTCGCCATGGCGAGGCCCGCCCCGTTCACCATGCAGCCGATATTGCCATCGAGCTTGATATAGGCGAGATCGTATTTGCTCGCCTCGACCTCGGCCGGGTCCTCCTCCGTCTCGTCGCGCAGGGCTTCGATGTCGGGATGGCGGAACAGCGAGTTCGAATCGAAGCTGACCTTGGCGTCCAGCACCAGCAGCCTGCCGTCGGTCGTCTCGATCAGCGGGTTGATCTCCAGCATCGACATGTCGGTGGCGTTGAACGCCTCGTAAAGCTGGGCGGCGAGCTTCTGGGCCTGCTTGTTGAGATCGCCCGACAGCTTCAGGGCGAAGGCCACGGCGCGGCCATGGTGCGGCATGAAGCCTTCGGCCGGGTCGATGGTGATGGTGGTGATCTTCTCGGGCGTCGAATGCGCCACTTCCTCGATGTCCATGCCGCCTTCGGTGGATACGATCAGGGCGATCCGGCTGGTCTTGCGATCGACCAGCATGGACAGGTAATATTCCTTGGCGATGTCGGCGCCATCGGTGACGTAGAGGCGGTTGACCTGCTTGCCGGCTTCGCCGGTCTGCACCGTGACCAGCGTGTTGCCCAGCATTTCGCGGGCGTTCGCTTCCACTTCCTCGATGCTCCGACAGAGGCGCACGCCGCCCTTGGCATCGGGGCCAAGCTCCTTGAACTTGCCCTTGCCGCGGCCGCCCGCGTGGATCTGCGCCTTCACCACATAGAGCGGCCCGGGCAGCTTCTTCGCCCCCGCCACGGCTTCTTCCACTGTCAGCGCGGCGTGGCCGGCGGGAACGCCGACACCGAATTTCGCAAGCAGTTCCTTGGCCTGGTACTCGTGAATGTTCATGAGGTCCGCTTTCCTGATGAGAGACGCCCCGGGATCGGGCCGAAAAACTTCGCCTGCCCCTAAGCACAGCTTGGGCGTCTTGAAAAGTGCCCCGACAGCGCCCATTGCAAATGTATTGCATGATCGACAGCGAGCGCCTCGAAGAAATTGTCCGCGAAGCCGGGCAGATCGCGATCGCCAGCTGGCCCGGCGCGGGGCATCGGGTGGAAAGCTGGGAAAAGACTCCGGGCAATCCGGTATGCGCCGCGGACCTGGAAGTGAACGCCTTCCTCAAGTCCGAATTGTCCGCGCTGCTGCCGGCGGCGGGCTGGCTTTCAGAGGAAACCGCCGACAATGCCGACCGGCTCGACAAGGGGCTGATCTGGCTGGTCGACCCGATCGACGGCACCCGCGATTTCGTGCGCGGACGGCGCGGCTGGGCGGTTTCCGTGGCTCTGGTCAGCGCCGGACGTCCGTTGATCGGCCTGCTGGCCGCGCCGGCGCGCGAGGAATTCTGGTCGGCTGTGGCGGGGCAGGGCGCGGTGCGCAACGGCTCGCCCCTGCGCGCGAGCAGGAGGCGAAGATTCCCGGGCGCGCGGGTGCCGGCGGATCACCTGGCGCAGGACGATGCGGACCTCACCCTGGTGGACAAGCCCAATGCCATCGCCCTGCGGGTGGCGATGGTCGCGGCCGACGAGGCCGATCTGGTGGCGACCCTGCGCTGGGGCTTCGAATGGGACATCGCCGCCGCCACTCTGATCGCGCGGGAAGCGGGGGCCGCGGTCAGCGACGCCTTCGGGCAGCCGCTCAACTACAACAAGCACGATCCGCGCGCCTTCGGGCTGCTGGTCAGCGCCCCGGATATTCACGCCGCCGCGGTGGCGCGGCTGGCGGACCGGGCCGCGCGCGAGGCGGGCTGAACCCCCATGGAAAAAGGGCCGGTCGCAATGGACCGGCCCCCTTCGCTGCCATCGGCTGGCGGAATTACTGGCCCTTGGCGGCGTTCACTTCTTCCTGGCTGATCGGCGTGATCTTGATTTCGACCCGGCGATTCAGGGCGCGGCCCTCGGCGGTTTCGTTGGTCGCCACCGGATATTGCTCGCCGAAGCCCTGCGAACGGATACGGGCGGAGGAAACGCCGCGCATCGCCAGATAATCGGCCACGGCCTTGGCCCGGCGTTCCGACAGGCCCTGGTTATAGGTGTCCGAGCCGGTCGAGTCGGTATGGCCGTAAACGTCGATCAGGCTGTCCGGATAGGTTTTCAGGCTGGTCGCGATCTGGTCCAGCGTGCTCTGGAAGGACGGGCTGATGGTGGTGCTGTCGACCGCGAAAGTCACCCCGTCGGGCAGATTGACCAGGATGGCCTTGCCATCGGGCGTCTCCGTCACATCCACGCCTGAACCGGCGGTCTGCTCCTTCAGCTCCTTGATCTGCTGGTCCATCTTGTAGCCGATGGCGCCGCCGGCGACGCCGCCGATGCCCGCGCCCACGATCCGGGCGGTCTGGCCGCCGATGATTCCGCCGAGCAGATAGCCCAGCGCAGCGCCGCCGACGCCGCCGATGGCGGTGCGGGAGACTTTCTGCTCGCCGGTGTTGGGATCGGTGACGCAGGCGGAAAGCGATACGAGCGACAGGGCGGCCACGCCCGAGATCAGAATGCGGGACTTCTTCATAAGATCGACATCCTCTTGATTGACTGGTTCCAACTCGAGACAGGGCGCTGGACGGCTTGCAGGCGAATCGTGGCAGCCACCCGGTTACCCGGCAATTCAACTTATGCGCACAAACGCACAGATCGTCACGCCAGTTCCCGAAAATTCCGCATAGGCCTGTTTTTGTGGCATATGGGATGACCTGAGCCGAACAGCGGCTCTTCGCTCGTCCGGACAAATCTGCTAGCGGCATGTCATCGTGACACCTTTCCCCTGGCCAGACCTGTTCATCATCGCGGCATTGATCCTGCTGAACGGAATTTTTTCCATGTCGGAGCTGGCGATCGTCTCCGCGCGGCAGGCCCGCTTGCGGATCGCGGCGGATAGCGGCAGCCGCGGCGCGAGGACCGCGCTGGCGCTGGCGGCGGACCCGGGCAAGTTTCTCTCCACCGTGCAGATCGGGATCACCCTGGTCGGGATCATCGCCGGCGCCTATTCCGGCGCCAGCCTGGGCGGGCCGGTGGGCGAGCGGCTGGCCTGGCTGGGCCTGCCGCAGAAATATGCGGATGAGGCCGGATTCGCGCTCGTCATCGCGCTGACCACCTATTTCAGCCTCGTGATCGGGGAACTGGTGCCCAAGCAGTTCGCGCTGCGCATGGCGGAACCGATCGCGACCCTGATGTCCCGGCCGATGGTGGTGCTGTCCCAGGTGGCGGCGCCGTTCGTCTGGACACTGGATCGTTCGTCATCCTTCCTGCTGCGGGTGCTCGGCATCCGCCATCGCGGCGAGCACGGCCTGTCCGCCGAGGAGCTGCAGATGATCTTCGCGGAAGCGACCCGCTCCGGCGTGCTGGAGGAGGAGGAGCGCGCGATCATGGCGGGCGTGATGCGGCTGGCCGACCGCCCGGTGCGCGAGGTCATGACGCCGCGCATCGAGCTGGACTGGATCGACCTGGGCGCGACGGTGGAGCAGATCCGCGAGGCGATCGAGGAGACGCCGCATTCGCTGCTGCCGGTGGCCGACGGTTCGCCGGACGAGATCGTGGGCGTGGTCAAGGTCCGCGAGGTGATGGCCACCCTGCTGGCGGGCAAGGCGCCGCGCCTGGGCGATCTGCTGCGCAAGACGGAGATCGTGCCGGATCAGCTCGACGCCATGGATGCGCTGCGCATCCTGCAGCAATCCGATGTCGCGATGGCCATGGTGCATGACGAATACGGCCATCTGGAAGGGGTGGTCACGCCCAATGATTTGCTGACCGCGCTGGTCGGCCAGTTCGTGAGCAGCCAGGACGAGGGCGACGAGCCGCTGCTGGTCGAGCGCGAGGACGGCTCCCTGCTGGTATCCGGCGCGACCCCGGCGGACGAGCTGGCGGAGCGGCTGGGCATCGACCTGCCGGAAGACCGGGAATTCGCCACCGCCGCCGGTTTCGTGCTGTCCATCCTCAAGAAGCTGCCGGTCGAAGGCGAAGTGTTCGAGGAGCAGGGCTGGCGCTTCGAAGTGGTGGACATGGACGGGCGCAAGATCGACAAGCTGCTGGTGGGCCTGCTGCCCAAGGCTCACCAGGCAGAAGACTGACATGGAAAGGGCCGCATCATGCGGCCCTTGATTTCCTTCGGAAAGCTTCCCGGATCAGCCCGGGATCAAGGCTCGCGCGGCCTCGCCGTCGGCCTGCGGTGCGGCCAGGATGTCGCGGGTGACGGTGCCCTTGGACACCGTATGCGTGTTCTCGTCGCCCACCGAAGAGCGGATGCCGGGATCGGCCCGGCCCGCGCGTTCGAGCGAGCTCGTTTCCAGGCCGGTGCGCGGATCGGGCGCGCCGAACAGCGCTTCCAGCGCCTTCTGGCTGGCGCTGCCCTCGATCGGGCGCGGGGCGCCGGGCTGCGGCGGTTCCAGCGCGAAATCGGGGGGCACGGCCAGCGGCGCCTGGCGCTGCACGGCCATTTCATCCGGACGATCGCGATTGAACACGCCGCTGCTGCCGCAACCGGCCAGGGCGGCCGAACCGGCGGCAAGGATGATAAGGGCTGGAATGGTGCGCATGCTGTCAGGTCTCCGCCGGCGTGTGCGCCGTTTCGTCGTCATTCGGTTCGGGCTGCTTTTCGCGCAGGAAAAGCGAGCGGGCAAGGATAATCACCACGCCGATGGTTATCGCCGCATCGGCGACGTTGAAAATCAGGAAAGGCCGGAACGTGCCGAAATGCAGGTCCGCATAATCGATCACATAGCCCAGGTTGTAGCGGTCGCGGATATTGCCGAGCGCGCCGCCCAGGATCAGCGCCAGCGCGCCGATTTCGCCCAGCACCTTTTCCCGCAATATCCAGATGAACACGCCCAGCGCGATCAGCGAGGTCACGCCCACCAGTATCCAGCGCATTTCCATGGAATCGGCGGTGAACATGCCCAGCGACACGCCGAAATTCTGGGTCCAGCGCAGGTCGAAGAACGGGATCAGCTCGATCACCCCGACCTCGCGCAGCCGCAGCGGCCCGACCATCAGCCATTTCACATACTGGTCCACCGCGAAGATCGCGGCGGCAAGGAGGAGGCCGATCAGCCGGTTGCGGAGCGTGACGCTCATGCCGCGCTTTCCACCGCCGCCACCGCATCCTCGCAGCGCCCGCACAGCGCCCCGTCTTCCGGAACCTCCGGCAGATGGCGCCAGCATCGGCCGCATTTGTGGTCGGAAGTGGGGGTCACGGTCACGCCGTCACCATCGCCTCGCGTCACTGTCGCGGTGATGAACAATTCGGCGAGATCGGCTTCGGGCGATGCGGCTGGCACCGTCACCTGCGCTTCCAGCCCGGAACCGAGCACTTTCTCGCGCCGCAGCGGCTCGATCGCTTCGTTCACCTGATTGCGCAGGCTGCGCAGCGTGTTCCAGCGCTCCCAATCCGTGGCCACGGCGGGCACTTCCGGCCATTCCAGCAGATGCACGCTGTCTGAACCGGGATAGCGGCTCTGCCACACCTCTTCGGCGGTATAGACCAGCACCGGCGCGGCATAGCGGATCAGCGCCTGGAACAGCGTATCGAGCACGGTGCGATAGGCGCGCCGCTTGGGGTCCGACGGCGCATCGCAATAGAGACAGTCCTTGCGGATATCGAAGAAGAAGGCGGACAGGTCTTCGTTGCAGAAGTCGGTCAGCGCGCGGACATAGGCATTGAAATCGAAGTCGCTCACCGCCCGGCGCAGATCGCCATCCAGCTGTGCCAGCAGCGCGAGCATGTAGCGCTCCAGCTCCGGCATCTCGGTGCCGTTCTGGACCTTCTCTGTGTCGCTGAACCCCTCCAGCGCGCCCAGCAGATAGCGGAAGGTGTTGCGCAGCTTGCGATACTGGTCCGCCACGCCCTTCAGGATTTCCGGGCCGATCCGGTGATCCTCGGTATAGTCGACCGACAGCGCCCACAGCCGGATGATGTCCGCGCCGTAATCGCGCATCACGTCCAGCGGGCTGACCGTGTTGCCCTTGGACTTGGACATCTTCTCGCCCTTGGCGTCCATGGTGAAGCCGTGGGTCAGCACCGCCTTGTAAGGGGCGTGGCCGCGCGTGGCGCAGCTTTCGAGAAGCGAGGACTGGAACCAGCCGCGATGCTGGTCGCTGCCTTCGAGATAGAGATCGGCGGGCGGATCCCGATAGCCCGCGGGCCGGGTCAGTTCGGGCCACTTGCCGCTTTCCAGCACGAAGGCGTGGGTGGAGCCGGAATCGAACCAGACGTCGAGAATGTCGGTGACCTGCTCGTAATCCTCGGCGCGATAGGCATCGCCCAGCAAGCTCTGTGCGTTCTCCGCATCCCACGCATCCACGCCGCCGGCGCGAATCGCGCTGACGATGCGGGCGTTCACCTCCGGATCGTTGAGATATTCCCCGCTCTTGCGGTCCACGAACAGGGTGATCGGCACGCCCCAGGCGCGCTGGCGCGACAGCACCCAGTCCGGCCGCCCTTCCACCATCGCGCCGATGCGGTTGCGGCCCTTTTCGGGAACGAAGCGAGTGTCGGCGATGGCCTGCAGCGCGGTTTCGCGCAGGGTTGCCTCGCCCGGTTCGATCTCGGGGGTGGGATCGGGCGAGCCACCCTCGTTCTCCCAGCGCTGCTCGGCGCGCATCCGCAGGCTCGGGCGGTCCATCGGCACGAACCATTGCGGCGTGCAGCGGAAGATCACCTTGGCCTTGCTGCGCCAGCTATGGGGATAAGAATGTTGATAATCGGTGGATGCGCTGAGGAGAGCGCCCGCTTCGCGCAGATCGGAACAGATCGGCCCGTCCGGCGCGTTGAACTTAGGGTTGATGACCGAACCCTGCCCGCCCTCTTGATTTGAATTGGGCCACGCCCAGTCCGCCCGATACCTGCCGTCCCCTTCCACCGCGAAGACGGGATTGATCCCATGGGCCTTGCACAGCAGGAAGTCGTCTTCGCCATGGTCTGGGGCCATATGGACCAGCCCGGTGCCGCTGTCGGTGGTGACGAAATCGCCCGCCAGCAACGGGCGCGGGTGCGCGAAGAATCCGCCCAAGCGGTGCATCGGGTGCCGGGCGATGGTGCCCGTTAGGTCGGAGCCGCGATAAGTGCCTAGCGCATATTCGCTCAGCGTAATGTCGCCTTCCGGATCTTCCGCAACGGGACCCAGCCCTGTGCGGGAGAAGAACGCTTCCAGCAGTTCGACCGCCACCAGGAAGCGGCGACCGTCATGGGCACGATAGTGGTGGTATTCCACCTCCGGCCCATAGGCCAAAGCCTGGTTTACCGGGATCGTCCAGGGCGTGGTGGTCCAGATCACGGCGTGGGCGCCGACCAGCTCGGGGATCGGGCTCTCGGTGATCTCGAACGCCACGTCGATCTGGGTCGAAGTGATGTCCTCATACTCGACCTCGGCCTCGGCCAGCGCGGTCTTTTCCACCGGGCTCCACATCACCGGCTTGGCGCCGCGATAGAGCTGGCCGCTTTCCGCGAATTTCAGCAGCTCGGCAACGATGGTCGCCTCTGCGTCGAAATCCATGGTGAGATAGGGCTTGTCCCAATTGCCGCACACGCCCAGCCGCTTGAGCTGCTCGCGCTGCACATTCACCCAGTTCTGGGCATAGGCGCGGCATTCGGCGCGGAATTCCCGGGCCGGAACCTCGTCCTTGTTGCGCTTCTTCTTGCGGTATTCCTCCTCGACCTTCCATTCGATCGGCAGGCCGTGGCAGTCCCAGCCCGGAACATAGGGCGCGTCCTTGCCCAGCAGGGTCTGGGTGCGCACCACCATGTCCTTGAGGATATGGTTCAGCGCATGGCCGATATGCATGTCACCATTGGCGTAGGGCGGGCCATCATGCAGGATGAACTTCTCGCGACCGGCGCGCGCTTCACGCAGCCGCGCATACAGGTCGATCTCTTCCCAGCGCGCCAGAATGCCCGGCTCCTTCTGGGGTAGCCCGGCCTTCATGGGGAAATCGGTCTTCGGCAGGAAGACCGTGTCTCGGTAATCGCGCTGTTCGCTCATGGGGTAGCGCCGTTAGAGCAAAGCGGCGGTATAGAAAAGCCCGCTCGCATCGCCGCCGGGCGATGCGCTTCGTCTCAGGCGAGGATGGCGCGGGCCTCGTCGCAATCGCGGGCCATCTGTTCCTGCAGCGCTTCCAGGCTGTCGAACTTCGCTTCGGGGCGGATGAAGCGGTGGAAGGCCACCTCGATCTCCTGCCCATAGAGATCGCCCGAGAAGTCGAAGAAGTGAGGCTCCAGCAATTCCTTGGGCGGGTCGAAAGTGGGGCGGATGCCGAGGTTCGCCGCCCCTTTGAGCACTTGCCCGGTTGCGATGATCCGGCCGGTGACCGCATAGATGCCGTAGCGCGGGCGCAGATAGGTGCCCAGCGCGAGATTGGCGGTGGGAAAGCCGATGGTGCGGCCCAGCTTGTCGCCATGCAGCACGTCTCCGCGGATCGCGAAGGGCCGGGTCATCAGATGGGCGGCGGTGGCGCAATCCCCTTCCTGCAACGCTTCGCGGATGCGGCTGGAAGACACGACCCCGCCTGCCTCCGCCACCGGGCCGACCGCGCGCACCCCGAAGCCAAGCTGCCCGCCCAGCTCCGCCAGCACGGTGGGGTTGCCGCTGCGCGCCCTGGCGAAGGAGAAATCCTCGCCCGTCACCACCCCGGCCGCGCCGACACCTTCGAGCACTATGTCGCGGGCAAAGCCGTCCGCGCTCATCCCGGCCAGCGCTCCATCGAAATGGAACACCAGCATCGCATCCGCGCCCGCTTCGGCGAACAATTCCTGCCGCTGGTCTAGCGTGGTGAGGCGGAAGGGGGGCACATCGGGCTTGAAGAAGCGCACAGGGTGCGGGTCGAACGTGCCCACGATCACGGGGCGGCCTTCACCTCTCGCCCATTCCACGGCCTCGCGCACCACGGCCTGGTGGCCCAGGTGGAATCCGTCGAAATTGCCCAGCGCTAGGATGGCGCCGCGCAGCTCGTCAGGCACTTTTTCACGATGGTCGAGGCGGATCACTGCGGCTTTCGCTCCAGCGTGACGAAGGAATGGGCGGGTACATCTCCTAGTGCGGGATGATCCTCGCGCAAGCTCTCCTGCCATTCCGTGCCCAGTGGGGGCATGAAGGCGTCGCCCGCGAACTCGCCATGCACTTCGGTCAGTTCGATCCGATCGGCCAGGGACAGGAACAGGGCATAGATCTCCGCGCCGCCGATCACGGTGATCTCGCTTGCCTCCCCGGCTAGACGCAGCGCTTCCTCGATGCTGCCGGCGCGCTCGGCGCCGGGCGCGGTCCAGCCGCCGTCGCGCGTCAGCACGATATGGCGGCGGCCCGGAAGCAGCCCCGGCAGGCTGGCGAAGGTCTTGCGGCCCATGATCATCGGCTTGCCCATGGTCAGCGCCTTGAACCGCCTGAGATCGGCGGGAATGCGCCAGGGCAGCGCATCGTCGCGGCCGATCACGCCATTGTCCGCCCGGGCCGCGATCAGGACAAGGTGCTGCGCCATGGCCGCTCAGTCCAGCTCCAGCCGGGTCACATGGCCCATCTTGCGCCCCGGCCGGGCCCGCGCCTTGCCGTAGAGGTGCAGGTGATTGGCCGGATCGGCCAGCACTTGCGGGGCGATGTTCACCCTCGTGCCGATCAGGTTGCGCATCTCCACCCGCGTCGCGGCGAGGCCGGTATCGCCCAGCGGCAGCCCGCAGATCGCGCGAATGTGGTTCTCGAACTGGCTGGTGAGCGCACCTTCGATGGTCCAGTGCCCGGAATTATGCACGCGCGGCGCCATCTCGTTGAAGACGGGGCCTTGCTCGGTGGCGAAGAATTCCAGCGTCAGGACGCCGACATATTCCAGCGACTCCGCCACTTTCGCGGCCAGATCGCGGGCCTTGCCGACCTGCGCGACGATCGCGGGGGAAGCGGGCACGGTCGATTGCGCCAGCACACCGCCTTCGTGGACATTCTCGGCGCTATCCCAGAAATGGATAATGCCGTCTCGCCCGCGCACCAGAATCACGGAGAATTCGGCGTCGAAGCGGACGAAGCCTTCATAGACCAGCGGGGAATCGGGCAGGTGCAGCGCTTCGGCTTCCCGCGCGGATTCGATCCGCCACTGGCCCTTGCCGTCGTAGCCGTCGCGCCGGGTCTTGAGGATGCCGGGCGCTCCGATCCGGTCCAGCGCATCGGCCAGATCTTCCGCCGCATCCACCTGGCGGAAAGGCGCGGGCCTGCCGCCGAGGCTTTCGATGAAACGCTTCTCCCGCAGCCGGTCCTGCGCGGTTTCGAGCGCGAGCGGGTTGGGAAGCAGCATATCCTGCGGAATGGCCGCCAGCGGCGCGACCGGAACATTCTCGAACTCGTAGGTGATGGCGGCGCAATCCTGCGCGAACCGGGCCATCGCCCCTGCATCGTCCCAGGCGGCGCAGGTGAAGCTGGCGCTCACTTCCGCCGCCACGCTGTCCTTCTCGGGCGCGTAGATATGGCAACGATAGCCGAGCTGGGCCGCGGCCATGGCCAGCATCCGGCCGAGCTGGCCGCCGCCGAGAATGCCGATGGTCGCCCCGGGCAGGATCATGCCGCTCTTGCTCTCAATTGTCGGAAGGACGTTCGGCCACCGCGCCCGTGCGGTTCGCGCGCCAGGCCTTGAGCCGCTCCGCAAGGGCGGAATCGCCCAGCGCCAGGATCGAGGCCGCCAGCAGCCCGGCATTGGCGGCGCCCGCCTCGCCGATCGCCAGGGTGCCGACCGGCACGCCCGCCGGCATCTGGACGATGGACAGCAGGCTGTCCTGTCCCGACAGCGCCCTGGATTGCACCGGCACGCCCAGCACCGGCAGATGGGTGAGCGAGGCGACCATGCCCGGCAGATGGGCCGCGCCACCCGCGCCGGCGATGATCACGTGGAAGCCCTGATCGGCAGCGGTCCTGCCGAATTCGAACATCCGCTCCGGTGTGCGGTGGGCCGAAACGATCCGGGTGTCATGGGCTACGCCCAGCTCGTCCAGCACATCCGCAGCGCATTTCATGGTGGGCCAGTCGGACTGGCTGCCCATGACGATCGCAACCTTCGGCTTTGCGGTGGAAGGCATGATCTCAGCGATCCTTCAGATAGTGCCGTTCGCCCGGCTGCAGCGCTTCGTCGAAATCATAGATGATCGGCTGGCCGGTGGGGATCTCCAGATCGGTGATGTCCGCGTCGGAAATGCCCGAAAGATGCTTCACCAGCGCGCGCAGCGAATTGCCGTGGGCGGAGATGATAACGGTTTCCCCGGCCTTGATCGCGGGCAATATGTCGCTTTCGTAATAGGGCAGGACGCGGGCGATGGTGTCTTTCAGGCTTTCCGTGGCGGGCACCGCGATTCCGGCATAGCGCGGGTCGCGCGACAGATCGAATTCGCTGCCGGCTTCCAGCGGCGGCGGCGGAGTATCAAAGCTGCGGCGCCAGATCTTGACCTGCGCGTCGCCATGCTTTGCGGCGGTCTGCGCCTTGTCCAGCCCGGTCAGCCCGCCGTAGTGGCGCTCGTTCAGGCGCCAGTCCTTGGTTTCCGGAATCCACAGCCGCCCGCATTCTTCCAGCGCGAGATGCAGCGTGCGGATCGCCCGGGTCTGCAGCGAAGTGAAGGCGCGGGTGGGCAGCAGGCCCTTCGCGGCCAGCAATGCGCCGCCGGCGCGGGCTTCCTCGACGCCTTTTTCGGTCAGGTCGACGTCCCACCAGCCGGTGAAGCGGTTTTCGAGGTTCCACTGGCTCTGGCCGTGGCGGACAAGGATCAGGCTCGGCAAGTCTTCACGCTCCTGCGGAAAAAATCATGTTGTGTGGCCTCGCGCGATCAGCCGGTGCCCCCTCGATCGCGCCATGCCCGCGGAGCGGCATCCCCTAGCTTTTCGGCGGCTGTTTGGAAAGAGCGGCTTGATCGCCCTGCTCCATCGCGCGGGCCTGGGCCTTGCGGCGGCGCAGGTTTTCGCGCAGCTTCGCGGCCAGGCGTTCCTCGCGGGAAGGGGCGGCGGGTTTGTCGTTCATCGCCAATATGCCCTGCCCAAGCCGGGCGCGCTTGACAAGTGCGGTGCTCGCAGCCAATAGCGCGCGCCTGCCCGGGCCATGGCTGATGCCGCCCGGCGGACGGAAATGGTGGGCTGCTGTAGCTCAGTGGTAGAGCGCATCCTTGGTAAGGCTGAGGTCGAGAGTTCAATTCTCTCCAGCAGCACCATTTCCCGCCAGTTTCGCCGAATGGCGCGATGGCCGGCGATCCCGCTCAGCCCAGCACCAGCCCCCCGTCCACCAGCAGATCCGTGCCGGTGACATAGGACGATTCGTCCGAGGCCAGGAACAGCGCTCCGGCCGCCAGTTCTTCCGGCTTGCCCAGGCGATGGAGCAACTGCATGGAATTCATCGATTCCCAGAAGCCTTCCGGGTCTTCCAGCTTGGCGGCGAATCCGCGCAGCATCGGGGTGTCGGTGACGCCGGGGTTGAGCGAATTGACCCGTACGCCTTGCGGGGAAAGCTCCACCGCCAGCGCGCGGGTGAAGGAGATGATGGCGCCCTTCGAAGCGATGTAGGCGGCGATATTCGGCCATGCCAGCCCTTCGCGCGCGGACCCGGCCGACGTGCTGATGATCGAGCCCTTGCCCGCCCCGGTCATGATCGGCGCGGCCAGCTTGCAGGCCAGGAACACGCTCTTGAAATTGACGGAAAGCAGCAGGTCCAGCTCTTCCTCGGAAGTGTCCGCCACGGGCTTGCCCGGCCCGTCCTTGCCGGCATTGTTGAACAGCACGTCCAGCGTGCCGCAGCGGTCCAGGTGGGCACCGAACAGGGCTTGAATGGCACCGAAGTCGGTCATGTCGGTGTGCACGAAGGCCGCCCGCCCGCCTTGCGAACGGATCGATTCGGCCAGCGCCTCTCCAGCCGGATCGATGTCCGCGATGGTGACGTCGCACCCTTCCTTCGCGAACAGGCGGACGCTTGCCTCGCCGATGCCGGAAGCCCCGCCGGTGATGATTGCCGTCTTGTCTTTCAGCCGCATGGTCTTTCCTTCTCCCCCTGGTCCGTCATTGCGCCTTGACCGCAAGTCGCGCCAGCGCGAGCTGCGGATCGGTATCGATGTGCGATTGCCGCCGCTTGATGAACCATTGCCCGCCTTGCCGGACGAACTGGTCGCGCATGGTGGTGGTGCCGATGAGGTCCATCGAGGACTGGTCCGCCGCGACCTTGCCGATAATCAGTTTCGATGTCTGGGTGGCGGTGTCGCCGTCGACCTCGACGATCGAATCGATCGCAAGGTGGACGATGCCGACCGAGCCGTAGCAGACCGAAGCGATCTCCTTGCGGCCGCGATAGGTCTGGTTGCCGACGATGTCGAATTCGCCATCCTCGGTGAACAGGGCGGCGAATTGCTCGCCCTCGCAGGCATCGGCATGGCGGTTGTAGCGGATCGAAACCTGCCTGATCTCGTGAATGTCGAGCAATTGCTGGAACTTGTCGTCCATGGGTCTTCTCCTAGTCCGCACCCGCCTTCATGATCCGTTCCTCGGTCACGAAGGTGAGGCAGGCGTCGCGGTCGAGGAACAGTTCCTCGTCCGGGCGGATGATCTCGAGATATTTCGGCTCGCTGAAAGCCTGCATCATCGCCTCCACACTTTCGAACCACAGCTCGCCGATCCCGTCATAATCGGGCAGGGCGCCGAGGCCGGGCGCGCTGCCGCCCTCGGCCAGGGGATAGAGCGCGTATTTCTTGAGATAGCGGGCAAATTCCGGAACGCTCAACACCAGCGGCGCATGGCGCTCCAGCCAGTGCTCCCTGAAGGCTTCCGGCGACATTCCGGCCTTCCTGCGGGCCGCGACAATCAGCGTTATCATATGCAAAACCCCTTCCGTTCGATTCGATGTTTCCCTGCCCTTCACCGGGCCAGATAGCCCCCGTCGACCGAAAGCCCGGCCCCGTTCACGAAGGACGCATAGTCCGACAGCAGCCATCTGCAGGCCTGGGCTATGTCTTCGGGCCGCCCGCGCCGGTCGATCGAATGGCGGTTCAGGATCGGCTGGAACTGCGGGCCGAAGGACGGGTCGTCGATCAGGCTTTCCACCAGCGGGGTGAAGATCAGCCCGGGCAGCACGGCGTTCACCCGCACCCGCGTTTCGCGATATTCGGTCGAGGCGGATTTGGTCAGCCCCAGCACGCCGTGCTTCGAGGCGTTATAGTCCGAGGCGTCCGGCCGGCCGATTTCGCCATCCGCCGACGAGATATTGACGATGGCCCCGCCGCCATTGTCCATCATCGCGCGGGTTTCATGCTTCAATGACAGGAAAACCCCGGTCAGGTTGATGTCGATCACCCGCTGCCAGTCGGCGGTTCCCAGCTTGTGAAACGGGGCGCCGGTCATCGCCACCCCCGCATTGTTCACCGCGCCATCGAGCCGGCCGAATCGGGAGATAGCGGCATCCACCATGCGGACGACGTCATCCTCATTGGCCATATTGCCCTGGACGAATAGCGCCTCGCCACCCTGGCCGGCGATTTCCGCTTCCGCCGCGCGGCCGTTTTCTTCCGACAGGTCGCTGAAGATCACTTTCGCGCCGTCCGCGGCGAATATCTCGACGCAACTCCTGCCGATGCCGCGCGCGCCGCCTGTCACTATCACTACCTTGCCGTCGAGCATCGCGGCCTCTCTCCTCGATTATGGGTTGATCCCGTGTTGTCCGGCCGCTCCGGCTCAGGTGTAGAGTATCGCCTTGAGCGTGCCGCCCTCGCGCTCATCGAACTTGCGATAGCCTTCCGGCCCCTCCGACAAGGGCATTCGCTCCGTGATGAAGCGCTCGGGCCGCAGCCGCCCGGATTGCAGCATCGGCACCAGCGCGGGCCAGTGCTTGTGGACCTCGGTCACGAAATTGCCCCGGATGGTGGCGTTGTTGACGAAGACCTGGCGCGGAATCCTGAAATTCATCGAATTGTTCACGCCCAGGATGGAGATATTGCCGTTGACACCGACCAGCGAGAGGGCGGCCTCCATGGTCCTGTCCCCGCCGACGGCCTCTATGATACAATCGACCATCCTGCCCTGCGTTTCCTCGCGCAGATGCGCGGCGACATCGTCCGCCCAGACCGGGACTGCGCCCATTTCCGCGGCGCATTGGCGTCGTTCCGCCACGGGATCGATCGCATAGACCACGGATGCGCCCATCACCATCGCCAGTTCCACCGCCATCAGGCCGATCGGGCCGAGGCCGATCACGGCCACGCTTCTGCCGGGCCTGATTTCCGCGCCCAGCGCCGCGCCATAGGCCGTGGAAAGGTTGTCGGTCAGCAGGATGCCCTGGTCCACCGTGACGCCTTCGGGCAGACGCGCGGCGTTGTAATCGGCGGCGGGCACGCGGATCAGCTCGGCCTGGCAGCCGCCCAGGCCGATGCCGAAGCCATACACGTTCCAGCCGCCGTTTTCACATTGCTTGCTTTCGCCGCGCAGGCAGGGGCGGCAATTGCCGCAGCCGGTCATCGCCGCCAGCATCACCGTGTCGCCGACCTTCAGATTGGCGACGCCCTTGCCGGTTTCGACCACCTCGCCGACGGCTTCGTGGCCCACGCAGAAACCCTTGCCGAGTTCGAAGCCCTCGCCGATCTCCGCGAAATCGTCATGATAGAGGTGGAGATCGCTGCCGCAGATGCCGCAGGCGACGGCGCGGACCAGCGCGTCCCGATCATCTTCGAGGCCCGGATCGTTGAGGCTTTCGTAGCGGATATCCCGCTTCCCGTGGAATATAAGTCCTTTCATGGCATCCTCTCCCGAGCGCGCAGGCCCGCTCGCGGCATGAGCCCTTTTCCGGGCTTCCATTGCCTGCAACCGCTCTTATGGGCGGCACTATGCGGATGGCGCCGCGAATCCCGCAACTCCGAAAAGCGTCGTTAAATTTTTGCATTGCATCGCCGCGCGGGACATGGAGAAATCGGCCGCACGACACGAACCCGTTGCCCAGGCCTGATATGATGAACAATCGCAGCATGGCGCAGATCATCGGCGAGGTGGAGCGATCGACCAAGCTGCGCGTTTATTCGAAGAAATATTCCATCATATCCTATATTTACGAGAACGATGAGGCATCCTCCACATCGATCCTGGCAAATTGCCCGCTGGCCAGCTCCACATTCTTCGCCTCGCTGCAGGATCTGAAGCGGTCCGGGATCGTCCGCTCACGCGCCTTGTCCAGCGCCCAGGTGCTGCGCCGCTACCGCCTCAGCGATCAGACGCGGGCCCTGATCGATTCCGCCTATCTTTCGATCGACCGCTGGATGCGCTCGCGGCTGTTCGCGGAAGGCGATCGTGAAATCGCCCCGATTTATGCGCATGTCGGCTTTATCGAGCAGAGCCTGAACATCCGGTATTATTCGATAGAGTTCTATATCGTGATCCATCTCTACGAGATGGTCGAGGCGCGGGCGACCGATGTCTTCAGCCTCGGAAAATATTCGAGCACATCGTTCTATTACACGCTCAAGCGGCTGGCCGACATGGGCATATTGACCTGCACTGCGGACGCCAGCGACAGCAGATCAAAGATTTACGCGCTGTCTGGCCATGTCCGGTCGGTGCTGGACCGGGCGCATCGGCAGATCGTCGATCTGGGGCTGCTGGTCAATTGACCGGCGGAAGGGGGGGGCGGCTTGCCGGGGCCGCCCCGGATTGCAAGGCTCAGCCCTGGTTCTGCTTGGCCAGGAAGCGCTCGCGATAGACGAGGTAGAACGGGAAGGCCATCGACACGCCGATGAACGACAGCGCGACGAAGACCCAGCCGGTCCTGGCGCCCAGGCCGACCTTGGCGGCGTCGCCCACCACCCAGACCATGAAGACGATCCAGACGACCAGCAGATCGAAGGTCAGGAATGCGGCGGTGCCGCCCGCGTTGATCGCGTCGGAGAAGAATGTGACCGGGTTCAGGATATTGCCGCCGGCTTGAATCCACTGGATGGCATAGGGCCATGTCAGGAAAAGGGCCGCGATGCCGATCAGGATGAAGAAGCCCTGCCGGATCGTGCTGCTGGTCATATGGTGTCCCCCTCGATGATGAAACTCCGGCCGCCCTTCATGGCGTGCCTTCACGAGCGCGACATATGGCATTGATGCGAAACACGCCAGCCCCTTACCGGGCCGGTCGATGTGGCCGAGAGAGCAAGCGCGGTCAGGCGGGAACCCGGCCCGCCCTGGCCGCGCCGGCCATGTCCTTGGCTTCGCGGATCACTTTCCGGCTGAACAATTGCAGGGATTCCTGCGCCAGCTCGCGCGGCATCCCGCTGTAATAGAAGCACCCGGCGAGGCTCATTTCCGGTCCGATGACCTGGATGCGCTCCTCGATATTCCGAAGCACCTGCTCCGGGGTGCCGATCCCCACCTGCGCCTTGACATAGGCTTCGGCGGCCGCGTCGGCTCCGGCTTCCCGCAATGCCGCTGCCGCTTCCGCATAGGAGGCATAGCCCTTGGCCTTGTCGAAATGCTCGCCGGTCATTTCGTAATGGCGGACGACGGTATGGAAGTATTCCACCACATATTTCATCGCCAGATCGAGCGCCTCGTCCGCGCTTTCCCGGACCATGAAGAAGTCGGCCATGATGTAATGCGGGGTCTTGCCCGGATGATGCGCGCGCAGCGCCTGCGCATAGGCATCGAACAGCGGCATCATGTCGGGCAGCGGGCGATTGACGAAGCTGAGGATCTTGCCGCCAATGCGGCCCGCCATCGCGGCGGAATCCGGCGACATCCCGACCGCGCAGAAATTCTCCGTGAGTTCCGGGCGCGGAGCCGGATGGATCGGCGCGCGCGGCTGCTTGTAGTAGGGGCCGCTGCCCTCGATCGTGCCGGTTTTCAGCGCATCCAGCACCATCACCACGGCTTCGTCGAACCGATCCCGCGATTCGTCCATGTCGATGCCCAGCAGCTCATATTCCATCCGGGCCAGGCCGCGCCCGAAGCCGGGCATGCAGCGGCCGTTGCTGAGATGGTCGAGGAAGGCCAGCTTTTCGGCCGCGCGCAGGGGATCGTTCCAGGGCAGGATCACGGCGGCGAGGCACAGCTTCAGGCGCGTGGTCTTGCCGGCGAGATAGGCCAGCGGCAGGAAATTGTCCGGGCAGGCGGAATAGTCGATGTCGAAATGATGCTCCGGGGAACAGCAGGCGTCGAAGCCCAGATCCTCGAGCTGCTCCATCAGCCACAGCTCGTCCTGGACGAACTGCCGCGCCGGGCGCTGCGCGCCGGAATCCTGCCAGAGCGGGGTGTAGAAAATTTCCATGGGGACAGTCCTTCGAAATCAGCCGTTATCGCCCTTGAACACCCACCCGCGGGTGAGGATCACGATCCGCGAATCCCAGTCGAGAAAGCGGTCTTCCAGCGTTTGCAGCCGCAGGTAGTCGGCGCTTTTCAAGGCGCTCCGGGCCGCATCCTCGCTGGTGAAATGATGAATGAAGAGCAGGTCGCGATTGGACGCGGTCTGCGGGACCGCCGCCATCCCCGAATCGGCGGGCGCCTGCCGCGCGGTGGTGGTGGTAAAGCCAGCCAGCTTGCCGCCGAAATCGGGCAGGGCCAGCGTCGCGGCGGCATGATCGGCCAGCAGGCGTGCGCCATCCGCTCGCGCTTCCTCGTCCTTGAAGCTGGCGAAGGTGAACAGTTTGTGGAGGCCTTCCGGCTGCTGGTGGACCGTGCGGTCGCCCCTGACGGCGGTGGGCGGCCCGGCGAACACGCGCTGCTCGTCCGGCTTGATCTCGTTCCACATCACGTCGCGCATCGAAACCCAGGTTTCGTAGCTGGTGTAGTAGATTTCGCCCACGGCATCGAATTCGGTCGAAACGCCGGGGATGCCCGCCGGCTCCTCGACCGGATCGTTCTGGACGTAGCGCTCGACATTATCCCAGAAGGCGGGGACGCTGGCGGCGTAATCGCCATGCGAGCGCCACAGCCTCTGGAAATCGCGATAGGACATTCCGGGCTGGCGCTTCTGGAGATAGGTGTTGTGGAACTGCACAGATCCTCGCCGTTTTTGGAGCCTGGCCTCGACCCGGCGAGGCATATTCCGATATAATTTGAATCAATTCTAATTTTGTGCATCCTGTCCGTCAAGCGGCCAAATGCAGGTTTGAGATGACGGGTGATTGGCTGTATCGAGGGTGGAATGAGCAAACGCGACCAAGGCAAGCAGAATCGCAGGGATTCGATCGTCAATGCGACGAAGTCGCTGCTCCAGCTGCATGGGAGCACCGAATTCTCCATGGAGGACATCGCCGGCATTTCCGGCGTGAGCATCCAGACGATCTACAACCAGTTCGGCTCCAAATCGTCCCTGCTCTATCACATCCTGAACAATATCGTGGAGACGGTCGATACCGGGATAGAGATTCACGCCGCCGCCGATCCGATCGACGCTTTCCTGAATTCGGTCGACAGCGTCTCTTCGATCTACCTGTCCAATCCCACCCTGCATGGCGCGCTGCTGCGGCACCTGTTCGGGGTCAAGGACGAGCTGAACCGCCCCCGGTTCATGGAGATGAGCATGAGGTTCTGGCATCACGCGCTGGATGCGATCTTCGCGCGGTGGCCGGAGCGGCAGATCCTCAAGCCGGAGCTGGCCGAGGACATGCTCTATCTGACTTCCGGCGCGCTCGAAACCTGGGCGCAGGGCGATATAGACGATTGCCAGTTCCGCGCCGCCATGCGCCGGGGCGGGGCCTTGCGCCTGCTCGCGCTCGATCTCTCCGGCACGCGGGAGCGGCTGCTGCGCGAGGTGGCCGAAAGCCGGCAGGGCTGACCGCCGGGGCCGCCGCTCAGGCCAGCAGGTCGGCCCATTCCGGATGGCGGCGGAAGGCCGCCGCGACATAGCTGCATTGGGGGATGATCCTGAATCCCTGCTCCCGCGCATCCGCGATGAGCGCCTCGACCAGCTGCGCCGCGATGCCGCGTCCGCCGATCTCGGGCGGCACGATGGTGTGATCCACCAGCCGGGCATCCCCGGCCTTGCGCCAGGTCATCCGGCCGAAATACTCGCTGCCGGGCACGATCGCACGGTATTCGCCGCCATTCCCGTCGGTGTGATGGGTGATCTCGACTGTCTCGCTCATCGTCCTGCCTGTTCCCTTTCCGCGGCCAGAACCGCTTGCAGACCTTCCCGGTATGTAGGGTGGCGCGGCCGCCAGCCAAGGATTCGTTCGGCCTTGCCGTTGGCCACGCGGCGGTTCTCGGCATAGAAAGCGCGGGCCATGGGCGAAAGTCCGGCCTCGTCGAGCGACCGCAGCGGCGGCACCGGGGCGCCGGTCAGGCGGCAGGCCTCCTCGATCACGCGGTTCTGGCCGCAGGGCAGGTCATCCGCCAGATTGTAGGCGCCGGGCGGCGCGGGGCGGTCGAGCGCGGCCATGACGCCACTGGCGATGTCCTCCACATGCACCCGGCTGAAGACCTGGGCCGGCAGGTCGATCCGGTGGGCGCGGCCTTCCCGCACCCGTTTCAGCGCGCTGCGCCCCGGCCCGTAGATGCCGGGCAGGCGGAACACGCGCGCGCCCAGCTCCAGCCAGCCCGCATCGGCTTGCGCGCGGGCGGAGCGCCTGCCGCCGCCGATCTGCGCGCTTTCGTCCACCCAGGCTCCGCCGGTGTCGCCATAGACCCCGGTGGAAGAGAGATAGCCCAGCCATTTGCCGCCAAGATCCGCGCCATGCGCATCCAGCACCGGATCGCCATCCTCGCCCGGCGGCACTGACGACAGCACATGGCTGGCCCGGCGCAATGCGGATCGGATCGCGGCGGCATCGGCGAAATCCAGATTGCCGTGTCGTCCCGTCGCGTCGAGCGTCCAGCCTGACTGGCGCAGATGGGCGGCGATATGGCTCGCGGCATAGCCCAGCCCGAAAATGAACATATGCGCCATGCCGGCGTTGTAGCCACTGGACGGCCCGGCGAAAGAACCTAAGACAGGAATCCTATGGATATCGTGCAAGACCCTACCGTGCCCCAGGGAAATCCGGAGCAGGCCGACGCTGCTGCCGCTCCGCAGGCGCCGCGCATCATCCGGCGGGAGGATTATCTTCCGCCGGCCTGGCTGGTGCCCAGGGTATCGCTGGATTTCGCGCTGGGGCTGCAGCGCACCCGCGTGTCGGCCGTGCTGGAGGTCGCGCGCAATCCCGATGGCGCAAGCGATCCGGTCATTCGCCTGAATGGCGACGGCCTCACGCCGCTTTCGGTCCGGGTGGATGGCGAGCCGAACAACAGCTGGACGATGGATGGGGCGGACCTGCTCATCACCCTGCCCGGCGCGGCCCATGAAATCACGGTGGTGACGGAGATCGAGCCCGCGGCCAACAGCCAGTTGATGGGCCTCTATGCTTCCAACGGGATGCTATGCACCCAGTGCGAGGCCGAAGGCTTCCGGCGAATCGCCTTCTTTCCCGACCGTCCGGACGTGCTCAGCACCTACAGAGTGCGGATGAGCGGGGACAAGGGGCTGTTCCCGATCCTGCTGTCCAATGGCAACCTCGCCGCGTCGGGCGATCCCGGCGATGGCACGCACTGGGCCGAATGGCACGATCCCTGGCCCAAGCCGTGCTACCTCTTCGCATTGGTGGCGGGCGATCTCGTCGCCAATCGCGACAGCTTCGTCACCTGCGGCGGGCGCAGGGTCGATCTCGCCATCTGGGTGCGGGACGGCGATCTGGAACGCACCGGCCACGCCATGCAATCGCTGAAGAACAGCATGAAATGGGATGAGGAGACGTTCGGCCGCGAATATGATCTCGACACGTTCAACATCGTCGCCGTGTCCGATTTCAACATGGGCGCGATGGAGAACAAGGGCCTCAACATCTTCAACACCCGCTATGTGCTGGCCGACCCGGAAACCGCGACCGACGGCGATTACGATGCGGTGGAGAGCGTGATCGCTCACGAGTATTTCCATAACTGGTCGGGCAATCGCGTGACCTGCCGGGACTGGTTCCAGCTCAGCCTGAAGGAAGGCTTCACCGTGCTGCGCGACCAGCTGTTCAGCCAGGACATGGGCTCGGCAAGCGTGAAGCGGATCGAGGATGTGCGCATCCTGCGTTCCGCCCAGTTCCCGGAGGACAGCGGCCCGCTGGCCCATCCGATCCGGCCCGACAGCTATCAGGAAATCTCCAATTTCTACACCGCCACGGTCTACAACAAGGGCGCGGAGGTGATCCGCATGATGCGGACCATGGCCGGGCCGGACGCCTTCCGCAAAGGCTGCGACCTCTATTTCGAGCGGCATGACGGCCAGGCCGCGACCTGCGAGGATTTCATCCGCGCGATCGAGGACGGCGCGGGGCTGGATCTTTCGCAATTCCGCCTGTGGTATGCGCAGGCCGGCACTCCGAAACTCACGGTGAAGCTGGAGCATGGCGGCGGCAAGGCAGTGCTCACGCTGGCGCAGGCGGTCCCGGCGACGCCAGGGCAGGCGGAGAAGCGGCCCATGCCGATTCCCCTGCGGCTCGCCCTGTTCGACCGCGAGAGCGGAAGCCATCGGGGCGAGCAGCTGGTCGTGCTGGATGCGGAGGAGCGCGGCTACACCTTCGACGGCTTCGCGCAGCCGCCCGTGCTGTCGATCAATCGCGGCTTTTCCGCGCCGGTCGCGGTGGAGCGCCATGTCCCGGAGGCGGATCTGGTATTCCTTGCCGCCCATGACGACGATCCCTTCGCCCGCTACGAGGCGATGCAGAGCCTGGTCGTCCAGCATCTGACCGCGGTGATAGATGGCGGCGACGGCGCGAGCGGCCGCGCCGCCGTGGGCGATGCGCTGGCGGCCATCCTCGAGGACCCCGCTCTCGACGATCTGATGCGCGGCGAATTGATGATCCTGCCCGGCGAGGCCTATCTCGCCGAACAGCTGCTGATCGCCGATCCCGGTGCGATTCACGGCGCGCGCGAAGGGCTGAAGGCCTGGCTCGGCGCGAATCTGAAGGAAAGGTTCTTCGCGCTTCACCAGCGCGCCGGCGAAGCGGGCTTCGGCCGGGATGCGGCGGCGCGCGGCGCGCGCAAGATCAGGACCCAGGCCCTGGTCTATCTGGCCGCGGGCGATCCTGCCCTTGCCGCCGGCCTCGCCGCCGCCCAGTATCGCGCGGCCGACAACATGACCGACCGGCAGGGCGCGCTGATGGTGCTGGCGGGCCTCGATGCGCCGGAACGCGAGGAGTTGCTGGCCGATTTCCGCGCCCGCTATGACGGCAATGCGTTGGTCATCGACAAATGGTTCTCGATCCAGGCGGCGTCGCTTCATCCGAATGTGCTGGAGCATGTGAAGGCGCTGGCCCGGCATCCCGATTTCACGCTGAACAATCCCAACCGGGTGCGTTCGCTCTACATGGCCTTCGCCGCCAATCCCCATGCCTTCCACAGCGCCGATGGCGAAGGCTATCGCATGATCGCGGACCTGATCGTCGATCTCGATCCGATCAACGCGCAGACAGCCGCCCGTTTCGTTCCGCCGCTGGGGCGCTGGCGCCGGATCGAGCCGGCCCGCTCGGCTCTGATGCGCGCGCAGCTGGAACGCATATCCAGAGTGGACCGGCTTTCCCGCGACACCTACGAACAGGTGATGCGCAGCCTTGGCTGACATGCCCGAAGCGATCGGCGCGGCGATATTGTCCGGGCTTCCGCATGGATTTCTCACCCGGCGCGGGGGCGTTTCCAGCGGAATCGCGGCGGGCCTCAATGTCGGACTGGGATCGGGCGATGATGGGGAAGCGGTCATGGAGAATCGCCGCCGTGCGGCGCGGGCCGTCCTGCCCGGCGCGCGGTTGGTGACGGTCTATCAGGTGCATTCGCCCGATGCGGCGATCGTCGATGAACCCTGGAGCGAGGATGCCCGGCCCCGGGCCGATGCGCTCGTCACCCGGCGGCGCGGGCTGGTTCTGGGCATAGTGACGGCCGATTGCGCGCCGGTGCTGCTGGCGGATCGCGCAGCCGGGGTGGTGGGCGCGGCCCATGCCGGCTGGAAGGGCGCGCGGGGCGGCGTGATCGAATCGGCGGTGGCCGCGATGGAGGCGCTGGGGGCGCGGCGCGACGGGATCGTGGCCGCGATCGGGCCTTGCATCGCGCAGGCGAGCTACGAGGTGGGGCAGGATTTCCGCGAGCGGTTCGGGCCGGGCGACCAAGAGTTCTTCGCTCCGGGGCGGGCGGGTCATTACCAGTTCGACCTCGAGGGATTCGTCGCCCGGCGCCTTGCCGACGCGGGGGTTGGCGGCGTGGAGCGGCTCGGGCTGGATACCTATGCGGACGAGGAAAGGTTCTTCTCCTATCGCCGCGCGACGCATCGCGGAGAAGGGAATTACGGACGTCAATTCTCGCTGATCGGGCTTGCGGCATGAACTTGGCCCGAATGCGCCAAAAAGCCTGTTGGCAATCGGCCACCTTGCGTCTATCAGCCCGCCCAAGTCGGCATCGGCGAGGGTAAACCCGTGCCGATCATTGCATTGGGGGGCACCTCCGGGCGCGACTGTTTAGATTTTTCCGGCTTCGCCCGTCGTTCAGGCGGGGCAGAACCGGCAGTGCAAGGCAGGGCTGATGGCAGAAAATACTGGCACCGCAACCGCCGAGGGACTCGCGGAACTGGCGGGCGAAGGCGTAAGGCGGCGTGATTTCATCAATATCGCGGCGGTAAGCGCGGCGGGTGTCGGCGGTATCGCCACCCTGATCCCGCTGATCAGCCAGATGTCTCCATCGGCCGATGTGCTGGCCGAGAGCACGGTTGAAATGGATATTTCCTCGATCCAGCCGGGACAGGCGATCAAGGGCATTTTCCGCAAGCAGCCGGTGTTCATCCGCAATCTGACCCCGAAGGAAATCTCGGAGGCCAATGCCGTGCCGGCTTCCTCCCTGCGCGATCCCCAGACCCTGGCGGAACGCACCAAGGAAGGGCGCGAGAACTGGCTGATAACGATGGGCGTCTGCACCCATCTCGGCTGCGTTCCGCTCGGCGCGGGCGAAGGCGAGCCGAAGGGTGAATTCGGCGGCTATTTCTGCCCCTGCCACGGTTCGCACTACGATACGGCCGCGCGCATCCGCAAAGGTCCGGCGCCGCTGAACCTGGAGGTGCCGGAATATGAATTCACTTCCGACACCGTCGTGAAGATCGGCTGAGGCAAGGAATAGAGCAATGAGCTTCCCCTGGGCGAACCATTACGAGCCGAAACAGCCGCTGATGAAGTGGCTGGATGAAAAGCTTCCCCTGCCGCGTCTGGTCTACAATGCGGTCGGCGCGGGCTATCCGGTGCCGCGCAACCTCAACTATTTCTGGAACTTCGGCGTTCTCGCCGGGTTCTGCCTCGCGCTGCAGATCGTCACCGGCATCATCCTGGCGATGCATTATGCGCCCAACGCGCTGGTGGCCTTCGGTTCGACCGAGCACATCATGCGCGACGTGAACTGGGGCTGGCTGATGCGCTATGCGCACGCCAATGGCGCCAGCGCCTTCTTCGTTGTGGTCTATCTCCACATTTTCCGCGGCCTCTACTACAGTTCCTACAAGGCCCCGCGCGAGATGGTCTGGCTGTTGGGCGTGGTGATCTTCCTGCTGATGATGGCCACGGCTTTCATGGGCTACGTCCTTCCCTGGGGCCAGATGAGCTTCTGGGGCGCCAAGGTCATCACCGGCCTGTTCGGCGCGATCCCGCTGGTGGGCGAGCCGCTCCAGATCTGGCTGCTGGGCGGCTTCGCTCCGGACAACGCCGCTCTCAACCGCTTCTTCTCGCTGCACTTCCTGCTGCCCTTCGTGATCGCCGGCGTGGTGATCCTGCACATCTGGGCGCTCCACATTCCCGGTTCCTCGAACCCGACCGGCGTGGAAGTGAAGAGCGAAAGCGACACCGTGCCGTTCCACCCCTATTACACGGCGAAGGACGGTTTCGGCCTGGGCATCTTCCTGATCCTCTACTGCCTGATGCTGTTCTTCCTGCCGAACGCGCTGGGCCACCCGGACAACTACATTCCGGCCAACCCGATGAGCACCCCGGCGCATATCGTTCCGGAATGGTATTTCTGGCCATTCTACGCGATCCTGCGCGCCTTCACCGCGGATTTCTTCATCATCCCGGCAAAGCTGATGGGCGTGCTGGCCATGTTCGCCTCGATCCTGGTGTGGTTCCTGCTGCCCTGGCTCGACACCTCGCCGGTGCGCTCGGGCAACTACCGTCCGCTGTTCCGCAAGTTCTTCTGGTTCGGCCTGCTGCCCTGCGTGGCTGTTCTCGGCTATTGCGGCGGCGCTGCGGCGGAAGAGCCCTATGTGATGATCAGCCAGATCGCGACGGCCTATTACTTCCTTCACTTCTTGGTGGTCCTTCCGATCGTCTCGATGGTGGAACGGCCCGAACCGCTGCCCTTCTCGATCACCGAAGCGGTGCTGGGTTCGGACGAGAAGGCCCAGCTTGCCCCGACAACCGAGTGAACAGAGCTGAGAGAAAGTATCTGATATGATTCGCCTTATCGGTATCCTCGCCGGCCTGTTCTTCACGGTCGCTGTCCTGTGGGCCTTCGGCAATGGCGCTTACACCGCCATCACGGAACCGGCCGCGCCTACGGCCGAGCACGAGTTCCACAAGCATCCCCGGGAGCTGAGCCTTGCCAGCGATGGCCCCTTCGGCCGTTTCGACAAGCAGCAGCTTCAGCGTGGCCTCCAGGTATACAAGGAAGTCTGCTCCGCTTGTCACTCGCTGCACTTCGTCGCATTCCGCGATCTTGCCGCGCTTGGCTATAACGAACCGGAGATCAAGGCGATCGCCGCCGGTTTCCAGGTTCCGGGCGTCGATCCGAACACGGGCGAGGCGAATACGCGCCCCGGCCTGTCGACCGACTATTTCCCGAATCCCTATCCGAACGACATTGCCGCACGCGCCGCGAACAACAATGCGGTGCCGCCGGATCTCTCGCTGATGACCAAGGCGCGCCACGATGGCGGCGCCTATGTCTATTCGCTCCTGACCGGCTATCAGAAGCAGCCGGCGGAATTGCTCAAGAAATTCCCGGATGTGAAGACCCCGGAAGGGCTGCACTACAATCCCTATTTCGCCAATTTGAACCTTGCGATGGCTCCGCCGCTGACCAGCGAAGGCCAGGTCAGCTATGGCGACGGGACCAAGGCGACGGTCGATCAGATGGCGAAGGACGTGGCCGCGTTCCTCGTCTGGACCGCCGAGCCCAAGCTGGACAAGCGCAAGCAGACCGGCTGGCCGGTGCTCGGCTTCCTGATCTTCGCGACCGTGCTGGCCTATCTCGCCAAGCAGCAGGTCTGGGCCGACAAGAAGGTCAAGAAGGGCTGAGTCAGCAGGCCTGACGGTCATCTGTACGATGCGGTTACAACGCCCCTCCATCCCAGCGATGCGAGGGGCGTTTTCCTTGGGAGGCGCATATGACCGCCGATGAGATCAAGGCGCTGATCCGCACCATCCCGGATTTTCCGCGCCCCGGCATCCTGTTTCGCGACATCACCAGCCTGATCGCCGACGGGCCGGGCTTGCGTGGGGCGGTGGACGCGCTGGCTGCGCGGGCGCAAGGGACGGATGCCGAACTGATTGCGGGCGTGGAAGCGCGCGGCTTCATCTTCGGCGCGGCGGTCGCGGCCCGGCTGGGCGTGGGGTTCCTGCCGGTGCGCAAGCGCGGCAAGCTGCCGGTGGCGACGGTCGGGATCGATTATGCGCTCGAATACGGGACGGACCGGCTTGAAATCGACCCTTCGATGATCGGGCGGGATCAGGCCGTGCTGCTGGTGGACGATCTCATCGCCACGGGCGGAACGGCGCTGGCGGCATCGCGCCTGTTGCGCGAGGCCGGCGCCCGGGTCGAGCATGCGCTGTTCGTGATCGACCTGCCCGACCTCGGCGGCGCGGATCGCCTGCGCGGCGAAGCCATCAGGGCCGAAGCGCTGGTGGATTACCCCGGCCACTGACGGCAGGTTCCGCAGGCGCCGCCGCCCGCTGCGGAGGCATCTGCCGCCGGCTCCCCCTCTCCCTGCAAGACCGGGCGACGCGCGCGTGATCCTGGCGGTCGCCCTGCGGTTCGACGCCATGGCTCTGCTTTGGCGCATTGCAGAGGGATGGCAGATTTGCCCCAACTGTCATGGCATTGCCTGCATTCCATCACGGCATTGTCTTGCTGAAGCGCTACAGCGCAGCGGCAAGTGTGGTGGATTTGAAATACGCCTCATCCTTCGGCTGACACGGGAACGTGTTTCAAATCCGAAACCGCACTGGAATCATAGTGTTGCCAGGATCGCGGAGGAACCAGGTGGGGCCAGCAGGGCGAGTAACCCCGGTGCGGCGATGTGCGCTGATCCTTGGCCTGTTGGCCGCGCTCCCCCAGCAAGGCCAGGCGGCCGATGAAGCCCTTGTCTATGCCGCGCCCGAGCGGGCGATCGAGGCGGTGGAGGCGCGGCAGGGCGTCGCGTCCGATGGCCGCTATATCTATGCCGTCGATAACAGCACGATCGGCAAATATGCCATTGCGACCGGGACGCGCGTGGCGGGCTTCGCGGGCGACGCGGAAAAATTTCCGCATCTCAACAGCTGCACGCTGGCGCGGGATGAGCTGGTTTGCGCGTCGTCCAACTATCCGGCGCTGCCCTTCCGCAACACCGTGGAGTTCTTCGATCCCCAAACCATGGAGCATGTGAGATCGGCGGACTTTCCGGCCGAGCCAGGCTCCCTGACCGTGCTGGATTGGCACGATGGGCGGTGGTGGGCCTTTTTCGCGAATTACGACGGCAAGGGCGGCGCGCCTGGAAAGGATCACCGCCATACCGTCTTTGCGCGCCTGAACCCGGATTTCTCCGTCGCCGAGCAATGGACCCTGCCGGACAGCGTCCTGAAGCGGCTGGCCCCCTCCAGCATCTCGGGCGCAAGCTGGAATGGCGACGGGCTGCTCTATGCGAGCGGCCATGACAAGCCGGAACTCTATATCCTGGCATTGCCCGAAAGCGGGACGGTTCTCCGCCACGTGGGGACAATCGCCGTGGCATCCTATGGGCAGGCGGTGGATTTCGATCCCGCCGAGCAGCGGCTGCTCTGGTCGATCGACCGCAAGAAACGCGTGGCCTTCGCCACGCGATTGCCCGCCGCGGGGGAGGCAAGGCGATGAGGGGGCTTTTTTCCTATCGCCGCGCGCCCCGGTGGCTGCTCTCGCTGGCGGTGTTCACCGGCGGCGCGGCCTGGGCCGACACGCTGCATGGGCCGGACATACCGGCGATGCCGATGCGGAATGCCGTCGCCTCCGCCGATCTTTCGGTGCTGACCTACAATGTCAAAGGCTTGCCATGGCCCGCCGCGTGGGACCGGCCCTCGGCCCTCAGGCAGATTTCCAGCCGGCTCGCGCTGATGCGGCAGGAACGCACCCATCCGCGCGTGATCGTATTGCAGGAAGCCTTTACGGATGAGGCGAAAGCGCTGGGGGATGCGGCGGGATACCCCTATCAGGTGCTCGGCCCCTATCTCCGGCAGGGCGGCGAAGCGCCCGCCGCGCCAGGGCAAGCCGCTTCGCGCGAACGGCGCTGGTATCTTGGCGAGACGCAGGGCACCCCCCTCGACAGCGGATTGATGATCCTTTCGGATTATCCGGTGATCTCGGTAACGCGGGAAAGCTTTCCGGACGGGAACTGCGCGGGCTTCGATTGCCTTGCCGCCAAAGGCGTCCTGCTGGTTCGGCTCGAGCTTCCGCAAGGCGGCCAGGTGGAAGTGCTCACCACGCATTTCAACAGCCGCGGCGCCTCCAAGGCCCCGAGGAAAGACAGCCAGGCCGCCTATGAATCGCAGGCCCGCTTTCTTGCCGCATTCGTGCGGCGCCATCACGATCCGCGCCTTCCGCTGGTGATCGCGGGGGACTTCAACATGGGGCAGCGCCCGCAGCGCATCGCCACGCTTTTCGGTGAGCTGGAAAGCCTCTCCCGGAACGGCGGCGGAGTGCGCGAGGCATTGCGGGCCCGGCTCGATTCCGGCGATCCGGAGCTGCTGGATTCCGAGGATGCGGCGACCATCTATCGCCGTGCGCGCGATATGCAGTTCATGCTGGACGGCTATCGCGGCGGGATACATGCGGTGGCCAGCCATATTCCTTTCGGCACCGAGCCTGACGGCTCCACCCTGTCCGACCATCTGGGTTTCACGATCTATTATCGCATTTCCGGTCCGGCCGCTTCCTGAGGCCCGCCGGTCTGTCCGCGACCCAAGGGAAGCGCGGCGGCGGCATCGCGCATGAACTGGCGATTCGTCCCGTGCTGGATTTCAGGGGGCCGGATTTCAGGCGCAGTCGCTCGCGGGCAAGCCCTCGCGGCTTTTCCTTCCCGCTCCGGCAAAGCCCGCGAAAGCCAGCAGGCTGCCAGCAAGGACGCAGGCGGCGGCGCCGGCAAGGCCGGCCTGGCCGATCGCGAAGGGCAGCAGCGCCAGCGCGAGGCCCGCGGGGACCATGCGGATGAAAAGCGCCAGGGAAACCCGCCCCTGCGCGATCAGCAGTGCTTCCCCGCTGGCGGCCGCCATTTCGAATGCCGCGCCCGCGGCCAGCAGGACCATGGCCACGTAAGCGAAGCCATAGGCGGGGCCGGCCACCATGCCGAGCGCCCATTGCCCGAGCAGGGCGGTGGCGGCGACGGTCGCCAGCCCAACCGCGCCCGACCACCAGGTCATCCGTCTGGCCAGGCCATGCGCCTCGTCGCCCGAGCGGACCAGCTCCGGATAAATCGCCCGGGACACCGCTTGCGCGAGTTTGAGCATTCCGAAGCCGAGCTGCGCGGCCACGCGAAACCCTCCCGCGAGCACGGGGCCGCCGATCGCTCCGACCAGAACCAGCAGGATCTGCCTGCTGGCGACCGACAGGCTTCCCGAAAGATTGGTGGCCCACACGAAGGGCCAGGGCGAGCCGTCCTGGAAAGAAGCGCCGCGCAGGCCGATTGCCGAAAGGCGGGGGCGTTCCTCCCGCGCCGCGAAGAACCAGTAGGCGGATGTGCTCGCCAGTTCTCCCAGCGCCCATACCAGCAGAAATCCGGTCACGGTGGGCATCAGCCAGGCCGCCAGCCCGGCGCCGATTGCCCGAACCACCGGGGTTGCGCTCTCCGCGATCGCGGCAAGGCCATAGCGGTCATGCAGGCGCAGGATGCCGGTGGGGGTGGAACGGATCGTCAGCAGCGACACCAGGCAAAAACCCAGCGCGATGAAGCAGAGGTTTCGAGGCAGCCCGATCCATGCGGGGGCCAGCCAGATGAGGATGGCCGAGAATATCGTTCCGGCCGCTATGCTGATGCCGTCGAGAGCCAGCGCGAAGCCCAGCGCGTCGCCCGCGGCGCCGTGCCTTGCGCCGTGCCGCACGATCAGCTGCCAGGTCTGGAAGGTCGCCAGCCCGGTGATCGCCTGCCCCAACCCGACGATGATCGCGAAATAGCCGAAATCGGTGAGGCCCAGGCTGCGCGTCGCCAATGCGAGGTAAAGCAGGCTGAGCAGGGCATTGACGCCGCGCCCGCCCAGCAGCCAGCCCATATTGCGCAAGACGCGCCGCATCAGTTCCGCTCGTGTCGCTTCACGGTCGCTGCGTCAGGCTACTATCGGCCGCTGGGCCGCTTCGAGCACCTGTGCGATCTGGCCGAAGTCCCGGCGAAACCGTTCCGCCAATACCGTGCCGTCCAGATCCGAAAGGCTGAAGATCAGCGGCATCGAAAGGCTCAGCCGCATGGTTCCGGCCCAGTCCCCGTCGTGGCCGCGCACGCATTTGACCGGCTGCCCCAGGCGCAGCCCGCGCGCCGCGAGAACGCGGTGCCAGCGCTGCGCGACCGCGAAATTGGGTGCGCCGGGCAGGCTCGAAAGGTCGAGCGTGGCCAGCGTCGAGAGGTGCAGCGCATCGCTTGCCAGCGCAGGGCTTACGAGGCTTACGCCGAGCCGGTCGGCCAGATCGGATACAGCGGCCATGAAATGGGTGATGACGTGCTTGCGGCTCGCCAGCGTAATCCGCTGGAATCGCTCGAGTTCGAACAGCGCGGCTTCGAGCCGCAGCCACAATCCGGGATTGGAACCATGCGGAAGATGCGCGCAGCACGCCCAGTCCACCGGCCATTCCCCCCGGCGGAATATCGTCGCAAGCCCCGGCGCCAGCGCCGTTTCGGGCCGCAAGCCGGCGGGAATCAGGGCGATGCCGGAAAAGGGCGGGCCGCCCATGAACTTGGACCCGGTCAGCAGCACGATCGCCCCGCGCGCGAGATAGGCGTGGATCGCGTCGGCTTCGAGGCGGGCCTGGCAGGCATCGACGACGAGCGAAAGATTGTCCGGGTGGCGAGCGATCAAGGCGTCGATTCCGGCGATATCGGGCAGCACCAGCCCGGTCTTCGAGCCATGGACCACATGCAGCAATATATGGGATCGGCGGCGGGCCGGATCGCGGGCGATCGCGTCGATCTCGGCGACCGCCTCGGCGGTCAGCAGCGGCTTTCCGTTTGCGTGGCGGACAGGGACATTGCGAATCTCCGTTTCGCCGAACCCGTCGACCGGCGCGCCTTTCGTGGTTTTGGCGCATAGTGCCGTCTGGTTCGCGAAATAACGCCCGCCAGCGGCCAGCCCGCAGCCGCTGCCCACCTCCTCCATGCCCAGCAGGATATTCACCACCGGCCGCGCGCTGCGCGCCGATGCTATGGCCAGCGCCACGAATTCCAGATCGGTGCCGGACGGGGCGAAGGCGATCTCCGTGCCCTGAGGCAAGGCAAGCATATGCTTCAGCCGCGCCCGCATGGCCTCGAGCGCTTCCGCGTAGGCCGACGCATCGGACAGGCTGGCGGCGGAGCGGCCGGCCACCATATCGTCCAGATGGTGAAAGGCATCGAGCGAAATATCGTTTGCGGTGGACGAGGAATAGCCGAGCGTGGAGCGCGGGAAGGGCGATGCGCCGTAAATATTGGTATTGCCGCCGCGTGGAACGGAAATTCGCTGATCTCCCCCCGACGCGAGCATCAGCGATACGAAGTTGGCGCTGCTCATGTAAGCTCCCGCTCTTTGCAGGAGAGCGATTACTTCGGCTCCGCGTCGATTGAATGACAATTGCCCCGCAACCTTAACAGCGGTGTCACAGAGTTGGGCGATATGCGGCGCTGTGCTGAATCAATCTCTCCAGTTTGGCCCTCTCCAGAAGGCCCGCATCCCGGCCGAGGCGCGCGAGCGCATCCGCATCCTGTTCATCGCCAAGCATGTCTTCTGGCAGGGCGGCCTGCATCACGAGGATGGCAATCATGCCCTGTATCATCGCGAGATCCGCGATGTGCTGCAGGGGCTGGGGCTGAACCTCTCGCTGGCCGACAGCTACGAGGCCCTGTTCGCCGATCCCGGCTGCGATTTCGTGTTCCCGCTGCTCAATCGCGGGGGCTTCCTCAATTCCGAGATGCTGCTGCCCTTGCTCGCGACGCGGCTCGGCATACCCTTCCTGGGGGCCAGCCCGATTCTGCGGGGCCTGTCGGACGACAAGCATCTGACCAAGCTGGAAGCCAGGTCGCGCGGGGTTCCGACCGCGCCCTGGGCGATCTACCGCCGGGGCGGGATCGTCGATCCGGCGGCCTGTCCGCAGGCCGAGCGGCTGGTCATCAAGCCGAACGCTTCCTCCGCGAGCTGGGGGGTCCGGGATGCGACGGATTGGGGCGGCGCCCGCCGCGCGATCCAGGAGATCCATGACGAAGGGCATGACGCCATCGTCGAGCCGTTCCTTGACGGCAGCGACATCGAAGTCCCCGTCATCATGTGCGGCGGCCTTCCCTCGATCATGCCGATGATGCTGTTCGAGCAGGCCGACCCGGCCCATCTGCGCACCTATTCCGAAAAGCGCGATCTGGTGGAACGCGAGGATAAATACAGGCTGGTCGCCTTCGAGGACGAGCGCTTTTCCCCAGCCCTGATCGAATATACGCGGCGGATGGCGGGTGTCTTCTTTCCGTTCGATTACGGCCGGTTCGAGTTCCGGTTCGACGAGCGGAAGGGGGAACTGCACTTCCTCGAGGTCAATCTGAACTGCAACCTGTGGTCGGAAAAGGTGTTCGGCCGCGCGGCCGAGCGCATGGGCTGGACTCATGCCGATCTGATAGAAGCGATCCTGTGCGAGAGCCTGGCCCGTCATGGATTGCTCGAGACGATGGAAGCAATAGCGGCCTGATATGGACATGCGGAATTTGAGAGTGATCGTGCTCGCCGCCGAACGGAAGGGCGTGGTCAACCCGTTGGCGGAGCGCTTCGGCACCAGCCACAAATGCCTGATTCCCCTCCAGCGGCAACCGTTGATCGCCCATGTGCTGGAAACGCTGCTTGCCCACCCCAGGGTGGCGTCGATCGTGATCTCGATCGAGCAGGAGGCGATCGCCGGGGTGCGCGCGGTCCTGCCGCTGCCGGAACCGGGCAAGCCCGAGATCGGTTTTGCGGTCGCGGCCGACAATATCGCCGATAGCGTCATCCTCGCCGCGCAGGGGCACCAGGGCCCGCTGCTGATTACCACCGCCGACAATGCCCTGCTCCGGCCGGGTTCGGTCGATGCCATCTATTCCGCATTGCTGGCCAACGACGTCGCGCTGGCCATGGCCCGCCGCGAAACCGTGCTGGCCGCGCATCCGGAGGGGCAGCGCCGGTTCTATCGCTTTCGCGACGACCAGTATTCCAACTGCAATCTCTACGGGCTTGCCGGAAACGCCGCGCTGGGCGCGGCGGAAATATTTCGCGGCGGCGGGCAGTTCGCCCGGAATGCGAGACGGATCGTGGATGCATTCGGGCTGATCAATCTGCTGCTGCTGCGTGCCCGCCTGATTACGTTGAGTGCCGGATTGCGCCGGATATCGCAACGGTTCGGGCTGTCCATCGCGCCTGTCATCCTCGACGATGGCAGCCAGGCGATCGATGTGGACAACGACCGGACCTATGCGATCGTCCAGCAATTGCTGGAATTCCGCTCCGCCCCGGCTGCTCCTGCGCCATGCCGAGAGGCAGCCTAGGTCCTGATCCTGGGTCCTGATTCCGGGGATCGTGCGCCATGGCAGGGGTATGCTCCTGATGCGGGAATGCATCCGGGGCTTTATGCCGTCGCCGGTTGCCTCTAGGATCAGGACTATGCGGGGATTTCGGAACGGGCGGCTAGGGAGCGCGGCGGTATCGGTTCTGATGCTGTCGGCTTGCGCGGGCGGCGGCTTCCGGCCCGTGAGCGATACGCCGGTCAGGATCGGTCCGCCCTACACCATACGCGGCGCGACCTATGTGCCCGCCGCCGCGCCGTCCTATGACGCGCTGGGCTATGCGAGCTGGTATGGGAATGAATCCGGCAATCGCACCGCCAATGGCGAGCATTTCCGCCCCGGCTGGATCACGGCCGCGCATACGACCCTGCCGCTGCCGACCTATGTCGAAGTGACGGCGCTCGACAGCGGGCGCCGGATCATCGTGCGCGTCAACGACCGGGGGCCGTTCGTTCAGGGAAGGCGGATCATCGACCTGTCGCGCGGCGCGGCGGAACGGCTCGGCATGAAGGCGCAGGGCCATGCGCCGGTGCGGGTCCGCCGCGTGGAACCTTCCGAGCAGGATCGCAAGCGCCTGCGCGAAGGCAAGCCCGCGCGCGACTTGCCGCCGGTTCCGGAACGCGAACTGCAGCAGCTCCGGGCGCAGTTGCCGGCTGCCGGCAAGTAGGAGGCGGCTTCCCGCGCGGATGAATTTTTCCGGGAGGGAATAAATCTCTTCCTGACGCGTATGCTTCATATGGTTGTCGGGAAATGGTTTGGTAATCGCACGGTCGAGCATGTGCCCGCAATGCGGCGCTATGCCTGCACCCTGGTGGGCGACGAACAGGCCGACGACCTCGTTCATGAGGCGCTGACCCGCGCCTATGCCTCTCATCGCAGCTTCCGGCAGGACGGCAACCTGGGAAGCTGGCTGCTCGCCATTGTCCATAATTGCTTCGTCAGCGGATGGCGCAAGCGCCAGGTCGAGGGCGCCGGGATCGAGCATCTCAGGCATCATGCGCCCGTGCATATGCCGCCGGGCCAGGAGCACGCGGTGCAGCTGGGCGAACTGGCCAGAGCCATCGAACAATTGCCGCTGGACCAGCGTTCCGCCTTTCACCTCGTGGTGGTGGAAGACCTCTCCTACGAAATGGCCGCCTCGATCCTGCACGTTCCCGTGGGGACGATCATGTCCCGCCTGAGCCGGGCGCGCGCGGCGCTGCGCAGAGCGATCGAAGGCCGTCCGCCGTCACTCCGGGTTGTGGAGGGAAAGAATGGCTGATCCTGACCGGGCGATAACCGAAGTCGACCTTTGCGCCTTCGTCGACGGACAGCTCGATGCCGCGCGCTGCATCGAAGTGGAGGATTATCTGTCCCGCAATCCCGAAGCGGCGGCGGCGGTCATGGCGGATATGCGCAGCCGCGACGCGATCCGCCTTGCCTTGCGCGATGCGGGGCAGCCCCGCGCCGATCTGCTGGATCTGGCCCGTCAACTCGACCGGCGGCTGGGGATCACCCGCTTGCGCGCTCTGATGCCCAGGGTTTCCTTCGCGGCGCTGGCATTGATCTGCGCCTGGCTGGCGTCGGACGAGATATTGGAGGCGATCGCGCCGCCCAGCCAGGCTGCGGTCCCGACCTTCGCGGATGAAGCGCTCGAAGCGCACGATACGGCGCGATTGCGGCAATCGATGGAATCCGAAGCGAAGAATCCGCTTATCGACAGTGTCGGAATCCGCAATGCCACCAGCATAACCTTCCCCCGGGCGTCGCCTGACTGGCGGGTTCTCGATGCCCGGCTGGTGCCCTCCGACCATGGAACCGGGGTCGAGATTTCCTTCGATCCGGGCAGCGGATCACCCCTGACGTTCTTCGCCGTCCACACCCCTGACAAGGCGCCTTTCAACCCCGAGGCGGTCTCTGTCGGAACCGATGCGGTGGCCTATTGGCGCCGTGGTTCCGTCGGATACGCTCTGACCGGAAGCCTTCCTCCGGCTGAACTCGATCGCCTGGCCGAAGACCTCGCCGACAATCCGACGGACTGAGTTTCTTCCGCGCAACAAAGCGATCCCCTGCCATGCATATCGACCTTGAAAAGACGGAACTTGACGAACTGGACACGCCGATCTGCGTCATCGGCGCGGGCGCGGCCGGGATCGCCCTGACCCGTCGCTTGCTGGATGCGGGGCAGACCGTGACATTGCTCGAATCCGGGGGGCTGGATTATGAGCAGGACATCGCGGATCTCAATGCGGGGGAGAATGTCGGCGAAGCCTATTACCAGCTCGAACATTCCCGGCTGAGATTCTTCGGCGGCACCACCGCGATCTGGGGCGGCCGCCTGGCCGAGCTGGACCCGGTCGATTTCGAGAAGCGCGGCTGGGTGCCGCATTCGGGCTGGCCGATCACCCGCAAGGAGCTGGAGCCTTACTACAAGCAGGCCCGCAAGCTGTTCGGGATTCCCGCCGAAGGGCTGGACGAGAAGGATCTCGGGGCCGCAAATATTTATCTTCCCGAATTCGATCCCGGCCGCATCCGGGTGAAGCACTGGTATTTCGACAACCGTTCCAATCGCTTCACTTTCGATTCCTGCCGGGATCTGGAACGGCACCCGCGCTGCACCGTGATCACGCACGCCACGGTGACCGCGATAGAGGCCGATCCTCATGCCGGGCGGATCACCAGCCTTTGCATTCAAAGCCTTTCCAGGCGCCTGCTCACATTGCGCGCGCGCGTTTTCGTGCTGGCTGCCGGGGGGATCGAAAATCCCAGGCTGCTGCTCGCATCGCGGTCGGTCATGAAGCAGGGGCTGGGCAATGCGTACGATCTGGTGGGGCGGTTCTTCATGGAACATCCCCACGCCCGGGGCGGCAGGCTGGATACGGATTGCGCCTGGAAACTGCTGAGGACGTTCGGCCGCCGCCATCGCTTGAACGGGCAGCAGGTGGCCGCGCTGATAACGCCCAGCGAAACCCGCCAGGCCGAAAAGGCGATCCTGAACACCTCGCTCACTCTCGCTCCGCGCCAGCCCGCCAACAAGAACCAGTTCTGGGGGATGCGGGCCTATAATCGGCTCAAGCACGATCTCGCGCCGACAAGAAAGACCAGGAATCTCTGGCTGCACGCCAAGAAGGCGGCGGCCCATGCGCAACTCGTGGTGGACCCCCTGCGGCCCTGGTTGCTGCACAAGCTCAACCGGGTGGAACTCGCCTTGCTGGTGCGCGGCGAGCAGGCCCCGAACCCTGACAGCCGGATTACATTGCAGAACGATGATCGCGATAGCCTCGGCATTCCCCGGGTAAGGCTCGACTGGCGCTTTTCGGAACTGGATATCCATTCGGTCGACATGCTGGTGGCCGATCTTGGACGGGAGACGGAACGGCTCGGCCTCGGCAGGATCGAGCCGGCCGAATGGCTTTCCGGCACTGACCGCCGCTGGAAGATGGACATGCTGGTCAGCGCGCATCCCTATGGCGGATTTCACCACATGGGCACCACCCGCATGGCCGACGATCCCCGGCAAGGCGTGACGGATCGGCAGGGCCGCGTGCATGGCATCGCCAATCTCTATGTCGCGGGCAGCTCGCTGTTCCCCACCTCGGGCTGGGCCAATCCGACCCTGACGATCGTGGCGCTGGCCCTGCGGACGGCGGACCATATCGCCGGCCGGATGGACCGGGGCGGAGCGCCGGAGATCGCGGAAAAGCGGCTGGAGCCGGTGTCCTAGGCAAGATCCCGATCGCCCGGCATTCGCCTTCCCGGTGAAACCGCGCTAACGGGCGTTTCCATGACGACCGTGCTTGGCCCCACAGGTGTATTGCGGCGCGCACTGCGCAATGCGGGGCTGCTGCTCACCGGCAAAATATCCGCCGGGCTGATCCAACTCGGCAGCTTCGCTCTGGCGGCGCGCGGGCTAGGCCTGAACGATTTCGGCATATTTTCCATGCTGCTGGCCCAGGTCCAGCTGCTGACGGGGTTAGCCGCCTTCCAGTCCAACCATGCGATCGTCCGCTATGGCGTGGAGCATTTGCGGACCGGCAATCGCCGGGCGTTCCAGGCCCTTATCAAGGCGGGCACCCTGCTGGATCTGGGCGCCGCCATCTTTGCCATGGTCGCGACCTTCCTGCTGGTTCCGCTGATTTCCGATTATCTCGGGTGGGGCCGCGACATCACCCGCTCCGCGCAATTGATCTCGGTGCTGGCGCTGACCAACGCCATCGCCACCCCTAAGGGGATGCTGCGCCTGTTCGGCCGTTTCGACCTGCTGACCCAGCACACGGTGGTGACTCCCGCCGCCCGGCTGGTCGGGGTCGCCATTTGCTATGCGGCGGGCGCATCGCTGGCGGGTTATATCGTCTTCTGGCTGATCGCCGGGCTGCTGGGTGCGGCGGTGGCGCTGTGGCTGGGCTGGCGGGAAGCGCGGCGGCGGGACCTGCTGCACGGGCTGGACGGCTCGCTGCGGGGCCTGACCGATGAAAATCCGGGGATCTGGCGCTTCACCATCATCTCCAACCTCAATTCCTCCTTGAAGCTGATCCCCGACCAGCTTTCGACCTTTCTCGTCGGCATCATGCTCACTCCTGCCGCGGCCGGCCTCTTCAAGATAGCGCGGGAACTGGGCACGGCCTTCGCCAAGCCGGTCGAATTGCTGAACCAGTCGGTCTATCCTGACGTGGCGCGGCTGGTCGGCGCCAGGCAGTGGCGCAGGCTGTCGCGCACGGTGCTCCATGCCGGCCTGCTGGCGGCCGGGAGCAGCGCCCTGGCGGCGATACTGGTGGCGGCCGGCGGGCGGACTCTCATAGGCTTCGTGTTCGGCGAGGAGTTCATATCGGCGCAGCTGATCCTGCTGCTGATCGCCATCGCCACCACCGTCACGGTGCTGGTCTTCGCGGTGGAGCCGGTGCTCTATGCCTTGGGAAAGCCCAGCCGCTCCCTCGTGACGACGCTTGCGGCCAGTTTCGTTTTCACGGCGGGCCTGCTGTATTGCCTGCCGCGATACGGCCTTTCCGGCGCGGGCATGGCTTATCTCATATCGGGCCTTGTAACGGTTGGCTTTTCCATCTTCTGGTATTGGAAGCTGGTGGTCGTTCCGTATGTTCGCGAACCGGGCGAAGCAAAGGCTGGCGGATAGATTCGGGAGGATAAGAGCGGTTGATGCTGAAAGTGCCTGTGTTTTCCATGCTTATCCTGCTCGTCAGCGCCTGTAGCCATGCGGAGACGCATTCGGAGACGAGGCCCGCTCCATCCGCTCCATCCGCTCCATCCGTCTCGCCCGCCGCTCAGGCCGAAGATCACGGGCCGGCGCGGGGCCTTGCCTTCGCGCAAGCGCATTGCGCGAGCTGTCATGCGGTCGCCCGGCTGAAGATATCGCCGCACCCCGAAGCGCCCACGTTCGAAGAGGTCGTCAACACACCGGGGCTGAATTCCGAAACGCTCAATTCCTGGCTGCGAAACTCGCACAACTTCCCCGAGATCATGGGCTTCGAGATAGAGCCGGATCAGATCGACGATCTTGCCGCCTATATGCTGACGCTTCAGGACTGAGGGGCGGCGGCGGGACGCCTTCGGCATCGCCGCCGAGGTTACTGGCCGGCCTTCTGCGCGGCGTCGAGGAGCTTGTGGACATCCTGGGGCACCGGATGCCCGCGCAGGGACATGCCGCCTTCGACGCGCAGGGTCTGCCCGGTCATGAAGCATTCGTCGCTGGCGAGCCAGGCCGCGGTCGCGGCCACATCCGCCGTCGTGCCGTGGCGCCCCAGCGGATAATGCTTGAGGAAAAGATCGACAAAGCCCGGAATCGCCTTGATGTCCGCCGTCATCGGCGTCTCTGTCAATCCCGGCGAGATCGTGTTGACGCGAATGTTCCTCGACCCGAAATCATTCGCGAGCGAGCGTATCACATGATCGATGCCCGCCTTCGTGCCCATATAGGCGGCATGATCGGGAAACAGGCATTCGGAGGAGATCGAGCCGATCTGAATGGCCGAGCCGCCGGGCCTCATCGACCCCAGCATGGCCTGGAAGAACTGGAACGGCCCCTTGAACTGCAGGTCTATCATCTGTTGCAGCTCGTCTTCGGTCGTTTCGAGAAACGGCTTGAACAAGGCCCAGCCGACGCAGTTGACCGCTATGTCCAGCCCGCCGAAGCGATCCAGCGCGAACTCCGCAAGCCGATCGAGATCGGGCCGGGAGGTGATGTCGCAGACACGATATGCGCCGTCGATTTCGTCGGAGAAGCGCTCAAGCTCGGCCTCGTTGCGCCCGGCCACCACGACCCGCGCTCCCTCGTCGGCAAAGCGCCTCGCGATCGCCTGGCCCATGTTTTCCCGGCTCGACGCGCCCAGGACGATGGCGATTTTGCCGGCTAGTCGTTTTTGCATCGCTGCCTTCCGGAAGAGAGGGAGGGACCTGGGCGCATAGGGGGCGGAACAGCGACCCGCGCCCGGCTTGGCTATCATGCCGGCCATGCTTGCGCAAACCATGCCGGTCGCCCGCAGTGAAACGGCGGCGGCAAGGGAGCCGTCCCATCCCGCAGGCTCTTGAGCCCGCCCGCCGGATGACGCGCCTGTCCATGGGGAACGCATAGCGGTTTCGCGCGCTGATCGGGCGGATGGGGCAAAGGAGAGCAGCCATGCCTCGAGGCGACAAGAGCAGCTATACCGACAAGCAGAAGCGCAAGGCCGAACATATCGAAGAAGGCTACAAGGATCGCGGCGTCAGCAGCAAGGAGGCGGAGCGCCGCGCCTGGGCCACGGTGAACAAGGAATCCGGCGGCGGCAAGAAGTCGGGTTCCGGAAGAGGCAGGAAGGAGAGTCACGCCTCCTCCCGGAAGGGCGGCCGAACAGGCGGTTCCAGCCAAAGCCCGGAAAAGCGATCCGCCGCGGCCAGGAAAGGCTGGGAAACCCGTCGCCGCAAGGGAAATGGCTGAGGCAGGATGAAGCGGCCCCGTCAGGGCAGGGCATCGAAACGATCGCGAGGGAAGAGGCCCATGGCCGAGTATGACAGGCTTCGCGATCATATGGTGGACGTCCAGCTTGCCGGTCGTGGCATCCGCGACAAGCGTGTGCTCGAAGCGATGCGGACGGTGCCGCGCGAGCGCTTCGTGCGCGAGGGGCTGGAAGAGTTCGCCTATGAGGATTCGGCGCTGCCGATCGAGGAAGAGCAGACGATTTCGCAGCCCTATATCGTGGCCGCCATGATCGAGGCGGCCGAGGTCGAGCCGGACGACCGGGTCCTCGAAGTGGGCGCCGGTTCCGGCTATGCCGCCGCGGTCCTTGGCCGGATCGCCCGGCGGGTGTTTGCGATCGAGCGTCATCCGGCGCTGGCCAGTCTGGCGCGGGAGCGCATCGCCGCGCTCGGCTACGCCAATGTGGAGATCCGGGCCGGCGACGGCACCAGGGGCCTCGAGCAGGAAGCCCCGTTCGACGCGATCCTCGTCGCGGCCGGGGCGCCGGAGGTGCCGAACGCGCTCAAGCGGCAACTGGCGATGGGCGGCCGCCTCGTCATCCCGGTGGGAGACACCGGCAAGCAGAAGCTATGCAAGGTAACGCGCACCGGCGAGACACGTTTCGATGTGGAAAATCTCGCCACGGTCATGTTCGTGCCGCTGATCGGCGAAGAGGGCTGGCAAGAGAATAGGTAGCGAGCGGCGCGGTTTGCCAAAGACTTTACGGGCCGATATTGCGGATGCCGCATCAGCCAGCAGCAAGGAGGAGCCAGGCCCCCAGGGTCCGGCAAGCCAGAATGTCGAGCGGAACCGAAACCATCCATCACACCGGGCAGGCGCGTTTCCTGATGCCGGAAGGCGCCCGCCAGATCATACTCGTCCGCCATGGATCGAGCGTGGGCCCGACGGTGAATACTCTCCAGCTGGGGGAACTCACCCTGTCCGATCCGGAACTGTCGCCGGATGGGCACCTCCAGGCGCAGGCGCTTGCCAGCCAGCTTTCCAGGGAGGCGATTGCCCATATCTTCGTCACGCCGCTGCGGCGGACGCACCAGACCGCCGAACCGCTGGTCGCCGCGACGGGAATCCAGCCGGTGGTGATCGACGACTTGAGAGAGATACATCTCGGCGAGTGGGAGCACAGCTATTACGAATACGCGTCATCCGGCCATCCGCTGATCTCGCAGGCCTATGTCGAGGAACGCTGGGACGTGATCCCGCAGGCGGAAAGCGCGGCCTCCTTCGCCGAACGCGTAAGCCGGGGAATCGCGGAGGTCGTCGCCCGGACCGGGCCGGGCACCACTTCCGTCGCGCTCAGCCACGCCGCCACGATCAGCGAAATCTGCCGGCAGGCCGCCAGAAGCCGCCCCTTTGCCTTTGTCGGCGTCGAGAATACTTCGATCACCCGGCTGATCGTCACCAAGGATGGCGGGTGGCAATTGCGCAGCTTCAACGACGTGTCGCACCTCGGCTATTCGTGAGCGGGGAAGGCCCCGGCCCCGATCCATTGATGGCCCCGATGAACGGGCAAGGGCGCCACTCCACCGCGTCCTTGCAATGAAGTGGCGGCCTTGCGCCGATGCCGGGTGGCCGACAGATCCTTGCGGGCTTTACCGCTTGAGCGCCTCGTAGCGGTCGAGCGGCGCGAAATTGATGTCGCCCACAGCGACATAGATCGGCTCGAAGAAGCGGCTCTGGTCGATATCCTCGGAGAAGCTGTATTCCGGCCGGTCCGGGAAGGTTTCCTTCAGCCTGTCCATGAAGGCGGCGGGATCGTCGGCCTCGAAATAATAGATCGAAAGATACTGGAACTGGTTGTCCATCTGGAACGGGAACATCTTGGGGACGTCGACGGCCTTGAAGCGGCCCAGCGGCACCAGCCCCGGCAGCGACTTGTAGGTGGGGTAGGCTACGTTGTCGTACCAGTCGTTGAACTCCGCGTCCCGGCCCGGGATCGGGTTGGTCATTGCAAGCAGCACATATTTGGCCATCGGTTCATCCTCTGTCGGTTATTCCGCCCCGCGCGGATTGGGCTGACCACATGCTCAGCGTTACGCAATCTGGGGGAGAGACGATGTGCGGTCAAGCGCTGGAAAGAGGATCGGTGCGCGGCGCGGGTGCAAAAAAGGCGGAGCCTCGCGGCCCCGCCCGATCTGGTTCCGGCAATGCCGGGAGTTGCCTTATTCCTTGGCTTGCGGCGCCGCCGCGGCGGCATCCGCCGGCAATCCGCCCAGCTCGCTGACCAGCTTGGTATAGGCGTCGAGATAGGCCAGCACGATGATCTGGCCGATCTGCGTGTTCTGATAACCGCCGCCGCCCGCGCCGGCGAACACGCCGCCGCCGAACAGACCGCCGCCGCCGCCGCCGAAGCTGACGTCGGACTTGCGGGCATAGCCTTCGGTCATCGCCTCTTCCACCGTGGTGCGGGCATTGACGATGGACAGGGTGACGTTGGCTTCACCCTTCTTGACGTTGACCCCGCCGGCGATCGCGCCGATCGGGCCGCCCACGAAATTGCCGAGGAAGCCGCCGAAGCCGCCGCCGCCCGAATTCTTGTTGGTGGTCACGATATCCGGCTGGAGGAAATAATCCGCGGCCTTGACCTGGCCCTTGCCGAGGTTGGAGCCGTCCTGCAGCTCTCCGTCATCGGCCATGGCGCGTTCCATGTTGCGGCTCTGCAAGGAGCGGCCGCGATTGACCATGGTGAAGCAGCCGGAACGCTGCACGAAGATCTTGATGATCGCTTCGGGGCTGCCGAGGCTGAGTTCGCGCCACCACTGGTTGTCAGGCTCGACGATGGCGACGGTGCCGAGGTTGCGGGTGCAGCGCGGGATTTCCTGCGTGCCCTGCGACTGCTGCTTGCGGCCGGACGATTCGCCCTTGGCCAGCACCGGAGTGGCGGTAGCGGTCAGGGCCAGCGCCAAGGTGGCGCCAATCAGCTTCTTCATGGTGAACTCCCTCTGTTCGGACAGGCCGGCCCGAAGCCTGAATTGCTGTCTGGCCGGATAAATAATCCCTGCTGCGGTTCTAGCGCGAGCGGCTGTGCTTACCAACTGTCTTATGGCGAATTTTTTACAGGCGCGTCGTTCAGCGGAAAGTAACCGGCATGTTGTCGATCAGCCGGGTCCCGCCGATGCGCGCGGCCACCAGCAGCCGGGCCGGGCGCTCCGCCGGATGGGCGAGCGGCTCGAGGCTTTCCGCATCCGCCAGCGCGGCATAATCGACCGAGGAGAAGCCCGCCGCGCCGAGTGCGCTTTCCAGCTCCGCCAGCGCACCGGCCACATCGCCCCCGCTTTCGATCCGGGCGATGGCCGCGCGCAGGGCCCGAGGCAGCGCGGCGGCGGCTTCCCGCTCCGCCGGGGAGAGGTATTGATTGCGGCTGCTCATCGCCAGTCCGTCCGGCTCGCGCACGGTCGGCACGCCGTGAATCCGGTCGGCATGGGGCAGGGTGAGGTCGAGATCGCGCGCCATGCGGCGGATCACGGCGAGCTGCTGCCAATCCTTTTCGCCGAAGAAGGCCAGGTCGGGCAGCACCTGGTTGAACAGCTTGTTCACCACCGTGGCCACGCCGTCGAAATGGCCGGGCCGGGCGGCGCCGCAGAACCCCTCGCTCACTCCCGAAACCGAAATATTGGTGGAAAACCCCGCCGGATACATCTCCGCCACATCCGGCGCCCACAGCAGGTCCACCCCTTCCGCCGCGAGCAGGCGGGAATCTTCCGCAAGGCGCCTCGGATAAGCGTCGAGATCCTCGTTCGGCCCGAATTGCGTGGGATTGACGAAGATCGACACCACGACATGCGCGGCTTGCGCCTTCGCCTCGCGCACCAGGGTGAGATGGCCTTCGTGCAACGCGCCCATGGTGGGCACGAAGGCGACCGGGCCGTTTTGCCTCAGTTCGGCGACGGCCCTGCGCAGGGCGTCAAGTCGATTGATGGTTTGCACCGCGATGGGGCCTCCGATAAGACGCGGGCATCTGCCCGCCCGGCCGTCCTAGACCGGGCAGGCGGCTTCTATCAACTTCACATGGGAAACCTGCTTCCGCCGTGTCGATCTCCGAGCCGCATCGTATCGTTTTCGCCAATGAGAAAGGCGGGACGGGCAAGTCCACCACGGCCGTGCATGTGGCGGTCGCGCTCGCCTATCAGGGCGCGAAGGTGGCTGCGATCGATCTCGATCCGCGTCAGCGCACGCTGTTCCGCTATCTGGAGAACCGCGCCGAGACGGAGCGGCGGCGCGGCATCGAGCTGCCTGGCGCGATATTCGATGTCTTCACCGGGGAAACGGTGGAGGAGCTGGATACCCTGGCCGCGCGCCTCGGTGCGGGGTGCGATTTCCTGCTGTTCGACACGCCCGGCCGGGACGATCCCTTCGCGCGGCATGTGGCAACGGCGGCGGATACGCTGGTTACGCCGATGAACGACAGCTTCGTCGATTTCGACCTGATCGGCCAGGTGGAGGCGGAAAGCTTCAAGGTGCGCCGCCTCTCCTTCTATGCCGAGCTGATCTGGGAAGCGCGCAAGAAGCGGGCCATGGCCACGATCCGCGACCAGCGCCGGGAAATGGACTGGGTGGTGGTGCGCAACCGCACCCATCATGTCGAGGCGCGCAACCAGAAGCGCATCGACCAGGCGCTGGCCGAGCTGTCCAAGCGGGTCGGCTTCCGCGTCGCCAACGGCCTTTCCGAACGCGTCATCTATCGCGAACTGTTCCCCTCGGGCCTGACCCTGCTCGACAAGGGCCAGCTGGGCGAGCTGGGCACCAGCCATCTGGTCGCCCGCCAGGAATTGCGGGCGCTGGTCGCCGGGCTGACTCTGCCGATGCCCACCGGGGCGGCCGCCCCCGCCCGGGCTGCCAGCGCGTAAGTCCGGCTATGGCCAGGCTGCTGATCCTTGCCCTGATCGCCATTGTTGGCTGCAGGGTGCTGACGGGGCGCTGGCCGTGGGAACTGCTGGGCATCTCCGCTCATTCCAGCGAGGAGGCGCGGGCTCGCGCCTTGCTGGGGCTGGGCAAGCGGGCGCGGCGCCAGGACATCATCGACGCGCATCGGCGGCTGCTCTCCCGCGTCCATCCGGACAAGGGCGGAACCGGCGAGCAGGTGCTGCAGGCCAATGCCGCCCGGGATCTGCTGCTGTCCAGGCTGCCGGACCGGGACCACGGCAATAGCGGACAAGGACGATAATGAAGCACCAGTTCCATCCGACAATTCTGCGGGAATACGACATTCGCGGCATCATCGGCGAAACGCTCGGCCCGGACGATGCCCGGGCGATCGGGCGGGGCTTCGCGACCCTGCTGCGCGCGGCGGGGGGCACGAGAGTGGCGGTCGGCTACGATGGCCGGGTCAGCTCGCCCCTGCTCGAACATGCGCTGATCGAAGGGCTGAACGCCAGCGGTTGCGATGTGGTGCGGATCGGCATGGGGCCGACGCCGATGCTCTATTACGCGGAAGCATCGGCGGACGACGTGGACGGCGGCATCCAGATCACCGGCAGCCATAATCCGGCCAATTACAACGGGTTCAAGATGGTGTTCCAGGGCCGCCCGTTCTTCGGCGCCGACATTCTGGAGCTGGGCCGCCTCGCCCGCGAAGGCGCCTGGGCCGACGGCAATGGCGCGGTGGAAGGCCGCGATGTGCAGGCGGCCTATGTCGATCGGCTGCTGGCCGGGCTGGACGGCATCGACCCGCAACGCCTCTCCACCCTGCGGATCGGTTGGGACGCGGGCAATGGCGCGGCCGGCCCGGTGCTGGAGCAGCTGGCCGCCCGGCTGCCGGGCGAGCATCACCTGCTCTACACCGAGGTCGACGGGAATTTCCCCAACCATCACCCGGATCCGACCGAGGAAAAGAACCTCGAGGATCTGCGCAAGCTGGTGGCGGAAAAGCAGTTCGATTTCGGCATCGCCTTCGACGGGGATGGCGACCGGATCGGGGCGATCGACGGAGAAGGGCGGATCATCTGGGGCGACCAGCTGCTGATGATCTATGCCGAGGATCTGCTGCGGACGGAGCCGGGCGCCACCGTCATCGCCGATGTGAAGGCCTCGCGCGCCTTGTTCGAACGCGTCGCCGAACTGGGCGGCAAGCCGGTGATGTGGAAGACCGGGCACAGCCTGATAAAGTCGAAGATGAAGGAAACCGGCGCTCCGCTGGCGGGGGAAATGAGCGGTCATGTCTTCTTCGCCCATCGCTATTACGGGTTCGACGACGCGCTCTATGCGGCGGTCCGGCTGATCGCGGCCAGCGCCAATCTCGGCAAGTCCGTCACCGAATTGCGCGGGGCCATGCCCGCTCTCGTCAACACGCCGGAAATGCGCTTTCAGGTCGATGAAGCCCGCAAGTTCGTGGTGATCGACGAAGTGAAGCAGCGGCTGGCCGGGGCCGGGGCGGATGTCGATGCGACGGACGGGGTCCGCGTCAGCACCGCCGATGGCTGGTGGCTGCTGCGTGCGTCGAACACGCAGGACGTGCTGGTCGCCCGCGCCGAAAGCGAAAGCGAGCAAGGGCTGACCCGGCTGATGGCCCAGATCGACGGCCAGCTTGCCCAGTCCGGCCTGGAACGCGGGCCGCAGGCCGGGCATTAATTAGAGTGACTTTGCCGTTCAGCCCGGCAGGGCGCAGGCCGCCACCACGGTCAGGGCGACGGCCAGCAAGGGCAGGGCGCCCTGGCGCCCGCCGCGCCACCCGGCGAGGCCGATCGTCACGGCGCCCTTGAACAGCGTATTGAGCGTGACGGGGGCGGCCAGCGCCAGCGCGGCGGTGCGCGCGGCCAGCGTTCCTTGCGGCAGGCTGCCCATGGTGATGATCGCGGAATCGACATCCACCGTGCCGGAAATCGCCAATACGGTGGCCAGCCCCCGGTCGCCGTAACGGTCCAGCACCCAATGCGCCACCACGGTCAGGGCCATGACCATCGCCGTCAGCAGCAGCGCGGGGCCGAGGTCGAAGGGGTTCTTCACGCTGACTTCCGCCGGGGCCTGCTGCCGGCCCCAATCGGCGCGGCGCAGGAACCAGATGGCGAACAGCAGGCTGAGCAGCGCCCCGGGGGTGGCCAGCAGGGCAAAGGGCGCAAGGGCGAAGGGAGCCAGCAGGCCGACCAGCAGCATCACCCGCAGGAACATGACCAGGGAAGCCGTGCAGATTCCGGCGGCCAGAAGTGGGGCCGGGGCCGAGCCGTCGCGCAGCCGCGTGGCGAGATCGGCCGTCACGGCGGTGGAGGAAACCATCGATCCGGCGGCGGCGGTCGCCAGCAGGCCGCGCGTCGCGCCCAGCGCCTTCGAGGCGAAATAGCCGGCGAAGGAAAAGCCGGAAACCATCACCACCACCATCCATAGCTGGCGCGGGTTCCACGCCTGATAGGGGCCGTATCCCTTGTCCGGCAGCAGCGGCAGGATGACCATGGCGATCAGCGCGAAGCGGGCGATCGACAGAACCTCGCTTTCGCTCAGCCGGCCGACCCAGCCGTGCAATTGCGTGCGCAGCGACAGCAGCAGGATCATGATGACCGCCACGATCGTGCCCAGCAGCCATTCCCCGCTGCCGGTAAGGAACCCGCAGGCCAGCGTCAGCAGGCCGACCAGGCTGCCGGTGCCGCTGACATCCCCCTGCTCCTGCCCTCTGCTCCGGCTCCCCCGGGCGTAGCCGATCAGCACCAGCAGGGCGGCGGCGGCCAGCAGGATCGTGGCCGGGCCGCGTGCCTGGGCATGGAGCGTGCCCGCGATTCCGCCCGCCAGCCCCATCAGGGCGAAGGTGCGGATTCCGGCGAAGCGCGTGCCTTCTGGCCGGTTGCGCCCGGCCCATCCACGTTGCACGCCGACCAGCAGGCCCAGCCCGAGGCCGAGCGCGACGCCCGTCGCATGGCCGAGATCGAGATTGCCGAACATGCCGTTCCTTGCGCCTTGAATGAAGGGACGTTCCTGCCCGCACCGACCCTAGGTCCTGGCCTCAGGAGCGCAAGCGCGGAAATGGATGGGATGTCGGCGTCGGGCCTTGAATGCGGGCCATGCCTCGGCCATGGAGGCGATGGATCAACGGTCAGGGAAACGGACATGCGGGGATTTTCGGTCATTGCGGGCGCGCTGCTCATCCTGGCCCCGCTGGCCGTGGCGGCGCGGGATGCCGCTCCGGCCCCGGCGGCGCTCGATCCCGTCCGGCTCGACAGTGCCCGGAAGACGGTGGACCACGTCTTTCCCGAAGGCACCTATGCCCGGATGATGAAAGGTTCGATGGATGCGATCCTGGGCACCGTGCTCGATTCCGTGAGCGCCATGCCGGTGCAGCAGATCGCCGCGATGGCCGGCATGACCGAGGAAGAGATAGGCAAGCTCGGCGAAACCACCCTGGCCGAGATCATGGAGATCTACGATCCCGCCTATCGCCAGCGGATGGAGGTGACGATGCGCGTCACCATGGAGCATATGACCGGGGTGATGGGCAGGCTGGAGCCGGAAATGCGCGCGGGGCTGGCGCGGGCCTATGCGAGCCGCTTCACCGAGGCGCAGCTGGGCGAGCTGAACGGCTTCTTCGCCACGCCCACCGGCACGCTCTATGCCGCGCAGTCGATGATGATCTTTCTCGATCCCGAGGTCATGCAATCCATGCAGAAGATGATGCCGGTTCTCATGGAGGAAATGCCCGGCATCCAGACCGCGGCCATGACCGCCACCGCCGATCTTCCGCCGCCTCGCTCCACTTGCGAGCTTACCGAGGCGGAGTGGGCGAAGCTGGCCGGGCTGCTCGGCGTGCCCGACGCGCCGAAAGGCGATTGCGATGCCGAAGCCGCGGGCGGCCAATAGAAACGGCCAATAGAAGCAGGTTCCGATTGGCCAGGGCGCGCGGTCAGAGGCGCGGCATATATCTGGCCGGGATCGCCTTCGGGTCGATCGCCCGGTATTGGGTGTCGCCCATCATCACATCGCCTTCGATGAAATCGGTCGGGCCATGCACGGTAAACCAATAGCCGTCGTATTCATCCGCCGTGGAAATGTAGGAGAAGGTCAAGGCCCCGGTCTGGACGATCCTGCCCGCGCGAATGGTCCGGCGCGTGACTTCGGGGCTGGTGCTTGTGTAATATATGCCTGAAATTCCGGCGGGCTGGATCAGGACATAGCCGCAACTCATCTCGCATTTTGCGTCACCGACCATTTGCGCGCGGTAATAGCCGGGCTTGATGGGCAAGCTGTCCACCCTTTTCCATTCCCGCTTGGGCCAAGCCTGGTCGATTGGCTGCAGGCTGTCGAGAGCGCAGTAGGAATAGGATTTCGCGGATGCGCCGGGGTGCTTCACGGTAAAATGCTCCTGATCGGGAATGGCATAGGTGGCCGTGACCATTGCATTGTCCTGCACCCCGACATCCTCGCGCGTGACATAGGAACCAGGCCCGGTCTTCCGGATCGTTTCGATCTGCCGGATGGCGAGCGGATCGCCCGCGCCGCCCAGACCCTCGTCGATGAACATCTTCTCGCTTTCCACCCTGCCGCAGCTCTGGCCCTTCGCGACATAGGTGCCCAGGCGTATCGGCAAGCTCGGGCCTGTTGCTCCGGCCTGGCTCGGGAGCGGAGCGGCGGGCGGCGCATAGCAGCTGGCAAGCGCCGTGCGCAGGGCATTGGTCGATCCTGTCAGCGGGAGGGTGCCCAGGGCGGTTCCGTTGAGTGTGATTGCAACGCTGGTGGATTTGCCGGCCAGCATGTCCAGCGCGGCGTTCTCCTTCAGCAAGGCCCACCATGCGCCCAGCTTCGGGTTCCAGATCACAGGCACGGAAAAGACCGCGCCATCGGCGGATGCCGTCAGGTCCAGATGCCCGCTGGCGCTTTGCCCATATTGCGGGGCGGCCAGAGCCAGCATGGGTTTGCTGCCTTCGCAAGCCAGCACAAGACCCTTGACCGGGCCCGTGGATTTGACGGCGGCAACCAGCCTGCCGCTGGCGCCGGTGGACACTTCCCACCCGGTGCCGGCCTGAGCCTTCGATATCGATGGCATGCAAAGCGATATGGCCATGAAGAGCAGTGCGGGCAGCGAAAGACGAAGGTTCATGACAGTTCCTGTTGCTCGAATCAAAGGACGTCCTGCGATGTCCAACATGATGCTGCATGTGCGAAGAAATACCAATGGCACTTGGCGACAGGTCCGATTCGGATCGAACCGGGCCGATCTGCGTTTGCTTTCCTACTGGCGGATTTTGTGCTCCATCCGTTCTCATGCAGGCGCGTCTTTCCCCCGATATTCGCGGCTTTCGCCGAGGCAGGATCGTCTGCCGCAGTCAGGGCGGTTTTTTGCCCTTGAACAGTGTCAACCCTGTCAACCCCCCCATCGGTGAAAGGGGGCATTGAGATGCCATCCACGCTGCCTGGCGAAATTGCGGAATGGTTCGCGGGGCGCGGCTGGAAGCTGCGCCGGCATCAGGCGGACATGCTGCGAATTGCGGAAGCTGGCCGCCATGCCCTGCTGGTGGCGGATACCGGCGCGGGCAAGACGCTGGCCGGCTTCCTGCCCACGCTGGCCGATTTCGCGTCCTCCCGGCTTGGCCACGCGGCTGCTCCCGAGGGGCTGCACACGGTGTATATCTCGCCGCTCAAGGCTCTGGCGCATGATGTGCAGCGCAATCTCCTCGCGCCGGTCGAGGAGATCGGCCTGCCGATCCGGATCGAAACCCGCAGCGGCGATACGCCCTCGGACCGCAAGAAGCGCCAGCGCGCCCGTCCGCCCCATGTGCTGCTGACCACGCCGGAATCGCTGTCGCTGCTGCTGAGCTATCCGGAAAGTTTTGCGCTGTTCGCCTCGCTGCGGCGGATCGTGATCGACGAGGTCCACGCCTTCGCCAGCGGCAAGAGGGGCGATCTGCTGTCGCTCTCGCTGTCCCGCCTGCACGCCATCGCCCCGGCGGCGCAGCGCATCGCCCTGTCGGCGACTGTCGCGGAGCCGGATTCCTTCCGGGCCTGGCTGGCGCCCTGGGGGGAGATCGACAGCGTGGAGCTGGTGCAGGGGGAAGCCGGGGCGAAGCCCGACATCTCCATCCTTCTGCCGGATGGCGGGCGCGTTCCCTGGGGCGGGCATGCCGCCGCCTGGGCGGTGCCGCAGCTTTACCAGGAAATCCGCCGCAACCGCACGACTCTGGTGTTCACCAATACCCGCTTCCTCGCCGAATATATCTTCCAGCTGCTGTGGGAGGCGAATGAGGAGAACCTGCCGATCGGCATTCATCACGGCTCGCTCTCGAAGGAAGCGCGGCGGAAGGTGGAAGGGGCGATGGCCAGGGGCGAATTGCGCGCGCTGGTCTGCACCGCCAGCCTCGATCTCGGGGTGGACTGGGGCGACATCGATTGCGTGGTGCAGATGGGCGCGCCCAAGGGCAGCTCGCGCCTGCTGCAGCGGATCGGCCGCGCCAACCACCGGCTCGATCAGGCTTCCCGCGCCATCCTCGTGCCCGGCAACCGCTTCGAGTTTATCGAGGCGGCCGCGGCGAAGGAAGCGGTGGACGAAGGCCAGCGCGATGGCGAGAGCTTCCGCCCCGGCGGGCTGGATGTGCTGGCGCAGCATGTCATGGCCTGCGTATGCGCCGCCCCCTTCGCGCAAGCGGAGCTGCTGGCCGAGATCCGCTCGGCCACGCCTTACAGCGCATTGGACGAGGCGGCGTGGGAGCGCGTGCTGCATTTCGTGGCGACGGGCGGCTATGCGCTCGAGGCCTATGACCGCTTTCGCCGGATCGCGCGCGACGGCGGCGGGGTGTGGCGGCTGTCCCATCCCGAACATGCGGCCCGGCACCGGCTCAACGCCGGAATCATCGTCGATGCGGAAATGATCGAGGTGCGTTTCCGCAACGGGCGCTCCGTCGGCAAGGTGGAGGAGCGCTTTGCCGCGTCCCTCTCTCCGGGAGACAGCTTCGCCTTCGCCGGGATGAGCCTGGAGGTGGAGCGGGTGAAGGACATGGAACTCATCGTCCGCGCCTCGGCCAAATCGGCGATGATCCCGTCCTACACCGGGCTGCGCCTGCCGCTCACTACCCATCTGGCGGAGCGGGTTCGCGCCTTGCTGGTCGATCGCGCCGGCTGGGGCCGCTTTCCCGACGATGTGCGCGAATGGCTGGAGATGCAGGATTGGCGCAGCAGGCTGCCGGGACCGGGCGAGCTGCTGGTGGAGAGTTTCCCGCACGAGCGCCATGCCTACAGCGTCTATTACACGTTCGAAGGCTGGAACGCGAACCAGTCGCTGGGGATGCTGATAACCCGCCGGATGGAGGAGCGCGGGCTGGCGCCGCTGGGCTTCATCGCCAATGATTATGCCCTGGCCGTGTGGGGCCTGGCCGAGGTGCCCGATCCCAGGCCCTTGCTGTCGCCCGACATCCTGGCCCATGAATTCGTCGACTGGGTGCAGGATTCATACCTGCTGCGCCGGGCGTTTCGCGAGGTCGCCGTCATTTCGGGCCTGATCGAGCGCCAGCAGCTGGGCAAGCGCAAGAGCGGGAAGCAGGTCACTTTCTCGACCGACCTGATCTACGACGTGCTCCGCAAATATGAGCCGGACCATTTGCTGATCGAAGCGGCCTGGGCCGATGCCCGCGCCCGGATGACCGATGTCGCGCGGCTCGGCGATCTGCTTGATCGGTCGGTCGATCAGCTGGTCCATGTCCGGCTGGAGCGGGTCAGCCCGCTCGCCGTGCCGGTGCTGGTGACGATCGGGCGGGAAAGCCTGCCTGCGGGCGCGGCCGAGGACGAGCTGCTGTGGGAAGCGGAGAGCCTGGCCGCCGCGGCGATGCGCCCCGACCTTCTGCCGTGAGCGCCTGTCGAGCCGAAGACGGAGGGAAACGTGCGGAAGGCGGATACGAAAAGGGGCGGATCGCTCCGCCCCTTGTTCTTGCGCCGGACGATCCGGCGAAATGTGCCGAACCCGGCTTATTGAGCGTTCGCCGCCTTGCCGAAGGCCGCATATTGCTCGTTACCGACGAAGCCGAACTTCGTGACGTTGGAGCCTTTGATGATATTCATCACGCGGGCGGAAAGGTCGTAGCTGGCGTCCGCTTCCGGCTGGAACTGCAGCTCGGGTTCGACCGGGAGAGCCATCGAATCCTTCAGCAGGGTAACGAGCTGTCCGGTGTTCACCGCTTCGCCGTTCCACAGAACCTTGTTGTCGCTGGTGAGGACAACCTTGTTCTTCACCGTATCGATTACGGCACTGTTGGGTGGATTCTGGCCCGACGGAAGGTCGATATCGACCGAGTGGGTTGCGACTGGAATGGTGATGATGAACATGATGAGGAGCACGAGCATGACGTCGATCAACGGCGTCGTGTTCATTTCCATCATCGGCTCGCCATCGTCACTGCCGCCTGACATTGCCATGAGAAGTTACTCCTGAACTAGTTCTTCAAATCCAACCGCGATCAGCCGTTGGGATCGACAGGGTTGGAGATGAAGCCGACGGTGGGATAGCCCGCCGCCTGGACATTGTAGATCGCACCCGCGACACAGCGCCAGGGCGCATTCACGTCCCCACGGATATGCACCTGCGGAATCTTGTCCGGATCTTTCATGATCGCTTCGATTCCGCCCTCACGCTTCACGATCGTGTCGAGCCGCTTGAAGGCCTGATCGTAAAGCTCCTGCGAGGTGACTGGAGTGACATTGTTGAAATATACGCGGCACTGCCCGTAACGCGAGGATCCCTGGTAACCCGGATCGCCGGCGCTCAATCCCTGCGCGTCCGTGGTCGTCACCGTCAGGAGCAGGTTCTCGACCTTGTCCTGGGATTCCTTGGACGCCAGGATCGGGATCTGCAGCTTCTCGATGGTCTGGATCGCCACCGGAACGGCGATAAGGAAGATGATCAGAAGCACCAGCATCACGTCCACGAGGGGCGTGGTGTTGATTTCTGACATCGGCTTTTCCTCGCCGCCGCCGCCCATCGAAATGGCCATGATCGTTTATCCTATCCTAAACTTCACTCTGGCGGCGGGGTGGACCCGCATGCCGGTTCCCGCCCCGCCAGTCTCAAATGTGCCTCAGGCCTTCGGGGCGGCAGTCGGCGCCGCCGGGCGAGCCGGAGCGGCAGCCGTCTTGGCGGCCGGACCCGTCACGGCAGGCTTGACCGCACCCTTGGAGGTGATGTTGGCCAGCACCTCGGTCGAGAAGCCGTTCAGCTCCGCGGCGATGCGCTTGTTGCGGCTCTGCAGCCAGTTGTAGGCAAGCACGGCCGGAACGGCGACGAGCAGACCCAGCGCGGTCATGATGAGAGCTTCACCGACCGGACCGGCGACCTTGTCGATCGAGGCGGAGCCGGCCAGACCGATGTTGATCAGGGCGCGGTAGATGCCGACGACGGTGCCGAACAGACCGATGAACGGCGCGGTGGCGCCCACGGTGGCGAGGAACGGCAGGCCGCCGGCCAGCTTGGCGTTGATCGCCGCTTCCGAGCGGGCGAGCGAGCCATGCATCCAGTCGTGCGCCTCGAGGCTGTCGGTCATCTTGGTGTGCTGCTCTTCAGCGGCCAGGGCGTCGTCGACGATCTGGCGATAGGCAGTGTTCTTGCCGAGCTTGGCGGCGCCGTCCTTGACGGTGTTGGCGCGCCAGAAATTGTTGCGGACATCGCGGCCCTGGCCGATGATCTTCTGCTGTTCGATGAACTTCGTGATCAGGATGTAGAACGATCCGAAGGACATGATGCCGAGAATCACGACAGTAGCATAGGCGATGAAGCCGCCCTGTTCGAGAGCTTCCTTGAAGCCGAACTTGTTCTGCGGGGCCGCTTCGGCGGCGGCAGCAAGAATGTCGATAAGCATGCGGGTATTCCTCTCAAGAAGAAGATGGGTATTGGTTAACTGATGGCGAACCCGCCCGACCTCGGATCGGGCGGGACCGCGACGAACAGATTACTTACTTCGGTATCTGCCACCGGACGGCGTTGGAATAGGTGCCGGTCGTCGGCTCCCCATCCCCGTCGGTAGCCGGGTTAAACCGCGCGCGCCGGGTCACCAGCTTGCAGGTCGCATCGTCGAGATCGGCGTGGCCGCTCGATCCGGTAATGCTGCAGCCTGTCACCCGGCCATCCGGACCGACGCTGACCTGGAAGCGGGCAACGCCTTCCCGATCTTCGCGCAGGGCGCGGGAAGGATAGTCGTCAGGGGTGGCCCAGCTACCGGGGTTGCCCTTCGGGGTGGCCGATTTCGGCTGCACCCGCGGCGGCGGCGGAGCCGCTGGCGGCGGCGGGGCCAGCACGATCGGAGCCGGGGGCGGCGGCGTTACCGTTGTTACGATCTCGGGCGGTTTCGTATTAATGCTGATCGGCGGCGGCGGCGCAACCGGCGGCGGCGGAACGTTCTTCTGTTCCGGCGGCGGCGGCGGCGGTTCCTCCGGCTTCTTTTCCTCCTCGATGTCGATCGTGGTCACGCGCTTGGCCACCTGCTTCACCGCTTCGAAGGCGAGGCCGGTAACAAGGGCATAACCGAGCGCGACATGCACAAGGGCAACGATGATCAGCGCGATAATACGGTTACCGCTCATCTGTTGGTCAGCGTAAGCCATTCAGTCGCATCACTCCATACCAGTCCCGGAAAGAGGCCGGGACACGCCTAGGGCAGGTTAAGAAAGACCCGCCCAGTGCGCTAGCTTGAAATTTCAACCCGGCGGAAATGACCAAATGGCCAATCCGACCCCTGGCAGGGCGCATCCGGGACCTCCGGGCTTAATCGCCCGTTTTTTTGGGGTCTTTAACGGCGAAGACAAAACAGCGCAAACGCTTTATCGGTTAACGTGCAATTCAAGCTCTTCCATCCAGCTTAGGATTTGCATGGCTTTGCGCTATGCTGGCTCGCGTCATCGACAGACCATTTGAGGATCCTGATGAATTTTCGAGTATTTCCGCGCCACATGATCCTTCTGGGCGGTTCGCTGTCCATTCTGGCGTTGTGCGGCGCGGCCCCGGCGCGGGCGCAAACGCCACCCGCCGCCGCCGTCTCGCCGGCGCTCACCTACGCCGATCTGGTGGATCTGGCCGAGCCGGCGAGCCTGGTGATCAAGGCCAAGATTCGCAAGCAGGCGACGGTCGAGGCCGAACGGTCCCCCGGCCTACGGCAGGGGCATGTCCGCCTCTATATCGTGGCCAGGGTCGAGCAGCCGGTGCGCGGCGTTGTTGCGAGTGATTCGCTGCGCTATCTGGCAGATGTTCCGATTGGTCAGAACGGCAAGGTTCCGAAGCTGACCGGGAGCCAGGTCATTCTCCTCGCCCGTCCGGTTCCCGGCAGGCCCGAGGAAATCCAGCTTGTCGCCCCGGACGCGCAATTGCCGGCCAACGGGGAACTGGAAACCCGGCTGCGCTCCGTGCTTCAGGAACTTTCCGCGCCCGATCGTCCGCCAAGCGTGAGCGGGGTGAGGGACATCCTCTCCGTCCCGGGCAATCTCGCGGGCGAATCGGAAACCCAGCTGTTCCTGAGGACCAGCGATCAGGACGTGGCCCTGATTTCGGTAATTCGCCGGCCGGGCGGCGATCCCACCTGGGGCGTTTCATGGGGCGAGCTGGTGGACGGCGTGACCGGCCCGCCGGTGCGGGAGACGCTGGCATGGTATCGCCTCGCCTGCTTCCTGCCGCCCCGGCTGCCGGCAAGGGCCAATCTGGGCGCCGATCAGGCATCCCGCGCCCTGGCCGAAGAGGATTACCGCCTGGTCAGGCGCGAACTGGGCGACTGCGGGCGCAGCAGGCTTTCACAACCTTAAGCGCTGCTCCGGGGCATTGCGCTATGGCCTTTCGGGGTTTCATGGCTTAGTGCGCCGCCGCGAAAGGGGGCATGAATGGCCGAACCGCTTCGTATTGCGCTGGCTGGGCTTGGGACCGTCGGCGCGGGCGTCATCCGCTTGCTGGAAGTCAATCGCGAACTGATCACGCGCCGGGCGGGGCGGGAGATTCGCGTCGTGGCGGTCAGCGCCCGCGATCGCACCAAGGACCGGGGCGTCGATCTTTCCGGCTTTGCCTGGGAAGACGACATGACCCGCATGGCCGCGCGCGCGGATGTCGATGTCGTGGTCGAGCTTGTCGGCGGATCGGATGGCCCGGCCCTGACCCTCGCCCGCAATGCCATCCGCGAAGGCAAGGCGCTGGTCACGGCGAACAAGGCGATGATCGCGCATCATGGGCTGTCGCTGGCCCAGGCGGCCGAGGAGGCGAGCGTTCCCCTGAAATTCGAGGCGGCGGTCGCGGGCGGCATCCCGGTCATCAAGGGGCTGCGCGAAGGCGCGGCGGCCAATGTGATCGAGCGCATCTACGGCATTCTCAACGGCACCTGCAATTACATCCTCTCCACCATGGAGGATACCGGCCGCGATTTCGCCGATGTGCTCGCGGAAGCGCAGGGGCTGGGCTACGCCGAAGCCGATCCGACCTTCGATATCGAAGGGACGGATGCGGCGCACAAGCTGGCGATCCTGGCGGCGATCGCCTTCGGCACCAAGCTCGATTTCGCGCATGTCGACACCACCGGCATCTCGGCCCTGCGCGCCGCGGACATCGCCCAGGCGGAAACGCTGGGCTATGTCATCCGCCTGATCGGCATGGCCGAACCGGATATCTCCGGCGATGGAACCGGCCTGTTCCAGCGGGTCCAGCCCTATCTCGTGCCCGAAGGCCATCCCCTGGCGCATGTGGACGGCGCGACCAATGCGGTGGTGGCGGAAGGCAATTTCGCCGGGCGGCTGCTGTTCCAGGGCGCGGGCGCGGGCGACGGGCCAACCGCGAGCGCGGTGGTGGCGGACCTTATCGATATCGCCCGGCTGTGGGAAAGCGAGGGGGAGATCGATCCGCCCTTCTCCATGCCGGTGGCGGACCTCAAGGCCTTGGCCCCCGCCGAATCGGGCCATCGCAGCGGCCGCCGCTACATCCGCTTCGCGGTGACGGATCGTCCGGGCGTGCTGGCCGAGATCACCGCCGCCATGCGCGATGCCGGCGTTTCGATCGAAAGCATGATCCAGAAGGGGCGGCAGGAGGAAGGCGGCGAGGTGCTGGTCGCCATCGTCACCCATGACGGCCCGGAAAGCTGCGTGACGGAGGCGCTCCGCCTGCTGGAAAATTCGCCCAGCCTCACGGCTTCTCCACTGGTCATGCAATTGCTTGCAACATAAAGGTGTTACATCGCCCCTGGGTGACGAACACCCAGGGGGCATTCCACAGCCAGCCGGATTAGGAACCTATGCCGCAACAGAAAGCCACGCCCGCCAGCCACGTCCTCGATCGCGTTCTTGTCCTGGAAATGGTCCGCGTGACCGAAGCGGCCGCGATCGCCGCATCGAAGCTGATCGGGCGCGGGGACGAGAAGGCGGCCGACGCCGCCGCGGTCGAAGCGATGCGCCGGGCGTTCGACGGGCTTTATATCGACGGCACCGTGGTGATCGGCGAGGGTGAGCGCGACGAGGCGCCGATGCTCTACATCGGCGAGAAGGTGGGCGGGGCGCCCGACAAGGGGCCGAAGATCGATATCGCGCTCGATCCTCTGGAAGGCACCACCATCACCGCCAAGGCGGGGCCGAATGCCCTGGCCGTGCTCGCCGCCGCCGAGGAAGGATGCCTGCTCAACGCGCCCGACGTCTATATGGACAAGCTGGCGGTCGGGCCGGGCTATCCCGAGGGCGTGATCGATCTTGATCGCAGCGTGCGGGAGAATGTGGAGGCGGTGGCCGCGGCCAAGGGCGTCGCCGCCGACGAGATCATCGTCTGCGTGCTCGACCGGCCGCGCCATGCCGAGCTGATCGCGGAGTTGCGCGAGATCGGCTGCGGCATCCAGCTCATTCCCGATGGCGATGTGGCGGGCGTCATCGCCACCACCGATCCGGACACCACCATCGACATGTATATGGGATCGGGCGGCGCGCCCGAAGGCGTGCTGGCCGCGGCGGCGCTGCGCTGCGTGGGCGGCCAGTTCAACGGCCGCCTTCTGTTCCGCAACGAGGATGAGCGCGCCCGCGCCCGCAAATGGGGCATCGAGGATCTCAACCGCGTCTACAAGCTGGAAGACCTCGCCAAGGGCGACTGCATCTTCGCGGCGACCGGCGTGACCGACGGTTCGCTGCTGGAGGGCGTCAAGCGCCTGAAGGGCGGCAGGATGACGACGGAAAGCGTGGTCATGCGCGCCAGTTCGGGGACGGTCCGCTGGGTGCGCGGGGAACATCGCCTCGATTGACACAGCATTGACACGCCGAAGCGGATAAATTCACCCGCCCGGGGCGCCGCCGGTTGCAATCGGCTTCCGCTCGATTAGAGCCGGAAGCCCGATTCCGATCGGCATGGCATCATCAAAAGCACAAGAAGGGGCATCTGCGCGATGAAGATAATGGCCGGCAATTCCAACTTGCCGCTCGCACGGGCTATCGCCGGTTATCTCGAGCTTCCGCTGACGGACGCGAGCGTGCGCCGCTTCGCCGACGAGGAAATCTTCGTGGAGATTCACGAGAACGTTCGCGGCGAGGATGTGTTTCTGGTGCAGTCCACCAGCTTTCCGGCGAACGATCACCTGATGGAGCTGCTGATCGGGATCGATGCGCTCAAGCGCGCCTCGGCCAAGCGGATCACGGCGGTCGTTCCCTATTTCGGCTATGCCCGGCAGGACCGCAAGCCAGGCCCCCGCACGCCGATCTCGGCCAAGCTGGTTGCCAATCTGATAACCACGGCGGGGGCGGACCGGGTGCTGGCTGTCGATCTGCACGCGGGCCAGATCCAGGGCTTCTTCGATATTCCGACCGACAATCTCTATGCCGCCCCGGCGATGGCCGCCGACATTCAGGCGCGTTACGGCGGGCAGGCGCTGACCGTGGTTTCGCCCGACGTGGGCGGCGTGGTGCGCGCGCGCGCCCTTGCCAAGCGGCTCGACAATGCACCGCTCGCCATTGTCGACAAGCGGCGGGAGCGTCCCGGCGAATCCGAGGTGATGAACATCATCGGCGACGTGAAGGGGCGGCATTGCATCCTGATCGACGATATCGTCGATTCGGGCGGCACCCTGTGCAACGCGGCGCAGGCCCTGCTCGATTCCGGGGCCACCAGCGTCGTTGCCTATATCACGCATGGCGTGCTGTCGGGCGGGGCGGTGCAGAAGGTGAACAATTCGGCGCTCAAGGAACTGGTGATTACCGACACCATTCTCGCCACCGATGCCGCCAAGGACAGCAGCCGCATAAGAATCCTCTCGATCGCCACGCTGATCGGGGAAGCGATCCGCCGCATCGCTGACGAAAGCTCGGTTTCGAGCCTGTTCGATTGAGGGGTGGCCGGGGTTTGAAGCTCGATTCCGACATTGCCCTGGCCCAGCGCCTGGCCGACGCGGCCGGGGAAGCGATCCGGCCATGGTTCCGGCAGGGCCTGGATACCGAACGGAAAGGCGACGCCACGCCGGTCACCATCGCCGACCGCGCGGCGGAAGAGGCGATGCGCGGGATTCTGGCGGCCGAGCGGCCGGATGATGGCATCATCGGCGAGGAGTTCGGCAGCCGCAACGTGGGGGCGAGTCGCCAGTGGGTGCTCGATCCGATCGACGGGACGGCCGGTTTCCTGGCGGGCCGCCCGATCTTCGGCACGCTGATCGCGCTGGTGGTCGATGGCTGGCCGGTGCTGGGCGTGATCGACCAGCCCATCCTGCGGGAGCGCTGGCTGGGCGTGACCGGCAGGGCCACCACGCTCAACGGCCAGGCCGCGCGCTGCCGCCCTTGCCCCAGCCTCGCCGATGCCACGCTCGCCACCACCGGGCCGCATTATTTCGACGATCACGATGGCGGCCATTTCATGGCGCTGGCCGCCCGCACCGATCATCGCCGGATGGTGATGGGCGGCGACTGCTACAACTACGCCATGCTGGCCAGCGGGCAGATCGATCTGGTCTGCGAGGCGGGCCTCAAGCTGCATGACTGGGCCGCGCTGGTCCCGGTCGTGGAAGGGGCCGGCGGCACGATGTGCGACTGGAACGGGGAACCGCTCCACGCTGCCTCCGATGGCCATGTGCTGGCGCTGGGCGATCCGGCCCGGCTCGAGGATGTGGTGGAGGCGCTGGCCTGCGGCCACTGACCACCGCGCAGGCTGGCCCCCGAGTTAGCCTCCGAGTTAGCCGTTCTGTCAGCCGCCGAGCCGGTCGAAATCCTCGGTGCCGGGCTTGCCGTCGAGCGCGCCCATTAGGGCCTGCATGATCGCCTTGTCGACTGTCTGCCCCGCCGCTTTGCGCGCCTCGTCGTCGCGCCACAGTTCGAGGAAGCGGTACTCGTTCGGCGCGGCCTGGCCGCGCAGGGTCAGGGTGCCTTGCGAACCGTCGGCCTGCGCCAGCGCCCCGGCCAGATCGCGCAGCGCGCCTTCGAGCTGGCCTTCCAGGCCTTGCGCCGCGGTGAGGGTATATGTCCTTGCGATTCCCATCGGGTCATCCTTTCTGTTGTGGGACTGCCCTTGCGCCTGGTGCGCCGCTTGGCAAGATCGCAGTCATGGCCGGGCATATTTTCCTTTACGGCACGATGCTGCCGCAGCTGGCGAGGGGGTGCTCCGCTCGTCTGGCCGCTTCCCTGGGGGAAGGGCGCGCGGCTACGGTTCGCGGGCTGCTCTACGCCGTTGTCTCCCCGCTCGGTTCCTTTCCGGTCCTGTTCGGTGCCGATCAGGGTATCGTTGCCGGGCAGGTTTACGAGATTCCGGGTGCGGCCGGGTGGCTGGAGGAGCTGGACCGCTACGAGAACTACGACCCCGCGAACGAGGGCGCGTCCGACTATCTGCGCCGCGAGGTGACGGCGACCCTGGCGGATGGCTCGGGCATCGCCGCCCAGGCCTATCTCGGGCGGGCATCGGCGACAGATGGCCTGCTGCCGATCCGGCATGGGGATTTCACGCGCTTCCTGGCGGAAACGGGGTTGCGACCCTACGAGGCGTGAAGCCCTTGCCTTTCCGGCGCTCCCGGCCTAAAGGCGCGCCCTTCACAGACACGTGATTCACGGTTTCTCGTGATTTCGACGGCTGGCCTGGCTGAAAGGGCTGCCAGGGCTGGTCGGACGTGTCCCTGATCGAGGAGACCAAAATGCCCAAGCTCAAGACCAAGAGCGGTGTGAAGAAGCGCTTCAAGCTCACCGCGACCGGCAAGGTGAAGCACGGCGTGGCCGGCAAGCGCCACCGCCTGATCAGCCATAACGGCAAGTATATCCGCCAGAACCGCGGGACCGACGTGATCTCCGACGCCGATGCGAAGGTGATCAAGAAGTGGGCCCCTTACGGCCTCAACTGAGACAGGAGTACTAGCCAATGCCCCGTATCAAACGCGGCGTGACAACACGCGCCAAGCACAAGCGGCTTCTGGATCAGGCCAAGGGTTATCGCGGCCGCCGCAAGAATACCATCCGCGTCGCCCGTCAGGCGGTCGAAAAGGCCGGCCAGTATGCCTATCGCGACCGCAAGGTGAAGAAGCGCAGCTTCCGCGCGCTCTGGATCCAGCGGATCAACGCCGCCGTTCGCGCCGAAGGCCTGACCTATTCGCAGTTCATCCATGGCGCGAAGCTTGCCGGGATCGAGCTTGACCGGAAGGTGATGGCGGATCTGGCGATGAACGAAGGCGGCGCCTTCACCGCGATCATTGCCCAGGCGAAGAAGGCGTTGCCCGCCTGACAAGCCTGAAAATTGCGAATCACGGAAAGCGCGGGCCCTGGTGTCCGCGCTTTTCTTTTTGGAATGCCACGGTTTCGGTGCGATTACATACTTGAAGAATCGGGGGAAGGGCGTCTTTAGGCCATGTTGAATGGTCGCAGACGGAACCTGAGAACGAAGCCTTGCAGCCGTCGAAGGCGCGGGCCGGGGCAGGGCTTCCCTAGGGGGCGGGGTCGCAAGTGCCGAGAAAACACTGTGACATCGATGTTCGTTTCTTCAGGCCTCCCCCTGAATACGATGGCTTGTTCGCAAGCTTCTATCGGGCTGAGATCGAGGTTCGGGACGGTGGACGGGTGGTCGATCATCTTCTGCCGGAATGGGGCAACGTCCGCCTGTTTCGCGGAGATATGCCCGATGCCGAGCTGTCCAATGGCTCGCGCCTGAGCAAGGCGTCGTTCGTGTGCACCGGCCCAAGCTCCATTCCTACTCGCTTTGAACTGGGAACGACGCGGATCTGGGGGATCGGCCTGTTTCCCCTGGGCTGGGCCAAATTCATCGGCTCGTCGGCGAATGAAGTGGCCAATCTCGTGGTCGATGGTGAGGCCCATGCCGCCTTTGGCGATTTTTCCGCGCTGTTTCGCGACCTTCTCGAGAATGAGCCGGATGACGAGGCGGAATATGCCCGGATCATGGCGTTCCTGCGGGAGAAGAATGCGCGGGTCGTTCCCGACGAGGAGCGCATTCGCGCGGTCCAGCTCGCCCTGGTGGACCCGGCCATCAGCACGGTTGCGGAATTCGCGGATCGAGCGGGACTGGGGCAACGCACGCTGGAGCGGGTCTGCGGGCGCTATTTCGGCTTCCCGCCCAGGCTGTTGCTGCGGCGCCAGCGCTTCATCCGCAGCCTTGTCGGCTTCATGCTGGAACCTTCGACCAACTGGACCCGGTCGATCGATGGCCTGTATCACGATCAGGCGCATTTCGTGCGGGATTTCCGTTCCTTCATGGGCATGACGCCCAGCGAATATGCCGCGCTCGACCATCCGGTGCTCGGCGCCTTCATGCAGGAGCGGGCCCGGATCTGGGGCGCGGCCGCGCAGACCCTGGACAATCCCGGGCCGCAGGCATCCTCCGGGCTTGCTTCGCCGAAATAAAACGCTAGCGGCCTTAGCCCATGGAAAAGCCTGAACAGAAAAAGACCGAGGCACTTGCCGCGATCGCGGCTGCGGAAACGCTGGACGCTCTGGAAGCGCAGCGGGTTGCGGCATTGGGCAAGCAAGGCTGGATCAGCGCTCTGCTGAAGACCCTGGGCGCGATGAGCCCGGAGGAACGGCAGGCGCAAGGCCCGAAGATCCACTCCCTGCGCGAGGAGGTGCAATCCGCGCTGGCGGATCGCAAGGCCGCGCTGGAGCAGGCCGCACTCGATGCGAGGCTTGCGGCAGAAACGCTGGACCTGTCGCTTCCCGCGCCGGAAAGTCCGCGCGGTTCGGTGCATCCCATCGGCCAGGTCATGGACGAACTGGCGGAAATCTTCGCCGATCTGGGCTTTTCCGTGGCGACAGGCCCGGAAATCGAGGACGACTGGCACAATTTCACGGCGCTCAACATGCCGGAAAGCCACCCTGCCCGGGCGATGCACGACACGTTCTACTTCCCCGATACGGCACCCAACGGGGGCAGAATGCTGCTCAGGACGCACACAAGCCCGGTTCAGGTGCGCACGATGAAGGCCCATGGCGCGCCGGTGCGGATCATCGCGCCGGGCCGGGTCTATCGTTCCGACAGCGACGCCACCCACACCCCGATGTTCCATCAGGTGGAAGGGCTGGTGATCGACAAGGGCATTCACCTCGGCCATCTCAAATGGACGCTGGAGACTTTCCTCAAGGCCTTCTTCGAGCGCGAGGACATCGTGCTGCGGCTGCGCCCGTCCTACTTCCCGTTCACCGAGCCTTCGGTCGAGGTCGATGTCGGCTTCGCCATAGAGAACGGCAGGCGGGTGCTGGGCGGCAGCGGCGATGCGCCCGGCCATGGCTGGATGGAGCTGCTCGGCAGCGGCATGGTCAACCGGCGGGTGATCGAAATGAGCGGCCTCGATCCCGATGTCTGGCAGGGCTTCGCTTTCGGCGTCGGCGTCGACCGGCTGGCCATGCTCAAATACGGGATGGACGATCTGCGCGCCTTCTTCGACGGCGACGTGCGCTGGCTGCGGCATTACGGCTTTTCCGCCTTCGATCAGCCCACGATCTCGGGCGGGATCGGGGCCACCGGCGGGGGAGCACGCGCATGAAGTTCTCGCTCTCCTGGCTGAAGGATTATCTCGAAACCGACGCGGATGCCGCGCGCATTTCCGCGACGCTGAACGCGATCGGCATCGAGGTGGAAGGGATCGAGGACCCGGCGGAGAAACTTGCCGGGTTCCGCGTCGCAAAGGTGCTCACCGCGCAGCAGCATCCCGATGCGGACAAGCTGCGGGTGCTCACCGTCGATACGGGTGACGGGCAGCCGCTGCAGGTGGTGTGCGGCGCGCCCAATGCCCGCGCCGGGCTGGTCGGCGTGCTGGGTTTGGCAGGAGCCGTGGTTCCGGCGAATGGCATGGTCCTGCGCAAGAGCGCGATCCGCGGCGTCGAATCCAACGGCATGATGTGCTCCAGCCGCGAGCTGGAGCTGGGCGACGACCATGCCGGGATCATCGAATTGCCGGAAGACGCGCCCATCGGCACGGCCTTTGCCGACTATCGCGGGGCGGACCCGGTGTTCGACGTGGCGATCACGCCCAACCGCCCGGATTGCATGGGGGTTTACGGCATCGCGCGCGATCTGGCGGCGGCGGGCCTCGGCGCGCTCAAGCCGCTCGAGATCCAGCCGGTCGCGGGCAGCTTCCCTTGCCCGGCCGAGGTTCGCACCGATGATCCGGAAGGCTGCCCGGCCTTCTACAGCCGCGTGATTCGCGGCGTGAAGAACGGCCCTTCGCCGGAATGGATGCAGCAGCGGCTGCACAGCGCGGGCCAGCGTCCGATTTCCGCGCTGGTGGATATCACCAACTACCTGATGCTTGGCCTCGGCCGCCCGGCCCATGCCTATGACCTCGCCAGGCTGACCGGCGCGGTCGTGGCGCGCCGCGCCAGGGATGGCGAGCAGGTGCTGGCGCTCAACGAGAAGACCTACACGCTCGACAGCGGAATGACGGTGATCGCGGACGATGCCGGGGTGCATGACATCGCCGGGATCATGGGCGGGGAGCATTCCGGCGTTTCGGAAGACACCACCGACGTGCTGCTGGAGATCGCCTATTTCGATCCGGAGCGGATCGGGGCGACCGGGCGCAAGCTGGGGTTGACATCGGATGCGCGAGGCCGGTTCGAGCGTGGAGTGGACCCGGCCTTCCTCGAAGGCGGGCTGGACCTGCTGACCCGGCTGATCCTCGACATCTGCGGCGGCGAGGCTTCCGAGCCGGTGCGCGCCGGCCAGCCGCCGGTTGCGGCCAAGGCGGTTTCCTATGACCCCGCGCTGGCCGAGACGCTGGGCGGGGTGGCCATCCCGGAGGACGAGCAGCGGCGCATCCTGGCGGCGCTGGGCTTCCAGGCTGGTGCCGATTGGCAGGTTTCCGTGCCAAGCTGGCGGCCCGATGTCGATGGCGCGCCGGATATCGTCGAGGAAGTGGTCCGCATCCATGGGCTGGACCGGATCGAGAGCGTGCCCTTGCCGCGCGTCGACGGGGTGGCCCGGCCGACCGCGACGCCGGAGCAGAAGGTGGAGCGCCGCCTGCGCCGCGCCGCCGCCGCGCGCGGGCTGAACGAGGCCGTTACCTGGTCCTTCCTGCCCGAAGCGGACGCCCTGCATTTTTCGGAAGGGAACGGGGCGCTCTGGGTGCTCGAAAACCCGATCAGCGAGGATATGAAGGCCATGCGCCCCTCGCTGCTGCCGGGCCTGATCGCGGCGGCCAAGCGCAATCTCGATCGCGGCGCATCCTCGGTGCGGCTGTTCGAACTGGGCCGACGCTATCTGCGCGCGGACTCCGGCGCGAGCGACGAGCGGCTGACGCTGGGCGTGGTGCTGGCGGGCGAGAAGACCGCGCGGAGCTGGGCTTCTGGCAAGGCCGCGCCGTTCGATGCGTTCGACGCCAAGGCCGAGGCGCTGGCCCTGCTGGCGGAGGCTGGCGCGCCGGTCGAGAACCTGCAGGTGATGGGCGAGGCGGGGCCGCAATTCCACCCCGGCCAGTCGGCCACGCTGCGGCTGGGGCCGAAGAACGTGCTGGCCCGGTTGGGAGCGCTGCATCCCGCCACGCTGGCTGCGTTCGACGTGGACGGGCCGGTTGTCGCGGTGGAGCTGTTCCTCGATGCGATCCCGGCGAAGAAAGGTGGCGGGGCATTCGCCCGCGCGGCTTATGCCCCGCCGGCCCTGCAGGCCGTGCTGCGCGATTTCGCCTTCCTCGTCCCGCTGGACCTGCCCGCCGGGGATTTGCTGCGAGCGGTGCGCGGCGCGGACAAGGCCAATATCGTGGACGCGCGCATCTTCGACGATTTCCGGGGGCAGGGCGTGCCGGAAGGCAGGAAGTCGCTCGCCATCGAGATCACGCTCCAGCCCGGCGAGAAGAGCTATGCCGACGCCGACCTCAAGGCAATTGCCGACAAGGTGGTGGGCGCCGCCGCCAAGCTGGGCGCGGAGCTTCGCGGGTAGCTCGACAGCCTGCAAGGAAACGGTCATGCTCGGCTGGCAGGCCGGGGTGGCTGTTTCCTGACAGGGTTGCATGTCCGAAGATTTGATCGCGATAAGTTCCGGCGCGCTCACCGCGCGGATCAATCCGCTCGGGGCCGAGCTATGGTCCCTGACCGACGCGCGCGGGCGGGACTATATGACCGATGCGGACCCGGCCTTCTGGACCGGACACGCGCCGCTGCTGTTCCCCATCGTGGGCGCGTTGAAGGACGGGCGCTATCGACTGGACGGGGCGGAATATGCGCTGCCCAAGCACGGCTTCGCCCGGCATTCGCGCTTCGCGGTGCTGGAGGCCGCATGTGATCGGGCGGTGTTCCGCCTTGCGGACAGCGAGCAGACGCGCGCGGCCTATCCCTTCGCCTTCACGCTCGACATGGCCTTTTCGGTAGAAGGGCTGACCCTGCGAATGGCGGCCACGGTTTCCAATCCGGGCGAACGGGAACTGCCGTTCAGCTTCGGCTATCATCCGGCCTTCGCCTGGCCCCTGCCGGGCGGCGCGGCCAAGGCGGAGCACCGGATTCTGTTCGAGCAGGAGGAGCCGGGCCCGATCCGGCGAATTGATCCGCAATCCGGCTTGCTCCTGCCCGACGTGCTGCCGACGCCGGTGCGGGGCAGGGAACTGGCCCTCGATCCCGGCCTGTTCGACGCGGATGCGCTGATCTGGGACAGCCTGCGCAGCCGCGCGCTCGGCTTCGGCGGGGCGGATGGCGCCAGCCTCGGCATCGCCTTCCCGGACACGCCGATGCTGGGCATCTGGCAGAAGCCGGGCGCGAATTATCTGTGCATCGAGCCGTGGCAGGGCATCGCCGATCCGGACGGCTATGCGGGGGAGTTCCGCGACAAGTCGGGCGTGGTGCTGCTTCCCCCCGGCGAAACGCGCAGCTTCCGCATGGACGTGAGCGTGCAGCCGCGCTAACCGCGCGCGCCATGAGCAATGCCCCCAATTCCAACCGGCGCACGTTCGCCATCATCTCTCACCCCGACGCGGGCAAGACCACGCTGACCGAGAAGCTGCTGCTGCAAGGCGGCGCGATCCATCTCGCGGGCGAGGTCAAGGCGCGGGGCGCGGCGCGGCGGGCCCGGTCCGACTGGATGAAGATCGAGCAGCAGCGCGGCATTTCCGTCACCTCGTCGGTGATGACCTTCGAGCGAGACGGAGTAACCTTCAACCTGCTCGACACGCCAGGGCACGAGGATTTCTCCGAAGACACCTATCGCACGCTGACTGCCGTCGATTCCGCGATCATGGTGATCGACGCGGCCAAGGGCATCGAGCCGCAGACCCGCAAGCTGTTCGAGGTCTGCCGCCTGCGCTCCGTGCCGATCATCACTTTCGTCAACAAGGTGGACCGCGAGGGGCGCAGCGCCTTCGAGACGCTGGACGAAGTGGCGGACGCGCTGGCGCTGGACGTCAGCCCCCAAAGCTGGCCGGTGGGGATGGGCGGCACCTTCCAGGGCGTGCTCGATTTCGCGACCGGCGCGGTCAGCCGCCCGGAAGGGGACAGCAGGGAATTTCTCGGCAAGCGGGATGCATCGCCGGACTTGCCGGATGATGTCGCTGAGGAAGCGGAGCTGGCGCAGGGCGGCTATCCGGCCTTCGATCTGGAAGCCTATCGGCATGGCGACCTGACCCCGGTCTATTTCGGTTCCGCGCTCAAGAATTTCGGGGTCAGCGAACTGATCGACGCCATTGCCCGCTTCGCGCCGCCGCCCCGCCCGCAGCCGAGCGCGGAAGGCGAGATCAGCCCGGACCTTAACGAAGTGACCGGCTTCATCTTCAAGGTGCAGGCCAATATGGACCCGCAGCACCGCGACCGGATCGCCTTCATGCGGATGGTGTCGGGCACCTTCAAGCGCGGCATGAAGCTGACGCCCTCAGGCCTCGGCAAGCCGATCGCGGTGCATTCGCCCATCCTGTTCTTCGCGCAGGACCGCGAGATTGCCGATACGGCGCAAGCGGGCGACATCATCGGCATCCCCAATCACGGCACGCTGCGGGTGGGCGATACGCTGTCGGAGAAGAATCAGGTCCGCTTCACCGGCCTGCCCAATTTCGCGCCGGAAATCCTGCGCCGGGTGGTGCTGAAGGACCCGACCAAGACCAAGCAGCTGCGCAAGGCGCTGGACGATCTTTCGGAAGAGGGCGTGATCCAGGTGTTCTATCCGGAGATCGGCAGCCAGTGGATCGTGGGCGTGGTGGGCCAGCTCCAGCTCGAAGTGCTGATTTCCCGGCTGGAAGCGGAATACAAGGTGGAGGCGGTGCTGGAGCCGGCGCCATTCGACACCGCGCGCTGGATCAGGGGCGGCGAGGCTGCGATGAAGGATTTCGAGCAGTTCAATCGCGCCAACCTCGCCCGGGACCGGGATGGCGATCTGGTGTTCCTGGCGAAGTCGGCCTGGGATGTCGGCTATCAGCAGGAACGCAATCCGGACCTCAGCTTCGGCGCGACCAAGGAGCGATAGGGCGATCTCGAAGCAAGTGGCATCGCTTGCTGGCTTGGAAATCGCGGAAAACAAGCAGATCCGGAGGCTCGCTTCAGTCCACCCAGTCGCGCGGCAGGAAGCGGGCCGCCCACAGCATCATCGCGCCAGCCACCAGATAGAGCGAGAGCACGGCCAGCATCGCATAGCGCAGCGAATCCTCGCCATGCGTTTCCCGCATCAGGTCGCTCAGCCAGCCGAGCACCGGCGTGCCCAGGCCGAAGCCGATGGCGTTGGCAAAGAACAGCACGCAGGCCGCGGCGGTGGCCCGATGGCGGGATGGCGCGAGGTGCTGCGCGGCCGTTAGCGCGGGCACGCTCCACAGATAGGAAAGCGCCTGCGGCACCAGCAGCCAGAGAAATGCCGTGACGATATTGCCGGAAAGAATGCCGATCGCGAACAGCGGCACGCTGGCCCACATCGCCAGCCCGGGTATCCAGCCGTAGGCGGCGCGGTTCCTGCGGCCGAAGCGGTCGCCTAGATAGCCGCCCAGCCACATGCCCACGCCGCCGCCGAACAGCACCAGCGCGGCGTAGACCGCGCCGCGATGGTAGAGATCGAGGCCGAAGCTGCGGCCGAGCACGCTCGGCAGCCAGAAATTCAGGCCATAGGTGCACATGGAGCCGATCCCGGTCGCGAGGCAGATCAGCCAGAAGCTGGCCTTCCCGCCCAGAGCCGAGAAGGATTCCCGCAGCGGCAGGGGCTCGCTCCGCGCGGCGGGAGAGGCGGGCGCGTCGCGCACCAGCAGGCGGAACGGGATGGTCAGGATCAGGCCTGCCACGCCCATGGTCAGGAAGGCGAGCCGCCAGTCGACCGAGGATGCGATCCATGCGCCGAAGAAGGCGCCTGCGGCCGAGCCGAGCGGAATGCCCATCATATAGATGCCGGTCGCCCGGGCGCGCTGTTCGGGCGGAAAGCTGTCGCTGATAAGGGCATAGCTCGGGGCGACCCCACCCGCTTCCCCGATGCCGACCCCGACCCGCGCCAGGAACATATGCCAGAAATTGGCGGCAAAGCCGCACAGACCCGTGAACCCGCTCCACACCGCCAGGCTGACGGTGATGACCAGCGACCTGCCGCGCCGGTCCGCGACCAGCGCGAGGGGGACGCCCATGGTGGAATAGAGCAGGGCGAAGGCCAGCCCGCCCAGCAGGCCCATCTGCGTGTCGTTGAGCGAAAGGTCCGCCTTGACCGGCTCGGCCAGGATCGAAAGCAGCAGCCGGTCTATATAGCTGAAGATATAGACGACCAGCAGCATCGCCAGCACGACATGGGGGCTGCGCGTTCCCGGCGGCTGGGGGATCGCGCTGTCGCGCCCGGCTTCCTGATCCAAGCATTGTCTCCCGCGGGCGGACCCGGAAATCGGAGCAAGCCCATTAACTTTTGCGGCAAGTCGCCATTATATGATCAGCTATGCAACTGAAATTCGCCAGCTACAACATCCGCAAGGCGATCGGGCTGGACCGTCGCCGCGATCCGGAACGGATCCTCGCCGTCCTGCACGAACTCGGCGCCGATGTCGTCGCCCTGCAGGAGGCGGATCGCCGGTTCGGCCGCAGGATCAGCGCCTTGCCCCGGCAGCTGGTGGAGGAGCATCACTGGCAGGTGGTGCCTCTGGCCGCGCGGCCCGACAGCATGGGCTGGCACGGCAATGCCCTGCTGGTCCGCAAGGGCATCGGGATCGTGGATGCCGCCCCGATCGCGCTGCCCACGCTGGAGCCGCGCGGAGCGGTGCGCGCGGATCTGGAGGTTGGGGGCAGGCGCCTGCGGGTGGTCGGGATGCATCTGGATCTGTCCGGCCTGCGCCGGCGCGATCAGCTCCGCACCATTCTGGCCGATCTCGACGCTTGCGATGGAGCCCATCCCACGGTGATGCTCGGCGATCTCAATGAGTGGTCGCAGCGCGGGGGCTGTCTGCGCGAGCTGGACGGCGGGTGGCAGGTGCTGGCCCCGGGCAAGAGCTTCCCGAGCCGCCAGCCGGTCGCCCAGCTCGACCGGATCGTGGCCTCCCCGGAATGGCGCTGCCATGACACCGGCGTCCATCACAGCGCCCTGTCGGCCCGGGGATCGGATCATCTTCCCGTCTGGGCCAGCCTCGGCTGGAAAGGCTGAACCTGCTTGCCCAAAAATTGTGCACGTGCACAAAAATCGGGCGCTGAATCGGCACGCCTTGCCGCCGATAGGAAGTTAATCGAACGTTAAAGCCCTGAAAACCGCATTTGGCACGCCTCTTGCGAGATCGACCCCAGCCGGTGCTCCTCCGGCAGGCTAGCAGGGGTCAACGATGAAATTCATCATTGCCATCATCAAACCGTTCAAGCTCGACGAGGTGCGCGAAGCTCTCGGCGCCATCGGCGTGGCGGGCATGACAGTATCGGAAGTCAAGGGCTTCGGCCGCCAGAAGGGCCAGACCGAGATTTACCGCGGCGCGGAATATTCCACGAATATGCTGCCCAAGGTGAAGGTTGAGATCGCGGCATCCGACGCGGTCGCGCCGCAGGTCGTGGAAACGATCCAGCAAGTGGCCAGCACGGATTCGATCGGGGACGGGAAGATCTTCGTTCTCGAGCTGGCATCCGTCACTCGCATCCGCACCGGCGAAACCGGGGACACCGCGCTTTGAGCGGCGCGTTCGACACGAGGGGTAACACTATGATTCGCAAGACACTCTGCGGCGTCGGCGCCCTGGGCGCTTCGATGTTCGCCGCCAGCGCCGCCTGGGCGCAAGAAGCGGCGGAGGCCGTCGCCGAAGCCGCCGCGCCGGTCGCCGCGCCCGCGGCGGAGGCGGCCGCCGCCGTTCCCAATCCGGGCAACAACGCCTTCATGTTCACCGCGACCGTCATCGTCATGATGATGATCCTGCCGGGCCTTGCCTTGTTCTACGGCGGCCTGACCCGCTCCAAGAACATGCTTTCCACCATGACCCAGATCGGCTCGGTCGCCGCGCTGGCCATGATCATCTGGGTGACGTGGGGCTATTCCACCGCCTTCGGCCCCGAAGGCAATTCGTTCTTCGCCTGGGGCAACGCGTTCCTCTCGCAGGTCACGCCGGATACCACCGCCGCGACCTTCTCCGACGAAGTGATCAGCGAATACATCTTTATCGCCTTCCAGATGACCTTCTCCGCGATCACCGCCGCCCTGGTCCTGGGCGGCACGGCCGAACGCATGAAGTTCTCGGCCGCGCTGGTGTTCGCCGCCGTCTGGCTGACGATCGTCTACTATCCGCTCGCGCACATGGTGTGGGCCGGTGGCGGCCTGATCTTCGAATGGGGCGCGCTGGACTTCGCCGGCGGCACCGTGGTCCACATCAACGCCGGTGTCTCCGCCCTGGTCGCCGCAATCATGCTCGGCAAGCGCAAGGGCTATCCGACCGAGCCGATGCCGCCGCACTCGCTGACGCTCACCATGGTCGGCACCGGCCTGCTGTGGGTGGGCTGGTTCGGCTTCAACGCCGGTTCGGAACTCGAAGCCGACGGCATTGCCGGGCTGGCGGTGGTCAACACCTTCGTCGCCACTGCCTCGGCCGCGCTGTTCTGGATGCTGACCGAGCGCTTCATGGGCCACAAGCCTTCGGCTCTGGGTTTCTGCTCGGGTGTGATCGCCGGTCTGGTCGCCATCACGCCGGCCGCGGGCAACTCCGGTCCGTTCGGCGCGATCGTGCTCGGCGCGATTGCCTCGGTCATCGCCTACTTCGCGGTCGCCAAGATCAAGCCGGCCCTCGGCTACGACGAATCGCTCGATGCTTTCGGCATCCACGCGATTGGCGGCATCATCGGCGCCATCGGCACCGGCATCGTCTACTCGCCCGCCCTCGGTGGGCCTGGCGGGGACGACTTCGTGATGGGCGCTCAGGTCGTGATCCAGATCAAGGCCGTTCTGGTGGCGATCGTCTGGGCTGCCGTCGGCACCGCGATCGCGATGTTCATCGCCAAGCTGCTCACCGGGCTGCGGGTCTCCACCGAAGTCGAAGTCGAAGGCCTCGACCTCGGCGAGCATGGAGAGCGCGCCTACAACTGACAAGCCTTCTTCAGTTTGGCGGGGTCGAGTTCCTCCTCTCTCCTCCCTCGATCCCGCCTCACCTCGTTCCTCCTGCGAACGTAACCTATCAGGCCGGAGCCAGCCGCTCCGGCCTTTTTTTCTGTCTGACGGCGGGGAAGCTCAGGCGATGCCGGGCGCGCTCAGCTCTCCGATCCCGGCCCGCAGCATTTCGCTATGGCGGGCATTGTCGAAAGGCATCAGCGCGAGCGCGTGTTCTATCGTCCGCGAGTTCGCCAGTCCCGGATGCTCCCGTGCATTCGCCGCCATCTCCCGATTTCCCTTGGCGAGATGGCAATTCATCGAGATCAGGGCGGGCAGTGTATAGCGCGATTGCAGCGACAGCGAGTTGGCCGCATGGCGCAGCGCCTCGTCATATTCGCCCGCGATATAGGCGGAGGTGGCCATCTGCCCGTAGATCCAGAACAGTTCCGGATCGAACGGCGAAAGCGCCTCTGCGGTCTTGAGCATCGGCATCGCCCGTTCCGGCTCTCCGCAGAGCAGATGCACCGCGCCAAGATTGGCATAGGCTGCGGCGCAGGCGGGATTGCTGGCGATCGCCCGCTCGAACAGATGCATCGCGGTGGCGAAATTGCCGGACCATTTCTGCAGGACCCCCAGGACCAGCAGGGGGCGCGGGTCGCCATGGTTGCGCGCCAGCGCGATTTCGCCCAGGCGGCGCGCCTCGTTCATGGCGCCGTTGCGGCGTTTCCACCAATAGCAGCGCAGGGCATGGATCGCTCCGAATATGTCCAGCTCGGGGCGATCTTCGCTGGCTCTCAGCCCGATCAGCAGCTTGTCGGCAAGCCCGATGTCCGCTGCCGAGAAGATGCGGCGCAGCAAGGCGCGCAGGCACTGCAGGGAGTGGCCGAGGCTGGCCGGGTCGGCGCCCGCTTCCATTATCTGCCCGGAACCGGCGATCGCATTCTCCAGCGCATTGACCGTGCGGCCCACTCTCAGGTTGAGATCCTTCTGCTGCAGGGGGAAGGCCACCGCGCCGGATTCGCTCCATATGATAGTGCGAGGTGGTAGCTCGATGCAGCTCATCGAGAGAATCGGGGTGCTGGCGGGCAATAATGAAAGTGAAAGACAATAGCGCGCGCCCGCGGAGGCTCCCTCCAGCCCGGCGATGCCGCTGGGCGATGGCGGGGCGATCACCCGCAGCCAGCCCAGCCGCGCCAGCCCGGCATTCATCTCCTGGGCGAACAATTGCAGGATTCCCGCATCCTCGCGCCTCATGCCGGGGTCGAAATGAGCCGCAACCATGATCGAGGGCGGCTGCCATGCGTCCGCCGCCTGCACATCGCTGCGCGGAGCAGCGGGAAAGGCCGCCCTTGGCGCGGGCGCCGCGGGGGGGGAATCGCCCTCATCCTCGTCATCGGAAATATCCTCGCCCGCATCGTCCGCGGTGATCTGGCTACGGGCATCGCGCAGCCATTCCTCGAAATCCTCTTCCCCGGCAATATCCAGCCCTTCCAGGAAATCCTCGTCGCTGGAGCTGACGGCCTTCGGGTCGTCGCGCACGTCGATCCAGATCTGGTCCAGATTGATCCTGACGGAGCGGTGATCGCTGATAAGTGGCACACAAGGCAGGGTTTTTCGCATGTTCGACAATTCGCGCCGCAGACTGTTCTGGGCCTGCTTGGTATCGCGCGAACCCCATAATTTCTGCTGCAGCCAGGCGCGGGATCGGATGCCGTCATTCGACAGGGCGAGCAATCCGAGCACGGCGATTGCCTTCTTGGAAGTCATTTCGACGCGCTTGCCCTGCGCGTCGATCAATCGTGGATGGCCCAAAAGATAGAGCTTCGGGACCTCATCCGAAATCGACCCTGTTTTAACCACCCCTGCCGCCTCCCTGTTGCTTTGCAGCATGGAAATTTCCCTAGAATCTAGGCCCCTGCGTGTCCCTCACGTAACAGGGGAGAATTTAACCAAGTGCAATCTTTGCGGGCTTTTTTCACGCCAGCGCGACGCTCTTATCACGCAACCTTCACGCTATGGCAAGTAGGGAACGGGTCGCTTGACGACGGGCGAAGTGCGTCGTCGGTGCCAGTATTCAGAACACCTGCCGGCCGTGCCGGCATTTATGGGGGTTACCTACATGAGATTGAAAACAACCCTGACACTTGGCGTTGCAAGTGCTGCGGTGGCTGTCAGCTTTGCGCAATCGGCGCAGGCTGCTTGCACCACTGCTGGTACGGTCGTGACCTGTGCTGCTCCGGGCGACACTGTCACTAACGCTGAGACCGAGCTGTCCTCGATTTCGGGCGGTCCTGACTCGGCTGCAACGTTCATCAATCAGGCCGGGTCGGTATTGACCGGTGGTTCGACCACCCTTGACCTTAACCCCGATAGTGATCTGAATCTCGCATACGCGTTCACCAACGCCGGCGATATCGGCACTGCGGTGACTGGCGTGGATGTCAGCTACGTTGCTGTCGATGATACCGTTGGCAACACCTTCACCTTTGCTAACACTGGTCAGATTTTCGGCAACTTCACGGTTTCGAACATCACGGGTGCGATCGGCGCTACCAACAGCGGGCTGATCACTGGCCAGCTTACGCTTGGCAATTCCAATACCGAAGGTGCGGTGACCATCACCAACACCGGCTCGGTCAACGGTGGCATTGTTGCCCAGTCCAACACTGGCAATGCATCGGTCACGACATCGGGTGACTCGGGTGTCGACGGCGCCTGGGCGGAAGTCGAGGCTCTGACCAATGGCGGCACGACGACCACGACTGGCCCGACGACGGTGGGTACTGTAACGACCTATTCGACCTCCACCACGGCAACCGGCGGCACCGCTACCGTGGCTGTTGAGGAAGGCGCGACGGTTGGTGACGTTACCGCGAACGGCCTTGCCGGCGCGACGGTGACGATCGACGGCTCCGTGGGTGACGATGACGAGGCGCACGATGTAACTGCGATCTCGTCCGGTGAGGATTACGCCTTCGAGTCGACGGAAGACGATCAGTCCCCTGCTTCCTACACTTATGATGAGGCGGGCTCTTACACTGCGGTCGGTGGCGATGCTTCGATCACCGTTTCGGAAGACGCCACGGTTTGGGGTGATGCAAGGGCGGAAGCCGATGGCAATGCCTCTGTGCAGAACGATGGCCTGATCGCGGGTGATGTCGATATTTTCGCCGAAGCCAGCGATTATGAATGGACCTATGGTGAAGATGCCACCCAGACCGTTTCCGGGACTGTAACTACCAGCACTTGGGGTGAGGACTATACCTCTACCACCACCGATGTTGGTGGCCTCGCAACGCTGACCAACACCGGCACGATCGGCGAAGAGGATAACACTGTCACGATCGAGGTCGATGGTCATGGTGGCGCGGTTATCGAGAACTCCGGCACGATCTACGGCGACATAGAGGCTGATGGCGAAGGTTACGTCAGCACTTCCAACTGGTCCTATACGCAAACCACCGTGGAGGATTCGGGCACGCTTGTTTCGCCTGACTCATACTCTTGGAGTTACGAACAAGGTGGCAGCCAAACCGCCATTGCGGCCGATGCCACGCTGACCAACACTGCGGATGGTCAGATCTTCGGCGATATCGAAATCGATGCGTCGAACGATGTTACGCTGACCAATGATGGTTCGATTGTCGGTGGTATCGATCTCGATGCTTCTGCCGAGGATTATTCCTACAATCGGGGTGAAGACTACAGCATCGCCACCGCGGGCAGCGTTCAGACTGAAACCTGGGGTGAGGATTACACCTCCACCAACACCACCCATGGCGGTGAAGCTGTCCTCGAAAACACTGGTACGATCGGTGATGAGGACACCGATGTGGTTGTCGAGCTTTATGGTGCGTCTGGCGCAAGCGTCGTCAATTCCGGTGACATCTATGGCGATCTGGACAATGCCGATGCGGACGTCTCCATCCGTGCTGGCGGCGTCACGATTGGTGAAGATGGTTCCTGGACCGAGACCGTTGTTACGGATACCACTGGCCCGACCGTTGTTTCGGGTTCTTGGGGTGAAGACACTTCCGTAACGGTGACGAATGTTGCTGCCGATGCTTCGATCCTGAACGAGGCGGATGGTCAGATCTTCGGTGACATCGAACTTGATGCCAACGGCAATGTGATCGTTGACAATCAGGGTTATATCGCGGGTGACATCTCTGGCGATGCCACTGGCACCGATCTTTCGTTCAACTACTCGGTAGCCTCGTCCTACAGTGCAACTGGTGAAGACTATAGCGGCGCTTTTGGTGAGGACTACACCTCCGTTGGCGGTACCGTATCGTTCGACAACAGCGGCCTGATTGGTGAAACCGACGAGAGCCATGTTTCGATCGATCTGCATGGTGATGCCGGCGCGACGGTTCTCAACACCGGTCGCATCAATGGCAATATCGTTGCATCGGCTGGCGGAGAAGATTCCTCCTATGCTTCGGAGTTCACCTACAACGCCACGCTCAATAGCGGGGACGTCACCACATCGGAGGCCAGCAGTCAGACAGCGTACTCGGGTTCCACGATTGCTGCTGACGTCGATTTCGATAACGATGCGGGTGCCCTCATCGTTGGCGATGTCGAACTGCAAGCGACTGGCAACATCACGGTCGACAATCCTGGCGCGGTGACGGGCTACATCAAGTCCTACACCAATGGCGCAGATTATGCGACATCCTCGTCGTTCGGTGAAGACTTCACGCTAGACCTTGGTGATGATGATGCTACCCAGCAGCTGATTCAGACGAGTGGCTTCAGCAACGAATACACCACTACCGGTGGCGATATCACTGGCGTCTATTCGGGTAGCGTTGGTTCGGTGCAGTTTGCTCCGCAGAACGCCGATTATGGCGATATCGTGCAGGATGCGGATGGCAACTCCTCTGCGGAAGTGACCGGTCTGGTTCTCGGCAGCTTCACGGGTAATGCCGGGGGTTACAGCCAGGGTGAAGATTTCACCTCGACGCGGACCAACACTTATGAGGCGGACGACAGCATCCTCACGGGTGATTACGTCCAGTCCTATAGCTCGGAATACTCCACTACGCTTGCGGACAGCACTCTTGCGGTCAATGGCGGTTCCATTGGCACCCACTTGGGTGAAGATACTCCGGAAGGAGTGAGCTTGACGGCGACTGGCGATGCACAATTGCTTGTCGGCAATGGCGGTTTGATTGCGGGCGATGCCTACCTCTCCGCGGGCACTGGAACTGCGGCCTCGGCAAGCACGTTGGATCTGACCGATACGCAGGCCTACGACACCGATGGCGCTCTTGTGTCACGTGAAGTGGCTTGGGAGGGCACCAGCACCTCCAACGGTTCGGAAAGCTCTGCCGATATCCAGATTGGCAATGGCGATGTCGGTGGCAACATCAACGCCTATTCGGGCGCTGGCGGTACCACCTTCGCATTGACCAACCAGGGTGAAGTCGGGGGCGGAGTATTCCTCTATTCGACTGCTGGCTATGAGTATGAATCGACGTGGACTGGCCTCTACACCGAAGATGCTGATGGCAATACCGCCCTTACGAGCAGCAATGAATGGACATCCTCCGACGTAAGCGGAGATGTCACTGCGGTCGTAAACGGGGTTATCGGCAACGGCCTTGATGGCGCGCAGGCTTATGGCTCCGTGCAATGGGCCGGAGGCGGTGAAGATGGCTTGTATCTGGAAAGCAATGGCGGAACGGCCAGTGCTACCGTTACCGGCCAGGTTCGGGGAGACATTGTCGTTGAATCGTCCGGTGAAGATTTCAGCGGCTACAGCGAGTTGGAATATACCGATGTTGGCAGCCTCTCGATCTCGCCGAACAATGTCAATTGGTCGGGAACTCTCATCAGTGAAACGTATGGCGAAGACTCGACCTGGACTGGCGGCACCGCCAATCTGGTGATCGATGCCGCGAATGATGCGACGCCGGTCAACTTTGGCGACATCTATGTCTCTGGCGTGTCCGGTGCCACTGCCACCATTGCTGCGGGCAGCAAGGTCGTGCAGCAGTATGGCTCGGGTAACGGATATGGTGACGTCTACGTTGGCAGCCTGTATTGGAACTTTAGTGATGACTACACCGGTGACCCGGTTGCCGGCTCCTCGACCTATAACTGGACCTATACGGCTACCGGCGGCCCGGCCACGTTGATCAACGATGGCGTCATCGGCTACGATGGCGGCACGGATCACAGCGGCAACGGCGTCTTCGTTGAAGTCGAAAGCATCACCGACACGACTGCTACCCTCACCAACAATGGTGCGATCTATGGCAGCGCTCTGGTCAACTCGCTGGCTGTGAATGAAAGCGGCACGACCACCGTCGTGAATGCTGGAGACACCACGGAAGTGGTCACGACCGTGATCGACTACACTCCGGTGGGTGGCACTGCGGTGCTGACCAACAACGGCCTCATCACTGGTTCTGCCGGGGCTTGGGCTGAGAATGGCACCATAACGAACGATGGTGCCATTCGGGGTGGTGCTTACCTCGGCGCCTCCGTGGACAACTACGAAACCACCACGATCGACACCTTCATTCAGTTGGGTGAAGAGGTTGTGACTGCCGAGAACGAGCCGTTCCTGCAGACCTACACCCTCGATCAGAACGTTCTGCTTGGCGGTGGTATCTCGGTTGGCGGGGCCTTTGGTCAAATCGACGATAGCGTGCAGACCAGCACGATCGACGCTACGATCAATCTGAACGATGGCTCGATCACTACCGGTACGATCGTAGGCGAATTTGACGAAGAGACGGGTGAGCGCTTCACCCAGACCGACGTCAACCTCAACGGTGGCGGTTACCTGGGTCTGACCTACGGCGAATCCGAAGGTTACGACTTCTTCGGTGAAGACGTCGACAACCCGCTCTGGGAAGACTTCGCTGCCGCTGATCCGCAGGTTGCCTTCTATGGGGATCTCGATACCTATCAGGCTCCTGCCAGCGTCATCGGCGTGGAAAACCTCACCAAGACTGGTGCCGGCACTTTCTACATCTATGGCTCGGCATATCAGCCTGCCACGCTCACCAATGAGTTTGCTGACTATACCTTCGATGTCGGAACCTTCGGCATCCGCGAGGGTGAAATCCAGTTGGCGGTCGCTGGTGGCGAGGATGCGGTCTTCGGTATCCGTGGCAACCTGGAGAATGACGCTACCCTCGTTCTGGGTCGTCGCGTCACCGCTCCGGACGCTCTCTTCGCGAGCAATGTGGTCAACCAGGGTCTCGATGCCATCGCTGGCCTGAACATCTACCAGTTGGGTGATTTTACCCAGTCGGAAACCGGCACGCTGGTGGTTGGTCAGATCCCGTCACTGATGCGCTACTACAACCCGACCGTTGGCACGGGCTACACCACCAACGAGCCGCTCGGTGTGGCTGGTGCGCTGGTGTCGCTTGGCTACTTCACCACTCCTGAGAATGCTCTTGGCAATCTCTTCGGTGAAGATTCCTACGCCTTCCAGACCAGCTTCGTGACACTCGACGGCGATCTGTCGCTCGATGGCACGGTGGAACTGGTTGGCCCGGGCGGCGGCATCTATCTGGATGGCGCAACCCAGGACATCTTCAGCGTTTCGGGTGACGTGGTCCTCGGTGCCGAAGTCGAAGGGGCGAACAACAACTTCGTGACCTTCGGTCTTGGGCAGCGTGAGGAAGGTGATCGCACGATCGTGTATATCGGTGCCAATCGCGCCGGCTATGAGACCGTTGGTCTCAATGAGAACGCGATCGCTGCCGGTGCAGCTCTGACCAACTCGGTGCCTTACGTGGTCAATCTCGTGACCAACGACGGTCCGTACAACAGCGTCGAGCAGTTCGGTCTGATCCAGGATATGGCGACCATCATCGCCGGCTTCGACTCGGTGCTGACGCGGGCTCAGGTTTCGCAGGCTCTGAACGAACTGGCTTCGGGCAACTTCTACGGCTCGCTCTCGGCGATCCGTACGACCGATCCGTTCGTGGATGTGGTGAGCAACCGCCGCATTCCGGAAGGCGCCACGGGCTTCAACTTCTGGCTGCAGCCCTCGGGTGACTTCTACCGCCTCGATGCCGACTATGCTGACGGCAAGAGCGGTGCGGTTGACCTCGATGCGGACAATTACGGTGGTTCGGTTGGCTTCGGCGTCGCTACCGGAAATGGTGAGATCGGCCTTGGCTTCGGCTACGGTCACATCGATGCCAGCTCCGACAAGCAGCCGGTCAGCGCGGATGGCGACACTTGGATGGTGGGTCTCTATGCCCGCCAGGCCTTCGGTCCCCTCACCGTCGCAGCCGACCTGGTCCATGGTTGGACCAAGTGGGATGCGGAACGCGCCCTGCCGACGCTGGCTCGCAGCACGACGGCTGAGTTCGACAGTAAGGAACTGCGTGGCGACCTTCGCGTCGAATACGCAATCCCGATGGGTGAGAACTCCTTCATCGCGCCGTATGGCCAGGTCGAATTCCGTCACGTCAAGTTCGACGGGTTCACGGAAGAAGGTGCTGGTTCGGTCAGCCTGATCGTCGACAAGTTCAGTAAGACGCTCTTCACCCCGACCCTCGGTGTGAAGTTCGGCACCGGCTTCAACGCTGGTGGCACCTGGCTCCGTCCGGAAGCCACGCTGTCCTATAGCTTCGGCGATTATCAGACCGACCGTAACGTGGCTTATCTTGGCAACCCGGACGAGGTCTTCCGCCTCCAGGGTGTTGATCCGGATGGCTTCTTCACCGGTACGCTGGGTCTCTTCGCTGATATCGGCTCCAACTCCGGTGCCTTTATCCGCGGTAGCTACTCGACGGGTGGTGACGGTGACGTGCTTGGTCTGAAGGCCGGTGTCGTGATTGGCTTCGGTAGCGCTGCTGCTCCGGTAGCCGCTCCCCCGCCCCCGCCCCCGCCGCCACCTCCCCCGCCGCCGCCGCCGGCTCCTGAGGTTGCGTGCAACAAGGGTCCGTACATCGTGTTCTTCGACTGGGATCGCTCCGACATCACGCCGGAAGCCGCGACCATCCTCGACAGCGCGGTGACCGCCTATGGCAATTGCGATGTGGTTCCGATCATGCTGGCCGGCTACACCGACCGTTCGGGCTCCACGCAGTACAACCTCGGCCTCTCGGCACGGCGTAACTCGTCGGTCCGCGATTACCTGACCGCTCGTGGCATTCCGGGCGACCGGATCACCAGCGAGGCCTTCGGTGAGGCCAACCCGCGGGTTCCGACCGCCGACGGCGTGCGCGAACTGCAGAACCGCCGGGTCGAGATCACCTACGGTCCGGGTTCGGGCTTGTAAGTTCTCGCCATCAGGCACAAACTCGGAAAGGGGCCGGAGCGATCCGGCCCCTTTTTCTATGGCAGGCTATGCAGTGCTTGATGCTGCTGCCCTTCCCGGTGGAAGGGCGGATGGCTCTGGCGTCTGGAGATATCAAGAGAGGGTGGGCGCTCGTTTAGACAGGCCCCATGCTCTCAGAATATGCTGACGCCCTTCGGCCATCCATCTTCGTATGTAGATAGAGGATAGCTCGAACGTCCTGCTGCTGGGGGCGACACCCGCCAACGTGCGGAGATTGCGTTGCAAAAGATGCCAGGAGAGCGCAGCAGCCTCTTGGAGATTATGGGGGCTGAGGCTCCCCATCGGGCTGTCCGCACTCTTGATCGCTGGACATCGTTGATCCGCGTTTGTCAGCCAAATGCGGTCGAGAGGATTGGATTTTCGTCTGCTAACCTGAGCCATCAGGAAGATGGCGAGATCGTTCAGCTTGCCTGATGATAAACCTCATCGATTGTTGGGCCGTAGCAGGGGGCAATGGCAGCCGGCAGGTTCACCCAGGGGCAAGCGCCAAAGAGGGCTGGCAAGTTCCTTATGGTTTGAGGTGCGGCTTCACCCGGATTTCGAGGGTTCAATGCGGCTATGCTGCCGAGGGAGAACGAATTAGGCTCGTTCCGGTTCTGGTTCAGCCGGAACGAGCCTGCTTTGCGTGCGATTTATTGGCGCGGTGGTTAAGGTCAGAACCTATTAATGGCGTGAGCCATGCTGGCGATTGGGCTGGATGAGATCCGAGACAGAGCAGCAATCCCGCGTCTCAGCAGTCTGGCGAACCCACTCGCTTAGCGGATGCATCCAACGGACCTGGCCGGAAGGGCGCAGGGCCAGAAGAGAGAGCCGAGAATAGTTGACAACCGATCGCCGCCGCCCTGCGTTTTCTGGCTCAAGCCATAGCCATGCAACTTGCAAATCCCGACTCTGACTATCCGCTGTGAGGAATGCGCACTCCCGCTCGATAAGGCCCGGGAGGCCCGCAAGGAACAGGGACAAGAGTTGAAAAGCGGCGGCTGAGACAAAGTTAGGACCGGGCGAGGAAGGCTACAGCCTTCCGCTGCCGCACCCGGCCTCAGTTCCTGGAGTTGTGCGCTCCGATTTCCTGCGCCAGCGATCTTCCTGCATGCTCCCTGTGTCAGCAACTGCAGGATCGGGAAATCAGGACCGCTTGCATACCAGGATGCAGGATTAGACCTGCTTTACGAGGGAAATTAGCCGCGGCTTGCCAGCATATCGAGCATGGGCCGGATCGGGCCCAGGTTATAGCCTGCGTTGGCGGCAAGTTGGGCCAGCTCATCCGGCGCCCGGCCCGACTTGGCCTGCGCCAAAGCCCAGAGAAGGGTGGAGCGCGTACCGGAACGGCAATAAGCCAGGACGGGTCCCTGCGCCGCTTTCAATGCGGCGACCATCGCGTCCACTTGCGGCTCGCTGAACCCGGCATGGGTGATGGGAATGGCGCAATATTCCATTCCCGCCGCGCGGGCGGCCGATTCGATTTCGGCGCCGGGTGTCTGATCCCCGGATTCACCTTCCGGGCGATTGTTGATGATGAGGCTTATGCCAAGTTCATGAGCTGTGGCCACATCCGGGGTGTCAATTTGCGGGCTTGCGAAGATTCCATCTTCCAGACGTCGAAAATCACTCATGCTTCAGCATCCACTTGTTGTTTTGCCAGCTTCTGGGCGCGTCGGTTCCGCCCAAGCATGTTGAGCAGTTCGACAGCCACCGAGAATGCCATGGCTGTGTAGATATAGCCCTTGGGGACATGGAAGCCGAAGCCGTCCGCGATGAGGACGAGCCCGATCATGACCAGGAAGGCCAGGGCCAGCATCACCAGGGTAGGATTCTTCTCGACAAACCGGGAAAGCGGATCGGCGGCGATCAGCATTATCCCGACCGTGACCACGACCGCCGCGACCATGATCGGAACCTCATTCGTCATCCCGACGGCAGTCAGAATCGAATCGATCGAGAAAACCAGATCAAGCGCGATGATTTGCACGATCGCGGCAGAGAAGCCGATCTGCACGGCGCTTTTCTTGGGGTCCAGCAATTCGCCGCTTGGGGGTTCCGGGTCGATATTGTGGTGAATTTCCTTGGTCGCCTTCCAGAGCAGGAAGAAACCGCCGGCCAGCAGAATCAGATCCCGTCCGGAAAAGGCGGTCTCGAAAGAAGGCGTGCCATGCTCGTTCGGCGCGCCGGAAAGCCCGAGATCGAACAACGGGGTCTGGAGCGTGACGATCCAGCCGATCAGCATGAGCAGCCCGATTCTCATGATCAGCGCAAGGCTCAGACCCAGCCTGCGTGCGAACTGCTGCTGGTGCGGCGGCAATTTGTTTGAAAGGATCGCGATGAAAATAAGGTTGTCGATGCCGAGAACGATCTCAAGCACGATGAGTGTCAACAAGGCAGCCCATGCGGCAGGATCGGTTAGCAGCGCCAATATATCCATCCCGCGTTCTGTGCCCAAATCGGACAGGTCTGGCAAGCCGGGACATCACCGCAATGCTTGATAGAGCCTGCGGTCGCGGGATGAGTGAAAGTATTCGCGTGCGGGTTGATTCTACGCTATGCTGACAAATGGATGAACAGAGGGCCTTGCGGTCGATATGCTTGCATGCCCTCTGGAGCTTGGCGCGATTCGTCCGCGTTGCCAGGTGTGATGAATGGGCGAAACGAAGGTACGTTCGGCTTTATGGGTTTTGATAGAGGGCGTCGCGGTCGGGGGCGCGACAAGCGCGATGGGTTCGGTGAAGAAGGTTTCGATCCCTTTATTGGCGGCGATCAATTTGGTGGAAATGACCGATTCGGCGGGCCGAGCCGCTTTGACAACAATGACCGGTTCGGCGGCGGCGGACGCGGCGGCTTCGGCGGTGGTCCGCGCGGCCCGGGTGCTGGCGGCGGCGGTGGTTTTCGCGGCATGCCCGCGCAAGTCGTGGGAACCGGCAAGGGCGTGGTGAAGTTCTTCAACGCCCAGAAGGGCTTCGGCTTCATCCAGCGTGACGATGGCGGCAGCGACGTATTCGTCCATATCAGCTCGGTCGAGCGCGCTGGCCTGGAAGGGCTGGCGGAAGGCCAGGAACTCGAGTTCAATCTGGTGGATCGCGGCGGCAAGGTATCCGCCGCGGATCTTCAGGTCGTCGGTGATGTCATTCCCGTGGAGGCCGCGGCTCGTCCGGCTGCCCCGCAGCGCGAGCTGACCGGCGAGAAGGCCACCGGGACCGTCAAGTTCTTCAACGGCACCAAGGGATTTGGCTTCATCACCCGGGATGACGGCCAGCCGGATGCATTCGTGCATATCAGCGCGGTCGAGCGGTCCGGCCTTCAAGGGCTGAATGAAGGCGATCGTCTGGAATTCGATCTCGAAGTTGACCGACGCGGCAAATATTCCGCAGTCAATCTCGTGCCGATCAGCGGATAGCTTTCATTACGGTGCGAGGTCGGATTTGACCGGCAAGCCGCACCGCCATAGACAAGCGGAAAATGGCGGTCCTTGCCGGGGCCGCCATTTCTCTTTCCCGATACTGTCCGATAAAGACCGGGCATTATGTTTTTCGGAGCCCAGACATGTCCATCACTCCGTTGATGCCAGTATATCCGCGTTGCGATGTGCGGCCGGTGCGCGGCGAGAATTGCCACCTGATCAGCGAGGACGGCCGCCGTTTTCTGGATTTTGCGAGCGGCATCGCGGTGAATATCCTGGGTCATTCGCATCCGGGGCTGATTGGCGCGATCCAGCGGCAGGCGGCCACGCTGATGCATGTCTCCAATCTCTATGGCAGCCCGCAAGGGGAAGCGCTGGCGCAGAGGCTGGTCGATCTGACCTTTGCGGATACGGTGTTCTTCACCAATTCGGGGGCGGAAGCGGTGGAGGCGTCGATCAAGACCGCCCGCGCCTATCACCAGAACGGCGGCGATCCGGAACGGTATGAGCTGATTACCTTCAACAACGCCTTTCATGGGCGGACGCTGGCGACGATAAGCGCGTCCAATCAGGAAAAGATGCATCACGGCTTCCTGCCGCTCCTGCCCGGTTTCAAATATGTCGAATTCGACGATCTGGAAGGCGCGAAGGCGGCAATGAGCCGGCATACCGCGGGCTTCCTGGTCGAGCCGATCCAGGGCGAGGGCGGCATTCGCGTGGCCTCTCAGGCCTTTCTGCAGGGATTGCGCGACCTGGCTGACGAACATGACCTGATGCTTGTTTTCGACGAGGTGCAGACGGGCGTGGCGCGGACCGGCACCTTCTATGCCTATGAGCAGTTCGGGATCGAACCGGACATACTGGCGACGGCGAAGGGCATTGGCGGCGGCTTCCCGCTTGGGGCTTGCCTGGCGACGGAAAAGGCCGCGCGCGGGATGACGGCCGGCACCCATGGTTCGACCTATGGCGGCAATCCGCTGGCGATGGCGGCGGGCAATGCCGTGCTCGATGTGGTTGCGAATGATGAATTCCTGCTCGCGGTCCGCGAGAAGGGCGAGCGGATTCGCGCGGGGCTGGAGCAATTCATCGGCAATTATCCGGAACTGTTCGAGCTGGTGCGCGGGCGCGGGTTGATGCTGGGCCTGAAAATGCGCAGCGAGAGCCGCCCCTTCGTGGTGCATCTGCGGGACAATCATGGCTTGCTGACCGTTGCGGCGGGGGACAACACGGTGCGCGTCCTGCCGCCGCTGATTGTCGGCGATGCGGAGATCGATGAGTTCTTTGACCGGCTTTCCGCCGGGGCCGCCAGCTACAAGGCGGAGGAGGCAGCCTGATGCTTCGGCATTTCACCGATCTTGTCGATGCGGGTGGCGATGCCATCGCCGCGATCCTCAACGATGCGATGGACCGGAAGGCGGCGCGGACTACCTGGCCGAAAGGCCGGGCCGATGCCGATGCTCCGCTGCAGGGGCGGGTTCTTGCCATGATCTTCGAGAAGAGCTCGACACGGACCCGCGTTTCCTTCGACATGGCGATGCGCCAGCTTGGCGGCAGTGCATTGATCATGGAATCCGGTTCGACCCAGCTGGGGCGCGGTGAAACCATTGCCGACACGGCGCGCGTGCTGTCCCGCATGGTCGACGCGATCATGATCCGGACGGACGATCACGCGAAGATCGAGGAAATGGCCCGCCACGCCACGGTTCCCGTGATCAATGGGCTGTCCGACCAGTCGCATCCCTGTCAGATCGTGGCGGATCTGCTGACCGTCATCGAGCAGGGCAAGGCGCTTCCGGGCCTGGAAGTCGCCTGGCTGGGCGACGGCAACAATGTGCTGCACTCCATCCTGGAGGCCGCCGGGCTGATGAAGTTCAATGTGCGCGTTGCGGTTCCGGACGGATATGAGCCCGATGCGCGCTTCGTCGGATTTGCACGGGAAAACGGCAGCCGCGTCACGCTCACGCGGGATGCGCGGGAAGCGGTGGCAGGGGCGGATATCGTCGTCACCGATACCTGGGTATCGATGGGGCAGGCCCATGCGGAAGAGAAGATCCGGGCCATGCTGCCGTATCAGGTCAATGCGGGGCTGATGGCCGCCGCCAGGCCCGATGCCCGCTTCCTGCACTGCCTTCCCGCGCATATCGGCGAGGAAGTGACCGCGGAGGTGTTCGAGGGCCCGCAATCGGTGGTTTTCGACGAGGCCGAGAATCGGATCCATGCCCAGAAATCGGTCCTGCTCTGGTGCTTCGGGCTGATCTGACCCCGGGCTGCTGACGGCCGCTCCTTAATTTCGCCATGCTGCGGCCCCATATTGCGGGCGATGATTGAAATGCAGAACGAAACCTTCGGCGACCGGATCCTCAACTTCACCCTTCCGGCCCGGAATGCCCGGGGCCGGCTGATCCGGCTCGACGAGACGCTGGACACGATATTATCCGCGCATGCCTATCCCCCGGTCATTCGCGATCTGCTGACCGAAGCATTGGTCGTCACCGCGCTGATCGGCAGCCTCCTCAAGGAGGATGACAGCCAGCTGACGATGCAGGCCCAGACGCAGGACGGCGTGGTCAAGCTGCTGGCTTGCGATTTCCGCAACGGAGAGTTGCGGGGCTATGTGCAGCATGACGAAGATCGCCTGGCAGAGCTTGGGGCAGAACCTTCGCTCGGGGAGCTTTTTGGCCAGGGCTATCTTGCGGTGACTTTCGATCTCGCGGCCACAGGCGAACGGTATCAGGGGGTCGTGCCGCTTGAAGGGCATTCGCTCGCGCAGGTGTGCGAAAGCTATTTCGAGCGTTCGGAGCAGGTGCCGACGCTGATCCGCATCGCGATCACCTCGGGGATGGCCGCGGGCCTTCTGGTGCAGCACCTGCCGGACGGCGAGGAAGGGCGCGAGCGCCTGCATGTGCGCATGGACCATCCGGAGTGGGAGCATGTGGCGATCATGGCGGAAAGCCTTGGCGCGGACGAGTTGCTGGATGCGCGCCTTCCGCTGGAGGATCTGCTCTGGCGGCTGTTCCACGAGGAACCGGAGATCCGGGTCGCGCCCGGCTTATCCGTGAATCGCGGATGCAGATGCTCCGTCATTCATTTCGAAAATGTCCTGTCCCGATTCCCGGCGGAGGAGCGCAAGGAAATGCGGGACGAGAATGGAATAATCCTGGTCGATTGCGCGTTTTGCTCGCGGCAGTTCGCAATACAGGATTAGCGACTCGTCGCTTAAAAAGAACGCTTTATCGTAAGCGTGAGAATGTGCTATGATGCAATCAATGCGCTTTTTGATTGGGTTTTCGAAGATGTTTCAAACCGCACGGTCCGGCTTGCGCGTGGCAGCCCTGTTCCTTGCCGGCTTGTTCATGACCATTCTCGCGCCGGCCCAGGCCCAGGCGCCGCAATTGGCGATGCTCGACAAGCTTGATCGGGGCGATTGGGAAATTCGCTTTCGCCCGGACAATGAGCGCCAGCGGATATGCCTGCGCGACGGCAGGCCGCTGATTCAGCTGCGCCATCCTTCGCAGGCCTGCAGCCGCTTTGTGGTGGAAGACACGGCCAGCCGGGTGACGGTTCATTATACCTGCCGTGGCCACGGCTATGGGCGAACCCAGATCTGGCGCGAGAACGGCAGCCTGGCCCAGATCGAGAGCCAGGGGATCGTCGATGGCCGCCCCTTCCAGTTCTCGGCGGAAGCCCGGCGGGTTGGCGCCTGTTCTTGAAAGGAACAGGGCGAAGGTCTAGCGCCTTCGCATGAGCACCGAACATCCGACAGGAACGCGGCCCGCGGTGGTTCTGCTGTCCGGCGGGCTGGATTCGATGGTGTCGGCGGCGATCGCGGCCGAGCAGGGATTTTCCATCAACGCCCTCACCATCGATTACAACCAGCGCCACAAGCGGGAAATCGATGCCGCGCGGGCGATTGCGCGGCGGCTCGGGGCGCAGCGGCATGTGACTCTCTCGCTCGATCTGAGCAAGTTTGGCGGTTCCGCGCTGACGGATGACATAGATGTTCCAAAGGATGGGGTCGGCCCGGATATTCCGGTGACCTATGTTCCCGCGCGCAACCTCGTGTTCCTGTCGCTCACCCTTGCATGGGCGGAGGCGATCGGTGCGCAGGACATCTTCATCGGCGTCAATGCGCTGGATTATTCCGGCTATCCGGATTGCCGGCCGGAATTCATCGCCAGTTTCGCGGAAACAGCGCGGCTCGCCACCAAGGCCGGGGCGGAAGGTTCTCCCTTCACGATTCACGCGCCGCTGCAGTTCATGAGCAAGGCGGATATCGCCCGCGAAGCCCGGCGGCTCGATCTCGATCCGGGCTTGAGCTGGTCATGCTACGATCCGCAACCGGATGGGGCCGCCTGCGGCGCCTGCGACAGCTGCCGGTTGCGGCGGGCAGGCTTTCGCGATGCGGGGATCGAGGACCCCACCCGCTATGCCGTCGACCTGCCTGGGCTCTAGGGATTTCAAGCGGCCCGAACGGGCCGCTTCGGATCAGGGGCGCGCCAGAACGCCGCAGGCGATGCGGCCGCCGCTGTTCCCGGCGGGATCGGTCTTGTAGTCGTCCGGCCCCGCATGCACGACCACGGCGGTGCCGTCGCTGTCGAACAGGACATTCAGCAACTGCTCCTTGGTTGAATGCAGCGCGACGCTGATGCTCCCCTTCCCGGATTCGTCCGCCGTGATATTGGGAAGATCGCCCAGATGGCTGCCGGCTGGGTTCTCCGTGCCATGCTGCTTCCCTTCGGGATTGAGATGCCCGCCGGCGGAAGTGAATGCGGGTGCTTCGCATTGTCCGACCGTGTGCAGGTGAATGCCGTGCAAGCCGGGAGAGACGCCAGTCACATCGGCGATCAACCGCACTCCCTGCCCATCGCTCACCACGCGGGCCGTTCCGGCCGGTTGCCCATCGGCAAGTTTCAGTTCCGTGGATGCAAGCGTTTCCGTCGCAGGCTGGGGCACTGTCGAACAGGCGGCGAGTGCGACAAAGGCGGGGGCAAGGGCCAGCAAGGCATGACGCTGCATGATTTTCTCCATCGGGTGACTGCAATACAAGACGCGAGAAAGCGAACGGTTCCCTATGCCTTCGCGGCGTTCACCCGTCAAATTGACCCAGAATGCGAGCGGCCTGCATGGCGGCGATCAGCGCGTCGATCGCCGCTCGCGCTTCCGTGTCGATGGTGCTTCCACCACTCGGCGAAGCGGGCGCCGATGGGGCGAGCCAGGCCCCGGCGAAACGCATCTCCTGATCCGCCGAGCGGTTGAATATCCGCATCCCCTCGCGCGGCGTGACGAACAGCCACACGCCCGCCTGGCGGCATGCGATCCGCCCCTCCTGCCCGCTCCATTCGCCCGTGGCAGGGCTGGAAACCAGCCAGCATTCGCCATCCAGCGGTGTTGCGGGCGGTGTCGCCGCCTCCCCTTCAATGGCGCAATGGAGCAGCGCGTCGGTGAGCGCATGGGCCTCGTTGACTGCGTGCTCCTTCTGGGACTGGCCGGAAAACAGCAGCGGCAAGCCAAAGCGGGGGCTGGACGATGTGAAACTCAATGGATCTGTCATTGCGGATGTCCTTGTCTGGATCGGGTCAGGGCAGAGTGGTCAGCAGCAGCGGGTCGGACAGGGCATGGGTGCCGATCTGCCTCACCCAGACAGCCGCGCTGGGGTACGCGGCGGCAAGGCTGGCCCATTCATCGGCATCGAAAACGATCCGCGATGTGGCCGCTTCCCACTGGACATGAGGCATTTCGACAGGACCGAGGCCGACCAGATAGCGCTCGGCTTCCTCGATCAGCGGCGTTTCGACCTGATCGCGCCATGGCCATGCGCCCCGCGCGCGGCGTATCCAGCCGAGCACGACATCGCCTGCATCCGTGGTCCGCTTTCGGGGATGAACCGGGCAGAGCGGACGCAGGGACAGCCCCGGGTTGGCGATGGCGGATATGACCAGGGCATGATCGCCCGGACCCTGGGCAGTGATGACGGCTCCGGCCGCATCGCCGACAATGTCCGGATCGAGCCTGCGCAAGCTGTCATCCAGCAGCATGAAGGGCGTGCCGGCGGGATGGCCGTTCATTGCCGCGGCTTCCGTGCCTGCGCGCCCGCGCAACAGGCCTTGCAAGCGCCACTGGCCGCCGCCCAGGGCTGTCGCGGATGCGAATTGAAGGATTTCCCCGCCGATCAGCGCGCGATTCGAGCCCGCAGCAATGGCGGCGGCATCCACGCTGGAAAGCGCGAAATCGGGCGAAACCAGCGCGACCGTCACTTCACCCTCGCGCTCCAGCAGCATCGCGGCGGAGGGGGCGAGCGGGCCGGTGATTTCGCCCATGATGGTTCGCCTGCGGCCGCTGCCGCGCAGGGGAACAAGCGTGCCCATCCGATCGACATCAAGCCCCGTACCCGGCCATCCGCCGTTGGCGGAGGAAACGCCGGCAGCGATGATCGGCTGGTCGGGGGACCCGGTTCCGTCCCATGGCAATTCGGATATCATGAGCCGGGTCGGGCTGGCCTGAAGGTCCGCCGGCGGATCGATCCGGCCCGGGTCCGACAGGGCCTGATGTGCGCCGCCATGGGGCAGCCGCAGCAATTCGAGTTCCACGCCTTCGCTCCGCCATTCCCACGAAACGATCCGCCAAAGCCCGGCCAGCCCGGGTGCCTGCACGACCTGCCCGGGGGCGAGGGCGGGATCGAGTTCGGCAATACGCCAGGCGACGGTTTCGCTTGCCCAACCCGCGCGTTCGGCCGCCGCATCGGCAAGGCTGCGCGCATCGCCGGCGGCGAGGGCGCCGGGAAAGTCGAGAACCTGTTCCCGGCCCGGTCCGCTACGCCCGCCTGCGCGCTGCATCCCCGCCAGATAGTCGCGCACCGGATCATAATAGCGCAGCGCGCGGGGCCGATCGTGATCGGACAGCGTCCTGCGAAACAGCGTGCCGCCGAGCGGCCCGAAACTTCCATCCGCCGTTGCGCTTGCCGGTTCCGGCAGAAGCGGAGGGTCGGGCGGAATGCGTTCGGCCGGCCCGATCGTCAGTGCTTCGCCGCCGGCATCGCAGGCCAGGGGGTAGATCGAATCGATCAGGGCCAGGGTGCTGCCGAGAGAGCCGCTTTCCCAGCTGAAGCCGGCAAGGCCCGGAAGCGGCATGTCGATTGCGGCGGAATCGATGAGATCGGCCAGCATCGGCTCGAGTTCCGATGCCTCTCGATCGGCAAGAATCTCGACGCTGAGGGAAGGAATCCGGTTGCCGAAAGTGCTCAGATCGAGATCCTCGAACACCGCATAGGCCAGGCCACGATGGGCCGGAGCCTCGCTCCCCAGGGCGGAGGCGAGCAGCGGATCGACCGGCTGGTCGCCGTGGCCGGAATATATTCGCAACGTGCCGCTGGCCTTCAGGTCGCCTTCCGCGCCGCGCAGCAGGTTGCCGTCCGCCCATATCCGTCCGATGCCGGCTATGGGTGCGCTCGACAGCGCGATGGCGAAGGACACGCTGTAGCGGTAGGTGGTCACCGAACCGTTGCTTTCCTCATGCTCGATCAGATTGGTGGACCAGATGATCGAGCCGGGCGCGCGTATTCTGCCGTAATGGCGCGGGATCGCCGAACCGTAGCTCGAGCTGGAGATTCGCAGATCGTCGAGGCGCGGACCCTTGCGGCCTGGGCCGCCCAGCAGGGCCGTATCGACCTGTCGCCCGATCAGCCCGCCGGCCAGGCCGCCCAGGGGGCCGCCAAGCGCGGCGCCCAGCGTCGTGAAAACGAGAGTTGCCATGATGTCCTCAGGGAAAGGGGGTTATGCGCCAATGGCGAAGCACGGGCGCCACCAGCGGACCGGGGGTGACGACCACCCGCCGCAATCCGGCATGGGCATGGATGAAGCGTCCGGGGCCGGCCGCGATGGAAAGATGGAACTGGGCCGCGCCCGGCCTGGTCAGGATGATGTCTCCGGGCTGGATCGGTCCAACCGCTTCGGCAAGCCCGGCCTCGTCCGCGAAGCGCAGGAGGCTCGCGATGCTCCGATTGCGAAGCCCGTAGCAGGCCGGGACGCGGACCGGGCGGCCGATCGCCGCGAGCGCCGCAAGGCACAGTCCGACGCAATCCAGCCCGGTTTCCGGATCGCGCCCGTGCAGCCGGAATGGCGCACCCGCCAGAGCTTCGGCCGCCTTCGCCAGCGCTGTTCCATCGCCGCTCATTGCGGGGGGACGCCATAGCGCGCCAGCAGGTCGTTGCCGGGCAGGAACGGTTCGCCCTGGAAATTGGCGGCGTTGCCGAAGCGGGTGGCGCAAGTGGCGATTCTCCGGTCGCAGCCTTCGCTCAACCTCGCCCGCGTGCCGGCAGTCAGGCTCGGGTCGAGCATCCTGTCGAGCATGATGCCGGCCCCGTCCGCCGCCATCACCCGCATCGCGATCCCTGCCTGCGGCCCATCGATCCAGCGCAGTTCGCCATGGGCCAGCAGCTGCGGATCGGGTCCGCCGGCAAATTCCACGCGGTTGGCGGCGAAGTCGATAGCGGCGACCTGCGCCTCACGGGTGAAGCGCCGCGCGGACAAGGCGCAGCCCGGCCCGCAAAACCCGGCACGGCAGGTAGGGCTGGTGTAGGGCACCGGGTCCACCGCCAGCGCGGACTTGGCCGAAAGCAGTTCGGCGGTGAAGCGGACATCTTCCCGCGAGATCGCGCCAATCGTTCCGCGATAGAGGATCGCCCGCTCCAGACTGATCCAGTCCACGATACCGATGCGCATTGTGGCGCCGTCGAAGCGCCCTGCCGCGAGGTCGGCGGTGGAGATCGCATCGTGGGTCAAGGCGCCTTCCACTTCCGCGCTGTCGGGTTCGAGATCGGCAATTCGCCGGATCGCGGAGGGCACCATGCCCGGCGCGGCGCGGTGCCGGACGCCATCGAACCAGAGGTCGCGATCATGGGCAGTGAAGCCCAGCGTCACCCCATCGCGGCGGTGAATGCGCCAGAAGGCCGCGAGCGTTTCCAGCTGCTCGCGATAGAATATCCGGCTCATACCGCCTCGCGAATTTCGATCAGGGGAACGCTCGGTGCTTCGCCCGCGCGGAAATTGGCGCCGGCGATGTCCAGCCGGTCCTCGGCGAAACGCACCGGCACATCGAACAGGAAGCCCGCCCGGATCACCGCGCCCGTGGTCGGAGCGCTGGCGAAGACTACGCGCCCGCCCGGTTCGAGGGTCCATCCGCCGGCTTCCACCCCATCTACGCTGATGGACACGGTGCCGGGCTGCGGGCGCGTTATGCGGCGCAGCTGCGGGTCCGGCTCTTCGCCATAGCGCTTCACCAGCTGGAAGCTGGCGGTCGCCCCGTCCCCGATGCCGAGCAGCTGATCGGCGCCGGTCGGCGGGGCCGTGCCGCCATTCGAGCTGAAGTCGAACGGATCGGTCAGGCGGAAGCCGCGCGCCGCCCCGCGCCTTGCCCGGAAGAAGGCGATCAGCACGCCCAGTTCTTCCTCGGAGCGGATGCCCGGCCCGACATCGAAGCGGAGCCTGGCGTCGGCCCACAGGCTGCCGCGGCGCTCATGGCCGGAGGCGGTGACTGCGACGGAGGTGGAAAATTCCGGGCAGACCGAGGCATCGCGCCCCAACGCCAGCGGATAGGGCACATCGTCGAAGGCTTGCATATCGTTGTCCTGAGAATATGCGAGGCGGGTGTAGCCATCGCGATTGACCTGGGGCAGCGCCCAGACGAAGCGCTGGCTCAAGCCGCGCGTTTGTGCTTCGTCCAGCGCGGCGTCGATCTTCGGCCAGTAGCTTTCGGCATTGTCCGCCAGCAGCACGAAGCCGGAGAAATAATCCTGGTTTTCGACCGGATAGCCGAGGCGATCCTGCACCCATTGATAGGCTGCCCGCCGCTGCGCTTCCGCCCCGCCGGTCAGCCAGTCGTAATCCTCCAGCTGCAGCCGGTCGAAGGCAGGCCAGGCCCAGCCGGGCGGCAGGTTGGCCCGGCGCAGCTCGGGCATGGCGGGATCGAGGATCGTCGGCGTGAAGGCCAGCAGTAGCACTTCGGCCGGGCCGGTGGCGGCGGCACGGATCGTCGCGGTCAGATCCGCCGTCGATTGGGCGAGCAGCGCGCCCGCCGCATCAAGCAGGGCCAGCTGGGCTGCGTCCAGCGGGGCCCGCATATCGGCGATTTCGGGCGGCTCGCCTTCACTGCCCAAGGCCAGGCGCGCGGCCTCGTCATAAAGGCAGATCCGCCCATCGGCGAAGGTCCACCACCATGGCTCCCCGATCTGGAACAGCACCGGCAATCCGGCCTCCTCCAGCAGGGCGACGAAATGGGCGGCGACGGCCCGCAGCCAGCTCATCGCCTCCGTATGGGCGGGCGAAAGCAAGGTGGATGGCGGCACCCAGCCGGTCAGGGCGGGGGCACCATCCACCGCGCGCTGCCGCCAGCCATCGGGGCAATGGTCGGCGAACAGCTCGTAGGAAAGCGATGCGATCGGCTGGTAGCCTTGCCGCGCGCATTCCGCGAAATAGGCCTGGTGCCACTGGCGGCCCGGATTGCAGAGCGTGCCCGCCGGATCGGCCAGCATCGCGCCTTCTTCCGCAACCAGCCGGAAGAAATGGCTCATCCCCACGTAATGAACGATCCGCCCGCGATAGCCGAGGCCGCGAATATTGCGCAGTATCCGCTCGGGGGTCAGATTGTAGCTGTCGTCATAGGCCGTGGCGATCTGGATGCCATGCGGCGGCAGCATCACGTCGCCCGCCTCGAGCATGGGCCGGTCGCCCTCGCAGGCGATGTTGGTCAGTTCGAGCCAGCCGTCCGCGCGTGTCTCCAGCGGCGTATCGTCTTCCGGCACGAAGCCCGGCGGCGCGAGCGAGATGAACATCCGGTCGATGTCGGCCGGGTGGACCTCGGTCGCGGAGGGATCGTCGGAGGACCAGCCGGAAGTCAGCGCGGAGAAGGGGATGGCGATCTGCGCATCCTCGGGCGTGCCCTGCGCGTAGTTCCACAGCCGCACATACCAGCGCGTCTCGCCCCCCGTGGCATTGCGCCCTTCGATGGTAAGGGCGGGGCCGTTCGGCGCATCGAGCGGCAGGATGCCGGAGGAGGTCCAGCGAAAGCGCAGCGCGGTGCGCGAATAATCGCGGTCGGTGGCGTAGGCGAGCAGCGGATGGTCGAAGTTGTCCTCGCTTTCCCAGATCAGCCCGGCAAGGTCGCTCCTGCGGTGGAATTCCACATCCATCCGCAGCGCATCGGGGGCGGTCGTCACCACCGAAGCCATCATTGGGCGGGGGAAATTGACCGTCCAGAAGCGCGGGTCGAAGCGCTGTATCCACTCCGAATCCTGCCCGTCACGCCGGCGGGCGAGCCAGAATGCCATGTTCGTTTCCTTTGGAGTGAGGGGTGAAAGAAGGAAGACGAGGCGGGTTATCCCATCAACGCCTTGCGCACCGAGCTGGCCACTTGCCGGGCCGAACGTTGCAGGGCCACCGGAGCGGACGCGCCGCGCGGCGCGGCAAGCTGGATCGCCACCCGCACCTCGCGCGGCTGGCGCGCGTTCCCGCTCAGGCCATTCTCGACCTGTCCGGCGCTGGTCGGCACGAAGAGTTCCGGCCCGCGTTCGCCGACGAGATAGGGGCGTCCGGGCGAGACGGACCCGCCCATCGCCCGGCCCGGCAGGCCGAGGATCACGCCCAGCGTGCCGGAGAGCAGGCTGCCCAGGCCGAGTGCGCCATTGCCCGCTCCGGCCATGCCCACGCCGATCGAGCCCAGGCCAGCCTGTACCGCGCGGGCGGCGATCTCGTCCATGGTGCGCAGGGCGACGCGCTTGAGGTCGTCGAAACCCGTGCTGCTACGGCCGATGGCGGAAATCAGGCCGCGTTCCAGCACAGACCCGGCGCGGGAGAAGCCATCGAACAGCGTGGCATCCAGATTGGCCCGCATCGCCTGAATATCGCTGGCGAAGCCCTGGGTGCCGGCGCGAACCTCCACCAGCAGCGTGTCGACCGGATCATCCGTCATTCTCTTGCTCCAGCAGGGTTTGCAGTTCCGCCCGGCTCAGTGGGGTTGCGCCGTCCGCCGCGCAGGGGACGAGCGCTGCCGCCAGCTCGGCCGGGGTTGCGTTCCAGAAGTGGGCGGGCCGCCAGCCCAGCAGCTGTGCGGCGAAAGCGCAGAGACGCAGGGCGGCTGGCCCGAACGCCCGGTTCATTGCTGCCCGCGCAGGATCTCGCCGAGCAGCATGCGCAGCGGCGTGGCGGTGGCCGCGAGGCCCGCCTCCAGCACGGCCGCGCCCACCTGCTCGCGCGTGATGCCCTGCCTGTCCGCAAGGCAGTGCCAGAACAGCGCGGCGATCTCGGCAAGGCGAAGCTGCCCGGCTCCGGCGCGCTCGACCAGTGCGAACAGCGGGCCGAGTTCCTCTTCCGCGGCGACCAGCGCGGTGAAGCTGGGGCGCAGCAGGCGCGGCGCCCCGGCGATGGGCAATTGCGCTTCCCCGCGCAGGGGATTGGCAAAGCCGGTCATGCCGGCACCACCGGGCCGGAGCTTTCCAGCACCAGCGCATAATTGCGCTCGCCATTGAAATCCCCGGCATAGTCCAGCCGCTGGATCAGGAAGCGGCCATGCAGCTTCTCGCCATCCTCGAACGACAATTCGTAATCGTCCAGGGTTCCGGCCAGGGCGTTGGCGCGGATCGCTGTTTCGGCATCGCTGCCGAGGAAGATCCCGGCGGCATTGACAGTGACGGAGCGCGTGCCCGCGCCGGAGAGCAGCTCGCGCCAGCCGCCCGATCCCTTGTTGGTGACGACCACCGTGTCGCCATTGATGCTCATCTGCGTGGTGCGCAGGCCCGCGACGGTGCGGTAGGCGAGGGGTATCGCGCCATCCCCGATCTTGAGGAGGAAGGCGCTGCCTTTCTGGGCTGTCATGATCTGTCTCCTTGAAGTGGATCAGTCCGCAAGAACGCGGAAGCGGTATTCGAGCAGCACCGCGCGGGTGTTGTTGGCGCGCTGTTCGGCGCGGGCGCGCAGGAATTGCGCGGTGACGAGGGCAAACCCGGCCTGTGCGCGCGGCAGGCTGGCGATCCGTGCCTCGATCGCCCGGACGAGATCGGCGGCAGTGGCCGGATCGTTGCCCCGGCAATGGAGTTCCAGTGCGATCCGCACTTCCCGCCCGATACGGTCCTTGGCGCTCCAGTCGCTGCTGGCGCTCGCCGCTATGTTCAGCCACGGCGGATGGGCGCGCACCGGCGCTTCCTCGGTGGCGATATTGAGGTTGGGCGCCAGCGCCGGATCGGCGCGAAGCCAGGCCAGCAGCGCCGCGCGCAAGGGGATTTCCATGGTGGTCAGCCTTTCGTGAACAGGGGCCAGAGCAGGCGGGCCATGCGCCAGCGCAGAGGGTCGGCCCGCCGCGCCAGCAGGCGTTGTTCCGCATGGGCTTGCGCCAGCAGTGCGGCCTTGCGGGCAAGGCCGGCGGCGAAGGCGCTGCCGCCCGAACGCAGCCTGGCCGCGATCATCCCAGCCGCATCCGGCGCCAGGGCCGCCACAGCGCCGCCACGGCGGCGGGTGGAACGGCCTGCATGGCGTCGAGATCGCGCTGGCGATAATGATGGGCCGCCAGGCGGATCACCCCATGGCGGATGCCATCGGGCAACTCCGCCCAGCCGGGGGCCAGTCCGGCCACGAAGCGGACCGCGATCCGCCCCGCGCTGCCCTGGCGCAGCAGGCGCAGGCTCGCCCCGCCATCCGCGTCGAGATCGATTGCGTAATCCGGAGAAGGCAGGGCGAAGCGCGCGCCATCGGCGGGAATGCCTTCGACCTGGGTGACCGCCTGCACCGGCCTGGTCGAAAGCGACTGCCAGCCGCCGCAGGCGGGCAGCATTTCCTCACAGGCGGCTTCCAGGGGCATGCGGCCGGTGAAGGCCTCGCACAGCTCCAGCGCGGCGCGCAGCAAGGCTCGCAGCGGGTCATCGTCCTGTGCGGTGGTGATGGCGAGCCAGGCTTTCAGCTCGTCCAGCGCGGCATCCGGCAATGCGGCGGGAGTGATGATCGTCCGCTTCATCGCGGTTTCCTTTCTTTTTATTTGGCCTCATGCGCCGGCGTGGGCCAGATGGCCCGCGCGGGCACGTAAGGAAAAACTACTCCTCGATCTTCAGCAGCTTGATCGCGGCGCTATCCAGCACCTGCCCGCCCACGCGCCGGGTGGCGTAGAAATGGACGAAGGGCTTGTTGGTGAAGGGATCGCGCAGGATCGTGGTCGCGCTGCGTTCCGCGATCAGATAGCCGGCCTTGAAATTGCCGAAGGCGATGGGGAAGGCGCCCGCCGCGATATCGGGCATGTCCTCGGCTTCCACCACCGGATAGCCGAGCAGGCGGTCCGGCTGGCCTTCCACCAGCCCCGGCTGCCACAGGAAGGCGCCGTCCGCCGTCTTGAGCTTGCGCACCTCGGCCAGCGTGGCGGAGTTCATCACCCAGCTTGCGCCCTGGCGATGGCCGGCCTTCATGGTGTGGACCAGATCGATCAGGACGATTTCCATCATGGTGCCCAGCCCGGCCGTATCGCCGGAGCCGACATATTGCAGCGTGCCGAAAGCCCGCGCCGCGTCGCTCGCGGTCGAAACCGGCGCGGCGAGGAAGCCCTTGGGCCGGTTGACGCCCGATCCGTTGACGAAGGCCGCGCCTTCCGCCCGGGCGAATTCCATCGCGATCTCGCTGGCCAGCCAGCCTTCCAGATCGAAGGCGGCATCGTCCAGCATGGCCTGGCTCGCCGCCGGATTGGCGTAAAGCTCGCCGGTGGGCGGGGCGATCTCGGCGAATTTCGGTGCGTCCGTCTCCGGCCGTCCCGCCGTCTCGCTGACCCAGCCGCTGGCGGTGCCGCCCGTGGCGAGGAGCTTGCGGTAACCGGCGCTGCCGGTCTGCACCACTTGCGCGATCGAGCGGATCGGGCTGATCTCCTTCAATTCGCTGGCGATCAGCGCGTCGATTTCGCGCGGGACGGCATAGCCGCCATCGGCAAGGACGGTTGCATTCAGCGACTTGAACTCCGTCTCGCGGCCATGCCGCAGGTAATTGTCGACGAAGCTCTTGACCTCGATGTCGCTGCGCGCGCCGTCCAGCGCGGGGCGGGCGGCGGCGCGGCTGACCCGGTCGAGCCGGGCCTTCACCTCGTCCACGTCGGAGCGCAACAGCTTGATCGCGCCTTCGGCCGCATCCTGGCGCGCGACGATATCGAAGCTGGCGGCCAGCGCTTCGGTCTCATGTTCCATTTCCATATCCATGGGGCAGTTCACCTTTCTGCATAAAAAAGGCCGCCTTGATGGCGGCCGTCGGGAGAGTGGGATGTTTCGCGATGGGTATCAGGCGATCATATGCACCCGTGCTCCTTGCTGGAGCGGGTGGCTGACGAGGCTGATCTCGAACAGGTCTATGTCGTGCAGCAGGCGGCCCTTGCCGCTGCGTTCATATCGGCGGGCGCGATAGCCGAAGCTGAGGCCGCCGATCTCCCGGCTGCGGAGCGCCACGGCGGCCCGGGTTTGCGGGTCGTCCAGCCGGGCGATCACGCGCAGGCCGCGCCGGTCTTCCTCCACGCGCTCGATCCAGCCGATGCGCTGGCCGGGGCGATGCTGCCACAACAGCGGCAGCGGCTCGCCGCGCCCGGCCAGAGTGCGGCGGAACGCGCCAGGCCGGATCGTATCCCGCGCGCCATCCGCCACGTCGAACAGTGCGGCGTAGCCGGCGAGGCGCAGGGGGCCGGGTGAGAGAGGGGAGCTAAGGCCGTTCATCGCAGCAGCCCTCCGACCCCCAGCCGCATGGCGATGCCGACCAGCAGCAGGGCGAGGCAGCCGCGCACCGCCCAGTCCAGCGTTGCCTTCCAGGCGCTGGCCTTGGCGTCGCGCCAAGCCCGCAGCAGCACGCGCAGCTCGTCGATGTCCGCCCGCGCGCCTTCATCGGCCAGGCCGAGCCGGGCGAGCGCGCGATCCGCGCCCAGCTCGCCGGCTTCCGCGATCAGGGTCCGCAGGGCGGCAAGCTCGCCCCCTCCTTCGGCGGCCTGGGCGGCCAGCCGCGCCAGTGTTCCTTCCGTGCTCATCATGCGTCTCCTTGCGCGGGCTGGAGGCCCAGCATTTCCCGCTTTTCCGCGTCGCTCAGGAAATCGGCGGCGGAAAGCTGCGCCCACAAGCGCTCGCGATCCTCGGCGAGGGCGGGAATATGATCGAGGTCCACCGTCAGCCGCGCCTTGGGGAACCACGGGGCCAGCCCTTCGCACAGGGCGGAGAGGATCTTGCCCGCCAGCGGCAGCAGGGTGAGCCGCCACAGCGCGCGGTTGGCCTCGCGGTAATTGGCATAGGTCGAATCGCCCGGCAGGCCGAGCAGCATCGGCGGCACCCCGAAAGCCAGCGCGATATCGCGCGCCGCCGCAGCCTTCAGCCCGGCGAAATCCATGTCGGCCGGGGTCATCGACAGGCTCTGCCATTTCAGCCCGCCTTCCAGCAGCATCGGCCGCCCGGCATTGGCCTGCCCCGAGAAGGCGGTGGCGAGCTCCGCCTTCAGCCGCTCGAACTGATCGGCGGTCAGCCCGCCGCTCTCGCCCGGATCGAGCAGCAGCGCGCCGGAGGGCCGCGCGGCGTTCTCCAGCAAGGCCCGGTTCCACGCGGCGGCGGCATTGTGGATCGCCACCGCCTGTTCCGCCGCGGAAAGGCAGCCCGCGCCATAATGGTCGCAGGCGGGATGGAAGGTCCGGATGTGGATCAAATTGGGCCAGCCGCCGTCATCCTCCAGCGGGATCTGCACGGTGCGGTCCCCCGCCTTGTAGGCATAGGCTGCGGGCCAGCCCTGCGGATCGGGCACCACCGATACCCGTTCCGGGCGCAGGGCGAACAGCTCCAGCGGCTGCCCGGCGGCGTCCTTCAATATCTGCACATAGCCGTTGCCATGTAGCAGCACCTGCGCCGCCAGCGTTTCCAGCAGCGATTGCCCGGCGCTGGTGGCCGCGACCAGCGGCAGCAGCCGCTCGTCATCCGACAGCAGCGGGGCATTGCCCACCCCTTCGGCCACCAGCCGCACGGCGCGCTGCGCCACCGGGTTCTCGATATAGGCGCGGCCCACCGCGCGGCGATATTCGTAGGGCGGTGCCGGGCCCGCCCGCTCGAAGGCATAGGCCCAAGGGGATGTCACACTGCGGGCGAGCGGCATGCGGCCCGCGTCCCCGCCCTTGAAGGCGGCGGCGATGGTGGAGAGGAACGACATGGGAAGACCTTTCAGGAGGAGGGATTCGCCCTTCGACAGGTTCAGGGCGAGCGGAATCATGCACGGTGAAGGGGCCGGCTTCAGAATTGCCACACGCGCGGCACGGCCCGGGGTTTCAGCATCAGCTCGGTCAAGGCCCAGACCAGCGCATCGGCGCGGTCGGGGCTGCGCCCCGGCCCCTGATAGGTTCCGCCCGGCATCAGCCCGCACAGCTGGTCCTCCAGCGCGGGAAAGCCGCCCGCATGGCGCACTCGCCCGGCCTCATAGAGCGCGGCGACCGGCTCCGCCCGCGCGGCCTTGCCCCGGCTGGCATGGACGAGGCGGACCGGCAGGGCGTGATCGGCGGCGCGCAGCACGCTGGCCACCATTGCGCCGCCCTGGTTCGCTTCGGCGACCACGCGGTCGGCTTGCCAGTGCTCCGCCGCCGTGGCCACGGCCCGCGCCCAGCGTTCCGGGCTGGGGCGGGCGACGGAGCAATCCGCCAGCACCAACCCCAGGCCCGTGCCGGTGATCCCGGCCACCACGATGCCGCATTCGTCGCCCTGGGCCGAAGCGGGCGGGTCGACCCCCACCACGATCCGGACCGGCGGCTCGCCGGGCGTTGCCGCGCGGCACTGCTCCAGCAGGGCCCGGCTCCACAGCGCGCCTTCCACGTCTTCCAGCATCTCGCCGCCCAGCTCCTGCCGGGCAAAGACGCCGCTGCCGAACTGGCGATGCATGGCGCGGAGGAACCGGGCGGGCAGGTTGGCGGCATTGTCGTAGGTGGAGCCGCGCGTGATCGCGACTTCGCCGGTCTCCGCTTCCGCGATCAGCCGCTGCACCAGCGGCACGGCGCGGGGCGTGGTGGTGGCCACGATGCGGCCATCCTCCCCCGACCGCATCCCCAGCAGCAGATTGTCCCAGGTTCGCAGCGCCCTTCCGCCGCTGGCGTCCCACTTGCCGATCTCGTCGCACCAGCCATGGCTGTGCTGCGGCCCGCGCAGCCCTTCCGGCTCGGCCGCCGAATAGAGGAAGGCCCGCGCTCCGTTCGGCCAGGTGAGCCGCCGCAGCGAAGGCTCGAACAGCGGGCGGCAATGGGGTGGGGAGACCGCCAGGATGCCGCTCTCGCCTTCCACCATGATCGCTCGTGTTTCCGCCATCGACGCGCCGGCCAGGGCGATTCGCGCCTGCGGGGCCGCGCCGGCGACATGGCGCACCCATTCTGCCCCGGCGCGGGTCTTGCCGAAGCCGCGCCCGGCGCAGATCAGCCAGATGCGCCAGTCGCCCGGCGGGGGCAGCTGCTCGGGCCGGGCCCACAGCGGCCAGTGCCGGTCCAGCATGTGCTGCTCGGTCTCGCGCAGCTCGGCCAGGCAGGCATCGCGGCCGGCTTCCCCGATCGCCTTGAGCCAGCGCAGGTGATCCGGCTCAATCACGGCCGCCGCCCGCCGGCTTGCGGGCTTCCTTCCCGAACAGGGCGGCAACCGCCTGCTCCCGGGCCCGCCGGGCGGCGAACTTGGCGTTGATCGAGGCGAGGATGGAGCCTTCGTCGGCCGGCGCGTGGTCCGCCCGCTGCCTCGCCACGGTTTCCCGGTGCAGCACCAGCAGGCGGATCGCATTGGCGACGTCGAATTTCGGATCGTCCTTCGCCGTGCCGCTGCGCAGGCGATGGAGCGTTTCCATCTCCAGATTCTCGTAGCCTTCGAGCAGCGCCGCGCGCCACTGGCGGGCGAACTCCGGCTCGATCCGGCGCACGAGATAAGCGCGCGCCGGGTTGATGCCCGCCGCCTCAGCGGACCGGGTGACGTTGGAAGTATCCGCCAGGGTGTCGAGGAACAGGCGCCGCCAATGGCGGTCGAGCCTGTCCTTTTCCCCGGCCTTCTGTGCGGGATGCAGTTTGGTGCGCGCGGTCTGGCGCACGGCGCGGTTCGCCATGACGATGTTGTCCGTTGCTGGTCTGGTTGGAGCGGACGCAAGGCCCGAATCGCTTTATCGCGATGTTCCCTTTATGTGCCAGATCAGCGTTACGATGTCAAGGATAAATAACCAAATGGGTTATTTGCAACTCAGGCCACCGCTGGCGTGTCCCACGCCGCGCTGTCGAGATCGCGGGGCAGATCGCCCTCCTCGCGCTTGCGCGCCTCCGCCACGGCCAACCCGGCCATATAGGGCGCGGCGAGGAAGCGCAGGCCCGACAGCAGCAGTCCGCCCGCGGCCAGCGCGGCGAAGCCCGTGCCCAGCGCCGCATGGGCCGACAGGACGGCGGCGGATGCGGCTAGGCAAAGGCCCCCCAGCAGGGTTTCGGGCAGGGCCGCGCCGATGGCGGAGAGCAACCCCTCCCTGGCGCCGAACTTCGGGGTGCGCCGCCAGGCCAGCGGCTTGCTCGACAGGCCCGCGACGCCCGCCAGCAGGACGACGTAGGTGAGCGAGGCGCGCGCGATCTCGCCGCGCACCATCTCGCCGATCCGGCGGCAGCCGCTCAGGCGATAGCGATGCCAGGTGCGCACCAGCAGGGTCGCACCGGCCAGCGGCAGGATCGCCCAGGCCATGGCGGGCACCACCAGCGGGGCCATCGCATCGGTGGCGACGGCCATGGCGATTCCGCCCATCAGCAGCAGGCCGGACATCACCCCCGCCAGCGTCTGCAGCGGGGCGATGCAGCGCAGCACCTCCAGCAGCTTGGTCCAGCCCGGCATCGGCCGCGCCCAGGGCGAAGGCAGGAACAGCCGCCAGTGGCGCCGCAATTGCTGCACCGGCCCCGCCGTCCAGCGGAAGCGCTGCTTCTTGTAATCCTCGAAACTGTCCGGGATCAGGCCGCGCCCGAAGGTTTCGCGCAGGTAGATCCCGCTGAAGCCGGCGGCGCGCAGGCGCACCGACACTTCGGAATCCTCGGTCAGGCACCATTCCGCCCAGCCGCCCACCGCGCGCAGCACCCGCGCCCGCAACAGGCACATGGTGCCGATGGTGAAGGCCCCGCCATATTCGCTGACCCCCGGCATATCGACCTTGTTGTTGGGCATGTATTCCCAATAGCTGCCGGTCAGATAGGCATTGCCCGCATAATCGCGGTAATCATGCGGGGTCTGGACATAGCCTACCCGGGTATCGTCGAAGAAGGGCACCAGCCGCGACAGGAAATCCGGCTCCGAATAATAGTCGGCGTCGACCACCGCGACGATCTCGGTTGCCGGGTCCATCCGCTCCAGGCAGAAATTGAGCGCGCCCGCCTTCGCCCCCGGCAGCGGGGATATGTGGAAGAAGCGGAAGATTGCCTTGCCCGCCGCCGCGTTCAACCGGCGGCAATGCTCCTCCAGCGGGCGCCACAGCGCTTCGTCCCTGGTGTTGTTGTCGCAGACGAGAACCTCGAAATTGCCGTAATCCAGCGCGGCCAGCCGGTTCATGGTTTCCTTCACCACTTCGGGCGGCTCGGCATAGCAGGGCAGGTGGATGGATACCCGATAGGGCCGCATCGGCCCGTGATCGGATCGGGCGGAAACGGGAAGCTGCCACCATTCATGGGTCAGCATCGCTTCGCGCGCGATCCGCTCGACCCGCCCCAGCAAGGCGAGGCCCAGCCCGGCCGTGATGCCGCACAGCGCCAGCACTTCCCCGGCATAGGGCAATGCCGCCTCGTGGATGAACAGGCAGGTCCAGAACCAGCCGACCAGCAGGGCCACGAATTCGATGGTCAGCCAGGCCGCGCCCGGCGCGGTCAGCCGCCACGCCAGCCGGCGGATCAGCAGTATGGCCGACAGGACGAACAGGAAAGGCGGCAGCACGGCGGCGATGCCGCCCGCCAGCAGCGCCGAAAGCCCCAGCCCTACTGCCGATACCGCGGCAAGCTCGATCGTTTCTTCCGCATCGGGCCGCTGTTTCCAAGCCCCGGGAAGAATGCGGGAAAAGAAGGGGCGGGCCGCCCACAGGGCGATCAGCAGCGCCATCACGGCGCAATGGACGAGCCACGGATCGAAATCCGCGCGGGCGGGAAACGGCACGTGCCAAACCTCGCAATTGAAATCGGGCAGCCGCGCGACCGGAATCCTTATTGCCTTTGCGCCAACCCGATAAAGCTTCGGCCTGAATGGGTATGGTTACCGCCGGAGCAACGGCCGGTGCGACGAATCGCCCTGTTTTTGCCGCCGAATTGCATTGGGCATCGACAATTTCGGACCTTTCGCCGCCGACCTCGCGCAAGCGCTTGCCGGGCGGAATCGGCTCCCCTAAGCGTAGTGTGCAACCGCGAAGGAGTATCGGACGGCCATGCTGCGCAGCCTCTATGACTGGACCATGGCCAAGGCGGCTCATCCTCACGCGGTCTGGTGGCTGGCCATGTTCAGCTTCGTAGAGGCGAGCTTCTTCCCGATTCCGCCGCATCCGCTGCTGGGGCTGATGTGCCTGGCCGAGCCGAAGAAGGCGGTGAAGTTCGCGGCAATCGCCACCTTCGCCTCGGTGCTGGGCGGGCTGCTGGGCTACGCCATCGGCTGGGGGCTGTACGATACGGTGGGAACCCAGCTTCTCGGCTGGTTGGGAATGACCGAAAGTTTCCCGGTGGCGGCCTGCTATCTGCGCGAATACGGCGCGGAGATCATCATGATAAAGGGGGCCACGCCGATCCCCTTCAAGCTGCTGACGATCACCGCCGGCTTCATCCACATGGCGCTGGTGCCCTTCATCCTGGCCAGCATCGTCTCGCGCTCGATCAGTTTCATGATCGTGGGCGTGCTGTTCCGCCTGTTCGGCGCTTCGATCAAGCGCTTCATCGACGAATATCTGGGAACCGCCACCGCGATCTTCCTGGCGCTGGTGGTGGGCGGATTCCTGGCCATCACCCTGCTGGGCGGCGGGGGCGAGCAGACCCGCGAACGCTGCGCCGTGGCGGCGGCTGCGTCGGCCGGCTAGAGTGATTTCGAAGCAAGTGGAAACACTTGCTGGCTCGGAAATCACGGCAACAGGCTAAGAGTGATTTCGAAGCAAGTGGAACACTGGCTGACTCGGAAATCACGGCAACAGGCTAAGAGTGATTTCGAAGCAAGTGGAACACTGGCTGACTCGGAAATCACGGCAACAGGCTAAGAGTGATTTCGAAGCAAGTGGAACACTGGCTGACTCGGAAATCACGGAAAAACAGGGAAAATCCTGTCTTCCGCCGGATCAGCCGCTCCCGCCGCGCCCGTAGCGGGACACGATGTGATCGAACACCGAAGGGTGGAGCGGGACCAGGAATTCCAACCCCACGTTCAGCCCTTCCTTCCAGCGCACGACGGATTCGATCGGCCCGACATCGCCGAGCCGGATGGTGAGCAGCTTGCCGCTTTCGAGCACCGAGAAATTCTGGTGCAGGCGGCAGCCCGATGGCGAAAGATCGTAGACCTGCACGATATGGGCGCGGCCCGTGCCCGAGCGGTAGCGGCTCAGGATCTCGACCGGAATTCGCTCTTCGCGTCTGGCGCTCATCGCTTCAGGGTTATATCCCGTGGCTCGGGCACGGCAACGCCGCGCCGGGTTTCTCCACGACTCTCGAGGGGGCGTAAGGTTCCGATTCGCCGGCGGCCAGGATTCTGGGCGGCAAAACAGGCACTTGACGAAGCATGGCGCATTGCATGATATTGCCCGCCGAACCTGTTTCGTAGCGGGGGCCATGGCAAGCCGGGATTTCGCGAGACAATTGGAAGGGTACGGTCTTTCGACCGTCGCGATCCATTATTACCTGCCCGACCATCCCAGCCTCATCCAGCAGTTCGTGATGCAGCAATATGACATCGCGCCGCGCTTTCCCGAGCTTGATCGGTTTCTGGATTACTGGCGGCGCGAGATCGAGGCCGCGCTCCATTCCGTCAGCGTGGTTCACAAGCATCTGATCGGCCCGGCGGAATGGCGGGCGGTGGACGGGATCATCACCATCAACTGACGGATGCCTGGTGTGCGGGCCTCTGGTCAGCCGTCGAACGATGCGATGTCCAGCGTGATGTCCGCGTTCAGCAGCTTGGAGATCGGGCAATTGGCCTTGGCGTCGGCCGCGATCTCCTCGAATTTGGCGCGGTCGATGCCCGGCACCCGGGCGCTCAGCGACAGGTCGGAGCGAGTGACGGTGAAGCCGTCGCCGTCCTTTTCAAGGGATACCTTGGCGGTGGTTTCCAGCGTTCCGTCCGCGAAGCCCGCGCGGGCGAGGGCGAAGGACAGGGCCATGGTGAAGCAGCTGGCGTGGGCGGCCGCGATCAGTTCCTCGGGATTGGTGCCGGGCGCGGATTCGAAACGGGTGTTGAAGCCGTAGGGCTGGTCCTTCAACGCGCCCGAGCCGGTGGAAATATGGCCCTTGCCATCCTTGCCGAGGCCTTCGTATCGCGCGCTGCCGTGGTTGACGATCGCCATTGTGCTGCCCTCCTGCATTGCCTGCCGGAAAGACGAGCGAGAGGGCCCGAAGGTTCCCGGGCGGGGGTGGACATTCCCATGCAAGTTCCGGCCCGGGTCGGCGGAACCGACCGCAAGGCCGACCGGCCGCCCGCAGCGCCGCCAGGATTCCTGGAGCGGCGCGAGGATAGCTGAACGGCCTTCAGGCCCGCTCAGATTATCCCGACCGCCTTGCCGGCCCGCTCGAACATGCCGAGGATGGTGCCGACCTGCTGCTCGGTGTGCTCGGCGCAGAGCGAGCAGCGCAGCAGGGTCATGTTGGCCGGGGTTGCCGGCGGGCGGGCGAGATTGACGTAGAGCCCTTCCTTCAGCAGCGCTTCCCACATCGCCGCGCCGCGCTCCAGGTCCGGCATGATTACCGCGATGATCGCGCTTTGCGGCTCTTCCGTGCCGAGCTGGAAACCAAGCGATTTCAGGCCGCCGTGCAGGGTGCGGGAATTTTCCCACAGATGCGCGCGCTTGTTCGATCCGGCCATCAGCTTGCGGATGCTGGTGGCGGCGGTGGCGACCACGCTCGGCGGCAGGCTGGCGGTGAAGACATAGGGGCGGCAGACCAGCCGCATGATCTCGAACTTGGGGTGGTTGGAGACGCAGAAGCCGCCCACCGTGCCGACGCTCTTGGAAAAGGTGCCGATCACGAAATCGACCTGATCCAGCACGCCCTGTTCTTCCGCCACGCCGCGCCCGTTCGGCCCGATGAAGCCCATCGAATGCGCTTCGTCCACCAGCACCATCGCGCCATTGGCCTTGGCGACCGCGATCATCTTCTTGAGCGGGGCGACATCGCCCAGCATCGAATAGACGCCTTCCAGCACCACCAGCTTGCCCGCGCCTGCCGGGATGCGCCTGAGGCGCTTTTCCATCGCCTCGATGTCATTGTGCCTGAACGGCACGACCTGCGCATTGCCGAGCGAGCAGCCGTCCCAGATGCTGGCATGGCTGTCGATGTCGAGGACGATGTAATCGTCCTTTCCGGCGATGGTGCTGATGATTCCGAGGTTGGCCTGATAGCCGGTGGAGAACACCATGGCATGGTCCATGGCGTAGAATTGCTTCAGTGCTTCCTCGCACTCCTTATGGCCCTGATAGGTGCCGTTGAGGACGCGGCTGCCGGTGGTGCCGGAACCGTAATTGTCGAGCGCATCCTTGCCGGCCGCGATCACATCGGGATCGAAGGTCATCCCCATGTAATTGTAGGTGCCCAGCAGGATCGTGCGCCGGCCGTTGCAGATCGCCTCGGTGGGGGAGAGCACCTTTTCCATCACCAGGCTGAACGGATCTTCCACCCCGCTGGCGAGCAGGGTTTCGCGCTGCTGAATCAGCGGATCGAACTTCGAAAAGAGATCGGTCATCGTGCCGTTCAGCTCTGCAGCTTGACTACTGCATCCACCAGCTGGCCGTAGGTTTCGATCTCGGCCTGCTGGTTCATGCTGATGATGATGTCGAACTCGTCCTCGATGGCGGCGACGAAATCCATCACCGTCAGGCTGTCGAATTCGAGATCGCCGGCGAAGGTCGTCTCATCCGAAATGGCGATGCCCTTCTTGTTGAAGGGCTCGATCAGGCCGCGGATGCGGGCGTCGGTTTGGGCACGGTCCATGGTGGAGGCTCCTAGCTCATCGCGCCGGAAAGCGGCAGCCGGTTTTCGGCCTAGACGATGCGATGCAAGAAATCAGGCGATTGCGGCGCAAAAGCGGCGTGGAGCCGAAATTGTCAAGCGGCTGCTTCGCGCGAATCCCGGTCGATGAGGTTTCTCACGGCCGCCATGAACGGCCCGATCGACACCGGCTTGGCCAGATAGCCCTGCGCGCCGACTTCGCGAATCCGCTCCTCGTCGCCCTTGCCGGCATAGGCGGTGACCGCCAGAACCGGCGTGTTGCGCAGGTTCGCGTCGCGCTTGAGCCTGGCGATCAGGTCCAGACCCGACACATTGGGAAGCTGAATGTCCATGATGACGAGATTGGGCACGAAAGCCCTGGCCCGGTCTATCGCCATTTCCCCGTCGGCGACGGGCTCGACGGAAAAACCGTTCGCCGCGAGCACGTCGCAGAACAGTTTCCGGTTGAGATCGTTGTCCTCGACAACGAGGATACGTTTCATCATCTTGCCCCCGGTCGCTTCTACCCCCCAAAGGCAGAACAGTCGCGACTCGTTCATACGTCGCTCGAAAGGTGGTGACAAATAATTTACCAATCGAAAAATTCGGTTAACGATGCCGAAACGCTGGCCTTGTCGGTTCTGGGCTGGGTGCTGGAGGATGGGCGGCGGGCCGAACGCCTGCTGGCGTTGACCGGCCTGACCCCCGATGCCCTGCGTGCCGGGCTTGGAGATTCGTCCATGCTGGGCGCCGTTCTGGAATTCGTGGCGGGCCATGAGCCGGACCTTCTGGCCGCTGCCGGCGATCTCGGCCTTTCACCCCAATCCATCGTCGATGCGAGCGGGAGGCTGGCGCGATGAGCGGTTCGAAACGCCCGCTGGTGGTGACCGATTGCGACGAAGTGCTGCTGCATATGCTGGTGCATTTCCGTGAGTGGCTGGACGAGGCGCATGAGGTGGATTTTCATCTGGAAGGCCACGATTTCGCCAATGCCATGCGCCGCCGGGGCAGCGGCCAGCCGATCCCGCATGACGAGATGTGGGCCTTGCTGGAAGGGTTCTTCGATACCGAGATGCACCGGCAGACTCCCATTTCGGGGGCGATCGAAGCGATTCACACGCTGGCCGAGGAAGCGGATGTGGTGGTGCTGACCAATATCGCCGATCATCGCCGGGAAGCGCGCACGCGCCAGCTGGCCGACCGGGGCCTCGACATCCGGGTCTTCACCAACCAGGGTCCGAAGGGGCCGGCGCTCAAGGCGATCCTCGAGGAATATAGCCCGAGCCGCGCCTTCTTCATCGACGATCTGGCGCAGCATCATGCCTCGGCGGCGGATATGGTCCCCGGGATCGTCCGCTTGCATCTGGTGGGAGAGCCTACCGTCGCGCCGCATATTCCCTGCGCGCACGAACAAGGTTATGCGCATGCCCGGATCGACCAATGGGACCTCGCGCTGTCCTGGCTGCGCGAACGGCTGAAAGAGGAGAATTCATGAGCATCGAAGCAAGACTGGCCGAACTGGGCATCACTCTTCCGGAGCCGGCGGCCCCGCTGGCGGCCTATGTGCCCGTGGTGGTCCATGGCGGGCTCGCGCATGTTTCCGGCCAGCTCCCGTCGATCGGCGGCCAGCCCGTCACCGGGCGGCTCGGGGTCGACATCTCGGTCGACGATGCGGCCGCTGCGGCCCGCGCCTGCGGATTGATGATCCTGGCGCAGCTCAAGGCCAAAATCGGCTCGCTCGACAATGTCGTCCAGGTCGTGAAGCTGGGCGGCTTCGTCAATTCGAGCTTCGATTTCACCGAGCAGCCCAAGGTGGTGAACGGCGCTTCGCAGCTGATGGTGGATGTGTTCGGCGATGCCGGCAAGCATGCCCGCAGCGCGGTGGGCGTCGCCAACCTGCCCATGGGGGTCGCGGTGGAGGTGGATGCGATCTTCGCTGTCAACGGTGGTTGAAGCCCCTGGCGAAGCGGATTCCGGTTCCACGCTGCCCGTGTCGCGGGCGGCACGGCTGACCGGGCGGGTCTATGCCCATCGCGGGTTGCACGGCACGGGCCTGCCGGAAAATTCTCTCGCGGCCTTCGCGGCGGCCATGGATCGCGGTCTGGGCATCGAATGCGATGTCCAGCGTAGTTCCGATGGCTATGCGATGGTATTCCATGACTGGGATCTCGACCGCCTGACCGCCGAGCATGGCCCGGTCGCGGACCGCAATGCGGCGGAACTCGGCCGGATCGCGCTGGCCGGGAATGGCGAGCCGATCCCCACCTTGCGCCAGGTGCTGGATCTGGTGGCCGGGCGGGTTCCCCTGCTGATCGAGATCAAGTCCCGGCGCGACCGGCGCACCGCGCCGCTGTGCCTGGCCGTGCGGCGCGAGCTGGAAGGCTATCGCGGCGACCATGCGGTGATGAGCTTCGATCCCCGTGTCTCGCGCTGGTTCGCGACTCATTCCCCGCATACGCTGCGCGGGCTGGTGGTGACCGAGGAGAATGGCAAGACCTTGCTGGGGCGCATCCGCCGCCGCCTTGCATTCCACCATGCCCGTCCCGATTTCCTGGCCTATGACATACGCGATCTTCCCAGCCGGTTTGCCGCCGCGCGCCGCCGCCGGGGCCTGCCCGTGCTGACCTGGACGGTCCGCAGCGCGGATCATCGCCAGCGGGCGGCGCAGCACGCCGACGCGCCGATCGCGGAGGGAGCGGGCCTGGAGTGAGCGACCAGGACCCCCTGACCGCTGCGGTTTACGGGTCGGTCGGGGCGCTGCCCGCCGACGAATGGGACGCGCTGGCCGGAGACGACAATCCGTTCGTGAGCCATGCCTTTCTGTCCGCACTGGAGGATTCCGGCAGCGTCGGCCCCGGCACGGGCTGGGCACCCGCGCCGATCGCGATAGCGGACGGGGCGGGGCGCCTTGCCGCGGCGCTGCCGTCCTACCTCAAGTCGCACAGCCAGGGCGAATATGTCTTCGATCATTCCTGGGCCGATGCCTGGCACCGGGCCGGCGGGCGTTATTATCCCAAGCTGCAGATCGCCGCGCCGTTCACCCCGGCGACCGGACCCCGGTTGCTGCTGGGCGATGCGGGGCTGGCGGAACCGCTGCTGCGGGCGGCGCAGGGCCTGTGCGCGGAGCATGGCTTTTCCTCCGCCCATGCCACCTTCATCGAACCGGCCCAGCTGCCCTTCTTCGAGGACGCCGGCTGGCTCATCCGCAATGACATCCAGTTCCACTGGGAAAACCGGGACTATGCGGATTTCGACGCCTTTCTCGCCGCGCTTTCCTCGCGCAAGCGCAAGGCCGTCCGCAAGGAGCGGGCCGAAGCGCAGGCGGGGCTGGAGATACGGCATCTCACGGGCGATGAGATAGAACCGGAGCATTGGGATGCGTTCTGGGTCTTCTATCAGGATACGGGCGCCCGAAAATGGGGCAGCCCCTATCTGACGCGCGAGGCGTTCACCCTGCTGGGAGAGCGGATGGGCGACCGGGTTCTGCTGATCCTCGCCTATGATGAAGGCAGGCCGATTGCCGGCGCTCTCAACCTGATCGGGAAAAGCGCGCTCTACGGGCGCTATTGGGGCTGCACCGTGCACAAGCCCTTCCTGCATTTCGAGCTGTGCTATTATCAGGCGATCGATGCGGCGATCAGGCTGGGCCTGCGGCGGGTGGAAGCCGGGGCGCAGGGCGGGCACAAGCTGGCCCGGGGCTATGAGCCGGTGCGGACCTGGTCTGCGCACTGGATCGCCGATGCCGGATTTCGCGAGGCGGTGGCCGATTTCCTCGCGCGCGAAAGGCGCGGCGTGGCTGAGGAGCAGATGTTCCTGGGCGAGCGGACACCCTTCCGCAAGGACTAGCAAGGACGACTTGGGGCAGCATGGTCCGCCGTGGCGGTGCTGCTGCCCTCAGGCGGCCTTGTGGCAGGTTGCCGCGATCCATTCCCGGGCGCGGCGCTGGGCTTCCGCGATTTCGCGCGCCGTCATCTCTTCGGAGATGTCGGAGCGGCAGAGCGCGGCTTCCTCATGCCCCTGCGTGGCCGCGAGATTGAACCATTTATGCGCCTCGATGAGATCGATTCCGGCGCCATGGCTGCCCGTGGAGAAGGCAAATCCGAGATCGTAGTAAGCGGAAATATCCCCGGCCGCGGCGGCGGCAAGGCAATTGGCGACCAGCAGGTCGGTATGGTTTTCACCTGTCGGCGCCGTATCGGCAGTCTGATTGATCCAGGCCATTTGCATGATCTGATCCCCCGTTGCGGGAAGCACCTTGCCTCCTTCGAGCGGGACATTCGCCAATCATGGTCAACAAATGGTTAACGGATCATCCCGCGTCGCGGTTCGGCCCAGCTTAATCCACACTGATTTAGAGTCACTCGCAATTGGGCCTTGTGCCGGGTTTGACGCACTCCTATAGGCCCGGCCAGCCGTGCCGGTTGTGCCACCGGAAAACCGGGGTTCCGCAGGTAAAGTGCCGGTTTGGGTATGGTCTGGGTGCGGAGTTTGGGTAGCGACGGTTATGAGCGACGAAATCGATATCCTCGCCAAGGCAAAGCATGCGATCACGGATGATTACGTGCCCGCCGAGAACGAGGAATACATGAATGAGGCGCAGCTGGATTATTTCCGGCGCCTGCTTCTCGAATGGAAGAAATCCATCCTCTCCGCTTCGGCCGGCACGTTGCAGTCGCTGCAGGATGGCCCGATCCGCGAGCCTGACCTCAACGACCGCGCTTCGAGCGAGACGGACTGGGGGATCGAGCTTCGCACGCGGGACCGCCAGCGCAAGCTGATCGCCAAGATCGATTCGGCGCTGCGGCGGATCGAGGATGGCGAATATGGTTATTGCGAAGTCACCGGCGATCCCATCGGCATCAGGCGGCTTATCGCCCGGCCGATCGCGACCATGACGGTGGAAGCGCAGGAAGCCCACGAACGCCGCGAAAAGGTGTCCCGCGACGATTGACAAGCGATTGTCCGGCAATGGTTAATCGCACCGCGGCGATTAAGGGTTTCTTTGCGATTTGCTGTTTAATTCGGGCACGAGGAGCGTAAAAGCTTGCTCGCCGAGAAACGCCAACAACCGGTCGCAAAGCCATGACCAGCCTCGAAACCCGCAATATCCCGCGCGACAGCCTCTTCCTGATGGCACAATTGCGCCTTGAGGGGCAGGACGCTTCCTATCAGGTGAAGGTGCGCAATCTTTCCGCCGGCGGGATGATGGCAGACGGGGAGGTCCGCGTCGTGCGCGGCATGATGGTGTCGGTCGAGCTGAGGAATATCGGCTGGGTGGAAGGATCGGTCGCCTGGATACAGGACAACCGCTTCGGAATCGCCTTCCGGGAAGAAATCGACGCGAAAAAGGTCCGGGCGATGCCGCAGGCCGGCAATGAGCATTCCGCGCCGCGCTACACCCGCAATTATCCGGATTCGGCGCCGGGCAAGGTCCGCAAGATCTGAAGTCGTCGGCGCTGGCGGGCGCCCTGCGCGCCGCTGAAGCGGATTGGGCCTCGGCCGCCTGAAAAGCGACGCTCCCGGATTCCTGTTTTTCGGCGATTTCCAAGGCGCCGGATTTCCATCCGGCTCGAAATCGCTCTAAGCAGGCGCACATGATTTTCCGCTTGCGCTTCCTTGTCCCGGCTGTGCTCGCCGCCTTGCTGCTGGCGGGTTGCGGCGCGGACCGGGAAGGGGTGATCGACCTCGCGGTAATCGGCGATCGGGACAGCCTTCTGCAGAAGGGAACACGGCTTTCCCCCGATGCCCAGCTGCTGCGTTCCGCGACGGTGGACGGGCTGGTCAGGCTGGATGCGAATGGCGATGTGACCCCGGCGCTGGCGGAACGCTGGATCGTGACCGATGATGGGCGCAGCTACATCTTCCGCTTGCGCAACGGCACCTGGCCCGACGGCGCGGAACTGAGCAGCGAAAGCGTGGAGGATGCCTTCAGGCGCACCTTGCGCAGCCTGAAAGGCACATCTCTGGCGCTGGACCTGTCGCGCATATCGGAAATCCGCGCGATGGCCGGGCGGGTGGTGGAGATCCGCCTCACCAGCCCGATGCCCAATTTCCTGCAGCTGCTGGCGCAGCCGGAACTGGGCCTGTTCCACAAGGGAGCCGGCCAGGGCCTGATGCGGCTGGAGGACGACGATGAGCTTGTCCTTCATCCCCTGCCTCCGCAGGCACGCGGCGAAGCGGAAGATCCGTCCTGGCCGAAACGCAGCCGGGAACTGAGGCTGCGCGCGGTTTCGGCATCGCAGGCGATCCTGCTGTTCGACGAAGGGAAGGTCGATCTGGTGCTGGGCGGGCAGATCGAAACCTTGCCGCTGGTGGACACCGGCCCGCTTTCGCGCGGAACCGTCCGGCTGGACCGGGTGATCGGGCTGTTCGGCCTGCAGGTGCTCAACCCGAAGGGCGTGCTGGCGGAACCCTCGATGCGGGAAGCCGTGGCGATGGCGATCGATCGGCCCGCCGTTATCGCGCCGTTCAACGTGGGCGGCTGGGATGCGACGACGCGGTTCGTTTCCCCGGGGCTGGATGACGATCTCGGCACGATCGGGGAGCGCTGGGAGAGCCTGCCGGTGGAGGACCGGCAGAGGGAAGCGGCTCGCCGAGTCGCGGCCTGGAGCGCCGCGAATGGCGCCGCGCCTGCGCGCCTGTCGGTGTTCCTGCCGGAGGGGCCGGGGTCCGACATCGTATTGACGGTCCTGCGCGGGGATCTCGCGAAGGCGGGCTTCGTTCTCGATCGCGCGGCGACGGAACGGCAGGCGGATTTGATCTGGGTGGATCGCGTCGCGCGCTATGCCGCCGCGGAATGGTTCCTCAACCAGTTCAATTGCTCCCTGCGCCGCGGGGCCTGCTCGCCGGAAGCGGATGCAAGGGTGGAGGAGGCGAGAGCGGCGCCGGATGCGGCCTCGGCCGCCGCCTTGCTGGCGGAAGCGGAAGCGGAGCTGACCGCTGCGAATGTCTATATTCCGATCGGCGTGCCGTTGCGCTGGTCTCTGGTCCGCAGCGACATCACCGGCTTTGCCGCCAACCGCTGGGGCTTTCATCCCTTGCCGCCGCTGGCGGTGCTTCCCAAATAACAGTGGGCCAAATAACAGTGGGCCAAATAGCATCGGCCGGTGGTAAAGGGCGTGTGCAGGAGACGACGATGGTGAAGCAAGGACCGGTTCGCCCGATGCCGATGGGCATGCAGATGCCATTGGGCACGGACCCTGCCTCGGTCAGGCAACGGGTGGAGGTGCTGGAGAAACTGCTCGAGCGCAGCCTTGTCGTGCCGGGCCTCAACCGCCCGCTGGGCCTCGATGCGATCGTCGGGCTGGTTCCGGTGGTGGGCGATCTGGTGACCGCGGCGATGGGCGCCTATCTCGTCTGGGAAGCGCGCAATCTCGGCCTGCCGAAATGGAAGCTGTGGCGCATGGCGGGCAATATCGCGTTCGACACGGCCCTCGGCTCCGTGCCTTTCGCGGGCGATGTATTCGACTTCCTGTTCCGTTCGAACAGCCGCAATCTCCGGATCATCAAGCGCCATCTCGACAAGCACCACCCGGCGAGCCGCGTGATCGACGGCTGAGGCGGGCTGGACCTCGGCTATGCTTCCAGTTCGATGTCCCAGTAAAGCCAGTCCCGCCAGGATTCATGCAGGTAATTGGGCGGGAAGCTCTTGCCGTGCTGCTGCAATTGCCAGCTGGTCGGTCTGATCGGCTGCACCGTCGGGATCATATGCGCTTGCTTGGGGGTGCGGCCGCCCTTCTTCATGTTGCAGGGCGCGCAGGCGGTGAGGATGTTTTCCCAGGTGGTCTTGCCGCCCAGCCTGCGCGGAACCACATGGTCGAAGGTGAGATGATGCGGGCTGCCGCAATATTGGCATGAGAACCGGTCGCGCAGGAACACGTTGAAGCGCGTGAATGCCGGAAATTCGCTGGGCCGGACATATTGCCTCAAGGCGATGACCGAGGGGATCTTCATGTCCAGCGAGGGCGAATGCACTTCCCGCTCGTAGCTGGAGACGACATCCACCCGTTCGAGGAACATGGCCTTGATGGCGGTCTGCCAAGGCCACAGGCTCAGCGGATAATAGGAAAGAGGAGTGTAATCGGCATTGAGGACCAGCGCCGGGCAGCTTTCCAGCCGCCGGTTCGGGTCGTCGTCCGCGTTGCGAAAACGCGTAGCTTGATCAATCAGTTCGGCTTTGAACACCAGCGTGCCCTCCCTGATGTCTGCAGGGGAGCATTTGCTTAGAAATGCGTCAAGCCTGTTACGAATTGGCAATCCACAGGAAACTTGCCGAGACCCGGACTGCCGGTAGAACAAGCGGCCAGATCATGATCCGCACTCGCTTCGCCCCCAGCCCGAACGGCTCGCTGCATCTCGGCCATGCCTATGCGGCGATTGTCGCGCATGATCTGGCCCGGGAAGCGGGCGGCGATTTCCTGCTCCGCATCGAGGACATCGACGGCGCGCGCAGCCGCCCTGAACTGGCCGGGGAGTTCCGGGCGGACCTGGCCTGGCTAGGCCTTGCCTGGGATGGCGAGGTGCTCCAGTCGGCGCGGCTTGGCCGCTATGCCGAGGCAGGCGAGCGGCTCAAGGAGATGGGGCTGCTCTATCCCTGCCGCTGCACCCGGGCGGAGATCGCGCAGGCCGCGCGCGAGATCGGGCCGGATGGCCCGGTCTATCCGGGCACCTGCCGGAACAGGGCCGTCGAGATCGGCGGCGGCGTGTCGTGGCGGCTGGATGTGGGCAAGGCGCTGGAACGGACCGGCCCCCTGTCCTGGGAAGACCGGATCGCCGGAATGCAGCAGGCGCGTCCGCAGATTTTCGGAGATGTCGTCCTGCTCCGGAAGGATGCCCCGGCCAGCTACCACCTTGCCGCCACGCTGGACGATGCGGCCGATGGCATCACGCTGGTGACGCGCGGCGCAGACCTGTTCGCGGCGACGCATATCCATCGCCTGCTGCAGGCCCTGCTCGATCTGCCGGTGCCGGCCTGGCACCATCACCCGCTGCTGCTGGACGAAGACGGCAGGAAGCTGGCGAAGCGGCGCAACGCGCCTTCGCTCGCGGATCGCCGCGCGTCGGGAGAGGACGGGTGGGCGCTGGCGGCCTCGCTGCGCGGCGGCAACTTCCCCGCTGGCATTTCGCTTTCCGGCATCCTACATAGGGCGCCATGAACACATTGCTCGTCATCCTCGTGATCGGCCTTACGATCATGGTCGTGGTTTCGCTGGTGCGCGGGATCATAGCTTTTCTGCAGAGCACCAAGCTCGATCTCGAGAGCAGCGGCGATCACGCCACGGAAATGCAGCTGCGCCAGAACAAGATGATGTTCGCCCGCATCAAGTATCAGGCGCTGGCCGTGCTGGTCGTGGCGGTGCTGCTCGCGATCAACAATTGAGCCTGACCGCAAGCGCGTGGTAAAGCTCAACAAGATCTATACGCGCACCGGCGATGACGGCACGACCGGCCTCGTCGACGGTTCACGCTGCCCGAAACACGCGGCCCGGATGGAAGCGATCGGCGCGGTGGACGAGGCGAACAGCGCGCTGGGTCTTGCCTCCACGGCGCTGGCGGGCAACGCGCATGGCGCGGCGATCGCCCGCATCCAGAACGACCTGTTCGATCTTGGCGCGGACCTTGCCACGCCCGGCCAGGATTTCGCGCCGTCCGAAATGGTGCTGCGGATCGTTCCAGCCCAGGTCGAATGGCTGGAGCAGGCGATAGACCGATTGAACGAGGATCTGCAGCCCCTGACCAGCTTCATCCTGCCGGGCGGCAGCGAGGCGGCGGCGCGGGTGCATGTCGCCCGGGCCTCGGTGCGGCGGGCCGAGCGCAAGGTCGTCGCCCTGATTGCCGATGAACCGGCCAATCCGGCGGCGCTGGCCTATATCAACCGGCTGTCCGATTATCTGTTCGTGCTGGCCCGCGTCCTCAACGACAATGGCGCGGCCGATGTCCGCTGGGTTCCCGGCGCCAATCGCTAAACCGGCGCTGGCCAGCCTTGTGTGCAGGCGCTAACAAGCGGTCTTTCCCTCATTTTGGAAAGGAACGGGTCGATGCGCAAGGTCGGGGTGATCGGAGCGGGGCTGATGGGCACGGGCATCGCCCAGACGGTGGCCCAGGCGGGAATGGACGTCGTCCTGGCCGATATCGACGTTGCGATTGCCGACAAGGCCAGGGCGCGGATCGCCGGAATGCTGGAAAAGCTGGTCGAAAAGGGCAAGCTCGGCGCGGATGATGCGGACGCCGCCGTGGGCCGCATCGCCACGGCGGGCGATTATTCCGGCATGGCCGATGCCCAGCTGATTATCGAGGCGGCGACCGAGCGCGAGGACATCAAGCGCCAAATCTTCGCCTCGGTCGGCGAAGTGCTGGGCGCGGACGCGATCCTGGCCAGCAACACCAGCTCGATCCCGATCACCCGCATGGCAGCCGCCAGCCCGGACCCCGCGCGGTTCATCGGCATCCACTTCTTCAATCCCGTGCCGGTGATGAAGCTGGTGGAGGTCATTCCCGGCCTTGCCACCAGCCCCGGCACGGTGGAGCGGGTCCGCGCCTTCGCGGAGAAAATCGGCAAGACGGTGGTTCATGCCGGGGACGAGCCGGCCTTCGTCGTCAATCGCATCCTGTGCCCCATGCTGAACGAGGCGATCTTCGTGCTGGGGCAGGGGACGGGCAGCGTGCTGGACATCGACCAGGGCTGCAAGCTGGGCCTCAATCATCCGATGGGGCCGCTGGAACTGTCCGATTTCGTGGGCCTGGACACCTTGCTGGAGATCATGAAGGTGCTGCACGAAACCACTGGCGAGGACAAGTATCGCCCGGCCCCGCTGCTGCGCAAATATGTCGAAGCGGGCTGGACGGGCCGCAAGTCGGGGCGCGGCTTCTACGATTATTCGGGGGAGAAGCCGGTTCCCACCCGCTGAGCGCGCGTCAGCTCAATCGATCTGGTCGCCATAGGTGACGACGGCGCCGTCGCCGGATTCGTCCATGGCTTCGCCGTCGGAATCCGCGTCCCCGCCCTCGTCGCCGGAACTGTCCATGCCGTCGCCGTCGTCGATCAGCTCCTCGTCCGGCACGAATTCCACCGGCTGGGCTTCGGGCTGCGGGCTTTCTTCCAGCACCACCGGCACCGGATCGCTGGGCTTCTCCAGATCTTCCCGCTGCTCGCGCAGGCCATCGGCCATGCCGGTCAGCACATCGCCCTGGCCGCCCTCGCCCGTGAAGATCGCCACTGAAAGCAGCGTCATGCCGGCGAAAATCGCGGCGAACCAGCGGTTCTTGAACAGGATCTGCGACATGCCCTCGCCATAGGGGAAAGCGGTTAACTTTCCGTGGCCGCCGCCTCGTTTTTCAATGCATAGAGCAGGTCCAGCGCCTCGCGCGGGGAGAGCGCATCGATGTCGAGCGCCTGCAGCTTTTCCCGCAGGCCGTCGCGCTGTTCCGCCACCGCTTCCGCCGCTGCGGCGAACAGCGGCAGATCGCCCAGCCCGGCCGCCAGCCCGCCGGTTTCGGCGCGGCCCTTCTCGAGCCGGTCGAGCACGGATTTGGCGCGCGCGACCACTTCCTTCGGCACCCCGGCCAGCCGCGCCACGGCCAGGCCATAGCTGCGGTCCGCCGGGCCTTCCGCCACTTCGTGCAGCAGCACGAGATCGCCTTTCCATTCGCGCGCGCGGACATGGTGCAGCGACAGCGCCTCGCAGCTTTCGGCCAGGCGGGAAAGCTCGTGATAATGGGTGGCGAACAGGCAGCGGCAGCGGTTGCGTTCATGCACCGCTTCCACCACCGCCCAGGCCAGCGCCAGCCCGTCATAGGTGGAGGTGCCGCGCCCGACCTCGTCGAGGATGACGAAGCTGCGCTCCGTCGCCTGGGTGAGAATGGCCGCGGTTTCCACCATTTCCACCATGAAGGTGGAGCGGCCCCGGGCGAGATTGTCGGACGCGCCGACGCGGCTGAACAGGCGGTCCACAAGGCCCACAACCGCCCTTGAGGCGGGCACGAAGGCCCCGGACTGCGCCAGCAGCACGATCAGCGCGTTCTGGCGCAGGAAGGTGGACTTGCCGCCCATGTTCGGCCCGCCGATCAGCCACAGCCGGTCTTGCGAGGCCAGGGTGCAGTCATTGGCGACGAAGCGGGCGCCGCCGGCCGCCAGCGCGGTTTCCACCACCGGATGGCGGCCGCCTTCGATTTCGAGGCAGCATTCTTCGGCGATCTCGGGGCGGCACCAGCCCCCTTCCGCCGCCCGCTCCGCCAGCCCGGCGGCGACGTCGATCCGGGCGAGCGCGGCGGCGGTGGCGGCGATGGCGTGGCTGGCGGCGATGGTGGCCGCGACCAGCTCCTCGAAATGGGCCTCCTCGGCGGCGAGCGCATGGCCGCCTGCCTCCGCGATGCGGCTGGCCTCCTCATGCAGCGAGAGCGAGTTGAAGCGCACCGCGCCGGCCATGGTCTGCCGGTGGGTAAAGCCGCTGTCCGGCGCCATCAGCGCGTCGCCATGCCGGGCGGGGACCTCGATGAAATAGCCGAGCACGCCATTGTGCCTGATCTTCAGCGTGGCGATGCCGGTTTCCTCGCGATAGCGCGCCTCCAGCGCGGCGATGGCCCGGCGCGCATTGCCCGACACCTTGCGCAATTCGTCCAGCGCGGCGTCATAGCCTTCCGCGATGAAGCCGCCCTGGCCGCGCTCGGTGGGCGGGGAGGGCACCAGCGCCCGGCCCAGCAGGTCGACCAGCGCGCCATGCCCTTCCAGCGCGGGCAGCAGTTCTTCGAGCAGGGCGGGGCGATCGGGCCTGCCCTGCACCTGCTCGCGGACCTGCCGCGCTTCGGCCAGGCCGTCGCGGATCTGGCCCAGGTCGCGGGGGGAGCCGCGCCCGGCCACCACCCGGCCCAGCGCGCGGCCGAGATCGGGCAGGCCGCGCAGCGCCGCGCGCAGGTCGCCGCGCAGCAGCGGATCGTCATGCAGCCAGCCGACCAGCTCCAGCCGTCGCCTGATCGCATCGGCGTCGGTCAGCGGCGCGCCGAGGTCCTCCGCCAGCTGGCGCGCGCCCGCGCCGGTCACGCAGCGGTCCACCGCCGCGATCAGGCTGCCTTGCCGCGCGCCCTGCTGGGAAACGAGTATCTCCAGGCTGGCGCGCGTGGCCTCGTCCATGGCGAGGCGTTCGTCCCCGCTGCTGGCGACCGGGGGCAGCAGCAGCGGCAGCTTGCCGCGCCCGGCATGGTCGAGATAGGCGATCAGCCCGCCCGCCGCCGCCAGCATGGCGCGGCTGAACTGGCCGAACCCGTCCAGCGTGGCGACGCCGTGGACCGTCTTCAACCGCCTTTCCCCGTCATCGCTGGAAAAATCGGCATGGGGCCGGGGCACCGCGGCGGCGGGCCGGTCCGCCCAGGCTTCGGGCGCCACGATCTCGCTGGCGCCGAGCCGGGCGAGCGCGGCCCCCAGCCGGTCGGGTGGGCATTCCTCCAGCTCCATCCGCCCGGTCGAGATGTCGCAGGCGGCGATGCCGACGATCCCGCGCAGGTCGCACACCGCCACCAGCAGGTTGGCGCGGCGCGGCTCGAGCAGCGCTTCCTCGGTCAGCGTCCCGGCCGTGACGAAACGCACGATGTCGCGGCTCACCAGTGCTTTCGATCCGCCCCGCTTCTTCGCTTCCTCCGGCGTTTCGACCTGCTCGGCCACGGCGACCCGGCAGCCCGCCTTGATCAGCCGGGCGAGATAGTTTTCCGCCGCATGGACCGGCACGCCGCACATCGGCACGGGCTGCCCGTCATGCTCCCCCCGCGTGGTCAGCGCGATGTCCAGCACGCCTGCGGCCTTGCGCGCATCCTCGAAGAACAATTCGAAGAAATCGCCCATGCGATAGAACAGCAGGCAATCGCCCGCCTGTTCCTTCAGCGCGAAATATTGCGCCATCATCGGGGTCGCACCGCCTGCCATGCGAGCGGGTTAGCGGGTCAGTGGGCGATTCGGAAAGCGTGGCCTCTACGCTTTCCCCCGATCAAACCGTTGCGGGCGCGCCCGCCAGCGCCTAGTGGCCGATTGAATCAAGGAGAATCCGCTTGGCTGAAGACAACAAGCTTCGCTTCACCGAACGTGAGGCGCTGTTTTACCACGAGACGATCCGCCCCGGGAAGATCGAGATCATCGCGTCCAAGCCGATGGCGACGCAGCGCGATCTCAGCCTGGCCTATTCCCCCGGCGTCGCCGCGCCGGTGGAGGCGATTGCCGCCGATCCGTCCAAGGCGGCGATCTACACCGCCCGGGCCAATCTGGTCGCCGTGATCTCCAACGGCACCGCGATCCTCGGCATGGGCAATCTCGGCGCGCTCGCCTCCAAGCCGGTGATGGAAGGCAAGGCGGTGCTGTTCAAGCGCTTCGCCGATGTGGATTCGATCGACATCGAGCTGGATACGGAGGACCCGGACGCCTTCGTCAATGCCGTGGCGCTGATGGAGCCGAGCTTCGGCGGCATCAATCTGGAAGACATCAAGGCCCCGGAATGCTTCATCATCGAGCAGGCCCTGCGCGAGCGGATGAAGATCCCGGTGATGCATGACGACCAGCACGGCACCGCGATTATCGCCGCCGCCGGCCTGATCAATGCCTGCCACCTCACCGGCCGCAAGCTGGGCGATGTCAAGGTGGTGGTGAACGGGGCCGGCGCGTCCGCCATCGCCTGCACCTCGCTGATCAAGTCGATGGGCGTGCGCCACGAAAACGTGACGATGTGCGACAGCAAGGGTGTGATCTATATCGGCCGCGACAATGTGGACCAGTTCAAGTCTGCCCATGCGATCGCCACCGACGCCCGGACTTTGAGCGACGCCATCGCCGGGGCGGACGTGTTCCTCGGCCTGTCGATCAAGGGCGCGCTGACCGCGGAGATGGTGAAGAAGATGGCGCCCAAGCCGATCATCTTCGCCATGGCCAATCCCGATCCGGAAATCACCCCGCCCGAAGCGAAGAAGGTGCGGCCCGACGCCATCGTCGCCACGGGCCGGTCGGATTATCCGAACCAGGTCAACAATGTGCTCGGCTTCCCCTTCATCTTTCGCGGCGCGCTGGACGTGCAGGCGACCGCGATCAACGAGGAAATGAAGATTGCGGCGGCCGAAGCGATCGCCGCCCTGGCGCGCGAGCGCGTGCCTGAGGAAGTGGCCGCCGCCTATGGCCGCAACCATCATTTCGGCACGGAATACATCATTCCCGCGCCGTTCGATCCGCGCCTGATCGAGCGGATTTCGTCCGCAGTGGCCAAGGCCGCGATGGATTCCGGCGTCGCCCAGAAGCCGATCGAGGATTTCGACGCTTACCGCACCGCGCTCAAGGCCCGGCTCAACCCGACCACCAGCGTGCTGACCCAGGTGTTCGAGGATCTGAAGAAGAACCCCAAGCGCGTGGTCTTCGCCGAGGGGGAGGACGAGGTCGTCCTGCGCGCCGCGATCCAGTATCGCGATTTCGGATATGGCAACCCGATCCTGGTCGGCCGCACCCAGGCCGTCCTGGACAAGCTGGTGGAACTGGGGGTCGACGATCCCGACAGCTATGAGATCCAGAATTCGGCGGATTCCATCCATGTGCCGGAAATGGTGCAATATCTGTATCAGCGGCTGCAGCGGCGCGGTTTCATGGAGCGCGACGTGCGCCGCATGGTCAATCAGGACCGCAATGTCTTCGCCTCGCTCCTGCTGGCGCTGGGCCATGGCGATGCGATGATCTCCGGCCTGACCCGCCCCTTCGCCCAGACGATGAAGGAAGTGCAACTGGTGCTCGATCCGAAGCCCGGTCACCTGCCCTTCGGCATCCATCTGATGATCGGCAAGGATTACACGGTGTTCCTGGCCGACACCACGATCAACGAACGGCCGACCGCCGAGGAACTGGCCCATATCGCCAAGGAGACGGCGGCGGTGGCGCGGCGGCTGGGGCATGAGCCGCGCGTGGCCTTCCTCAGCTTCTCGACCTTCGGCAATCCGTCGGGCAAGTGGCTGGAAAGCATCCGCGATGCGGTCCATATCCTCGACGCGGAAAATCCCGGCTTCGAATATGAAGGCGAGATGGCCCCGGATGCCGCGCTCAATCCCAAGGTAATGGCGAATTATCCGTTCAGCCGCCTGTCGCAGCCGGCCAATGTGCTCATCATGCCGGGCCTGCAATCGGCCAATGTTTCAGCCAAGCTGCTGCGCGAGCTGGGCGGCAACGCCACCATCGGCCCGATGCTGATCGGCATGGAAAAGCCGGTGCAGATCGCGCCTATGACCTCCATCGCGCCCGATGTGCTGCAATTGGCGGTGCTGGCGGCGGCGGGCGTGGTGGGCTGACCGTGTTCACGTTCCGGCACGTTCCGGTTCGACCGGAACGGGCCTGGGACTTACCTGTTTTCCGTGATTTCCGCTTCGGCAAGCGATCCCGCTTGCTTCGCAATGGCTCCAGCCGCAACTCGGCGGGACGGCGCGATCAGTTGATCGCTCTCGATACGCCATAGGCGCTCGTCACCGTCAGCACGATGCCCACCAGGATCAGCATCTGCTTGGCGGGCAGGTGCTTCGCGGCCCAGGCGCCCAGCGGGGCCGCCAATATGCCGCCGATCAGCAGGCCCAGCGTCGCGCCGGCGAGGTCGGCTATGCCCAGATGATAGATGAAGGTGGCCGAGATGGTCACCGTCAGGAAGAATTCCACGGAATTGACCGTGCCCACGACCTTGCGCGGGTCGGCGCCCTGGATCAGCAGGTTGGACGTGACCACCGGCCCCCAGCCGCCGCCGCCCGCCGCATCCAGGAAGCCGCCGAAAAGGCCCAGCGGGGCGATCAGCTTGGCTTCCTTGATCTTGGGCGGATAGAACAGCCCGCGCCAGAGGATGTAGAGGCCGATCGCGCAGAGATAGGCCAGCACGAAGGGCTTCACCACGGCGGCGTCGAGCGAGCTGAGCACATAGGCGCCCAGCAGGCCGCCGATCACCCCGGGAATGAGCAGGCGGAAGAACAGCCGCTTGTCGATATTGCCATGCAGCAGGTGGCTGATACCCGATGTCGCGGTGGTGAAGCATTCCACCATATGCACGCGCTGCGAGGCCACCGCCGGCGGCAGGCCCATCACCCCCACCATCATGGTGCTGGAAATCACGCCGAAGGCCATGCCCAGCGCGCCGTCGACCAATTGCGCGGCGAAGCCTATGGCAATGAAAGGAAGGAGGGCGCTCAGTTCGAAGGCTTCGAAATGCAAGGGCATGGTCCTTTGACGGATCGATCAGGGTTAGCGACTGCCCGCGTTTCACGAATGCGGGAAGCAAATTTTTCAGAGATGCCGTGTAGTGCAGGTTTCTCGTTGCCGATCAAGAGGGCGGCTCCGGGCGGTTGCTACTGCTCGCGGCCGCGCTGCACCACGGCGGCCCGGCGTTGCTCCAGATCGCCGTGCGAAACCGTTCCGTTGAATTTCCACGCGACCTGCCGTTCCATTTCCAGCGCCTCGCCGAACGGCATGGCGAAGCCCCGGTCGATCAGGGCCTTGTATTCGCGCAGGAAAGAAGGGTCGGCGCCGGCCATGTCGCGGGCGATGTCGCGCGCGCGGGCCATCAGGCGGTCGGGGTCGACGACCTCGCTGACGATGCCCCAGTCCAGCGCCGTTTCGGCATCGAGGAAATTGCCGGTGAGCGACATCTGCTTGGCGCGATGGACCCCGATCATCCGCGGCAGCCTTTGCGACAGGCCCCATCCCGGCAGCAGACCGATCCGCGCATGGGTGTCGGCGAAGCGGGCATTGGCGGAGCCGATCAGCATGTCGCAGCCCAGCGCGACTTCCAGCCCGCCGGTGATCGCCACGCCATTTATCGCGCCGAGCACGGGCTTGCGGCAGGCCTCGAGCGCGCGGACCGGATCGTATTGCTGGATCGCCTTGAGCGCATCGGGGTTCGACCCCAGCTCCTTGAGGTCGACGCCCGCCGAGAAGGCCCGCTCGCCCGCGCCGGTGAGGACCAGCACGCTGACGGAATCGTCCCGGTCGGCCGCCTCGATGGTTTCCGTCAGCGCGATGCACAGCTCCGAGGACAAGGCGTTGAGCGCTTCCGGCCGGTTCAACGTCACTATCGCGACCGCGCCATCCCGTTCGACCTTCAACACGCTCATCGGCTTTCCTCCCCCTGGAAGCTCCCGGTCTGCCCTATTTGCGGCGATAGCGGAAGTACCAGACCTCATGGCCCTGCTGCCGGGCCTTGGCTTCGTAGCGGGTTTCGCACCAGCCGCCGGGCCGCCTGAGGAAGCTGGCGGGGCTGTCGGCCAGCCATTCGAAGGTGTCGCGGTGCCGCCGCATCACCATCAGCGCATGGCGCAGATAGACGGGATGGTCGGTGCCGAAGCGGAATTCCCCGCCCGGCTTCAGCTTGGCCGCGAACATCGCCACCGGCCCGTCGTTCATCATCCGCCGCTTGGCGTGACGGGCCTTGGGCCAGGGGTCCGGGTGCAGCAGATAGAGGAACGACAGGGTGCCGTCCGGCACGCGGGAGAGCACCTCCAGCGCGTCGCCCATATGCAGCCGGACATTGGCCAAGCCCATGTCGCGGATATGGCCGAGCGCGCCGACCACGCCGTTGAGGAACGGCTCGCAGCCCACGAAGCCGTGGTCGGGCAGCAGGTCGGCCCGGTAGGCGAGATGCTCGCCCGCGCCGAAGCCGATTTCGAAATGGAGCGGGGCCGGCTGGCTGAACAGCCGCTCGGCGGTGATCGGCCCGTCATCAGGCACGCTGATCTGCGGCAGCAGGCGATCGGCCAGATCCTGCTGGCCCTTGCGCAGTTTCTTGCCCTTGGCCCGGCCGTAGAGCCGGTTGAGGGTGGTGGGATCGCCGGGTTTGTGCGCCGTCATGGGCGCAGCGCTTAGGCGGGTTTTAGCCGGGCCTCAAGCGCGCCGCGCCTTAGGGCGCGAAACCAGGGGACCGGACGGCCCCTGGCATAGTGAATGCAAACTACGCCGCTTCGGCGGTATCGTCGGAATCGCGCAGCACATAGCCGCGGCCCCATACGGTTTCGATGTAGTTCTCGCCATCGCAGGCCAGCGCCAGCTTCTTGCGCAGCTTGCAGATGAACACGTCGATGATCTTGAGTTCCGGCTCGTCCATCCCGCCATAGAGGTGGTTGAGGAACATTTCCTTGGTGAGCGTGGTGCCCTTGCGGAGCGAAAGCAGCTCCAGCATCGCATATTCCTTGCCGGTGAGATGGACGCGGGCGCCATCGACTTCCACCGTCTTGGCGTCCAGGTTCACCGCCAGCTTGCCAGTGCGGATGACGGACTGGGAATGGCCCTTGGAACGGCGCACGACCGCATGGATGCGGGCGACCAGCTCTTCCCGGTGGAACGGCTTGGTCACGTAATCGTCCGCCCCGAAGCCGAAGCTGCGGATCTTGGAATCCATTTCCGAGATGCCCGACAGAATCAGCACCGGCGTCTGCACCTTGGCGACGCGCAGCTTCTTGAGCACGTCATAGCCGTGCATGTCCGGCAGGTTCAGGTCGAGCAGGATGATGTCGTAATCATAGAGCTTGCCGAGATCGAGGCCTTCCTCGCCCAGGTCGGTCGAGTAGACGTTGAAACCTTCGGTCGTGAGCATCAGCTCGATCGCCTTAGCTGTCGTCGGCTCGTCTTCGATCAACAGAACACGCATGGATACAGCCCCCGTTTTTTGCCCCGATTCCCCACTCGGTAACCCGATAGAAATGGATATTGACCTGTATTAACCATTCAAGGTGTGAATGAAAAAGGTTAATTTTCTGTAACCGCCAAATAAGCCGCCCGATTGCGCCACCGCGGCAGGTGGCCAGCGCTGGCGCATCATGCTTCTGGTTTCCGTGATTTCCGAGTCAGCAAGTGATTTCACTTGCTTCGAAATCACTTTAGCGGATCGCCGCGAGCGCCTTCTGCCGCCGCCGCTGCACCGAGCTGCCGATGCCGATCGCCTCGCGATATTTGGCGACGGTCCGCCGGGCGAGGTCGAAGCCCTTTTCCTTCAGCAGATCGACCAGCGTGTCGTCGGACAGGATCGCGGATGGGTCCTCCGCGTCCACCAGCGCCCGGATCTGGGCCTTCACCGCTTCGGCGGACACCGCGCCGCCGCCATCCGAGGAAGCGACGCCGGAGGTGAAGAAATATTTCAGCTCGAACGTGCCGCGCGCGCAGTTCAGATATTTGTTGGCGGTCACCCGGCTCACGGTCGATTCATGCATTTCGATGGCTTCGGCCACTTCGCGCAGCGTGAGCGGCTTGAGCGCGGAGACGCCGTGGCGGAAAAAGCCTTCCTGCTGCTTCACGATTTCCCGCGCCACCTTCAGGATCGTCTTCTGGCGCTGGTCGAGCGCCCGCAGCAGCCAGTTGGCGTCGGCCAGCTTCTCGTTCAGCCATGCGCGCGAGGACTTGTCCTCGCACGATCCGCGCAGCTCCAGATAATAGCTGCGATTGACGCACAGCCGGGGCAGGGTGGCGGGGTTGATCGCGATGTCCCAGCCCCCGCCGGCGGCCTGCACCAGTATATCGGGCACGACCGGCGCCCCCGCCGTCTCCTTGCCGAAGCGCAGGCCGGGCTTGGGATCGTAGCCGCGCAGCTCCGCCAGCATGTCGGCGAAATCCTCGTCATCGACATTGCAGATCCGGCGCAGCTGCTTGAGATTGCCCTTGGCGATCAGGTCGAGATTGTCGATCAGGCTCGCCATGCAGGGGTCGTAGCGATCCGCTTCCCTGGCTTGCAGGGCCAGGCATTCCGCGAGATTGCGGGCGCCCACCCCGGTCGGGTCGAGGGACTGGACCGCAGCCAGCGCCGCCTCGACCATGGCCAGCGGCGCATCGAGTTCCCCCGCCACATGGCGCAGGTCGGCGGTGAGATAGCCGGTGTCGTCGAGCAGGCCGATCAGGTAGCGGGCAATGAAGGCAATGTCTTCGTCGGCCGCGACCGCGCCGATCTGGTTGAGCAGGTGCTCGGTCAGGGTGAGCGGCCCCTGCCCGCGCTCCTCTATCGAGAAACCTTCTCCATTCGCTTCGGAACGCTGCTCCGCGCCGAGGCGAAGATCCGCGACAAGTCCCGTATCGGCATCGCCATGCAGCGCGGAAAATTCGACATCCAGCGGCGGCTCCGCGTCGTTCGGCCCGGTTTCCAGCAAGCGGTCGACCCCCGTTTCCACCGCATCGACAGGCGCATCCGCCGCTTCCCGGTCGGCCGACAGGTCGCTGTCCGGAAGTTCGGGGACCGCTCCCTCCGCCTCGCCCAGTTCGAGCAGCGGATTGGCTTCCAGCGCTTCGCTTACGAAGGCCTCGATCTCCAGGTTGGAGAGCGCCAGCAGCTTGATCGCCTGCTGGAGCTGTGGCGTCATCACCAGCGACTGGCTTTGCCGCAGGTCGAGGCGCGGCCCGAAATTCATGGGAGCTTGCCCGGTTCCGGGCGAACGCATGGCCCGGCGAAACAGGGGTGGGGCGGTCTGGTGCCGGGCGCCGGGCTCGACGAGGTCGAGGCCGGACTAACGCCATTCATAAGGTGAAGCTTTCACCGAGATAGAGCCGGCGCACATTCTCGTCCGCGACCAGTTCCTGCGGGCTGCCCGCGAACAGCACCTGGCCGCCGTAGATGATGCAGGCGCGATCCACGATGTCGAGCGTTTCGCGCACATTGTGGTCCGTGATGAGCACGCCGATACCGCGCTCCTTCAGGTCGATCACGAGGTGGCGGATATCGGCGATCGAAAGCGGGTCGATCCCGGCGAAGGGTTCGTCCAGCAGCATGATGGAAGGCTTCGCCGCCAGCGCGCGGGCGATCTCGCAGCGCCGCCGCTCGCCGCCGGAGAGGGCCATGGCGGGGCTGACGCGCAGCCGCGCAAGCCCGAATTCGTCCAGCAGCCGCTCAAGCTCCGACCGGCGGACATCCTCTTCCGGCTCCACCATTTCGAGCACGCTGGCGATGTTCTGTTCCACCGTCATGCCCCGGAAGATCGAGGTTTCCTGCGGCAGATAGCCGAGGCCGAGGATCGCGCGGCGATACATCGGCAGGTTGGTGACATCGACCCCGTCCATCAGGATGCGGCCGCTGTCCGGCCGCACGAGGCCCATGATCGAATAGAAGCAGGTGGTCTTGCCCGCGCCGTTGGGGCCGAGCAGGCCCAGCACCTCGCCCTTGGCCACCGACAGCGAGATGTCGGTGAGCACGGCGCGCTTGTCGTAGCTCTTGGCGATGGAGATGACCTCCAGCCCGCCCTGGGGGACGGGGGGAGCTGCCTTGGAAAGCGTTTCCGCCGGATCGAGGCGGTTGGGATCGTCAAGGACATTCATCGGCATTGCCTTAGCACTTGTCCGCGAACAAAAAACCCCCGAGCGATACAAATTGGCAGGATTCATGCATGGCCGGGTGGAAATGCGGCGGAACAATGAAACGAAAAAGGCACGGCCGGGTTGAATATGACGATTCGCGGTGGAATAGTCCGATCCGCAAAACGGAGAGAATGCATGGGAAAGGCGCTGCCGCGCATCAGACCTGCCAATTGCCGGAAAGCGCCGCCGCCCGACTGGCGCCCTGACTGGCGCAAGGCGATGAGCGACAATATAGCCCGGGCGCTGCTGGTTTACGCCGTCCTGCAGATTTTCCTCACCATGTCGACCGCCAGCGCCGGGGGCAGTACGCTGTTGCCCTATCTGACCCTGGGCTTGCTGGTGGCGGGCGTGATCCCCGCCTCGCGCATCATGGAGCGCCGCTGGGAACGGCTCACCGATCAGGAAGCCGCCGATCCCGGCCGCGCCCGGGCGTTCCGGCGCGACCGATGGCTGGTGTGGCTGGTCGCCCTGGGGCTGCCCTTCGTGGTGGTGGGCCTGTATCGGGCGGTGCTGCTGCTTGGCTGATACGTCTTCGGCCTTGGCATCCGGCGCGCAAGGGGGCTAGGGCGGGGGGTTGCCGATGATTTTTTCCGTAAGGAGCATCCCCGATGTTTGACCTGGCCCGGGCGCAGGAGCGCTGCGGTGCATTGATCGATTGCGCGCGCTGGTTCGGCGCGGATGGCGCCGACGCCATTGCGATCGGGAGCGCATCCGAAAGCGTCCAGGTCCGGCTCGGCAAGCTGGAGGATGTGGAACGCTCCGAGAGCGAGCAGGTCGGCCTGCGGGTGTTCGTGGGGCAGCGCTCGGCCTCGATCCAGGCCACCGACCTCAGCGATGGCGCGCTGGGCGAGCTGGCGGAACGGGCGGTGGCGATGGCCAGGGCCGCGCCGGAGGACCCCTTCGCCGGGCTGGCGGACGAAGCCCTGCTGATGCGGGGCCAGCAGCTCAATCTCGATCTGTGCGATGCGGGCGAGCCGCGCCCCGAGCAATTGCGCGCGCTTGCCGAGGAAGCGGAAGACGCCGCCCGCGCGGTTGCGGGGGTGACGAACAGCGAAGGCGGCAGCGCCAGCTTCGGCCGTTCGCTGGTGGCGCTGGCGACCAGCCATGGCTTTTCCGGCGCTTACGAAGGCAGCAGCCACGGCTTGAGCGCCAGCGTGGTCGCGGGCAATGGCGGCAATATGCAGCGCGACTATGCCTGGCGGCAGACGCGCCATGCCGCCGACCTGCCGTCGGGCGCCGAGATCGGCCGGCTGGCGGGCGAAAGGGCGGTGGCCCGGCTCGATCCGGGCCGGCTGGCCAGCGGGACGATGCCGGTGGTGTTCGATCCGCGCGTGGGCGGCAGCCTGATCGGCCATCTGATTTCCGCCATGGCGGGCCCGGCGATCGCCCGGCGCTCGAGCTTCCTGCTGGAACGGCTGGATGAAGTGCTGTTCGATCCTGCGATCCGTATCGTCGATCAGCCGCATCTGCTGCGCGGGCTGCGGTCCCGGCCCTTCGACGGCGAGGGCCTGCTCACCGCGCCGCGCGATCTGGTGGCGGACGGAAGGATCACCGGCTGGCTGGCCGAATCGGCATCCGCCCGGCAGCTCGGCATTGCCCCGACCGGCCATGCTTCGCGCGGGAGCAGCGGAGCGCCCGGCGTTTCCGCGAGCAATGTGCATATGGAGCCGGGGGCGGCTTCACGGGACGAACTGATCGCCGACATTGCCGATGGCGTGCTGGTGACCGAACTGATCGGGCACGGCGTGAACGGCGTGACCGGGGATTACAGCCGGGGCGCGTCCGGCTTTCGCATCGTCAACGGCGAAATCGCCGGGCCGGTCGCGGAATTTACCGTGGCGGGCAATCTGGTCGACATGTTCCGGGCGCTGACCCCGGCCAGCGACCTGGAATGGCATCAGTCGATCAATGTGCCGACGCTGCGGGTGGACGGGATGACGGTCGCGGGCGATTGACGCCTGCCGTCGCTTCCGAATCGTCTTTCCCGGCAATGCCGCCGGGGCGGCAGGCTCAGGCGGATTTTCTGGCGCGTTCGATCGCTTCGATCACCACCTGGCGCGCTTCGCTCGCCCCGCCCCAGGTGCCGATGCGGACCCATTTTTCCGCTTCGAGATCCTTGTAGTGGGTGAAGAAGTGCTCGATCTGCTTGAACAGGATTTCGGGCAGGTCGTCCTTCTCTTCCACGTCGGTGTAATAGGGGAAGGTGGAATCGACCGGCACGCAGACCAGCTTCTCGTCGCCGCCGTGCTCGTCCTCGAGGTTCAGCACCGCGATCGGGCGGGCGCGCACGACGCAGCCCGGAACGAAGGGCGAGCGTGCGACCACCAGCGCGTCGAGCGGGTCCCCGTCGGGCGAAAGCGTGTGCGGCACGAAGCCGTAATTGGCGGGATAGCGCATCGGCGTGTGCAGGATGCGATCGACGAACAGCGCGCCGGACGCCTTGTCGAATTCATATTTCACGGGTTCGCCGCCAACCGGCACTTCGATGACGACATTGAGGCTTTCGGGCGGGTTGTCGCCGGCGGGGATCAGATCGATACGCATGGGGCGGGCCTCTAGCGTCCGGCGCGGCGCGCGCCAAGCGCAAATTGCTGCGTTGCAAAAAAGTCGCCGGCCATTGCGGATTTCCGGTCCACGGCCTAATCGCGCGCGATCATGGGCACACAAACACCCCAAGCCATCCGTGGCACGCAGGATATCTTCGGCGCCGAGGCCGAGGCCTTCGCTTTCGTGGTCGAAACCTTCGAGCGGGTGCGCAAGCTCTACCGCTTCCGCCGGGTCGAAATGCCGGTGTTCGAAAAGACCGCGGTGTTCTCGCGCTCGCTCGGCGAGACGACCGATGTGGTGTCCAAGGAAATGTATTCCTTCGAGGATCGCGGCGGCGAATCGCTCACCCTCAGGCCGGAGTTCACGGCGGGGATCGCGCGGGCCTATCTGACGGACGGCTGGCAGCAGCATGTGCCGCTGAAGGTCGCCACCCATGGGCCGCTGTTCCGCTATGAGCGCCCGCAGAAGGGCCGCTACCGCCAGTTCCACCAGATCGACGCGGAGATCATCGGTGCGGGCGAGCCGCAGGCCGATGTCGAGCTGCTGGTGATGGCCGACCAGCTCTTGAAGGAGCTGGGCGTCGCGGACGGCGTGACCCTGCAGCTCAACACGCTGGGCGACGCGGAGAGCCGGGAAGCCTGGCGGCTGGCGCTGATCGAATATTTCCGCGCGCACAAGGCCGATTTGTCCGAAGACAGCCAGGACCGGCTGGAACGCAATCCACTGCGCATCCTCGATTCCAAGGACCCGCGCGACAGGCCGTTCACGGCGGAAGCGCCGAAGATCGACGATTACCTGAACCAGGAAGCGCAGGATTTCTTCGGCAAGGTCACGGCCGGGCTGGATGCGGCGGGCGTGGCCTGGACCCGCGCGCCGGCGCTGGTGCGCGGGCTGGATTATTACCGCCATACCGCCTTCGAATTCGTGACCGACCGGCTCGGCGCGCAAGGCACGGTGCTGGGCGGCGGGCGCTATGACGGGCTGATCGAGACGCTGGGCGGGCCGCATACTCCGGCGGTCGGCTGGGCGGCCGGGATCGAGCGGCTGGCGATGCTGGTCGAAGGTGCCGGTGAGGGTGCCCCGACAGTCGTTGTTGTTGCCGAGAACACGGAACGCGAGATTGACGCACTGGAAGTTGTCGTTCGCCTGCGCCGGGCCGGCATCAGTGCCGAAATCTTCGCAACGGGCAGCCCGCGCAAACGGTATGATCGGGCACGAAAGCTCAATTCCGATTTCCTGTTTTCGCTGGATTTTCGCGATGGGGTTCCTGTGAACACTGCGAAGCCTCTGGCTGGCAAAGTAGCAACGGGCGAAATTCAAGCCATCTTTGATTCCATCAAGTAACCATCGTGTTTAGCCCAGACTCCTCTACCCCATCGTCATCCCCGCGGAAGCGGGGAGCCAGTTGCGTTCCTGGTTGCTGGGTTCCCGCTTTCGCGGGAATGACGAGCGTGTGGGCCTGAGCGCATGACCATCCCAGACGAGCGCCTTGTCCAGATCGCCGCGCGCTTTGCCGAGATCGAGGCGCGGCTCGCCTCCGGCACGCTGGAAGGCGACGCCTTCGTCGCCGCCAGCCGCGATTATGCGGAGCTGGAGCCGGTCGCGAAGATCGCCGAGGACGTGCGCACCATGCGCGGCGAGCTGGCCGGGCTGGAGGCGCTGGACGATAGCGATCCGGAGATGAAGGCGCTGGCCGAGGAAGAGATCGGAAGGCTGAAATCGGCGCTGCCCGAGGCCGAGCGCAAGCTGGCCGTGGCGATGCTGCCGCGCGATTCCGCCGATGCCCGCCCGGCCATGCTGGAAATCCGCGCCGGGACCGGCGGGGACGAGGCCGCGCTGTTCGCCGCGGACCTGTTCCGCATGTATGAGCGCTACGCCGCCGAGCAGGGCTGGCGGGTCGAGACGATCAGCGTGAACGCTTCCGACATCGGCGGCTTCAAGGAAGTGGTCGCCAATGTCGCGGGGCAGGGCGTGTTCGCCAGGCTCAAGTTCGAAAGCGGGGTGCATCGCGTGCAGCGCGTGCCCGTCACCGAAAGCGGCGGGCGCATCCATACCTCCGCCGCGACCGTCGCAGTTCTGCCCGAGCCGGACGAGGTCGATGTCCAGATCGACGACAAGGATCTCAAGATCGACATCTATCGGGCCTCGGGCGCGGGCGGGCAGCATGTCAACACCACGGATTCGGCCGTGCGCATCACCCATCTGCCCACCGGGATCGTGGTCACGCAGCAGGACGAGCGCAGCCAGCACAAGAACCGGGCCAAGGCGATGCAGGTGCTGCGCGCCCGGCTGTATGATCTCAAGCGCGAGCAGGCGCATGGCGCCGAGGCCGAGGCGCGCCGCGCGATGGTGGGTTCCGGCGACCGTTCCGAACGAATCCGCACCTATAATTTCCCGCAAGGGCGCGTGACCGACCACCGGATCAACCTGACCCTGCATCGCCTGCCCGAGATTCTGGAAGGGCCGGGGCTGGGCGAACTGATCGACGCGCTGATCGCGGAAGACGAAGCCAAGCGGCTGGCCGCGCTGGGCGCATGACAGCGCGGGCAGGGCCGAAGCAGACCGTCACCCAGGCCCTGCGTGAGGCGGCCGGGAGCCTCGCCCCCACCAGCGATACCGCACGGCTGGATGCCGAATTGCTGATGGCCCATGCCCTGGGCGTTTCCCGTTCGGACCTGCTGCTGCGCCATGGCGGCGATCCGGTTCCGGAAGATTTTGCCCCCTTGCTGGCGCGCCGCCTGAATCACGAGCCGGTCGCCTATATTCTCGGCCGTCAGGAATTTTACGGGCGCACATTCCGGGTCGGGCCGGAGGTGCTGATCCCCCGCGCCGACAGCGAATCGGTGATTGCCGCCGCGCTGGAAGCCATGCCGCAGCCGCGCCGGGTGCTGGATTGCGGCACGGGATCGGGGGCCCTGCTGCTCACGCTGCTGGCGGAATGCGGGGAAGCGGAGGGAATCGGGATCGACCGTTCTTCCGGCGCGGTGGCGCTTGCGCGGGAAAATGCGGATGCGCTGGGCCTTTCCGGCCGGGCGCGGCTGATCGAGCGGGACTGGACCCGGCCCGGCTGGGCCTCCGATCTCGGCCCATTCGACCTGATCCTGGCCAATCCGCCCTATGTGGAGAGCGGGGCGCGGCTTGCGCCGTCGGTCCATCTGCATGAGCCGGCGGGGGCGCTGTTCGCGGGGCCTGAGGGGCTGGATGACTATCGCATCCTGATTCCGCAACTGCCCGCGCTGCTCGAGCCTTGCGGCTGCGCGGTCCTGGAAATCGGGGCGAGCCAGAGCGCCGCCGTGGCGGCCATGGCGGCGGATGCGGGGTTTTCCGTGGAGATGAGACGGGACCTTGGCGCGCGCCCTCGCGCACTTTTGCTGCGATTTGGTCTTGGCAAAGCGGTTATTGATCACTAGTTAGGGACGTGACCGATGGATGGATGATTTTCCCCTCCGGTTGGTCAAGATCCAACATTTGCACATCCTTGCGTGGGCGGGGGCCTTCGCTAAATCTGCAGATGAAGGGCCCATGACTGGGCTACTGGCCATGGCGCGGGAATGTGCGATCGAAAGGGTTGGTTCCCTGCCGGTCTCGATTGAGGATAGAATTTCCCTTGAACAACAATCGTAACAATCGCCGCAGGGGTCGCGGCAATAATCGTTCGCAGGGCGGCAACCAAGTCAACCGGATCGACAGCCGCGCGCGGGGCAATGCACCCCAGTTGCTGGAAAAATACAGGAAGCTGGCACATGACGCCTCGCTCAACGGGGATCGTGTGCAGGCGGAGTATTATCTCCAGTTCGCCGATCACTATTTCCGGGTGATTGCCGATGGCCGTGCCCGGCAGGAAGAGCAGCGCGCGCGCCGCGAGGAAGAACGCTTTCAGCCGGGCGATTCGCAGTCCGACGAATATGACGACGACGGCAGCTATGACAGCCCGCCGCCGCGTGGGCGCGGGCGCGCTGAACCGCGCGAAACCGGGCCTGCCGTCGAGGATGCGGAAGATGTCGAGCAGGCTGAGGACGGCGTGCCGGGCGTATCCTATGAACCGGCCGACAATCCCTTCATTCGCCGCAATACGCGCACCCGGACCAATACCCGGCGCCGTCAGCCGGCCGAAGAGGCTGCGGAGGAAGGGGAATCCGGCGACCAGCCGACCCTTGCGCTCGATCCTTCGTCCCTGCCGCCCCCTATCGGCGCAAGCGATAGCGAAGCCGAGGAAAAGCCGGCGCCGCGCAAGCGTGCGCCCCGCCGTCCCCGGGCCGCGCCGGTCGAGAATGATGGCGAACCGCTGGAAAAGGCCGGCTGATCGCGGGCTTGCTTGCGGATCGTTCCGTTTCCGCGAATAGGACAGTCATTCGGCAGGCCGGAAAGCCCGCTTGCCTGGCGGCGGCCTTGCGGCCAAATGCAGGGCGATGAACAGGGCGGCTTCCGTATTCGCATGGCTTGAGACGCATCCGCGCTGGAGCGCGCTGGGGCTTGGCGCCCTGGCCGCGCTCGGCTTTCGCCCGCTGGCGCTATGGCCGCTCACGCTGCTTGCGATGGCGGGCCTGCTCGCCCTGACGATGCGCACCGAACGCCGCCGTGACGCGGCGCTGCTCGGCTGGCTGTTCGGCCTTGCCCATTTCACGCTCGGCAACAACTGGATCGCCACGGCCTTTACCTATCAGGCCGAAATGCCCGCGCTGCTGGGCTGGGCGGCGGTTCCTCTCCTCTCGCTCTATCTTGCGGTCTACCCCGCGTTCGCCGCCCTTGCCGCGCGAATGATCGCCGGGAACAGGCTGGGCTGGCCGGCCGTGCTGGCTTTCGCCGGGTGCTGGATCGTCAGCGAATGGCTGCGCGGCTGGGTGTTCACCGGCTATCCGTGGAATCCGCTGGGCGCGGTCCTGCTGGGCGGGTTCCATTCCCAGGGCGTTGCCGCGCTGCTGCCGTGGCTGGGAACCTACGCCTTGTCGGGACTGGCGGTTCTGTTGCCGGGGGCCGGTCTTCTGCTGGCGCTGGGCCGCCGCATGGTGCCGCTCGGCGCCCTTGTGGCGCTGCTCGTCGCTGCCATGCATTCGCCCGCGGGCAAGGGGCGCGAAGGCCATTTGCCGGTCACGCTGGTCCAGCCGGACTTCCGGCAGGAAGAGCTGAACGATCCGCGTTTCTTCGAAGCCCAGTTCGCCACGATCGCGCGGCTGAGCCTGCCGCTGGAGCCGGCAGGGCATCGCCTGGTGGTCTGGCCGGAATCCGGCCTGCCCGACTATTTGCAGGACGGTTATCCGCAGCGCTATTACGACCAGATGACGGCGGGCGGCGATCCGGCGTTCGCGCGGGCCAGGGTCGGCCGGGTTATCGGCACGGGCGGCCTGTTGCTGACCGGCACGGTGGATCTGGAAATCGCCGGGGGCAAGGCGGTGGGCGCCTATAATGCGGTCACCGCGCTCGATCATGCGGGCGGGATTCGCGGCAGCTATGCCAAGGCGCACCTCGTTCCCTATGGCGAATATCTTGCGCTGCGCTGGCTGCTGGAGCCGCTCGGCGCGAGCAGGCTGGTTGCCGGAGCCTTCGATTTCATTCCGGGGCCAGGCCCGCGCACGCTGGACCTGGGGCAGTGGGGCAAGGTGGGTCCGCAGATCTGCTATGAGATCATCTTTTCCGGCCACGTCGTCGATCGCGCCCATCGGCCGGATTATATCTACAATCCATCGAATGACGGCTGGTTCGGCAGTTGGGGGCCGCCGCAGCATCTCGCCCAGGCGCGGATGCGGGCGATCGAGGAAGGGCTGCCGGTGCTGCGCGCGACCACGACCGGCATCAGCGCGATCATCGATGCGCGCGGGATAGTGCGGCATCATGCCCCGATGCGCGAGGCGCGGCGGATCGACGCGACGGTGCCGCCAGCCGCCGCGCCGACCCCCTTTTCGAGACTGGGAAATCTCCTTCCGCTGGCATGGGCCGCGTTGCTTATCTCTACCGCGCTGGTTGCCACGCTTCGAGCGCGCCGCTAGAGCGCCCAGACATATCAGCGTAACCCTTGCCAAGGAGCCGCAGTTCGATGCGTGCCAATTATCTGTTTACGTCGGAGAGTGTTTCTGAGGGTCATCCGGACAAGGTCGCGGACCAGATTTCGGATGCGATCGTCGATCTGTTCCTGTCGAAGGACCCCGAAGCCCGCATTGCCTGCGAGACCCTGACGACGACCCAGCTGGTCGTCCTGGCCGGGGAAATCCGCTGCAAGGGCGTGTATGAGGATGGGGCATGGGCGCCCGGCGCGCAGGAAGAGATCGAAGCCGCCGTTCGCCAAACGGTGAAGCGGATCGGTTACGAGCAGGACGGCTTCCACTGGGAAACGCTGCGCTTCGAGAACAATCTGCATGGCCAGTCGGCCCATATCGCCCAGGGCGTGGACGCCAACGGCAACAAGGACGAAGGCGCGGGCGACCAGGGCATCATGTTCGGCTTCGCCTGCGACGAAACGCCGGATCTCATGCCGGCCACGCTGGATTACAGCCACAAGATCCTGCAGCGCATGGCGGCTGACCGCCATTCCGGCGCGGCTCCCTTCCTGGAGCCGGATGCCAAGAGCCAGGTGACCCTGCGTTTTCAGGACGGCAAGCCGGCGGCGGCGACCGCCATCGTCGTCTCCACCCAGCACGCCCCCGGCTATGACGATGGCGACAACGAAGCCGTATTGAAATCCTACGTGAAGCAGGTGGTGGCCGATGTCCTTCCGGCCGGGCTGCTTTCGGATGAGACGGTCTATCACATCAACCCTACCGGCAGCTTCGAGATCGGCGGCCCGGATGGCGACGCCGGCCTGACCGGGCGCAAGATCATCGTCGATACCTATGGCGGCGCGGCCCCGCATGGCGGCGGCGCGTTCTCGGGCAAGGACCCGACCAAGGTGGACCGTTCGGCCGCCTATGTCGCGCGCTATCTGGCGAAGAATGTGGTTGCGGCCGGCCTCGCCACGCGCTGCACCATCCAGCTCAGCTATGCGATCGGGGTGTCGCGCCCGCTTTCGCTCTATGTGGACACGCACGGCACCGGCACGGCCGGCGATGAGGCTCTGGAGGCCGCGATCGCCGTGGTGGCGGAGGAGAAGCTGGGCGGGCTTACCCCGCGCGGCATCCGCCTGGGGCTGGGCCTGAACCGGCCGATCTATTCCAGCACGGCCGCCTATGGGCACTTCGGCCGCAAGGCCGAGGGCGATTTGTTCCCTTGGGAAAAGATCGACCTGATCGACGCGATCAAGTCCGCGCTGTCCCGCTGATCTTCCGATTATCGTTGGCTTGGGCTGGAGGCGCCGTCTCCGGCCCATTTGTGCTGCACTGCAAAATCAAACTTGGTTGCATTGCAACAGGGCTGGGCGGTAATTTCCACAGATGTCAGCAGGATTTGTAATTTTTCATTGGATTTTCAATGAACAACAGATTAATTGCAAAATTTGCAACTAACCATGTGTTTTTCGCACTTGCGGAATCAGGTCGGATGAATCATAAAGAACCTGCCTTTCAGGCATCCTCTCCCAAAACTTCCACGGCCCGGTCGGCAACGACCGGGCCTTTTTTTATCCGCGCTAGGTCCTGACCCTGGATAGCGCGTGAATCCGTTCCGCGTGACCCTGCCGCGTTCTGCTTTAACGCTTTTTCCATCACCGCGCGTTTGCAATACGCCCGAAGCGTTCCTAGCTTGGCGGACGGAACGACGCCCGAAATCGAGGGAGCTGGCGAATGGCGGATGCAGAAGCGGCAACATTGAGCAAGGATACGGTCCGCCTGCAGGTCGCCGCAGCCCGGCAGGAAGAAAGCGGCCAGGGCATTGCCCGCATGCCCAAGACGGCCTTTGCCGCGCTGGGCATCGCCGAAGGCGATGTGGTGGAGATCACGGGCAAGCGGGCCACCGCCGCGATCGCCTTTCCCGCCTATGCCGAGGATCAGAGCCTGGACGTGGTCCGGCTGGATGGCCTCCAGCGCGGCAATGCGCAGACCGGCTCGGGCGACCATGTCCTGATCCGCAAGGCCGAATCGCGCCCCGCCACCCGCGTGGTCTTCGCGCCGGCCCAGCGCGAGATGCGGCTGCAAGGGCCCCCAAATGCGCTGAAGCGCAACTTCTTCCGCAAGCCGCTTGTCGCGGGCGATCTGGTGGCGACCACCGGCCAGCAGCCCGTCACGGACATGCCCCCTGGCGTGCAGCGCTTCTTCAATTCGCCCGCCTATGCCCTGACCCAGATCCGGCTGCAGGTGATCGCCACCACGCCCAAGGGCATCGTCCATATCGACGAGGATACGGAAGTCGAGCTGCGCACCGAGTTCGAGGAACCGCGCGACGGCCGCGGCCTGGTCAATTACGACGATGTCGGCGGGATGGGTGAGACGATCCGCCAGTTGCGCGAGATGGTCGAGCTGCCGCTGCGCTATCCCGAACTGTTCACCCGGCTCGGCGTCGATCCGCCCAAGGGCGTGCTGCTGCATGGCCCGCCGGGCACCGGCAAGACCCGGCTGGCGCAGGCCGTCGCCAATGAAAGCGACGCGGAGTTCTTCACCATCAACGGCCCCGAGATCATGGGGTCGGGCTATGGCGAAAGCGAGAAGCGCCTGCGTGAAGTGTTCGAGCAGGCTTCCCGCGCCGCGCCGTCCATCATTTTCATCGACGAGATCGATTCGATCGCGCCCAAGCGCACCCAGGTGCCGGGCGAGGCGGAGAAGCGGCTGGTCGCCCAGCTGCTGACCCTGATGGACGGGCTGGAAAGCCGCGCCAATCTGGTGGTCATCGCGGCCACCAACCGCCCGGACGCCATCGACGAGGCCTTGCGCCGCCCCGGCCGCTTCGACCGCGAGATCGTGATCGGCGTGCCGGACGAGAATGGCCGGCGCGAGATTCTGGCGATCCACACCCGGGGCATGCCCCTGGGCGAGGGCGTCGATTTGAAGGAACTGGCCCGCACCACCCACGGTTTCGTGGGGGCGGACATTGCCGCGCTCGCGCGCGAGGCCGCGATAGAGGCGGTGCGGCGCTTCATGCCCAAGCTCGATCTGGAAGCGCAGACGGTTCCGCCCGAAGTGCTGGAGGAGCTTTGCGTCACGCGCGAGGATTTCCTCGCGGCGCTCAAGCGGGTGCAGCCCAGCGCCATGCGCGAGGTGATGGTGCAGGTGCCGGATATCGGCTGGTCCGATATCGGCGGCCTGGCCGACGCCCAGACCAAGCTCAAGGAAGGCGTCGAGCTGCCGCTGCGCAATCCGGAAGCGTTCCGCAGGCTGGGCATCCGCGCCGCCAAGGGCTTCCTGCTCTATGGCCCGCCGGGCACCGGCAAGACCTTGCTGGCCAAGGCGGTCGCGAAGGAAGCGGAAGCCAATTTCATCTCGATCAAAAGCTCCGACCTGCTCAGCAAGTGGTATGGCGAAAGCGAACAGCAGATTTCCCGTCTGTTCGCGCGCGCGCGCCAGGTGGCCCCATGCGTGGTGTTCATCGACGAGATCGACAGCCTCGTCCCCGCGCGCGGCTCGGGCACGGCCGAGCCGCAGGTCACGGCGCGGGTGGTCAACACCATCCTGGCCGAAATGGACGGGCTGGAGGAACTCCAGTCGGTCGTGCTGATCGGCGCGACCAACCGGCCCGCACTGGTGGACCCCGCGCTGCTGAGGCCGGGCCGCTTCGACGAGCTGGTCTATGTCGGAACGCCGGACAAGGAAGGGCGCGAGCATATCCTGAAGATCCACACCAGGGCCATGCCGCTGGCGGGCGATGTCGATCTTGCGGGAATCTCGGATCGGACCGAGCGCTATACCGGCGCGGATCTGGAAGATGTGGTGCGCCGCGCGGGCCTCAACGCCATCAGGCGGGCGGGCGAGGCGGTGGACCAGGTCACGGCGGCCGATTTCAGCGAGGCTCTCGAGGATTCGCGGGCAACGGTGACCGCCGAAATGGAAGCCGAATATGCGAAGATGAAGGGCGAGTTGAAGAAGCGTGCCGCCGAGGTCAATCCGATCGGCTTCATCGCGCCCGGCATGGTGGAACCGACACGGGAAAAGAAGCACGGCTGATCCGTTTCGCGCAGGGCCGGGGCATTCCCGGCCCTGTGTGTGGACCCTGAGCCAGCTCGGTGCCGGCCTTGTATCGGGAAGCCGGTGCGTCTGGCGCCCTTGCCAGTCACTCCTTCAAGGGAAATGCGATCCGCACCCTCGCGCCTTCGGTTTCGAAGCGGCGTTCGATCGAGCCTTGCAATTGCCGCGCCGCGCTGGCCATCAGCAGGCTGCCGAAGCCTTCCTTGCCGGCCGGCTTGCACGGCTCGGAGCAGGTTTCGACCCATTCGAGCACGAGTTCCGCTCCATCGACTTCGTGGCGCCAGCGCACATCCACGGCGCCCGCGTGGTTCCAGGCGCCATATTTGACGGCGTTGGTGGTCAGTTCATGCAGGACAAGGCCGAGCGGCGTGACCTTGGATGAAGGGAGAATCGTGTCCGGCCCTTCGATCACGCAGTCTCCTTCCTCGCTGCGATAGGGCGCCACCGTCATTTCCACGAGGGTGGCAAGATCCGCCACCGGACGATTGGGCACGCCTTGCGTCACTTCCTGGGCCGTCAGCAAGGCCTGGACCCGCTGGGCGATGCGGTCGGTCACATCCTTTGCCTCCGGCTCGTGGCGCGCGCTCATCCGGATGATGGCGAGGATCATCGCGAACAGGTTCTTGACGCGATGGTTCAATTCGCGCGCCAGCAGGTCGGCCCGGTCATGCGCTTCCCGCAACGCCTTTGCATTCGCCTCCGCCGCCTCGGCCCGCGCCGCGCGGCCGGTCTGCCAGAGTCCGAGCGCAAGCGCGGCCAGCATCAGCACGGTCAGAAAGCTGAGCAGGGGCAGGAGGCGCGCTTCCGCCGCGGCGGTATGGGCCACGGCCCGGTCCAGAATCCCCTGTTCGATCACTTCCATTTCCCGCAGCGAGCGCCGCAGGCGATTCATCACTTCCTGGCCTTCGTCGGTGAGGAGCTTGCGCTGGGCCGCGACCAGCTCTCCCCGCTCGATCATCCCGACCGATTCTTCCATTTCGGCGAACTTCGTCTCGGCGAGGCGCTGGATCTCCGAGAACAGCGCTTGCTGCCGGGGCGTCGCCCCGTCGTTCAGCAGCGCGCGGAGGCGGCGCAGCGCGGGTTGGTATTGTTCGCGGCCGACGCGATAGGGGTCCAGATAGCGGCGGTCGAGAGTGATGAAATATCCGCGCTGGCCGGTTTCGGCATTGACCGCGGCCCGGCTTACGTTCCGCAGTTCGAGCAGGATTTCGCTGGTCTTGCGGACCTGCACCCGCGCGGCGCGCTCCATCTCGACCGTTTCGAACACCAGGAGCAGGGCGCCGATCAGGGACATGCCGATCAGCGCGAACAGCGCCAATGCGGATTTGCCGGGCATGGCGGGCCATTTGCGCAAGGGCGCGATGCCCGCATGTCCCGCATCCTTTTCGGCCAGTGCAGGGTCAGGCATGGGGCAGCGGCATCACGGCAGGAGAGAGAGTGTCATTCAATCGGCGATCCTCGGGGGCAAGAACCCATTGAGCCAATCGGCCCGGGCGGTTCGTGGGCGGGAGAAAGGCAGGGAAAACCGCGCGGTGCGGCTCTTCCCCAGGCAAGCGGTTCCTAGTGCGCTGCATCCCAGCTGCGTCCTGTCCCGATTTCCACGCCCAGCGGCACGCTCAGCTCCATAGCCGGACCGGCGGCCTGCGCCATCACTTGTGCGATGATCGGAGAGGCCGCGGCTACGTCGCTCTCGGGCAGCTCGAACACCAGCTCGTCATGCACTTGCAGCAGCATCCGCACATGTCCGAGGCCGGCAAGCTCGAGCGCGGGCATCATGCGGGCCATCGCTCGCTTGATGATGTCGGCGCTGGTTCCCTGGATCGGCGCATTGATCGCCGCCCGTTCGCTGCCCTGGCGTTCCGCCTGGTTCTTCGAGTTGATCCGGGGGAACCACGTCTTGCGGCCGAACAGGGTTTCCGAATAGCCCCGTTCCCGCACATTCTCGAGCGTGGCCACGATATAGCGCTGGATGCCGGGAAATCTCTCGAAATAGCGGTCGATCATGGCCTGCGCCTCGTCCGGCTCGACTTTCAGGCGCGTGGCCAGGCCCCAGCGGCTGATGCCGTAGAGGATGGCGAAATTGATGGTCTTGGCGCGGGCCCTTGTATCCCGGTCGACATGGCCGAACATTTCCTCCGCGGTGCGGGCATGAATATCCTGACCCGCCGCGAAGGCTTCCTTCAGGGTCGGCACGTCCGCGATATGCGCGGCGAGGCGCAGTTCGATCTGGCTGTAGTCCGCGGCCAGCAGGACATTGCCCGGCTCGGGAACGAAGGCCTCGCGGATCTGGCGCCCGATCGCGGTGCGGATCGGGATATTCTGCAGGTTGGGGTCGGTGGAGGAAAGCCGCCCGGTTTGCGCGCCGACCAGGCTGTAGCTGGTGTGGACCCGGCCCGTATCGGGGTTGATCGCGGCCTGCAGCGCATCGGTGTAGGTCGATTTGAGCTTGGCTAGCTGGCGCCAGTCCAGCACCTTGGTGGCGACCTCGGCCCCTTGCGCGGCCAGCTTTTCGAGCACGGCCTGATCGGTCGAATACTGGCCGCTCTTGCCCTTGCGCGCGCCCTTGTAGCCCATCTTCTCGAACAGGATGTCGCCCAGCTGCTTGGGGCTGCCGATGGTGAACTCCTGCCCGCAGCATTCGTATATTTCGCGCTCCAGTTCCCGGATGGCCTGCTCGAATTCGGATGAAAGCCGGGCCAGCCGCTCGCGGTCCACCCTGATTCCATGGCGTTCCATCGCGGCGACGACGGGGATGAGAGGGCGGTCGATCCGCTCGTACACGCGCGTGCCGCCCTCGACCGCCAGGCGCGGCCTGAGGTGGCGATGCAGCCGCCAGGTGACATCGGCGTCCTCGGCGGCATATTCGGTCGCGCGGTCGAGCGGGACCTGGCCGAACGGGATCGCCTTCTTGCCGGTCCCGCAGATGTCCTTGAAGGTCAGGGTGGTGTGCCCGAGATGGCGTTCGGATAATTCGTCCATGCCGTGCCCGCCGCCGATCCCCTGCTCCGCCCGCCCGGCATCCAGCGCGAAGCTGACGATCATGGTGTCGTCCACCGGGGCCAGGGCGATCCCGTGGCGGGCAAAGACATTGATGTCGTATTTGATGTTCTGTCCGACCTTGAGGACCCTATCGGATTCCAGCAGCGGCTTGAGCATCGCCAGCGCCGTCTCCAGCGGCACCTGTTCCGGGCGTTCCGACAGCAGATCGTGGCCGCCATGCCCGAGCGGGATGTAGCAGGCGTCGTTCGGCCCCAGAGCCAGGCTTGCCCCTGCCAGCTCGGCCCGCATCGCATCCAGCGAACTTGTCTCGGTATCCACCGCCACCGTCCGGGCCGCGAAGGCGCGTTCGATCCACCGCGCCAGGGCTTGCTCGCTCTGCACGCATTCGTAGCTTTTGCGGTCCACGGCCGGCATGGCGAGCGGCGCCGGCTTGCCCGGCTCCGCCAGGGGCGCCGCCGCTCCGTTCACAGGCTTGGGCGGATGAAGCTCGGTCGCTTTGCCCGGAGCGCCGGAGCCGTTGTCGAGCCTGCGCAGCAGGCTGGTGAAGCCGTGCGCTTCGAGGAAGGCGGCAAGCGGTTCCCGGGGGATTTCGCCCAATGCGAAATCCTCCAGCGCGATCGGCAATGCGCAATCCTGCTTCAGCTCGACCAGCACGCGGCTCAGGCGCGCCATTTCCGCTTCCTCGATCAGCCTCTCGCGCATCTTGGAAGGTTTCATGTCCTGCGCGGCGGCCAGCGCGCTTTCCAGATCGCCATAATCCTGGATCAGCTTGGTCGCGGTCTTCGGGCCAATGCCCCGGATGCCGGGAATATTATCGACCGAATCGCCCATCAGGGCGAGCACGTCGCCGACCTTTTCGGGCGGCACGCCGAATTTCTCGACGACTTCGGGAATGCCGATCCGCTGATTCTTCATCGTGTCCAGCATGTCGATCGTGCCGCCGCCCTCCACATGCTGGCCGACGAGCTGCATCAGATCCTTGTCGGACGACACGATGGTCACGTCCCAGCCCTGGCGGATGGCCTCGCGGGCGTAGGAAGCGATCAGATCGTCGGCTTCCAGATCGTCTTCCTCGATGCAGGCCAGGCTGAAGGCGCGGGTGGCATCGCGAATCAGCGGGAATTGCGGGACCAGATCCTCCGGCGGCGGGGGGCGATTGGCCTTGTACTGGTCGTACAGGGCATTGCGGAAGGAGGTGGAGCCCTTGTCCAGAATCACCGCGAGATGGCTGGGTCCGTCCGCCTGATGCAGGTCCGCCGCCAGTTTCCACAACATCGTGGTGTATCCGTAGACCGCGCCCACCGGCGTTCCTTGCGGATTGGTGAGGGGGGGCAGACGGTGATAGGCGCGGAAGATATATGCCGACCCGTCGACAAGATAGAGATGCTGCTTTTCGGCCATGGTGCTCTCGTAGCAGCGCGGGGTCGGGAAATCAGCCGATTTAATCGCTTGCCCGCCCCGCCCGGCGATCGTCACGATTTGGTCGCATTCTTCTGGAAAGGAGAACCCGGGTTTCGGAATCCGGGGGCGTATCGGTCTGTGCAGGCCGTAAAAGCCTGTGCAGCGAACACCCTTGCATCGCGTTCGATTGGCGATTATCTGTGCGCCCGAAGTCTGCATGCAGTAGCAGGCTTTGCGTACGGCGGCTTGCCGTGCGTAGTCCACTCGCTGTTAAGGATTACTATTCATGCGCAAGATCGTTCTCGCTGCTGCCGCTGCCGGCGCTGCCCTGACTCTCGCTGCCTGCTCGGAAAAGACCGAAGAAGCAGCTCAGGAAACCGCTGACTCCGCGCTGGCCGACGCCGACGCCGCTGCTTCTGAAGCTGCCGACGCCGCCGCCACCGCCACCGACGCTGCAACCGACGCCGCCGCTGCCGCTACCGACGCTGCTGCTGCCGCCACCGACGCTGCTGCCGCTGCCGCTACCGACGCTGCCAGTGCCGCCGCGAGCCCGGCTGCTGCTGAGTGATCGTCTGATCAACTTGCAAACGGAAGGGGCGCGGCCTGGGGGCCGCGCCCTTTTTGTTTGAGGATCGGGCGGATTGCAAAGGCGGGAGCAGTTCCGCGCCTTGCCCGGCTGTCCGATCATGCCTTCCTGAATCCGGGCGAGTATCCGCCCCGGCGGGCCGAACGGCCGTTCGCGGATCAGGACGAATGCTGAACGGGGCACGGCAAGCCAAGGTGCCGCATCCCGGCGCTTGCAGGCAATCCATCAGCTTTTCATTGGCGCCGGTTCAGCCAGCCGCGCTGGAGCATGGCTCGCCTCGCGAGTGATTTCGAGGCAGGCGGAAGCACTTGCTGACCCGGAAATCGCGGAAAACAGGTATTCCAGCCTCGTTCCGGTTCGACCGGAACCAGTGCCGGGCGTCAGTAGCGCGCGTTGACCCAGTTCTTGGTCGATCCGCCTTCCGCCGCATAGCTATCGTAAAGCGCGCGGGCGATCTGGGCGATGCGCTCTTCCCGCGCCGGGCGCGAGCCCTGGCCGGTCACATAGATGGCAATCGCCACGGGCCGTCCGTCCGGCATCTGGATGATGCCGATATCGCTCGACGTATTGTTCAGCGACCCGGTCTTGTGGGCGACATAGGCGCCCGCCGGGAGCAGGGCGGGAATGCGGCGCTTGCCGGTGCGGCAGCGCTCCATCGCCCCGATGATGACCCGGCGGCTTTCCGCGGAAAGCCAGCGCCCCTGATGTATCCCGGCCAGCAGTGTGATCATCGCCTGCGGCGTGGCGCTGTCGCGCTGGTCGATATAGGTCGCGGGGTCGAACTCCCCATCGTCGCGCACCAGCGTCGCGATGTCGCGGCTCAACTGGAAATTGTCGATCCCGGCATTGCGGACCCAGCGGTTCACGGCATCCGGCCCGCCGACGGCGGCGAGCAGGGCGTCCGTGGCCGGGTTGCTGCTGCGCGTGATCATCAGCTCGATCAATTCATGCGCAGGCAGCATGGTGCCTGCATTGACCGGCGCGATCTTGCTGCTGAAAGGCCTGGATGCGACCGGGACCATCAGCGGGAAGCGGTCGCTCAGCGACCATTTTCCCTTGTCCACCCCTTCCAGGAAGGTCGCCGCGATGGCGATCTTGCTGGTGCTGGCCATGGGAAAGCGCTGGTCGCCGAGAATGGAGAATTCGCGCCCGGTCGAAAGGTCGAGCGCGGCCACGCCGATCCGGCCCCTGTCCCCATTGGCGGTGAGCGCGAGCCGCCTTTCGGCGGCATCCGAATAGATCGAGCTGTAACTGCGCGGCGCGCGCAGCTCGGTGCCGAGAGTATTGTCGAATGCGGCTTCGAAATCGTCGCGTGCCGCGGCCTGCGCCGATGCAAGCACGGTTGCACCCAGCGCAAGCGTTGCGAAAAAGCGCCTGAAGCGGTTTGCTGCCCGGAATTTCATTGGCTTACCCTACCCGTCCCAAGGTTATCGTAGACTTAACAGTGCTCTTACGATGAAGGCAATCTATGCTGCGATGAACGGAAGGAGGTTGGGCGACGAAAGGCCCCTCACGTGCGATCTGGCGAGTCGCGCCGCCGGTTTTTTGTGCGGTTTCGCACATAAGTGCATGGAAACCGGGCGAAAGAAAGCCGGGCCGAAGCAGAAAGGCGGGGGCTGGGCGGGCCTCGGCCCATGAACGAAAAGGGCCGGGGAATTTCCCCGGCCCTTCCCTTGCAGCTGGAAGCAGGCGGCGGGCTTAGAAGCCCATTCCGCCCATGCCACCCATGTCCGGCATCGGCGGAGCGGCGGGCTTGTCCTCGGCCCTTTCGCTGATCGCCGCTTCGGTGGTGATCAGCAGGCCGGCGACGGAAGCCGCGTCCTGCAGCGCGGTGCGCACGACCTTGGTCGGGTCGATCACGCCGGCGGCCGCCAGGTTCTCATAGACGTCGGTCGAGGCATTGAAGCCCAGGCTGTCGTCATTGCCGTCGATCAGCTTGCCGGCGACGACGGCGCCGTCATGGCCCGCGTTCTCGGCGATCTGGCGGACCGGAGCCTGCAGCGCGCGGCGAACGATGTCGATGCCGCGGGTCTGGTCGTCATTGACGCCCTTGACGCCCTCGAGCGCCTTGGTCGCATAGAGCAGGGCAGTGCCGCCGCCGGGGACGATGCCTTCCTCAACCGCGGCGCGGGTCGCATGCAGCGCGTCGTCGACGCGGTCCTTGCGCTCCTTCACCTCGATTTCGGTGGCGCCGCCGACCTTGATCACGGCCACGCCGCCAGCCAGCTTGGCCAGGCGTTCCTGCAGCTTCTCGCGGTCGTAGTCGCTGGTGGTGGTTTCGATCTGGGCGCGGATCTGCTCGACCCGGGCCTTGATGTCTTCCGCATTGCCGGCGCCGTCGACGATGGTGGTGTTGTCCTTGTCGATGGTCACCTTCTTGGCTTCGCCGAGCATGGTGACGGTCACGTTCTCGAGCTTGATGCCGAGATCCTCGGAGATCATCTCGCCGGCGGTCAGCGTGGCGATATCGCCCAGCATGGCCTTGCGGCGATCGCCGAAGCCCGGAGCCTTCACCGCCGCGACCTTGAGGCCGCCGCGCAGCTTGTTGACCACCAGAGTGGCCAGCGCCTCGCCTTCGATGTCCTCGGCGATGATCAGCAGCGGACGGCCGCTCTGGACCACCGCTTCGAGGATCGGAAGCATCGACTGCAGGTTCGACAGCTTCTTCTCGTGGATGAGAATATACGGATTCTCGAGTTCCACGGTCATCTTGTCGGGGTTGGTGACGAAATAGGGGCTGAGGTAGCCGCGGTCGAACTGCATGCCTTCAACGACATCCAGCTCGAATTCGAGGCCCTTGGCTTCCTCGACGGTGATGACGCCTTCCTTGCCGACCTTTTCCATGGCTTCGGCGATCTTCTCGCCGACTTCCTTGTCGCCATTGGCGGAAATGATGCCGACCTGGGCGATCTCGTTGGAACCGGCAACCGCCTTCGAGCGGTTCTGCAGATCCGCGACGACCTTGGTGACGGCGAGGTCGATGCCGCGCTTGAGGTCCATCGGGTTCATGCCGGCGGCGACCGACTTCATGCCTTCGCGCACGATCGCCTGGGCCAGAACGGTGGCGGTGGTGGTGCCGTCGCCGGCCGTGTCGTTCGCCTTGGAGGCGACTTCACGGATCATCTGGGCGCCCATGTTCTCGAACTTGTCCTTCAGTTCGATTTCCTTGGCGACGGTGACGCCGTCCTTGGTGATGCGGGGAGCGCCGAAGCTCTTGTCGATCACGACATTGCGGCCCTTGGGGCCGAGCGTGACCTTGACGGCATTGGCCAGCGTATCCACGCCGGACAGAATGCGTTCGCGTGCGTCACGCGAAAATTTCACGTCCTTGGCAGCCATTGAAACTATTCCTCTCTAGAGTTCGTGACGGGATGAAAGCGAGGTCGGGCGATCAGGAGATCACGCCGAGCAGATCGCCTTCCTTCATGATCAGCAGGTCTTCGCCATCGACCTTGACCTCGGTGCCGGACCATTTGCCGAACAGCACGCGATCACCGGCCTTGACGTCGAGCGGAGTAACCTTGCCGTCTTCAGCGCGGGCGCCCGAACCGACGGCGACGATTTCGCCCTCGCTCGGCTTTTCCTTGGCGCTGTCGGGGATGATGATGCCGCCAGCCGTCTTTTCTTCGGCTTCAAGGCGGCGGACCAGCACGCGATCGTGCAGCGGACGGAATGCCATGGTATCTATGACCTCTTCCAAATGAGTGGATTCTCGCGTTGGCACTCCCGGGTCGAGAGTGCCAGCGGCGCGCATATGGTATCCTGGGTTCAGGCCGTCAAGCGCTGGCAATGAAGTTTTTTCATGGCAGTTTCGCGACCAGGCCCAATGCGTCGCGCCGGTGCCAGCGCCTTAGCAGAAGCACGGCGACCACCGCCAGCCCCACCGCGAAGCCGATCCAGATGCCCGACCCCCGCAGCGGCGTGGCGAAACCGAGCCACAGCGCCGTGCCCATCCCCGGCAGCCAGTAGCCGAAGATGGCGATCGCCATCGGAACCCTGGTGTCCTGCAAGCCGCGCAATGCGCCGGCCGCCACCGCCTGGGTCCCGTCGAACAGCTGGAACAGCGCGGCGATCGCCATATATTGCACGGCCAGCCCCACCAGCACGGCATTGGCGGGCGCATCGACATCGACATAGGCCGAGATGACGAGGCGCGGGGCGAACAGCAGCACGCTGGCGGTGAACATCATGAACGCCACGCAGATCAGCACGGCGGCCCAGCCCGCGTGGCCGACCGCCCGCCGGTCGCCCGCGCCGAAATGATAGCCCACCCGGATGGTCGCGGCCTGCCCGATCCCGAACGGGACCTGGAAGGCGAGCGCGGCGATCTGCAGGGCGATGGTGTGGCCGGCCAGTTCGGCTTCCCCGATCCAGCCCATCAGGAAGGCGGCGCTGCTGAACAGCCCCGCTTCGGCCAGGATGGTGCCGGCGATGGGCAGGCCGATGATCGTGATTTCCTTGAGCCGGGCCGTTTCCGGCCGCCACCAGCGGCCGAACAGATAATAGCGCCGCAGCCGGCGATGGGCGGCGATCGCCGCCACATAGGCCAGCAGCATCGTCACCGACGTCACCACGCTGGCCAGGGCCGAGCCCTTGAGGCCCAGGGCCGGCGCGCCCAGCGCGCCGAACACGAACATCCAGTTGGCCAGCGCGTTGACCCCGATCGCGGCGGCGGTGATCAGGGTCGCGAAGCCCGGCTTGCCCAGCGTGGCGACGAAGGTGCGTAGGACGCTGGCCAGGATCATCGGGATCATCGCCCACATCAGGATTCCCAGGAACTCCCCGGCCCGGGCCGATATGACCGGATTCTGGCCGGCCGCCAGCAGGATCGCCTCGCCGAAGCCGCAGATCGCCATGCCGACCAGCCCGCAGGCCACCGCCAGCCACATCGCCATCCGCATGCTGCGGCGGATTTCGCGCACGGCATGGCGGCCCTTGCCCAGTTCCGCCGCGATCAGGGGCGCCACCGCGCCGGTCAGCCCGGAAAAGCACCACATCAGCAGCCCGAACAGCGCGATGGAAAGGCTGGACGCGGCCAGCGCCTCCTGCCCCAGCCGGGCGACGAAGATCACGTCGACGGCGTGGACCGCCATCTGCAGCAGGTTGGCGGCGGCCAGCGGCGCGGCCAGCCGCAAGGTCGCGCCAAGCTCGGTTCGGAACAGGGAAGGGAGGCGTGCCATCAACATGAGGCGCGCCGGATAGGCGAGGGCAGGGCCAGGACAAAGGGAATACTTGCGCGGGTTTTGCCGGCTGATAGAAGCCCGCGCAAATCCCGGGAGGAAACATGATCATGCGCAAGCCTGCCAAAGCCGCGTCGCTGTTCGCATTCGCCGCCATGCTCGCCGCCTGCAGCGGCCGGAATGCCGAAGATCAGGAGGTCGCCCAGGCCACCGAACCGGCCGCCGCGGCAACCGATGTGACGGCGGGCGAGGCCGCGGCTGGCGATCCGGCCGCGCCCGCCGCTGCGCCCACGCCGGAGCAGGCGAAGCCCGCATCTTCCGCCGCCGCCGCGACGGCGCCCCAGGCCGCCGCAACCCCGCCCGCCGCCTTTTTCCAATGCCGCAGCTGCCATGCGACCGAACCGGGCAAGAATCTGATCGGCCCCTCGCTGGCGGGCATTTTCGGGACAAAGGCGGGCGAGGTCGCGGGCTACAGTTTCAGCACGGCGATGAAGGATTCCGGGCTGACCTGGGACGAGGCGACGCTGGACAGCTTCCTCAAATCCCCGCGCGAGGTCATTCCCGGCACCAAGATGGCCTATCCCGGATTGAAGGACGATACCAAGCGGGCGGAAGTGGTCGCCTATATCAAGGCGCTGAAATAGGCTTCACTCCACTACCTGCGTCAACCGGCCTGCCCCGCCGCCCCTCCCAGCCCTTCGTCATTCCAGCGAAAGCTGGAATCGCTGTGGGCAACGCACCACCCAACTGCCTGAGATGCCAGCTTGCCCCAAAGGGCAGTTTATCCTGAGCGGCTGGCTTGGCCAGCCAGCCGAAGGGCTGGCATGACGCAGTGGGCGTTCCACCTTTCCTACACGGCTGAAATCTGGCTTATCCTGATGGATGACGCACAGAGCATCCCGCAGCTTCGCCCGTCGCCTTTGCCCTTATCCCGGCTTCAGACGAAGAACGGACAGATGAGGATTCGTGGTGGTGGAGAAGCGCTCCAGCGAAAGGTCACACTGGATGAGCGCTGGTTCCACGCCCGGCCGCGGCCATTTATCGCGGAATACGACCCGCGCCGGGCCGAAATGCAAATGCACATTTCCGGCGTTCTGCGTCAACCGGCCGGGGAGCATCCATCTCCTCTTTCGTCATCCCCGTGCAAACGGGGATCTAGCTACAACCTTGCCCTGGATTCCCGCTTTCGCGGAAATGACGAGAAACAGTATGACGGCCGCGCAAGGAAAAAGGGCGGCGCCTCGCGGCACCGCCCTTTCCCTGTATTCTCGAAGAGAGAAGCGGGATTACTTCAGCTCGACGGTGCCGCCGGCTTCCTCGATCTTCTTCTTGATCTCTTCGGCTTCCGCCTTGTTGATGCCTTCCTTCAGCGCCTTGGGAGCGCTTTCGACCAGCGTCTTGGCTTCGGTCAGGCCCAGGCCGGTGATGGCGCGGACTTCCTTGATCACCTGGATCTTCTTGCCGCCGTCGCCCGTCAGGATGACGTCGAATTCGGTCTTTTCCTCGGCAGCGGCGCCAGCGTCGCCACCGCCTGCGGCGGGGGCGGCCACGGCCACGGCGGCAGCGGCGGAAACGCCCCATGCCTCTTCCAGGGCCTTGGCGAGTTCAGCCGCCTCGAGGACGGTCAGCTGGGACAGATCTTCAACAAGCTTGGCGATATCGGCCATGATGTTTCACTCCAATTAGATGACTGGACCGGGCGTGCGGACCATTCCGGCGCCCGGGTAATTCGCTGGAAAAACCGCTTATGCCGCTTCCTTGGCGCCATAGGCACCGAAGACGCGGGCCAGCTTCGCGGCCGGGGCGTTGGCCAGCTGCGCGACCTTGGTGGCCGGCGCATTGACAAGACCCACGAGCTTTGCGCGCAGCTCGTCGAGCGAGGGCATGGAGGCGAGGGCCTTCACACCGGCTTCGTCGAGAAGCTGCGTCCCCATTGCGCCGCCGACGATTTCGATCCTGTCGTTCGTCTTGGCGAAGTCCACCGCGGCTTTGGCGGCGGCAACCGGGTCCACCGAAGTGGCCAGCGCCGTCGGGCCGGTCAGAAGGTCTTGCAGGCCTTCGTACTGGGTGTCCTTGAGGGCAAGCTTGGCAAGACGGTTCTTCGCAACCTTGTAGGACGCGCCGGCTTCCCGCATCTTCGTGCGCAGGGCGGTGGACTGGGCCACCGACATGCCGAGATTGCGGGTGATGACCACCACGCCGACCTCGTTGAAAGTTGCGTTCAGCGATGCGACCGACTCAGCTTTTTGCGAACGATCCATGCCTTACTCCTTCACTATGGCCATGCGCGCGATCTGCCCGCAGGGCCGGCTACGTTTTGTCCGCGCGAAGCCGAGGCTCCGAACGGGCGAGTCCGCGCAACAGGGGAAGGAGATGCGCCGATAGCGCGATGACGGCTGCCCGCAAGGGCCGCCGCGTGAAACTCTTTTCCCCGTCTAGGCCGGAAATTAAGAGAGCCAGATTGCTCTCACCGACTGTCTCGGACGGATGAATGGCGGGAAATCCTGCCATCCGGGGCGGGCCATTGGTCCAATTCCCTCCGAAAGTCAATCTTTCGGTCGGGCTTCCCATGCGGCGGAGCGGTTTGACAGGAGCCGGCCGCGATCCTATATGCCGCTTCCAATTGCTCGTTCGCTTCGAGCAAGGCGGCCCGGCGCGGGGGCATGCCACGGAAGGAAGCGGCGGGTTTTCCATAGGCGCGACGCAAGCTGCAGGTTGCGGTTCCCGTGAGGAATTGCGTGCCCTGCGGCCTTTTCGCGTTCCGTGGAAGCGTGCTCCCGCGCGGCATGATCTGCATCGCCCGGCGCCCGCGCCGGCGAATCACTTATAAAGAAGGCGAAATCATCCATGGCCACCCCAAAGACCTCGGCGGCGAAAGCTCCGGTTCAGCGCGGCGGTGCGAAGAAGCGCATCCGCAAGATCTTCGGCGACATCCACGAAGTGGTGCAGATGCCGAACCTGATCGAGGTCCAGCGGGAAAGCTATGAGCAGTTCCTGCGCTCGAACCCGGAAACCGGCTACGTTTCCGGCCTGGAGAAGACGCTGCGCTCGGTCTTCCCGATCCGCGACTTCGCCGGCACGGCCGAGCTGGATTTCGTCCATTACGAACTTGAAGACCCGAAATACGACACCACCGAATGCCGCCAGCGCGGCATCACCTATGCGGCGCCGATGAAGGTGACGCTGCGCCTGATCGTGTTCGAGGTCGACAGCGAGACGGAAACCCGCTCCGTGCTCGATATCAAGGAGCAGGACGTCTACATGGGCGACATGCCGCTCATGACCGAGAACGGCACCTTCATCATCAACGGCACGGAACGCGTGATCGTCAGCCAGATGCACCGTTCGCCGGGCGTGCTGTTCGACCACGACCGGGGCAAGACCCACTCCTCCGGCAAGTATCTCTTCGCCGCGCGCGTGATCCCCTATCGCGGTTCCTGGCTCGATTTCGAATTTGACGCGAAGGACATCGTCAACGTCCGGATCGACCGCAAGCGCAAGCTGCCGGTCACCGCGCTGCTCTATTCGTTGGGCCTCGATAGCGAGCAGATCCTCCATTATTTCTACAAGACCGTCACCTGGGAGCGCGCCTCCGGCGGCCAGGGCACCGGCTGGAAGCTGCCGTTCTCGGCGGAGCAATGGCGCGGCCAGAAGCCGGCCTTCGACATCGTCGATGCCAAGTCGGGCGAGGTGATCTTCCCGGCCGGGCAGAAGATCAGCCCGCGCGCCGCCAACAAGGCCGCGAAGGACGGGCTGGAAGAGCTGCTGATCCCGACCGACGAGATCTTCGCCCACTATGCCGCCAACGACATGATCGATGAAACCACCGGCCGCATCTATATCGAGGCGGGCGACGAGGTTTCTCCCGAGAATCTCGAAGTGCTCGACAAGGCGGGGATCGACCGGATCGAGCTGCTGGACATCGACCATGTCACCACCGGCCCGTGGATTCGCAACACGCTGAAGGTCGACAAGGCCGAGAACCGCGACGAGGGCCTTGAGGCGATCTACAAGGTGATGCGCCCCGGCGAGCCGCCGACGAAGGAAACCGCCGAAGCGCTGTTCGAGGGCCTGTTCTTCGATCCGGACCGCTACGACCTTTCCGCCGTGGGCCGCGTGAAGCTGAACATGCGTCTCGGCCTGGATGCCGAGGACACCGTCACCGTGCTGCGCGCCGAGGACATCCTGGCCGTGGTCAAGGAGCTGGTGGACCTTAAGGACGGCAAGGGCGAGGTCGACGACATCGACAATCTCGGCAACCGCCGCGTCCGCTCGGTGGGCGAGCTGCTGGAGAACCAGTATCGCGTCGGCCTGCTGCGCATGGAACGCGCGGTAAAGGAGCGGATGTCCTCGGTCGACGTCTCCACCGTCATGCCGAACGACCTCATCAACGCCAAGCCGGCGGTGGCCGCGGTGCGCGAATTCTTCGGCTCCTCACAGCTGTCGCAGTTCATGGACCAGACCAACCCGCTGTCGGAAGTCACCCACAAGCGCCGCGTCTCGGCGCTCGGGCCGGGCGGCCTCACCCGCGAGCGCGCGGGCTTCGAGGTGCGCGACGTTCACCCGACCCACTATGGCCGCATCTGCCCGATCGAAACGCCGGAAGGCCCGAACATCGGCCTCATCAACTCGCTGGCCTCGTTCAGCCGGGTCAACAAATACGGCTTCATCGAAACCCCCTATCGGCGGGTCATCGACGGCAAGGTGACGGGCGAGGTCGTCTATCTCTCCGCCATGGAGGAGAGCAAGCACACCGTCGCGCAGGCATCCGCCGAAACCAACTCCGACGGCAGCTTTGTCGAGGAACTGGTTTCCGCGCGTGAAGCGGGCGAATTCGTGATGGTCCCGCGCGAGCAGGTGACGCTGATGGACGTCAGCCCCAAGCAGCTCGTCTCGGTGGCCGCCTCGCTCATCCCGTTCCTGGAGAACGACGACGCCAACCGCGCGCTGATGGGCTCCAACATGCAGCGCCAGGCCGTGCCGCTGGTGAAGGCGGAAGCGCCCTTCGTCGGCACCGGCATGGAAGAAACCGTGGCGCGCGATTCCGGCGCGGCGATCGCCGCGCTGCGGGGCGGCATCGTCGATCAGGTCGACGCGACCCGCATCGTGATCCGCGCCGCCGGCGATATCGAGCCGGGCAAGTCGGGCGTGGACATCTACACGCTGCAGAAGTTCCAGCGCTCCAACCAGAACACCTGCATCAACCAGCGCCCGCTGGTGAAGGTGGGCGACGTGATCGAGGAAGGCGATATCATCGCCGACGGTCCCAGCACCGAGCTGGGCGAGCTGGCGCTGGGCCGCAACAGCCTCGTCGCCTTCATGCCCTGGAACGGCTACAACTACGAAGACTCCATCCTCATCAGCGAACGCATCGTGAAGGATGACGTGTTCACCTCGATCCACATCGAGGAGTTCGAGGTGATGGCCCGCGACACCAAGCTCGGGCCGGAAGACATCACCCGCGACATCCCGAACGTCGGCGAGGAGGCGCTGCGCAACCTCGACGAGGCGGGCATCGTCTATATCGGCGCGGAAGTGCATCCGGGCGACATCCTGGTCGGCAAGATCACGCCGAAGGGCGAAAGCCCGATGACGCCGGAAGAGAAGCTGCTGCGCGCGATCTTCGGCGAGAAGGCCAGCGACGTGCGTGACACTTCGCTCCGCCTGCCGCCGGGCGTTGCCGGCACGGTGGTGGAAGTGCGCGTGTTCAACCGCCACGGCATCGAGATCGACGACCGCACCCGCGCCATCCAGAACGAGGAGATCGAACGCCTCAAGAAGGATGCCGAGGACGAGCGCGCGATCCTCAACCGCGCGACCTACAACCGCCTGCGCGACATGCTCGTCGGCCAGACCGCTTCGGCGGCGCCGAAGGGCATCAAGAAGGGCGTGGAGATCACCGAGGACGTGCTGGCCGAAGCCGAGCGCCACGAGTGGTTCAAGTTCGCCGTCGCCGACGACAACATGCAGGCCCAGCTCGAAGCGGTGAAGGCCCAGTATGACGAAGCGGTGAGGGGCATCAACGAGAAGTTCGAGGATCGCCGCGAGAAGCTGGAGCGGGGCGACGAGCTGGCTCCGGGCGTGCTCAAGATGGTGAAGGTCTTCGTCGCGGTGAAGCGCAAGCTGCAGCCGGGCGACAAGATGGCCGGCCGCCACGGCAACAAGGGCGTCATCAGCCGCATCCTGCCGCAGGAGGACATGCCTTTCCTGGAAGACGGCACCCCGGTCGATCTCGTGCTCAATCCGCTGGGCGTGCCTTCGCGCATGAACGTCGGCCAGATCTTCGAAACCCACCTCGGCTGGGCCGCGCGCGGCCTCGGCCTGCAGGTGACCCAGGCTCTCGAGGAATGGCGCGCCAACAATCCCGATCCCGAAGCGGCGGCCCCGCCGTCCGCGGTGGTGGACCGCCTCAAGGACATCTACGGCGAGAACTACCACGCCGAGATCGAGGCGCGCAGCACGGGTGAGATCGTCGAGCTGGCGCAGAACCTGCGCAATGGCGTGCCGATGGGCACGCCGGTGTTCGATGGCGCCAAGGAATCCGATGTCACCGCCATGCTGGAAAAGGCCGGCCTCGATTCGTCGGGCCAGGTCACGCTGTATGACGGGCGCACCGGCGACGCTTTCGACCGCAAGGTCACCGTCGGCTACATCTACATGCTGAAGCTGCACCACCTGGTCGACGACAAGATCCACGCCCGTTCGATCGGCCCCTACAGCCTCGTCACCCAGCAGCCGCTGGGCGGCAAGGCGCAGTTCGGCGGCCAGCGCTTCGGGGAAATGGAGGTCTGGGCGCTGCAGGCCTATGGCGCCGCCTATACTCTCCAGGAAATGCTGACGGTGAAGTCCGACGACGTGGTCGGCCGCACCAAGGTCTATGAAGCGATCGTCAAGGGCGACGACACCTTCGAGGCCGGCATTCCGGAAAGCTTCAACGTGCTCGTCAAGGAAATGCGCAGCCTCGGCCTCAATGTCGAGCTGTCCTCGCTGACCGACGAGGACGACGACGATTTCGCGGAAGCGGCGGAGTGAACTTACGAGCCCTGCCTCCCGCGGGCAGGGCTTGTTCGCTCGCCACCAGAATTTGACCCTTCAGAGGGACTGAAAAATGAACGACCTGACGAAATTCACCAACCAGCTCGCCAAGCCCGAGACCTTCGACCAGATCCAGATCGGGATCGCCAGCCCGGAACGCATCCGCAGCTGGTCCTTCGGCGAGATCAAGAAGCCGGAGACGATCAACTACCGCACCTTCAAGCCGGAGCGCGACGGGTTGTTCTGCGCCCGCATCTTCGGCCCGGTGAAGGATTACGAGTGCCTGTGCGGCAAGTACAAGCGCATGAAGTACAAGGGCGTCGTCTGTGAGAAGTGCGGCGTCGAAGTCACCGTTACCAAGGTGCGCCGCGAGCGCATGGGCCATATCGAGCTGGCCGCGCCGGTCGCGCATATCTGGTTCCTCAAGTCGCTGCCCAGCCGCATCGGCCTGCTGCTCGACATGCAACTCAAGCAGCTTGAGCGCGTGCTCTATTTCGAGAGCTACATCGTCACCGAGCCGGGCCTGACCCCGCTCGAGAAATATCAGCTCCTCACCGAGGACGAGCTGCTCGATGCGCAGGACGAATATGGCGAGGACGCCTTCTCCGCCGGGATCGGCGCCGAGGCCGTCAAGCACATGCTGATGGATCTCGACCTGGTGCAGGAACGCGAGGACCTGCTCAAGGAGCTGGAGGAAACCAAGTCCACCCTCAAGCCGAAGAAGATCATCAAGCGGCTGAAAGTGGTCGAAAGCTTCATCGAATCCGGCAATCGCCCGGAATGGATGATCCTGGAAGTCGTCCCGGTCATCCCGCCCGAGCTGCGCCCGCTGGTGCCGCTGGACGGCGGCCGCTTCGCCACCTCGGACTTGAACGACCTCTATCGCCGCGTCATCAACCGTAACAATCGTTTGAAGAGGTTGATCGAGCTGCGCGCGCCGGACATCATCGTCCGCAACGAAAAGCGCATGCTGCAGGAAGCGGTCGATGCGCTGTTCGACAACGGCCGCCGCGGCCGCGTCATCACCGGCGCCAACAAGCGTCCGCTCAAGTCGCTGTCCGACATGCTGAAGGGCAAGCAGGGTCGCTTCCGCCAGAACCTGCTCGGCAAGCGCGTCGACTATTCGGGCCGTTCCGTGATCGTGACCGGGCCGGAACTCAAGCTGCACCAGTGCGGCTTGCCCAAGAAGATGGCGCTCGAACTGTTCAAGCCGTTCATCTATGCCCGGCTCGACGCCAAGGGCTTGTCGATGACCTTGAAGCAGGCCAAGAAGTGGGTCGAGAAGGAGCGCAAGGAAGTCTGGGACATCCTCGACGAGGTGATCCGCGAGCATCCGGTGCTGCTGAACCGCGCGCCGACGCTGCACCGCCTCGGCATCCAGGCGTTCGAGCCGGTGCTGATCGAAGGCAAGGCGATCCAGCTTCACCCGCTGGTCTGCTCGGCCTTCAACGCCGACTTCGACGGCGACCAGATGGCCGTCCACGTGCCGCTTTCGCTGGAAGCCCAGCTCGAAGCCCGCGTGCTGATGATGTCCACCAACAACATCCTCTCGCCCGCCAACGGCAAGCCGATCATTGTGCCGTCGCAGGACATGGTGCTGGGCCTTTACTACCTGTCGATGGACCGCGAGGGCGAGCCGGGCGAGGGCATGATCCTGGCGGACATGGCCGAAGTGCATCAGGCGCTGGAAGTGGGCGCGGTGACGCTCCACTCCAAGATCGTCAGCCGCGTTCCGCAGACCGATGAAAACGGGGTTGAAGGGATGGTTCGCTATGAAACCACCCCGGGCCGCATGCTGATCGGCGAATGCCTGCCGCGCAGCCACAAGGTGCCGTTCGACGTGGTCAACCGCCTGCTCACCAAGAAGGACGTGGGCGACGTGATCGACGAGGTCTATCGCCACACCGGCCAGAAGGACACGGTGCTGTTCGCCGATGCGATCATGTCGCTTGGCTTCCGCCATGCGTTCCGCGCGGGCATTTCGTTCGGCAAGGACGACATGATTATCCCCGACAGCAAGGTGGAGCTGGTCGACCAGACCAAGGCGCTGGTGGCGGATTACGAGCAGCAGTATCAGGAAGGCCTGATCACCCAGCAGGAAAAATACAACAAGGTGATCGACGCCTGGAGCCGTTGCGGCGACCAGGTGGCCAACGCCATGATGGACGAGATCAAGGCCACGCCGAAGGACCCGGAAACCGGGCGGCTGGCGCCGATCAACTCGATCTACATGATGTCGCACTCCGGCGCGCGCGGCTCGCCGGCGCAGATGAAGCAGCTGGCCGGGATGCGCGGGCTGATGGCCAAGCCTTCGGGCGAGATCATCGAGACGCCGATCATCTCGAACTTCAAGGAGGGCCTGACCGTCCTTGAATATTTCAACTCCACCCACGGCGCCCGCAAGGGTCTGGCCGACACCGCGCTCAAGACGGCGAACTCGGGCTACCTGACTCGCCGCCTGGTCGACGTGTCGCAGGACTGCGTGATCGTCCAGGACGATTGCGGCACCGAGAACGCGCTGGAAATGCGCGCTATCGTGCAGGGCGGCTCGACCATCGCCTCGCTCGGCGAGCGTATCCTGGGCCGCACCACGGCCGAGGATCTGATCAATGCCAAGACTGGCGAAGTCATCGTCAAGTCCGGCACCCTGCTGGACGAAGCGGCGATCAAGGCGATCGAGGAAGCGGACGTGCAGTCCGCCAAGATCCGTTCGCCGCTGGTCTGCGAAGCGGAACAGGGTGTCTGCGGAACCTGCTATGGCCGCGATCTCGCTCGCGGCACCCCGGTCAACATCGGTGAAGCGGTGGGCGTCATCGCCGCGCAGTCGATCGGCGAGCCGGGCACGCAGCTGACGATGCGGACCTTCCACATCGGCGGCGCGGCGCAGCTCAACGAAACCTCGCATCTCGAAGCGACGATCGACGGCAAGGTCGAATATCGCGACATCCCGACCATCGTGGACAAGCGCGGCCGCCGGCTGTCGCTGGCCCGCAATGGCGAGATCGCGGTGATCGATGCCGAAGGGCGCGAGCGCGAGCTGCACCGGGTGCCCTACGGCACGGTGCTGATGCATGAGAGCGGCGCCCAGGTGAAGCAGGGCGAGCGCCTGGCCGAATGGGACCCGTTCTCGCTGCCGATCATCACCGAAACCTCGGGTGTGGTGAAGTATCAGGACCTCGTGGACGGCAAGACCATGACCGAGCAGGTCGACGAAGCCACCGGCATCGCTCAGCGCGTCGTCATCGAATATCGCGCCGCGGGCCGTTCCAAGAAGGAGGACATGCGTCCGCGCATCACCCTGCTCGACGAGGACAGCGGCGAAGCGGCGCGCTATATGCTCGCTCCGGGCGCGACCCTTTCGGTCGAGGACGGCCAGCAGGTCGAAGCGGGCGACATCGTTGCCCGCGCCAGCCGCGAAGCCGCCAAGACCCGCGACATCACCGGCGGTCTGCCGCGCGTCGCGGAACTGTTCGAGGCGCGCAAGCCCAAGGATAACGCGATCATCGCCAAGATCAGCGGCCGGATCGAATTCGTTCGCGACTACAAGGCGAAGCGCAAGATCGCGATCATTCCGGAGGAAGGCGAACCCGTCGAATATCTGATCCCCAAGAGCAAGGTGATCGACGTGCAGGAGGGCGACTTCGTCAAGAAGGGCGACAATTTGATCTCCGGCAGCCCGGACCCGCACGACATCCTCGAGGTGCTCGGGGTGGAGGCTCTGGCCGAATACCTCGTGGCGGAAATCCAGGAAGTCTATCGACTGCAGGGCGTGAAGATCAACGACAAGCACATCGAGGTGATCGTTCGCCAGATGCTGCAGAAGGTCGAGATCACCGATGGCGGCGACACCACGCTGCTGGCCGGCGAGCAGGTCGATTACGAGGAAATGAACGAATACAACGCCAAGCTGGCCAAGGGGCAGGCGCCTGCCCAGGGCAAGCCGGTGCTGCTCGGCATCACCAAGGCGTCGCTGCAGACCCGCAGCTTCATTTCCGCCGCGTCCTTCCAGGAAACCACCCGCGTGCTCACGCAGGCGGCGGTGGAAGGCAAGAAGGACTCGCTGATCGGCCTCAAGGAAAACGTGATCGTGGGCCGCCTCATCCCCGCCGGCACCGGCGCGGGCATGAACCGGGTCCGGGTCGCCGCTTCCAGCCGCGATGCCGCGCTGCGCGCGCAGTATCGCAAGCTGCAGGAGGCGCTGATCGCGCCCGAGAGCGCGGAAGAAGAGCACCAGGCCGAGCTGGCCCAAGGCCCGGAAGCCGCGATCGGGGATGATCCGCTGGCCAAGGTCGAGGGGGAAACCCACGGCACGGACGCCGATGCGGGCGAATATCTGGAGCAGAACGAGGGGGAATAAGCGCCTTCGTTCCGCCGATCAGGCCCGATCATGAACAGCCCCGCCGGATCGCTTCCGGCGGGGTTTTTCGTCGGTGCGGGAAAGTATCGGCGCGGCATCCGTCGGCAGGCCGGGCCGCCGTTCAGACCGGCGGGGCGAGCGGGGCGCCGGATCGGCGGGCCAGATCAACGGGACGGATCGGCGGCAGCTTGTTGGCCGCACCGGCCTGGCTTCACTTCACGACGGGCGCGGCCCCCACAGGATGATGGCTGCCCCCATGATGCACACGGCAACGCCCAGCGTGTCCCATTTGTCGGGCCTGGTCCCCTCTGCCGCCCACAGCCACAGCAGGGCTGAAAGGATGTAGATTCCGCCATAGGCCGCATAGGCGCGACCGGCCTGTTCCGTGTCCACCAGCGTCAGCAGCCAGGCGAACAGGCACAGCGAGGCCACGCCCGGGACCAGCCACCATGGGGACTTGCCCAGCCTGAGCCATGCCCAGAAGGCGAAGCAGCCGGCAATTTCCGCAAGCGCGGCCCCGAAATAGGCAAGGAGCGTCATACGCCCGTTTTGCATTGGCGGGCGAGCAAGGCAACAGGCGTCGCGAACGGGGTGCTATCCCTGTATTCGCCGTGGCCGCGCCCGGAAGCCGGCGACTGGCGTCAGTCGTTCATCCATTGCAGCAATTCGGACATCGGGCGAATGGGGCGGGAGCCGTCCCACCCGGTCGAGGCATCCGCGATATATTTGAACATGGCGCGGATTTCCGCCGTATCTTCGTGGAATTCGGTGAAGCAGCCGACGGCATCGAAGGTGTCCACATAGACGAACGGCGTGTCGCCGAACACGCCCTTCATCGCGATCTCGTAACCCGCCCCTTCATAGGCGGCGACGGCCGCGTCGAAATCCCTGGCGAGATAGCCATTGTGATGAAAACGCGGGCCGGAGCCTTTGGGCACCGTATCGGTATAGACGGTCGGATTGTCGCAATGCACCTGGATCAGCTCGATATGGACAGGCCCGGCTTGGCCGATCGCCAGATCGATGTCGATCGACGAGGGCTGGCCGCGATATTCGATATCGAGTTGAAGATTGCGGTGCAGGAAGAACGGGCCCGCTCCTTCCAGCTTCACCCAATGGTCCATCATCGCATCTATATCGTCGACGATATAGGCGTTCTGGAAGATCTTGCCGGCGCCATCGAACATCTCTCTCTCCTTTTGGATTTTATGCCTGTCTGGCTGGCCGCGTTTTTATTGTCAAAGCACAATGACAGCGCGCTGCCCGATGCCGGATCACTGCCAGAAGCGCTTTGCATCCAGCAGGGCGTCATGCGCCTCGGCGGCGTCCGACAGCAGGCGGGATTTCTTGCCCGCGCCGAGCAGGGCCTGCGCCGCCGGGTTGTCCATCAGGCCCAGCCTGCGCAAAAGCTCGGGCGTGGTGGTGAGATCGTTGAGTATGCCGAGCTTGTCCTGCAGCGTCTCCAGGGCGGAAAGAAAGCGCTTGTGCCGCCGGCGTTCGCGCTTGCCCTCGTAGAGAGAAGCGTAGAATTCGGTTGCATAGCGCAGCTTCTTGGCGGCCTTGCGGACCTCGTGCCGCGCTTCGTCGCTCAATTCCTCCAGGTCGCGGCCGCCCTTCTTCACTTTCCTGCGAAGCCGGTCGAGCGTCCTGACAGCGAATTCGCGCACCGGAAGTTCCCGCAGCTCGCGGCCCTTCGCGTTCGACAGCCATGCGCCGGTCGAGATCCATTCGACGAGGTCGATCATGACGGCGCGCGCCCGATCCGAGGCGATCGCGGCGATCGCGCCTGCATAGGCCTTGGCGCGCTCATCCATCAGGCGGGCCTTGAGCGGGCCTTCAGCGGCGCGCTCGATCAGCACGTCGAGGTCGCGCGCCTTGCCCAGCTCGGCCGCCAGCCAGCGCAGCTCTCCGTTCAATATGCCGGCGCGCTTGTCGGCGGCCATCGGCTTATGGATGGATAGGGCCGAGCGCAGGCGCCGCAATGCGACCCGCGCCTGATGCAGCGCCGCCGCATCCTGATGGTCCGCGATCAGCGGTTCGTTCAGCCTGAACTGGCGCAGGCAGGCGTGGACGATTTCCTGGAACGCGCGCCCTGTGGCCATGTCGGCATCGAGCCTGACCGGCTCGGCCTTGGTCGCGGTCAGTTCCGGCCCCAGCAGCCGATAGCCGCGTTCCGCCTTGCTCAGTATGCCGAGACGGACCGGGGCGATGGCGTTTATCCGCCGCGCCAGCGCGAAGATCGTGGCTGGATCGCTGCCTTTCTGCTCCAGCTCCACTTCACAGACCGGCGCCTCCCGCCCCCCGGCGATGACGCGCCCGCGATCCAGGGAGATTTCCACCGCTTCGCCGTTCCAGAGATGCCGTTCGTTCTCCACCGCGAACAGTGGGCCGATCCCGCCCGCCTTGTCGTTCATAAGCGCCGGGATCGGCGTGCTTTCGTCGATGACCGGATCATCGCTCTCGACCTCGCGCTCCCATTCGCTGCGGACGAACAGGCCCGCCGCCGCGCCGCCCTTCACCTTGATCGTCTGGACCCGGCTGTCGCCGTTCCGGCGGATTCGCAGCGAAAGGCCGGCTGCGGAGAGGGTATGGCCGGGCGTGTCGAAATAGATTGCATACTGGCGAATGATTTCCGGCTGGCCCGGGAACAACCCCGCGGCTTCCAACCTGTCCGCGGCGTCGGCGGCAAGCTCCAGCTTCAGCTCCACTTCCTTCGTCACCTGTGCTGCCGTGTCCTTCATCCGTCGGAAAAACCGCGATTCATTTTATAGGCGCTGCATGGCCATGCGCGCCACCATAACCTGCGTCTGTCATTTGCGCGGCTGGCGGAGCCGGAGCGGGGGTGGCCGGTCCGGTGGCCGGCATCTTCCCTGCAACGGGAATGGCTTGCCTCCATTGCCCATGGGCGTTTCCCTCTCTAGATCATGGGCATGACCGACGCGCTCTCGATCACCCTTGCCCAGCTCAACCAGACTGTTGGCGATATCGGCGGCAACGCCGCCCGTATCCTGGAAGTACGCAAACGCGCCCGCGAAAGCGATCTCGTGGTGTTTCCGGAAATGCAGCTGATCGGCTATCCGGCGGAGGATCTGATCCTCAAGCCGTCGCTGATCCAGCGCGCCCAGGCGGAGCTGGACCGGCTGGCCCAGGCCACCAACGACGGCGGCCCGGCGATCCTGGTGGGCAGCGTGTTCGTGCGGGACGGGGCATTGCACAATGGCGTCGCGCTGCTGGATGGCGGGATCGTGACGGCGGTGCGCTTCAAGCACGAGCTGCCCAATTACGGCACTTTCGACGAGAAGCGCCTGTTCTCGCCCGGCCCGCTGCCGGAGCCGGTGCTGTTTCGCGGCGCGATGCTCGGCCTGCCGGTGTGCGAGGATATCTGGCATCCCGATGTCTGCCGCCATCTCGCGGATATGGGGGCCGGGCTGCTGATCTGCGTCAACGGCAGCCCTTACGAGATCGAGAAGGACGTGCTGCGGATCGAAGGGGTGGCGAAGCGCCGCGCCGCGGATACCGGCCTGCCGCTGGCCTATCTCAACCGGGTCGGCGGGCAGGACGAGTTGGTGTTCGACGGCGGCAGCTTCGTCGTCAATGGCGACGGCAAGCTCGCGGTCCAGATGGCCGATTGGGAAGAACGGGAGGTGCGCACGCACTGGACCCGCACGGCGCGGGGCTGGAACTGCGACCGTGGGCAGATCGAGAAGCTGGCCGATCATCCCGAGGACATCTATTGCGCGATGGTCCTCGCCTTGCGCGATTACGTGGACAAGAACGGCTTCCCGGGCGTCGTGCTCGGCATGTCGGGCGGGATCGACAGCGCCATCTGCGCCGCCATCGCCGCCGATGCGCTGGGGCCGGAGCGGGTGTGGGCGGTGATGCTGCCGAGCCGCTACACCAGCCAGGAAAGCCTCGACGATGCGATGGCCTGCGCCGAGGCGCTGGGCTGCCGCTATTCGACCATCCCGATCCAGCCCGCCGTGGAAGGCTTCGATCGGATGCTTGAGGATGATTTCGCCGACACCCAGGTCGACATCACCGAGGAGAATCTCCAGTCCCGCATTCGCGGCGTCACGCTGATGGCGCTGTCCAACAAGTTCGGCCCGATGCTGATGACGACCGGCAACAAGAGCGAGATGAGCGTGGGCTACGCCACCATATACGGCGACATGGCGGGCGGCTACAATCCGCTCAAGGATGCCTACAAGATGACTGTCTTCGCGGTTTCGGAATGGCGCAACAGCCACAAGCCGAAGATCGGGCTGGGGCCGGAAGGGCCGGTGATCCCGGAAAACATCATTCGCAAGCCACCGAGCGCGGAGCTGCGGCCGGACCAGAAGGACGAGGATTCGCTGCCGCCCTATCCGGTGCTGGATGCGATCCTGCTGGGGCTGGTCGAGCATGAGAAGAGCGTGGAGCAGGTGGTGGCGGAAGGCCATGACCGCGACACCGTGGTGCGGATCGAGCGCCTGCTCCACCTCGCGGAATACAAGCGGCGCCAGGCGCCGCCCGGGGTCAAGCTGGGTGCGCGCAATTTCGGGCGCGACCGGCGCTATCCGATCACCCACAAGTTCCGGAGCGGCTGACCGGCATTTTGGTTATTGCAAATCATTTGCATTGACGGGGGATCGCTTCTGGCGTTAAACCTCTTGCGAGTCAATCGCAAGAGAGGAGTCCTGCACGTGGCAGATCACATTCGGCGTGTCTCCGCCGACCCATCGGAAAGATTTTCGGCGACGATCGCGGCCCTGGCGCGCCCGGCCGATTTGAGGGCTCTCTCCCTGCAGGGGCTGCAGCTGGTCATGGCCATGCGCATGTGCGCGCTGTTCGAGGCGGCGGGGCGCGACCCGATCCTGGAGCTGACGACCCGCTTCCGCAGTGTGACCGCCGCGCGCAGCGTGCTGGAACTGGCCGAAGCGGTGCGGCGCTGCTGGCCGGAATCCTTCATGGTTCACCGCCCCTGCTGCCTGGCACTCAGCCCGGACGAACATACCCTTGCCGCCATGATCCGCGCGGTCGGCGGGCGCAACAGCGCGGCCTTCCACGATACGCTGCAGGGGCTGGTCCGCGCCGACCGGCTGGAACATCTGCATGACGTGACCGTCCGCGCCGTCGCCGCGCTTGAGGCTGCCAACACCGATTGCTGAACCATGCTCCAATGACCATGCGATTCCGGCGTGGTTCATGGGCTTGAGACAGGTTCCGCTCCTGCCGCCAGAATGAGGCGCATTTCAAATTCACCGCACTGGCGCGCGCCAGCCCGCGCGTTATAGGGCGATCATGGATATCGTAACCCGCTTTGCCCCGTCGCCCACCGGGCGGCTCCACGTCGGCAATATCCGCACTGCCCTGCATAACTGGCTGCTGGCGAAGAAGGGGGGCGGGCGTTTCCTGCTGCGGATCGACGACACCGATGCGGAGCGCAGCCGGGAAGATTACGTAGAGGCGATTCGCGAGGACCTCGCCTGGCTCGGGCTGGAACCCGACGCGGAGGAACGCCAGTCGCGTCGGTTCGATCGCTACGAAGCCGCGTTCGAAGCCTTGAAGGGGCAGGGCCGCGCCTATCCCTGCTACGAAACCGCGCAGGAACTGGAACTCAAGCGCAAGGTGCTGCTGGGCCGGGGCCTGCCGCCGATCTACGATCGCGGCGCGCTCAAGCTGACGGATGCGGATCGCGCCGAGAAGGAGGCGCAGGGCATCGCGCCGCATTGGCGCTTCAAGCTGGATCATGGTGAGCCAATCGCGTGGCAGGACGGCATCCGGGGGGCGCAGCATTTCGACCCGGCGCAGCTTTCCGACCCGGTTGTCCGGCGCGCGGACGGGAGCTGGCTCTACATGCTGCCCAGCGCGGTGGACGACATCGCCATGGGGGTGACGGACGTGCTGCGCGGCGAGGATCACGTTTCCAATACTGCTGTGCAAATTCAAATGTTTACCGCACTTCATGCTGCACCCCCGCGCTTTGCTCACGAAGCGCTGCTGGTGGGCAGCGAAGGCAAGCTGTCCAAGCGTCTGGGCGCGCTCGGCGCGGATGCATTTCGCACTCGCGGAATCGAGCCGCAGGCACTGGTGGCGTTGCTGGCGCGGCTGGGGACTTCGCTGCCGGTCGAGCCGATCGCGGACCGCGCGCAGCTCGTCGAGAGCTTCGATCTGTCCACCTTCGGACGTGCTCCTGCACGGTTCGACGATGCCGAGCTGGAGCGGCTGAATGCGGCGATCCTGCATCAGCTTCCGTTCGGCGAGGTGCGGCATCGCCTGCCGGCCGGAATGAGCGAGCAAGGGTGGAACGCCATTCGCCCGAACCTTTCCACGCTGGCCGATGCCGCCGACTGGTGGAGGGTCGTGACCGGCCCGGTCGCGCAACCGCCGTTCGATGCCGAGACGAAGGCATTCCTCGGCCAGGCCGCCGCGCTGCTGACCTGGAGCGACGATCCCTGGCACAGCCTCACCGGCGGTTTGAAGGAAGCGACCGGGCGCAAGGGCAAGGCGCTGTTCCTGCCTTTGCGGCAGGCGCTGACCGGGCGGGATTCGGGGCCGGACATGGCACAGCTGCTACCCCTGATCGGCGAGGCCGAGGCCCGCGCCCGGCTGGAGCGCGCCGCCGCCTGAGGCCTCAGGCGCGTTTCAGCTCGTCCCCGGTCAGCGTCACCACATGCAGCAGATTGGTCGCCCCCGGCGTGCCGAAGGGCACCCCGGCCAGCGCGATCAGCTTGGAACCGGCATGGCCGAAACCGTGGCGCAGCGCCATCCGCTTGCCCTTGGCGATCATTTCCTCGAAGCTGCCGATGTCCCGGGTGGTGACCGCATGCGCGCCCCACAGCAGCGCCATGCGCCGGGCGGTGCCGGTCGATGGCGTCAGCACCAGCATCGGGGTCGCGGGCCGTTCGCGCGCCACCCGGCGGGCGCTGGCGCCCGATCCGGTGAACACGATGATGGCGGCGATCGAAACCGTCTCGGCGATGGTCATGCAGGCATGGCTGAGCGCATCGGCGGTGGTCGCATCGGGCAGGGTCGCATGGAAATGGACCCGCCCCTTGTAGCCGGGATCACGCTCCACCTCCCCGGCGATCCGGTGCATGATGGTGACCGCTTCCTCCGGCCATTTGCCGGCCGCCGTCTCCGCCGACAGCATCACCGCATCGGCCCCGTCATACACCGCATTGGCGACATCGGACACTTCCGCGCGGGTCGGTGCCGGGCTTTCGATCATGGATTCGAGCATCTGCGTGGCCACGATCACCGGCTTGCCGACCGTGCGCGCGGCGGCGACGATGCGCTTCTGCAGCGGCGGGACTTCCTCGGGGTTCAGCTCCACGCCGAGATCGCCGCGAGCGACCATCACCGCATCGGCCAGTTCCAGGATTTCCCCCAGCCGCTTCACCGCCTGCGGCTTCTCGATCTTGGCGCACAGCGCCCCGTAGCCGCCCATCAGGCGCCGCGCTTCGGCGATGTCCTCGGGCCGCTGCACGAAGGAGAGGGCAATCCAGTCCGCCCCGTTCTGGACCGCGAATGCCAGATCCTTGCGGTCCTTGTCGGTGAGGGCCGGGATGGGAATTTCGACATCGGGGATATTGACCCCCTTGCGATCCGAAATCACGCCCCCGACCTCCGCCGAGCACAGGATCTCCTGGTCGTCGGCGCGGATGATCCGGAGCCGGATCTTGCCGTCGTCGATCAGCAGCCGCTGGCCCTTTTCGAGGATGCCGAACAGTTCCGGGTGGGGCAGGCAGACGCGATTCTCGTTGCCCGGTGCCGGGTCGCGGTCGAGGATGAAATGGCCGGAATGGCGAATGATCGCCTTTCCTTCCTTGAATGTCCCGACCCGCAGCTTCGGCCCCTGCAGATCGCACAAAATCGCGATCGGGCGGGCGAATTCCTTCTCCAGGGCGCGGATCGCCTGGATCGTCTCGGCATGGGTCGCATGATCGCCATGGCTCATATTGACCCGGAAGGCGTCCGCCCCCGCCAGCAGCAGCCGGCGCAGCATCGCCGGGTCATGGCTGGCCGGCCCGACGGTTGCGAGTATCTTGACCTTGCGGTTACGTGGTTCAAGCTTGGCCAAAGCATAGCACTCCGGAAATAGTGGCAATCGCCCTATGTCAGAGGCGTGCGACGATACAAGGAATAAGCCGATGCCCGATCGAACCGACCCGCTCGACCTGCTGCCCGACAGCGTGGCCGCCGCAGCCTTCCGCCGCCTCGTGCGCCATTTGCGGCGCCGGCATGACGCCCAGAATATCGAGCTGATGGGGCTGGCGGGCTTTTGCCGGAATTGCCTGGCCGACTGGATCGACGAAGCGGGCGCCGGGCTGGGCAAGGCCGATGCGCGCGCGGCGATCCACGGCATGCCGATGGAGGAATGGAAGGCGAAATATCAGAGCGAGGCCACGCCGGAGCAGATCGCCCGGATGGAGGAGAGCATGAAGAAGAACGCGGATATGGGATAAGCGCGATCACCGCCTTCACCCTTCGCGCCGCCGCCGCTATCAGCCGGCGAGACTGATTCTCGAAACTTACCGGAGCATTCCAGATGGCCGAAGCCACCGATGACCGCCTGCGCCTGCTGATCGAGCGGGTCGAACGCCTTGAGGAAGAGAAGAAAGGCATCGCCGACGACATTCGCGATGTCTATGCGGAAGCCAAGGCCGTGGGCTATGACAGCAAGATCATGCGGCAGATCGTGCGGTTGCGGAAGATGAAGCCGGACGACCGCCGCGAGATGGAACTGGTGCTCGATACCTACAAGGCGGCCTTGGGCATCGGTTGAGCCGGGCCGCCGCGGCGCAATGCGGGAGACATAGCGAATGGCCAGCCCCTGGAAGGATCAGGAAAGCGGCGACGGGATGGTCGTCACCACCACCTCCGTCGTCGAGGGCCGCCCGGTCCGGCAGTATCTCGGCATCGTCACCGGCGAGGTGATCGTCGGCGCCAATATCTTCCGCGACCTGTTCGCTTCGATCACCGACATCGTCGGCGGCCGGTCGGGAAAATACGAGGACGTGCTGGCCCGCGCCCGCAAGGAAGCGCTGTCCGAAATGAAGCAGGAAGCGGTCAAGCTGGGCGGCAATGGCGTGATCGGGGTCGATATCGATTACGAGGTGCTCGGCTCCAACGGCTCCATGCTGATGGTCAGCGTATCGGGGACGGCCGTCCTGCTGTGATGGCGGCCGCTATCCGCGCGGCGGATTCCCGCGCGTGGATCGTCAGGCGGCGGCGGTTGCTCTGATGCCCTTGCCCGGTGTAAGGGCGCGCATCTTTCCAAACGCAGCTAGAGAAAAGCGGAGCCATGGCAGGCCATTCCAAGTTCAAGAACATCATGCATCGCAAGGGCGCGCAGGACAAGAAGCGCTCCGCGATGTTCTCCAAGCTCTCGCGCGAAATCACCGTCGCCGCCAAGATGGGCATGCCCGATCCGGACATGAACCCGCGCCTGCGCGCGGCGATCAACGCCGCCAAGGCGCAGTCCATGCCCAAGGACAATATCCAGCGGGCGATCGACAAGGCTTCGAAAGGCGACGGGGAAAATTACGAGGAAGTGCGCTACGAGGGCTATGGTCCCGGCGGCATCGCGCTGATCGTGGAAGCGCTGACCGACAATCGCAACCGCACCGCCACCAATGTCCGCACCGCCTTCTCCAAGAACGGCGGCAATCTCGGCGCCAGCGGCGCGGTCAGCCATGGCTTCGAGCGGCTGGGCCTGATCGAATATCCGGCCAGCGCCGGCGATGAGGAGAAGGTGCTCGAAGCGGCGATCGAAGCCGGGGCCGACGATGTGGAAAGCGAAGCAGGCGAGGAAGGCGGGCACTCGATCTGGACCAGCGTCGAATCGCTGCATGAAGTCGCGCGCGAGCTGGAAAAGGCATTGGGCGAGGCGGAAAGCGTGAAGCTGGCCTGGAAGCCCGGCCTCAAGGTCGAGGTGGCGGAAGGCGATGCGCAGACCCTGTTCAAGCTGATCGACGTGCTGGACGACGACGACGATGTGCAGACCGTCTGGGGCAATTACGAAGTCTCGGACGAGGTCATGGCGAAGCTGGGTTAAGCCCGGCGCATGCTGATCCTCGGCCTCGATCCTTCCCTGTCCCGCACGGGCTGGGGGGTCGTCCGGGCCGAGGGTTCCCGGCTTTCCCATATCGCCAATGGGGAAATCCCCACCGATCCGAAGGCCGCGCTTCCCCTGAGGCTGCTGGCCCTGCAGCAGGGGATCGCGCAGGTGATCGCGCTGCATCGGCCGGATCGGGCGGCGGCGGAAGAAATATTCCTCAACAAGAACCCGCAATCCACCATCAAGCTGGCGCAGGCCCGCGGCGCGGTGCTGGCCGCCTGTGGCGCCGCCGGGCTGGCGGTCGCCGAACATTCCGCGCGGCTGGTGAAGAAGGCGGTGGTCGGCACCGGCGGGGCGGAGAAGCGGCAGGTCCAGGCCATGCTCAAGGTGCTGCTGCCGGGGGCCGAGATCGCGGGATCGGATGCGGCCGATGCGCTGGCGGTGGCGATTGCCGATGCGCATCTGGGACATGCGAGCCGGACTGGCATCAGGAGACAGGCATGAACATCATTCTCTACGGCATACCCAATTGCGATACGGTCAAGAAGGCGCGGACCTGGCTTGAAGCGGCTGAAATTCCCTATGCATTTCATGACTTCAAGAAGGTCGGCGTGGGCCGCGCCAAGCTGCGGGAATGGGAAGAGGTGGTGGGCTGGGAGGTGCTGCTCAACCGCCGCGGCACCACTTTCCGCAAGCTCGATGAGGGGCAGAAGACCGGCCTCGATGCGGACAAGGCCCTTGCGCTGATGGAAGCGCAGCCTTCCATGATAAAGCGCCCGGTGCTGGAATGGGACGGCGGAACGCTGGTCGGCTTCGACCAGGACGAGTGGCGCCGCATATTGGTGGGCGAATAGCAGCTCGCGGGGGAAGGCCGGGGGCGGCTCCGTCCTTTCCTACACGCCTGAAATCTGGCTTATCCTGACGGATGAGACGCAGAGCATCCCGGCCCTATCCGTCATCCCCGTGCAAACGGGGGAGTCTATTTGCGACATTGCCTTGGATTCCCGCCTTCGCGGGAATGACGGAGAGGGGCGGGAATGACGAGGAGTGCTGTTTTCGCCTTCTGCGTCATCCCGGCTTCTCGGCTGACTGGCATAGTGGAGATGGACGGATGCCTTCCGCGAAAGGTCACACGGTTGCGCCCGGCCCTTCGCCCCGGAACGGCTGTTCATCGCGAGCCATGGTGCGAGTGCGGGCCGAAATGCAAATGCACATTTTCGGCGTTCTGCGTCAACCGGCTGGGGGGGCATCCATCATCTCATCATTCGTCATCCCCGTGTAAACGGGGATCCAGTTCAATCTGGCCCCTGGGTTCCCGCGTTCGCGGGAATGACGGAGAGGAGTGTTGTTCTTGGGCTGGCATGACGAACGGCGGCGCAAACCGCTCGCTAAACCCGTTTTTCCCCGATAGGGTCCGCCCCCGGCAGAGGAGATGCATATATGCGATGGCAGGAATTCAGCAGCAGGATACAGACTTTCCAGACCCCCAACGGCCCGATTTCCGCGGCTGTCGACGGCGAGGGGCCGCTGGTCATCCTGATGCACGGCTGGCCGGAGCTTGGCTTTTCCTACCGCCATCAGATCGCTCCGCTGGTCGCCGCCGGATACCGGGTCGCGGCGCCCGACATGCGCGGCTACGGGCGCAGCGCCAAGCCTTACGATCCCGCGCTCTATTCGACCGATGCCCATGCCGACGACATGGGCGCGCTCGCCCGCGCCCTGGGGGCGGAGCGCTGGATCTCGGTCGGGCACGACTGGGGTTCTCCCGTTGCCTGGCGCTGCGCGCTGCGCTTCCCGGATCAGGTGGCGGCGGTATTTTCCTTCAGTGTGCCGCATCGCCCCGCCGCCGAGATCAGCGCGCATGAGTGGTTCGACAGCGCCTATCCCAACCGCTTCTACTACATGCGCTACTTCGAGCCGGTCGGCCCCGCCGAAATCGAGCTGGATCGCGACCCGCGCGATTCGCTGAAGCGCATCTATTTCTCCCTCTCCGGCGATGCGCCGCTGTTCGACTGGACGAGCGAGCGGCCGATCGACGATCCCGTGCTCAAGGGCCTTGCGCAGCCGCCGTCCGGGCCGCTCAGCTTCATGACCGACGAGGATCTGGATGCCTATGCCGATGCCTTCGCCAGGGGCAGCTTCCATGGCCCGCTGAACTGGTATCGCAACTGGGACCGGAACGAGCAGCAGGCGCGCGCCTATGGCGACCAGCGGATAAAGCAGCCCGCCGGGCTGGTACTGGGCGACCGGGAAATCGTCCTCGCCATGTTCCCCGGATGCGTGGAAGCGCAGCGGGAAATGTGCCTCGACCTGCGGATGGAACGCATCATTCCCGGTGCGGGCCACTGGATTCAGCAGGAGCGCCCGGCCGAGACGACCGCCGCCTTGCTGGAATTTCTCGCCACGGTCGAGATCTGAGCGAATCCGCGGGCGGAAGGGACAGGCCGATGAAGACCGTGACCATCACTCGGGAAGTATTGCGCGAAATGGTCGCCTCGCTTCCGCCGGACAAGCCGATCACCAATCTCAACCTGCTGCGGTTCCGGGATGTGGCGGACTATGAGGAGGGCGGCGGGTTCCCGCCGTGCAGCGGGAGGGAAGCCTATTTCGAGCGTTATGCGGTTGGGGTGATGCCCATCGCGACTCGCCTCGGGGCGCGTGCGATCTGGAGCGGGGCGGCCATGGCCCATCTCGTATGCCCGGCGGACGAGCGGTGGGACGAGATCCTTATCATGGAATATCCCACGCCGGATGCCTTGCTGACATTGTTCGACGATCCGGAATATCAGCGGCACATGATCCATCGCACCGCCGCGCTGGAGGATTCGCGTCTGATCGCCATGCAGGCGAACGATCTGGGATGAGCGGGCCTGACGTTCGCGCCGCCTCGCGCGCGGGACAGAACCTCAATCCTGATCGGCAGAGCGGAGAGGGTGTCCCTGCAATCGAAAGTGTGCCCAATGTGACGATCCGTCTGAAGGATATTGCCGATCCGGCTTCGCGCAGCCGGGTCGCGCTGCCTCAACTCACCCTGCACAGCGCTTGCAATCCCTCGGTGATCTCCTGGCAGGGCAAGCTCCTGGCGGTCTACAAGGGGATCAACTTCAAGCTTCGCAAGGGCGGTTATCGAGCCTGGTATGGCGGATTTTCCGTCCCCTTTTCCGATAGCCAGAATTACCTTGCGGTCTTGTCGGAAGATCTCGAGATCGAGCGCGCGGGCTTCATCGAAGACCGGCATATCCGCGCGAATTCCTATGCATACAACGGAATCCAGGACCTGCGCCTGTTCTCATGGAACGGGAAGCCGTTCTGCGCCGGGGCGGCCATCACTCACAAGCCGGAGCCCGAATTGGGCGGCTTCCGGAAGATCAATCGAATCCTGCTGTGCGAATTGAAGGGCGGAACCCTGCACCCGGTGCTGCTGCTGCCGGGCTGGCAGGACTATGAAAAGAACTGGATGCCCTGGATCAGGAACAACGAGCTGCACCTGATCTATGCGCAGGACCCCTATAATATCCTGAAGATCGAACAGAGGACGATAACGGACCAGATTTTCCCGCAAGCAAGGCCGGAACTGGCAGGCCAGAGCGGCGGTTCCTGCGTCGTGCCCTTCGGCGACAGGTTCATTTCCGTCATCCATCGCAAATATCCCGGCGTTCTGAATGACCCGGCGGAGGGCGAGGCGCTGGTCGCCTATACCCATAGCCTGGTCATATATTCCGCGAATTGCGACGTGCTGGCGGTCAGCCCGGAATTCACCTTCGAGGGGGAGCGCGTGGAATTCTGCTGCGGGATCGCGCTTGTCGGGGAAAGCGTGGTCTTTTCCTACGGGGTCTGGGACGAGGAGGCGATCCTGCTCAAACTTCCGCTGCGCGATGTGCTGGAGCGGCTGGGCTTGGGCGCTTTCTCCGGCTAAGAGGGCGTTCCGGCGATTGGGCCGGAGACAGGGCACAGACCAGCAGATGAACCCAGCCGACGATACCGAACTTGCGCTTATCCATGAGCTGCTGATCGAGATGGGGCACGAACTGGGCGATGCGCCCTTCGGCGATCTCACCGTGGAGCGACTGGAGCTGGACAGCCTCGCCACCGTGGAATTGCTGATGCTGGTAGAGGAACGCACCGGGGTCGAGGTGCCGGTGGAGCCGGTCACGTCCGGAACCACCATGGCGCAGCTGGCCGAGCTTATCCGGGCGCAACCAGCGCCCTGAACATTTCGATCAGCTTCCCTTCGGCGATGAGGGGCTGGATCGTATTGTGAGCGGCCCCGGGCAGATGGACCAGGCCGATGGACGCCAGCCCATCGAGATGCGTCGCATGGGCCACGTCGCGGTCGTTGCGTCCGCCGTAGACCAAGGTGCGGGGGACGGCGGGGTCGGCCTGTTCCAGCAATGGCCTGCAATCGAGCAGCCATTCGGGGTTCACCCGCGCGCGCACTTCATCGCTGAACAGGCGCGGGGCGGGCAGCGGCGAATCCTTGCCCAGATCGGTCTGGTGGGAGAAGCCGAGATAGCCGTCGCAAGGCATGAGCAGCGAGGTGAGCAGCGCGGCGTAGCCCCCGCTCGAATATCCGCTGACATATATGCGCCGCTTACCGCGCTTGTCCGCGAAGCGCCGGATCGATTCCGCGATTCCGGGCATATCCGCCGCGAAGCCGGATATGCCGCCATGGTAGTTCAGGAAGCTCGCGTCCTTGAGCAGCAGGATGTCGCATGGCAGCCTGGACAGCATCGCGATCAGCGCTGCATTCGAGACATAGAAATTATTGAACATATTGGTGAAAATCACGAGAAGCGCATCGCTTTCCGCCGAATTTCTCGCATGCAGGAAGGAATTCTTGCGGTAGCAGATTTCGATGTGCTTCCTGCTCGCGTTTTCGATCCTGTAGAATTTCCTGATCTCGGAGAAGGTCTTTCCGATCAGCTCCGCATAGGCGATCACATTGCGATGCCGGGTTTCCGCTTGCAGGATCGAGATCGGCCTGCTCGCGCCGGGGTGCCCGTGGGCGACCAGTTCCTCCGCGGCGAACAGAGCCTTGCGGACCGGGAGATCGTCCCTGCCGGCCAACCGCTCGATCCGCTGCAATCCTTCGAGGGAATGCTGCAGGATATGATTAAACTCCACGGCCGCGCGCCTTGTCGAGTTCCGCGAATGCCTCGGGAAATTGCGCCATCAGCCTGTTCTTCGTTTCCCGGTTGACCGTATAGGCCCGGGTCGCCGCCGCCATCCCGGCCGCTTCGGCGATCGGCAATGCCGCCGGATCGCGCCCGCAGTGGATGGCTATGCGTTCCAGGACACCCGCTGGATCGGCGAAGAAATCTTCGCTGGCCACGGCGAGATGCGGCTTGTCGCGCAGGAAGGCCTGCCAGCGCCTTTCCTGCAGGTCGAGGAACTGGTTGACGATGCGGATCGAGCGCGGCGAAATCTCGGATATGTCCGGAATGCCGGAAATTTGGGCGTGGCCTTCATAGGGCATCTTGGTCTGGTAGAGCGTCATCAGGCTGGCCACCTGATCGCTGCGCGTCCGCCGGTGGAGATGGATGAACAGATGGCCCTCGCCCGTGCCGACGATCTGCCTGACCTGCGCGATCTGGTATCCGAAGGCGGCGCAGGCCACGATGCCGTCCCTTCCGCGCCAGCGGCAGACATGGCTCCAATAGGCTCCGAAACCCTCGGGGGTGGTGGGGTCGACATCCGGGCACCAACGCTTCGCCAGCCGTTCGAAGGCCCAGGGGTGGAGATATTCGCCCGGAAAGGCCAGGCCCAGCTCATACATGGCCCGCGACAGGCGGTGCGAGCCGGTGCGCGGCGTGGTGCAGAGGAACAGATAGCGCGGCGCGCCGGCTTCGTCCGAAAGCCGGTCATACTCTTTCCCGCTCAGTTCGAGATCGACTCGGTTGGTTGTCCCGCTCACCAGATACCTGCAATTCCCGCCATCCACGCGGCGAACCGTCCGGCTTGCCGTGATCTCCCCCTTATCGGCGGATCGGGAAACCGACAACCGCAAGGCGGAGCCGGCGGCATGGCGCGGGCCACGATCATGCGCCCGCCGGGATGGTCATCCCGCGAGCGGCCTTCCCGCTCTTGCAGGGATATCGCGGGCCGGGCAATCTCATGCCGGAGAATGACGAAGGGAGAGTGCGATGGTGGATTTCGCGGCGGCGGCCGACCGGGTGGTGGAAGCCTTCAACGAAATGGATTTCGACAGGCTGCGCAGCCTGATGGCGCCGAACCACAAGTTTCGCCATTTCAACCGGGGCTTCGCGATCGACAACCGCGACGAGTTCGTCGACCTGCTGATTCACTTCGCCAGCAACATCATGCCGGAAAGGCGGCTGGAAACGCCTGAGCGCGTCACCGTGTCGGGCAATCTCGTGATTCGCGAAGGCTGGTATTCCGGGAAGGCCGCCGGAAATTGGGAGGGATGGTCGGAGGCCGGGCAGGAAGTGCGGCACAAGACCGCCACCTTCTATCTGTTCGACGATGACGGCCTGCTGCTGGAATGGGTCGATTACGGCTGAGCCGTTTCCCGCTGGAGAGGCGTCACCTCGACCGGAATGTGGTTGAGGTTGGTGTTGCAGGACGGCACGTCAAGCAGGCTCTCGTCCGCCAGCAGGTTGTAATTGACGCCGGCCCGCGCCTTCGCCCGCTCCTGGCCCGGCACTTCGTGGTCGTCATGCCCCCAGCCATGCGGTAGGCTGACGACGCCCTCGCGTATTTCGTCGCTCAGCTCGACAGGCGCGTCGATTGCCCCCGTCCTCGAACGGATTCGCACATATTGCCCGTCCACGATCTGGCGCAGTTCCGCGTCGCGCGGATTCATCAGCAGCGTGCAGGGATTCGGCCCTTTCGACAGGGAAGGGAAATTATGCATCCAGGTGTTGAAGGAGCGCATATGGCGGCGGCCCAGCAGATGCAGGCCCCGCGGCCTGCCTTCCGCCAGCCATTGTTCCAGGCGGGGCAGGTCGCGGGTGATCGCTTCGGGCGCGAAATCTATCTTTCCGTCCGGGAAGTGAATCACTTCCGCGATGCGGGGCTGCATTGGGCCGAAATCGACGCCATGCGGCATGGCCTTCAGCTTCTCCAGCGTCAGCCCGTCGGGCCTTTCGCCGAAATGGTCGCCATAGGTGCCTGACCGCACCAGCAGCTCGAACATCCGGTCCTGCCCGCCTTGCTCGGTCAGGGCTTCGAGCGCATCCTCGAAGGAGATGTGGCCGGCGACCGGATTGCCCTGCTCGCGAAGCTGGCCGTGGAGCATCCGCAGCGCCAGCTCGTCCGCTTCCTTCGCAGTGATTCCCTTCAGCCGGGCAACCAGTTCGCACATGATGTCGCAATCGTGCAGCGCCCCCGGCGGTGCCTCGAACACGGGCGCGCTCCAGCGGATGTAATCGCGCACGGTGAAGAAGGGATAGACCACCATGAAATCCGAATGCGCCAGGCATTTGGGCGATGGCAGGATCACATCCGCATGGCGGGTGGTTTCATTGATGAAGATGTCGAAAGACAGGATGAAATCGAGCTGCTCCAGCGCCCGGGTCAGGCGTCCGCCGCCATTGGGAGTGGAAAGGGCCGGATTGCCGCATAGCGTGATCAGGCCCTGGACCTGCCCTTCGCCCGGCGTGTCCATTTCCTCCATCATCGCCGCGCAGGGCAATTGCGTGCCAAGCTCCGGCAGGCCGCTGACGCGGGTATGCCAGCGGCCATAGGGGATGGAGCCGTCGCGATAGCGCTCCGAGAACAGGATCGCCTCGAACACGCCGCGCGGGAACATCGATCCGCCCGGCCGGTCCAGATTGCCGGTGAGCGCGTTCACGGCAACGATCAACCAGTTGGTGATGGAGCCGAATTGCTGCATCGAGGAACCGATCCGGCCATAGATGCAGGCGCGGGGCGCGGCGGCAAGCTCCCGGGCCAGGCGACGGATGTCCTCCGCCGGAATATCGCAGGCGGCGCTTGCCGTCTCCGGGGTGAAGCGCATGGCGATCGCGCGCAGTTCGTCCAGATTCTTCGCATGGTCCGCGATGTGGCGCAGATCGACGAGCCCTTCCCCGAACAGGACATGGGCCACCGCGAGCAGCAGGACGGCATCGGAGCCGGGGCGGATCGACAGGTGCCAATCCGCCATTTGGGCGGTCTCGCTGCGGCGGGGGTCGATCGCCACGACCTTGCCCTGGCGTGCCTGGATGTCTCGCAGGCGGCGGGGCACGCCGGGCGCGGTCAGGAAGCTGCCGTTGGATTGCAGCGGATTCGCGCCGATCAGCACGAAATAATCGCTGTTGTCGATGTCAGGGATCGGCATGGAGGCCAGCCCGCCGAACATGGTGGCGGTGGTCATGAAATGGGCGTGGCTGTCCACGCTCGATGCGGAATAGACCTGGTTCGAACCCAGCGTGGTCAGCAGCAGCGGCGCATAGAGCGCGAGGCCCGGCACATGGGTAAGCCCGGTCCCGAAATAGGATGCGATGCTGTTCGGCCCGTATTTCCGCTGCAGTTCGGCAAGCCGCGCGGCGGTGAAATCCAGCGCCTCGGCCCAGGAAACTTCCTCGAAGCGGCCATTGCGTTTCATCAATGGCCCGGTCAGCATTTCGGGATCGTGATGAAGGTCCTTCAGGGCGTATGCCTTGGGGCAGATATAGCCCTTGCTCAGCGGGTCGGCCTTGTCCCCCCGGATCGTCACCACGCTTTCGCTCGCGCGGTCTATCGTCACTTCGGTGGCGCAGTTCTGCTCGCAGAACGGACAGATGCGATAATGGACTTCCGTATCGGCGGATAATGGCGCACTGCCCACGGGCTTTCTCCCAAGCTCCTTCCCCGCGGCGTGTCTTTTTTGTCCGGCGCTTGTCCGTGCCGGAGCCGCGGTCGAATGGCGCAGCCTAATATTGCCTTTCGGCCGGGGCAATACGCATTCCAGCGCGCTCTCAGCGCTGCGCGGTGACGATATAGTTCAGCGAGAGATCGGCGGACAGGTGAAGCCCCCTGGCGGGCGAGAAGGCGATTCCCCCGGGCTGGCCCATCCGCAGGCCGGCGGCGTCGAGCAGCTCGCCCAGTTCCTCGGGCGTGATGAAATCGTCCCAATGATGCGTGCCCCTGGGAATCGCGCCCAGCGCTTCCGCCGCGCCGATCAGCAGCAGGCGAGAGCGGGCGGTGCGATTGGGGGTGGAGAGGATCAGCAGTCCGCCGGGGGCGAGGTGCTGCGCAAGTTGCGCCACGAACGCCGGCTTGTCCGCCACATGCTCGATCACTTCCATCGCCGTCACCAGATCGAACTGGCCGAGGCCGAGCACGCCCAGCTCGCCATGGCGATAGGCGATGGCAAGGCCCGAACCGGCGGCATGGGCCTGCGCCGCCGCGATATTCTCGGCCGCGGCATCGACCCCTGTCACTTCCGCCCCCAGCCGGGCGAGCGGTTCGGCCAGCAGGCCCGCGCCGCAGCCCACGTCCAGGGCGCGCTTGCCGGCCAGCGGCCTGAGGCCCTGGGGATCGGCGCGCCAGTGCCGGTCGATCGCCTCCCGGATGAAGGCCAGGCGCACCGGATTCAGCCGGTGGAGCATGGCGGAGGAACCCTTCGGGTCCCACCAATCCCTTGCCAATGCGCCGAAATGGGCGGCCTCTTCCGGACGAATGGTTGCACTTGCCATGCATGTCCCCTAGCAGCGCGCGGAACCTGATTCCAGCAGTGGGAGCAAAAGCGCCTTGGCCCGGATCGTGATGAAGTTCGGCGGCACCTCCATGGCCGGCACGGAGCGTATTCGCCGTGTCGCCAATATCGTGCGCCGTCACCAGGAAGCGGGGCATGAGGTCGCCGTCGTGGTTTCCGCCATGGCGGGCGAGACAGACCGCCTCGTCACTTTCTGCCGCGAGGCGAATCCGCTCTATGATCCGGCGGAATATGACGTGGTAGTCGCCAGCGGAGAGCAGGTCACTTCCGGCCTGCTCGCGCTGACGCTGCAGGCCATGGGCTGCAAGGCGCGCAGCTGGCTCGGCTGGCAGCTGCCGATCCATACGGACGATGCCCATGCCAAGGCGCGGATCGAGGATATCGAGGCGGACACCCTGGCGGCGTCGATGGCGGCAGGCGAAGTCGCCGTGATTCCGGGGTTCCAGGGGCTTTCCCGGCATGGCCGGATCACCACGCTGGGCCGGGGCGGATCGGATACCTCCGCCGTCGCCGTCGCCGCCGCGGTCAAGGCCGACCGCTGCGACATCTACACCGATGTGGACGGCGTCTATACCACCGATCCCCGGATCGTGGCCAAGGCGCGCAAGCTGAAGAAGGTCACTTACGAGGAAATGCTGGAACTGGCCTCGGTCGGCTCCAAGGTGCTGCAGACCCGCTCCGTCAGCCTGGCCATGAAGGAAAATGTCCGGGTGCAGGTCCTGTCATCCTTCATCGACGACGATGCGCCATTGGGCGATGACCTGCCCGGCACGATGATCGTCAGCGAAGAGGAACTCTCCGGCGAACTGGAAGGATTGGAAATGGAACGCCAGATGATCACCGGCATCGCTGCCGACAAGAACGAAGCCAAGATCACCCTGACCCGCATCGCCGACCGGCCCGGCGCGGTCGCCGCGATCTTCGGCCCGCTGGCCGCCGCGAACATCAATGTCGACATGATTATCCAGAACGTCGCCAAGGACAAGGGCGAGACGGACGTCACCTTCACCGTTCCGGGTGCGGATCTGGTGCGCACCCAGGCCCTGCTCGAAGGCGCGCAGCAGACGATCGGCTATTATCGCATGATCGCGGACAGCAAGGTCGCCAAGATCAGCGTCGTCGGCGTGGGGATGCGCAGCCATGCGGGCGTCGCTTCCACCATGTTCAAGGGGCTGGCCGAGCGCGGGATCAATATCCAGGCCATTTCCACCAGCGAGATCAAGGTCAGCGTCCTGATCGACGAGGACGAAACCGAACTGGCCGTGCGCGTGCTGCACACGGCCTATGGGCTGGACGCGGAAGACAAGGCCGCCTGACAGGAAAAACCTCCCCGGCCATGAGGGCGCGGCCGGGGGGTTCCTATCTGCCGAAGCGCGCTTTCCCGCGCTCCGGCGCGGTAAGCGTCAGGCCACCAGGTCGAAGCGGTCCGCGTTCATCACCTTGGTCCAGGCCTTCACGAAGTCCTTCACGAACTTTTCTTCATGGCCGGTTTCGGCGTAGACTTCGGCCACCGCGCGCAATTCCGCGTTGGAGCCGAAAATCAGGTCGGCCCGGGTGGCGCGCCAGGTTTCGCCGCCGCTGGCGCGGTCGGTGGCGATATATTCCTGGTCGTCCGAGCCGTCGACCGCCTTCCACACATTGGTCATGTCGAGCAGGTTGACGAAGAAATCGTTCGTCAGCTGGCCCGGGCGTTTGGTGAAATGGCCGAGGCCGCGCTCGCCGTGATTGGCGCCGAGCACGCGAAGCCCGCCGATCAGCACGGTCATTTCGGGCACGGACAGGCCGAGCAGCGATGCCCGGTCGAGCATCATTTCCTCGGTCTTCACCGCCAGCTTCTTCTTGCCGAGATAATTGCGGAAGGCGTCGGCCTCCGGCTCCATCACCGCGAAGCTGTCGGCGTCGGTCTGCTCGGCGGTCGCATCGCCGCGGCCGCCCGTGAACGGAACCGCGACATTGAAGCCCGCATCCCGGATCGCCTTCTCCAGCCCGACCACGCCGCCCAGGACGATAGCATCGGCCATCGACATCGAGCCGCGCAGGCCGTCGAGCGTGTCGAGCACCTTGGCGAGCAGGGCGGGCTCGTTGACCTCCCAGTCCTTCTGCGGCGCGAGGCGGACGCGCGCGCCGTTGGCGCCGCCGCGATGGTCCGACTTGCGATAGGTGCTGGCCGAGGCCCAGGCGGTCTTGACGAGCTGGCTGACGGTCAGGCCGCTGGCGGCGATCCTGTCCTTCACCGCCTGGACCTCGGCGTCCGAAGGCGCCTTGCCCGCCGGAACCGGGTCCTGCCAGATCAGGTCCTCGGCGGGGACTTCGGGGCCGAGGTAGCGGGCCTTCGGCCCCATGTCGCGGTGCGTGAGCTTGAACCAGGCGCGGGCGAAGGCATCCTTGAACGCCTCGTGATCGTTGCGGAACTTCTCGCTGATGACGCGGAACTCGGGGTCCATCTTCAGCGCCATGTCGGCGGTGGTCATCATCGTCGGGACCTTGACGTCCGGGTCCCAGGCGGCGGGCGCCATGTCCTCCGGCTTCTGGTCGATCGGCTGCCACTGCTGCGCCCCGGCCGGCGAGCGCACCAGCTCATACTCGTAATCGAGCAGCAGGCGGAAAAAATTCTCCGACCATTCGATCGGGGTGTTGACCCACGAGCCTTCAAGGCCGCTGGTCACGGCATGTTCGCCGATGCCGCCGCTTTCATGCGAGCTGACCCACCCGAAGCCCTGCGCGGCGAGATCGCCGCCCGCCGGCGCATGGCCCAGCAGCGACGCGTCGCCATTGCCGTGCGCCTTGCCGAAAGTATGGCCGCCGGCGGTGAGCGCCACCGTTTCCTCATGGTTCATCGCCATCCGCTCGAACGTCGCCTTGATGTCGCGCGCCGACTGGAGCGGATCGGGATTGCCGCCTGGCCCCTCGGGATTGACGTAGATCAGGCCCATCTGGATCGCGGCGAGCGGGCCTTCCAGCTCGTGCATGCCATGTTCGGGGGCGATGCGGGTCTGGACACCCTCGTTGACCCACTTGTCCTCGCTGCCCCAGTAGATGTCGCGCTCTGGCTCGAACACGTCGGCGCGGCCGCCGCCGAAGCCGAACACCGGGCCGCCCATGCTCTCGATCGCGACATTGCCGGCAATGATGAGCAGATCGGCCCAGCTGATCCTGCTGCCGTATTTCTGCTTGATCGGCCATAGCAGGCGGCGCGCCTTGTCGAGATTGCCGTTGTCGGGCCAGCTGTCGAGCGGCGCGAAGCGCTGCTGCCCGCTGTTGGCGCCGCCCCGGCCGTCGGCGGTGCGATAGGTGCCCGCGGCATGCCACGCCATGCGGATGAAGAACGGGCCGTAATGCCCATAGTCGGCCGGCCACCACGGCTGGCTGTCGGTCATCAGCGCGGTCAGGTCGTCCTTCAGCGCCTGATAGTCGAGCGACTTGAAGGCCTGCGCATAGTCGAAATCGTCGCCCATCGGATTCGACGGGCCGTTGGGGTTGAGAACTTCGACCGCCAGCATCTCGGGCCACCAGTCGCGGTTGGTGCGGCCCAGCAGCGATCTCACCCCTCCTTCATGCATGGGGCAACCATCGAGCGGGCCTGTCGTTTTGGCGTCCATTTCCTCTTCCTCCAAATTTTTTGCGGGATGTGATGAAAAGGATACGCTCGATTCTTCATCGAGAGAAGCAATTAAGATTGGTAAGGGACAGCGAGAAAATCGATCAATGACCGATCCCATAAATGTCTTGGAAGCGTGCTATCCATCGCAGCGCGGGTTTCATTCCGGGGCGATTCCCGGCAGGCCGTTCGCGGTTTGCGATGCGCTGCATACTTGCCGCTGGGCCGATCACGCCCTAAGCGGCGCGCGATGACAAGCTATTCCAAGACTTCCGCACTGATGCGCCGGGGCGCAGAATTCCTCGGCAGCGATTATGCGATCCTGTGCGGCGCGATGAGCTGGGTTTCGGAGCGGCACCTCGTCTCCGCGATCAGCAATGCCGGCGGCTTCGGCGTGATCGCCTGCGGGGCGATGACCCCGGATCTGCTGGATGCGGAGATCGCCGGGACCAGGGCGCTGACCGGCAAGCCGTTCGGCGTGAACCTCATCACCATGCATCCGCAGCTGTTCGACCTGATCGCGGTGTGCGGCAAGCATCGCGTCGGCCATGTCGTGCTGGCGGGCGGCATTCCGCCCAAGGGCAGCGTGGAGGCGATCAAGGCCTTCGACGCTAAGGTCGTCGTGTTCGCGCCGACCCTGGCGCTGGCGAAGAAGCTGCTGCGTTCCGGCGCCGATGCGCTGGTGATCGAAGGGATGGAGGCGGGCGGCCATATCGGCCCGGTGGCGACCAGCGTGCTGGCGCAGGAATTTCTGCCCGAGCTGGCCGAAGATCACCTGGTGTTCGTGGCTGGGGGCATCGGCCGTGGCGAAGCGATGGCCGGCTATCTCGAAATGGGCGCGGCCGGGGTCCAGCTCGGCACCCGCTTCGCCTGCGCGAAGGAAAGCATCGCTCATCTCGCCTTCAAGCAGGCGTTCTTCCGGGCGAGCGCGCGCGACGCGGTGGCCAGCGTGCAGGTCGATCCGCGCCTGCCGGTGATTCCGGTGCGCGCGCTCAAGAACAAGGGCACCGAGGAATTTACCGCCAAGCAGCGCGAGGTCGCGCAATTGCTGGACGAAGGCAAGGTCGAGATGGGCGAGGCCCAGCTGCGGATCGAGCATTACTGGGCGGGCGCATTGCGCCGCGCGGTGATCGATGGCGATGTGGAGAACGGCTCGCTGATGGCCGGCCAGTCGGTCGGGATGGTCAAGGCGGAAGAGCCGGTGGCCGATATTCTGGCCGCGCTGATGGCGGAGAGCGAGGCCGCGCTGGCCCGGCGCTGATCCGGCCAGCGGCACAAGATCCTGAACCGGGCTTGCAACCCGCGCCCGCCTCTGCCGTTATATCGGAGAAGGAGGCTGCCCGATGTGCGATGAAACCGATTCTGCCCAATTCGATGCGGCGCTCGCCCGGCGCGGGCTGAACCGGCGGCAATTCGCCGCGATGGGGGCGGCCGTGCTGGTCTGGGCCTGCAGCAGCGGCAAGCCGGAGGCGGCAGGCCCGGAAGCGGGGCCTTCTCCATCCGGCCCGGCTCCGCTGGGCGAGGCGATGGTTTCCATCGGCACGCCCGATGGCGAGGCGGATGCGTTCTTCGTCCACCCGGCCAGCGGGCGGCATCCCGCGATCCTGCTGTGGCCGGATGTCGGGGGCTTGCGCGATGCCTTCAAGCTGATGGCCCGCCGCCTTGCACGGCAGGGCTATGCCGTGCTGGCGGTCAATCCCTATTACCGGGGCGCCCGCGCGCCGGTGCTGGAAAGCTTTTCCGAATGGATGACGCCGGAAGGCAAGGCGAAGATCCAGCCCTTGCGCAATGGTTTGAGCGCGGATGCCGTCACCCGCGACGCCAGGGCCTATGTCGCCTGGCTGGATGGGCGGGAAGCGGTCGATTCCACCGCGCGAATCGGCACGATGGGCTTTTGCATGGGCGGCCCTTTCGCGGTGCGCGCCGCGGCGGCCGCGCCCAGGCGCATCGGCGCGGCGGCTTCGCTGCATGGCGGCGGCCTGGCGACCGATGCCCCGGACAGCCCGCACCGGCTGCTCGCCCAGACGGAAGCGGCCTATCTGTTCGCGATCGCCCGGAACGACGACGCCAAGGAGCCGGAGACCAGGGATGTGCTGCGCAAGGCGGCGGACAAGGCGCGCCGCCCGGCGGAGATAGAGGTCTATCCCGCCGATCACGGCTGGACGGTGCCGGATTCCCCCGCTTACGACGAGCCTGCCGCCGAGCGGGCCTGGGCCAGGCTGTCGGCGCTGTTTTCGGAACGGCTCAAGACCAAGGCGGGCTGAGCCGCTCAGGCATATTCCTCGGTATCGATGCTTCTCTGCATATGCGGCGGATAGCGCGGACCGGATATGGTTTCCGGGCTGATGATCCGGCCGGCGCGGTCCAGGACGGCCGGGTCGATCGCCAGTTCCGCCGCGGCGATGTTCTCTTCCATATGGGCGATGCTGGTGGTGCCCGGTATCGCGACGATATGCTCCCCGCGGGACAGCACCCAGGCCAGCGCCAGCTGCGCCGGCGTGACCCCGGCTTCGGCCGCCAGCGCGAAGAAGCGGTCGAGGGCGGACAGGTTGCGCGGCCAGTGATCGTGCTGGAAGCGCGGCATGGTGCGGCGCAGGTCGCTCTCCGGCAGGGCGCCCGGATCGCGCAATCCGCCGCCCAGCGCGCCGCGCCCGAGCGGCGAGAACGCGACCATCGTGACCCCGAGTTCGCGGCAGGTGTCGAGCACCGCGATCTCGACCTGCCGGGTCCAGAGCGAATATTCGGTCTGCATGGCGGTGATCGGGTGGGTGGCATGGGCGCGCCGCAGGGTTTCCGCGCTCATTTCCGAAAGGCCGATGCCGCCGATCTTGCCTTCCTGCACGAGATCGGCCAGCGCGCCCACGGATTCCTCGATCGGCACGGTGAAATCGCGCCGGTGCAAATAATAGAGGTCGATGTGATCGGTCCGCAGCAGCCTGAGGCTCTCTTCCAGCGCGGCGCGGATGAATTCCGGGCGGGAATCACTATGGCGCTTCTCTCCATCCACCCTGATGCCGGTCTTGGATGCCAGATAGAACCGCTCGCGCCGCCCCCGCAGCGTTTGCCCGATCAGTTCCTCGCTCTTGCCCAGCCCGTATATCCGGGCCGTGTCGAGATGGTCGTATCCGCGATCTATCGCGCGATCGAGCAGCTTCGCGCAATCCTCGGGGGCGGGAAGCAGCCCGTAGCCCCACACGATGTTCATGCAGCCCAGCCCGATCGGATTGACCGCCCGCGTGCCTATGGTTCTGCGGGTCTGGCGTGGTGAGCCGTTCATAAGCGTCGTCCTCCTGTCGCAATTTTCCGTCGTTCCGCGGGGGCGTTAATCCCTTGCCGTATCGCCCCGCCGGGTTAACATGCCTTTCGTCCTTGGGGAGAGTTCTAATGGGCAGTTTCCTGATCGCACTGGTTTTCGTGGTAGTGGTGTTCCTGCTGATGGGCGTTCGGGTCGTCCGGCAGGGATATGTCTACACGATCGAGCGGCTTGGCAAGTTCACGCTGGCGGCTACCCCCGGGCTGCACGTCATCATACCGTTCATCGACCGGGTCGGGCACAAGGTGAACATGATGGAGCAGGTGCTCGACATTCCGGGCCAGGAGATCATCACGCGCGACAACGCCATGGTGGGCGTGGACGCGGTGGTGTTCTTCCAGGTGCTGGATGCGGGCAAGGCGGCCTATGAGGTGGCCAGCCTCTATGTCGCGATCATGCAGCTCACCACCACCAACCTGCGCACGGTGATGGGTTCCATGGATCTCGACGAGACGCTGTCGAAGCGTGACGAGATCAACGCCAAGCTGCTGTCCGTGATCGATCACGCCACCTCGCCCTGGGGCGTCAAGATCACCCGCATCGAAATCAAGGATATCCGCCCGCCCGCGGATATTTCCAACGCCATGGCGCGGCAGATGAAGGCGGAGCGCGAGAAGCGCGCCTCGATCCTCGAGGCGGAAGGCCTGCGCGCTTCCGAGATCCTGCGGGCGGAGGGCGAGAAGCAATCCCAGATCCTGCAGGCGGAAGGGCGCCGCGAAGCCGCCTTCCGCGATGCCGAGGCGCGCGAGCGCGAGGCCGAGGCCGAGGCCAAGGCGACGCAGATGGTGTCGGATGCGATCGCGGCTTCCGGCACGCAGGCGCTCAATTACTTCATCGCCCAGAAATATACCGAGGCGGTTTCGCAATTCGCCACCTCGCCCAACGCCAAGACCATCCTGTTCCCGGTCGAGGCGACCGGCCTGATCGGCAGCTTGGGCGGCATCGGCGAGCTGGTGAAGGATGCGCTGGGCGACAGCGGCAATGGGGGCGGCAACGGTGGCGGCCATGGCGGCGGAAAGGGCGCGCCGCCCGCCCGCACGGCCCCGTGGGCGCCGCAGCCCTCTGCCTCGCGGCCGCCCGTTCCCCCGGGTCCGGGACGGGAATGATGGAAAGTCTCGACAATCTCGATCCCCATTGGGTCTGGCTGGCTATCGGGCTGTTTCTCGCCGCTGCCGAGATGGCGGTTCCCGGCGTGTTCCTGATCTGGCTGGCTGGCGCGGCGCTGGTCACCGGGGTGCTGACCTGGCTGCTGCCGCTCGAGCTTGCGGTCCAGATCGTGATCTTCGCGGTCCTGGCGATCGTGGCCGTCTTTTCCGGCCGCCGCTATCTGCGCGACAATCCCATTGCCGACGCGGACCCGTTGATGAACCGGCGCGGCGCGCGCCTGGTCGGTGAAACGGCGGTTGTCACCCAGGCGATCGACGGCGGCATGGGCAGGGTCCATCATGGCGACAGTGAATGGCTGGCGCGCGGGCCGGACGCCGCGCCCGGCACGCGGGTGCGCATCACCGGGAACGATGGCGCGGTGCTGCTGGTGGAGCCTGTCGCCGGCTGACCGGACGGGCGGACAGCGCTCCGGTCAGGTCAGTCGCCTGTCAGCGCCGCGCCGCGCTGGCCTTCACGCCGAACCGGCCGTGCTTACGATAGCGCACCATCCAGCGATCCAGGAACAGGCCCAGCGGGCTGGGGCTGACGCCCAGCGCCTTGATCCCCGGCCGGTCGCCCGAAGGCACGTTGCCGGCCTTGAGCAGGCGCCACTGGTCCTGGGTCAGCGGCGCTCCGGGCAGCCAGCCGGTCAGCGTGGCGAAGGCCGAGGAAACCGCGTCGGGCAGTTCGATGAAAAGGCGGTCGCGGCCCTGGGCCTGGGCGATGGCGCGGTTGATCTGGGCCATGGTCAGCGCTTCCGGCCCCGCGATCTCGTAGGTCTTGCCGCCGTGCCGCTCCGGGTCGGCCAGCGCGTTGACCGCGGCCCGCGCGGCGTCGTCGACCCACAGCGGCTGGAGCCGCGCCTCGGGGCCGAACACCGGCATGGCCGGAAAACCAGCGATCATACGGGCAAACATATTGATGAAATCGTCATCCTCGCCGAATAGCACAGATGGCCGCAGGATCGTCGCCTTGGGGAAGGCGGCACGAACGGCGTCCTCGCCTTCGGCCTTGGTCTGCGCATAATAGACTTCGGACGCCGCATCCGCGCCCAGCGCCGAAATATGCACGAAAGCGTCCGCGCCGGCGTTGCGCGCCGCGCCTGCCGCAATCGCCGGACCTGTTTTGTGCAATGCCGCCAGATCGCCGGAGAATGCGCCGACCATGTAGATGGCTGCATCCGCGCCGTGCATGATGGCCGCGATGCTCTCCGGTTTCGTGACGTCGCACCGCGCGAACTGGATCTGGCCCAGATTCGCGAGCGGCTTCAGCTTGAACGCCGCTTCGGGGTGGCGGCTGGCCACGCGCAGGCGTGCCCCACAGGAAAGCAATTGCTGCGCGACATAGCTGCCGAAGAAGCCGCTTCCGCCGATCAGAACCACCAATTTGCCGTCGAGTTCGTGTTTGAGCGCCATGTTCCTTGCGATCCGCTACGCCTGAGATTGGGTGATGACTGCGCCATGCAGCAAGCAGGCGTGACCTGCAACCATCGAACGCATTGACAAGTGCCAATATCAGCCGCTATCGGCCCGCTCCTACCTGGCGAAACGCATTCCCGCGCTTCGCCCCGTGCCCAGATGGCGGAATTGGTAGACGCACCAGCTTCAGGTGCTGGCGCTCGCAAGGGCGTGGAGGTTCGAGTCCTCTTCTGGGCACCAAGTCTCTTGCAGATGGCAAATCTGCGGAAGGCCCCTAAATTCCGTTGCTTACGGATGCCTCAAGGTGCCAAACGCCTTGCGTCGAGGGCGGTCGTGGGAATCATGGCCAGTCACGTCCAGCAGAATAAGGGGCAGGCAGGCTCTTATATCGCCGCGCCTTCGTGGTTGCACTGGGGGCAAAATTGGCCAGAGCATACGCCAGCCTCTAGGGCCCGGACTGCAGCCACGGGAAAAGCTCCACGATCATGACTTTAAGGCATACGGCGCTTCTGCTTTCCATTCTCGGACTGGCCGTGACGCTGTTCCTGCGCCCGGCCGGTTTCTGGGGCGGCGCCGCCACCGTGGCTTTCGCGGTGCTGGTTGCGGTTGGCATCCGGGATCTTTGGCAGCCGCACCATTCCCTGCTGCGCAATTATCCTGTCATCGGCCATGTGCGCTGGCTGGTCGAGATGATCCGTCCGGAAATCCGCCAGTATCTGCTGGAGAGCGATACCGATGCGACGCCCTTTTCCAGGGCGCAGCGATCGCTGGTCTACAGGCGCGCCAAGGAAGCGCCCTCGGATCATCCTTTCGGGACGCTGATGGACGTCTATGCCGATGATTATGAGTTCATCCAGCATTCGCTGGCGCCGGTTCCGGTTCCCGACCCGGCTTCCTTCCGGGTGACTGTCGGAAATGCCCAGTGCTCGCGGCCCTATAGCGCGAGCGTATTGAACATCTCCGCCATGAGCTTCGGTGCCTTGTCGGCCAATGCGATCCGGGCGCTCAACGCCGGCGCTGCCCGAGGCGGGTTCTTCCATGACACCGGCGAAGGAAGCATCAGCCCTTACCATCGCGAACACGGCGGCGACATCACGTGGCAGATCGCGTCGGGCTATTTCGGCTGCCGCGACGAACTCGGGCGTTTCGATCCGGACCGCTTCGCCGCCCAGGCCGCTACCGACCAGGTGCGGATGATCGAACTGAAGCTGAGCCAGGGCGCCAAGCCGGGCCATGGCGGGGTCCTGCCCGGGCGCAAGGTGACGCCGGAGATTGCCGCCACGCGCGGCATCGCCACTGGCGTAGACTGTATCTCGCCGGCTTGCCATTCGGCGTTCGGCACGCCGCTGGAAATGATGGCGTTCCTTCAGCAGTTGCGCACGCTGTCCGGGGGCAAGCCGGTCGGCTTCAAACTGTGCGTCGGCCTGCCGTGGGAGTTCATGGCGATCGTGAAGGCGATGCTGGCGACGGGCGTCATGCCCGACTTTATCGTCGTTGACGGCGCCGAAGGGGGGACCGGCGCGGCGCCGGTCGAATTCAGCGACCATATCGGCGTTCCGATGCGCGAGGGATTGCTGTTCGTTCACAACACCCTGGTAGGCGCGGGCCTGCGCGATCAGATTCGGGTGGGCGTGGCGGGAAAGCTGATTAGCGCCTTCGATCTGGCGGCGGTGCTCGCAATCGGAGCCGATTGGGCAAACTCGGCGCGTGGCTTCATGTTCGCGCTCGGGTGCATCCAGTCGATGAGTTGCCACACCAATTACTGCCCGACCGGCATCGCGACGCAGGATCACCGGCGGAGCCGGGCGCTGGTGGTGCCGGAAAAGGCCGAGCGGGTTTGGCGCTATCATGCGCGCACCGTGCAGGCGCTTGCCGAGCTTCTCGCGGCTGCCGGGCTTCACCATCCCGACGAACTCAGGCCCCATCATCTGGTGCATCGGGTCAGCACTGTCGAAACCCGGCAGTTCGACAGAATGCACTATTTCGCCGAGCATAACGATCTGGTCGAGAAGCGCGCGGCATCGCGCTTTTATCGGGACAACTGGGATCGGGCGCGGCCGGATCGCTTCACGCCGGCTTGAAACGGCCATGGTTCCCGGCAGGATGATCGGAGCGGATGCGTCCGGAAGACATGCTTGTTCTCGATGTCAATAGATGCGGCCTGGACGCGAGCTGAGTGACGGTTCGACGGGCGCTGCGATTGCGGATGTTCCTCCTCGCGCCACCAGCGGCAGCCTTTGTGAAACACCGCGACCGGCCCCAAAGGGATTGTCTACTGGCGAGCGGCTGCTAGCGGGTCATGGTCGATCAATCTGCGTGGGAAGATGAATGCCGAAAATTGATGAGAAACTGGAACCCATCCTGGCTCAGGTTCAGCGCCGCAATGCGGGCGAAGCCGAATTTCACCAGGCCGTCACCGAAGTTCTGGAAAGCCTGGGCCGGGTCGTCGCCAAGCGGCCGGATTATCTCGATCACGCCCTGATCGAACGGATATGCGAGCCGGAGCGCCAGATCATCTTCCGGGTGCCCTGGGTCGACGATGGCGGTGACGTGCGGATCAACCGGGGTTTTCGGGTGCAGTTCAATTCGGCGCTCGGCCCCTACAAGGGCGGCCTGCGCTTCCATCCTTCGGTGAATATCGGGATCATCAAGTTCCTGGGCTTCGAGCAGATTTTCAAGAACGCCCTCACCGGGCTGCCGATCGGCGGCGGCAAGGGCGGATCGGACTTCGATCCCAAGGGCCGCTCGGATGGCGAGATCATGCGGTTCTGCCAGTCCTACATGACCGAGCTGCACCGCCATCTGGGCGAATACACGGACGTTCCGGCCGGCGACATCGGGGTCGGCGGGCGTGAGATCGGCTATCTTTTCGGCCAGTACAAGCGCCTCACCAACCGTTACGAGGCGGGCGTCCTTACCGGCAAGGGCCTGGTCTATGGCGGGTCGCGCGCGCGGACCGAGGCAACCGGCTATGGCGCCGTCTATTTCGTGGAGCGGATGCTCGGCACGCGCGGGACCGAGTTTGCGGGCAAGCGCGCGGTGGTGTCCGGTTCGGGCAATGTCGCCATCTATACCATCGAGAAGATTCAGGAGCTTGGCGGCAAGGTCGTCGCCTGTTCGGATTCGGGCGGCTATGTCGTGGACGAGGACGGCATCGACCTCGAACTGCTCAAGGACATCAAGGAGGTCCGGCGCGAACGGATCTCGGAATATGCGGCCCGGCAATCGCGCGCGCACTTCATCGACAGCGGCTCCATCTGGGACGTGCCTTGCGATATCGCGATGCCGTCGGCGACGCAGAACGAACTGACCGGCGGGGATGCCCGCAAGCTGATCGCCAATGGCGTTATCGCCGTGGGCGAGGGGGCCAACATGCCGTCGACTCCGGAAGCGGTCCGGCTGTTTCAGGAAGCGGGCATCCTGTTCGGCCCCGGCAAGGCCGCCAATGCCGGCGGCGTGGCGACCTCCGCGCTGGAAATGCAGCAGAACGCTTCGCGCGACAGCTGGACTTTCGAGCAGACGGAGCGGCGGCTGGCCGAGATCATGCGTGGCATCCACGATATTTGCGCCGCGACGGCGGAAGAATACGGAAAGCCCGGCGATTATGTGCTGGGCGCGAATATCGCGGGTTTCGTGCGGGTCGCGGAAGCCATGAGGGCGTTCGGCGTGATATAGCCTTTGCAGGCATCGGACGCTCGCGAGGGGGCGGGGCCATTTCCCGAGACGCTCAGGAAGCGGCCCCCTACGGGTGGTCGCTGCGAGGGCGTCTTGCTGCGAAGATGCCCTGTTCAGGTCCTGACTCTAGCGCCTGCGCCCACCCTTGAGCGCGGAATGGACGGCGGCTTCGCTCGATGGCGCCTCGACCAGCGAGGAAGACATTTCCTGCGCTTCCATATAGGCGTCCATCCATTCCGGCCCCTCGAACATCAGCGAGGCCAGTTTGCGTGCCCGCAGCGTTTGCAAGGGCTTGCGCGCGATTTCCTGCCCGAGATCGAGCGCGAGCGGGAGAACCGCGGCTGCGGGAACCACATAGTTGAAGAAGCCGGTGGCTTCCAGCTGGCCCGCGGTGAAGGCTCGCCCGGTATAGACCATCTCGCGGATCTTCGCTTCGGGCATGCGCAGGGTCGCGAGCAGGCCGGCGCTGCCCCCGATCAGGCCGTAATCCACTTCCGGGCACGCAAAGCGGGCCGTCTCGCTGACAATGCGCAGGTCGCACATTCCGGCCAGCATCACCCCGACGCCGATCGTCGCGCCCCTGATCGCCGCGATCATCGGGCGGTCGATCTTGTGGAAGCGCGGCAATTGCTCGTTGATGAAGTCGTAGCGTTCCTTGCGCCTGGCGGCGGTCATGCCCTTGAAATCATGCAGATCCGCGCCGCCGCACCAGGCCCGCGCATCGTCCGGGGCGGTGATGATGATGACCTTGATCCGTTCGTCGCTGGCGACGTGATCGGCGAAGTGCCCGATGTCCTGATAGACCGAAAGCGAGATCGCGTTGACCGGAGGGCGTGAAAAGGTGACGACGGCGACGCCATCGGCCCGCACCTCCATCGTGAAGGCGCCGATTTCGATAGTTTCAGTCATGGCAGGCTCCGGCAGATCGGTTTGAAGCCAGGGTGACGCTCCCGATCGCTCGTCCCGGGCAATATCGCCGCCGGATCGGGCAACCGGCTCCTCATGGCGGCGCGGAGCCGGGCGGAGGGCCAGTGGATCGCGGCGCAAGCCAAAAGCGGATTGCCGAGGGGGAGAGGTCGTTCGCCGATTGCGTTACCGCACTGCGCGATGTGTGGACGGCAGTGCGGCGCGGAACTGGCTGATTCACCCTTCACGAGGGTGAGATAGGTGCGGGGCCGGCAAAAGTCCATGGCGGAAGCGCTTTTCCGCGCCGCGCGGGCGAAGCCATTCCGGTGCCGGTCCGTTCTCAGCCCGCCGATGCGCCACCACGGCTCACGCCATCAACAGGTCCCGACCCTAGGCTCCGCGCCTTTTCGAATTGCGCCATGGTTGAATCGAAGGAGCTTCGCGCCGCGTCCTCCAGCGTGCGGCGGCGGTGCTCGTCCGATACGATCTCGATCCCGTATACACCCTGATAGCCGGTCAGCATGATGCTGTGCAGAAACGCGGGCACGTCCAGCTCGCCTTCGCCCGGCAGCTTGCGGTTGTTGATCGTATCCTCGAAAATGGTGCCGACCTGCTGCTTCATCGCGTCGTCCACTTCCACCGCCGTCACCAGATAGGGCGGAAGATTGGCGACATCGTCATAGGAAATCCCGCCCCGCGCCATGTGCCAGATGTCGATCAGCAGGCCGCCGTTCGGCTCGCTCGCATGATCCACCACGCGCCGTCCGGTTTCCAGATCCTGAATCGCCGCGCCCGGCACCAGTTCGATGCTGACGCGCGTGCCCGCCTTGGCCGCCTCGCGGCAGAGCTGGCCGAAATCGTCGCCCACCTTCTCCAGCGGCCAGGACGATACGGAAGCCGGGCCGGGGGCCAGGAACAATTCACCCACCGTCTTGATCTGGGCGGCGCCAAGCTCCGCCGCCGCTTCCAGCAGGAAGGCGCGGTTCGCGTCGGAAGCAGCCCTTCGCTCGCCCTCGGTGAACCAGTCCGTCAGCACTTCGAATTCGATATAGTCCAGCCCGGCATCGGCCATGATCTTGCGGATACCGCCATAGCCGATGGTCCTCACGTAATGGGCAAGATCGTTGGTCTCCAGCCCGATGCCGACGAAGCCTGCCGCGGCCGCCGCTTCCGCGCGTTCCTTCAGCCCGAACGGGGCGGGATCGGACGAGGCGAAGGGAATGATGTTGCCGGCCAGCGTGAAATATGACGCGATCAGCTTCGGTTGTGACATTGTCGTTCCTCTCCCGGCATCTGCCCTGTTCGAGCGTTATTTCAATACCTTGGGCGGGCGCCCCAGCAGCAGCCCGGCATCGGCGGTAATCAGCTGCCCGGTCAGCAGCTCGGCGGATATGGCGAGCCAGCCCACGGTTTCGGCGATCTGGGCGGGCGTCGCGACCCGTTCGAGCGCGGCGTCGCCGGCAAATTTGTTGCGCAGCTCGTTGTAGGCGTCCTCGCCCACCCCCTCCAGCAGCCATTTGCCTTCGATCATTCCGGGCAGCACCGCATTGACCCGGATATCGGGCGCGAGATTGCGGGCCAGGGCCAGCGTCAGCGTGTTGAGCGCGCCTTTCGACGCGGCATAGGCGTAGGAACTGCCGGTGCCGTTGAGGCCGCCGACGGACGACACGTTCACGATCGCGCTGCCCGCATCCATGTGCGGCGCCACGGCCCGCGTCATCTGGTAGGGGCCGACGGCGTTTACCGCGTAGATGCCGAGGAAGTCGTCGAGATCGAGCGCGTCGAGATCCGTCAAGGAGCGGAACAGCGTCGTGCCCGCGCTGTTCACCAGGACATCGATGCGGCCCCAGCGCTTCACCGCTTCCGCGGCGATCCGCCTGCAGTCGGTGTCTTCCGCCACGTCCCCCTGCACGGCCAGGGCATCTGCGCCCAAGGTCCGGCACTGCTCGACGACGGTGCGGGCGGATGCCTCGCTCGCGCGGTAATTGACGAGCACGTCGAAGGACTGCCGGGCGAACCATTCCGCGCAGGCCGCCCCCACGCCGGAGGCTGCCCCTGTTATCACTGCAACGCGACGCTCGCTCATTCATCCACCCATTTGATGATGTGATGGGCCACGGCAACGACCTCATCATCCTGATTGTTCACTGTAACCTCGGCGTGGCTCCTGCGGGATTCGGATTCGATCCCGGCCACCACATAGTCGATGCGGATCGTATCGCCGATCCGCACGGGCTTGACAAAGCGGATGCGGTCGAAGCCCAGCGCGACCGGCACGGCCCTGCAGCCATTGTCCGCCGCCTTCTGCGCCATGGCGGTGGAACAGGTGGACATATAGCCCACCAGCAGCGCGCCATGGGCGATGCGGCCGCCGAACGGGGTCTGGCGCATGGCGTGCTCGTTCACATGATTGGCGGAAAAATCCCCCACGATCCCGGCGAAGAGATAGACGTCGCTCTCGCTCACGGTCTTGCTGAACTGGGTGCGGTCGCCGATGGCGAGCCCGAGATCTGTCATGGAAAAGGCACCTCTCATCCCCGCCGCCGGCCCGCCCGCTGCCTGCAGGCAAACCGCGCCGGTGGATCAATTGGTCAAAGCATAGGGGCAGGATCGGGCGAATGCCAGCGGCCTTTGGAATGGGTCGGGCCGGTTGACGCGGAACGCCGGAAATGTGCATTTCGATTTTCCTTTCCGGTGCGCCGCAACCCCGTGAAAAAGCTGCCTTCCATGGCGCGCGAGGCGCGCTTTTCGGTGTGACCTTTCGCGGGAGGGCGCTTCCTTGCTGGCCCATTTCCATCATCCCCGTGCAAAGGGGGATTCAGCCGTCCACGCATCCCGGGTTCCCGCTTGACGGTAGCGAAACAAGCGAGTGGGAGAACAGGAAGGGCACGTGCCATCCGGCAGGGTAAGCCAGATTTTCGCGGAGTAGGAAAGAAGAGCCTACTCCTCCTTCAGGCGGTGCCGCCCTTTTATTCGTAGCTACATTTTATCCTTGCATCAGAAGCGGATCGTAGATACAGATAATTCGTGAAGATCGAATTCGACCCAGCGAAGAACGAACGGAATATCCGGGAACGCGGACTTTCCTTCGAGGATTACCAGGGCTTCGATAATATCCCTGTCGTGGTGATCGATGATCGTCGCGATTATGGCGAAACCCGTTTCCGTGCTTTCGGCCGGATCGGCGGCAAGGGTTACATGATCGTTTATACTGAAACCGATGCGGGCATCCGGCTGATCAGCTTCCGCCGGGCCCGCGAAAAGGAGATGAGGCGCTATGAATAAGCCCTTCGATGACAACCCGGAATGGACCAAGGAAGACTTTGCCAGGGCCAGGCCCGCGGATCAGGTCCACCCCAAGCATGTCCTCAATGCCCTGGTCCGCAAGCCGGGCCGCCCGGCCGGCTCCACCAAGCCGGATGCCAAGCAGCTGATTTCGCTGCGCCTGGACAAGGATATCATCGCCAAGTTCAAGGCGGGCGGCCCGGGCTGGCAAAGCCGGATGAATGAAGCCCTGCGCAAGGCGGCGGAGAAGGCTGCACGCTGAACAACCTTTTGGTGGGTTCCCAATCCGGCTTCCCCGGCCTGTCGGGCGGGGAAGCACAGTGGGGCAAGGGCGGTCAGTCCTCCCCGCCGAACCGCAGCCGGATTCCCGCGTTGAGCACGAAGCCTTCGGTCGGCGCCCAGGCGTCCACGGTCCAGCGTCCGTCGGCCGCCCGGCTGGGCCTGAGCAGCGGATCGTAACGGGTTTGCCGGATGCCGAGGATGTTCTCCGCGTTGGCGAACAGCCGGGCCTTGCCGACCGCCACTTCTCCCAGCAGTCCGATCTCGAAATAGGGCTTGCTCTGGCGGCGATAGGGATTGTCGTCGAGCGCTTGCCTGCCGGTGTAATAGACCTCCAGCCCGATCCGGCCCTTGCCGCGCTCCTCCCACATGGCGACGAGACCAGCGGTGTGCTTCGGCGTCAGCGGCTTGGTCCTGCGCCCGAAACCGTCCGGGTCCGGTTCGGACGCGTCCACATAGACATAGCTGCCGGTCACCACGAAGCTGTCCCAGCGATAGCGCAGCAGCAGCTCGGAGCCCCTGATCCGCGTCAGCCCGGCGACATTGACGAGGCGAACGCGAGCCGGGTCGTTTTCCAGCGGCTCGATCCGGGTCGTGTTGCGGACATCGGCGCCGAACAGGGTGAGGTTCGCCTCCAGCGGCCCGCGCGCATAGCCGATATCCAGCGAAGCGGTCCTTGCGCTTTCGGCGCGCAGGCGGCCCAGCGGCTCGAGCCGCGACAGGCCGGCCGCCTCGATCTCCTCGACGAAGGGCGTGGGCGCGTAGAAGCCGCGCCCGCCCGATGCCCTTACCGTCCAGGGCCCGGTCCGGTAGAGCAGCGACAGGCGCGGGCTGAACTGCGTGCCATAGCGATTGTGGAAGTCGGTCCGGGCGCTTGCCGCCAGCGTCACGCTGCCGCCCAGCTCCTGCTCCAGCTGGCCGAAGATGCCGGGAACCCGGTAGGTGTAGTCGAAGGCCGGAAAGGTCCGCGAGCGGAAGCTGTCGATCTGATAGGCGAAGCCGCCGACCCATGCGGTGCCGCCCGCCTTGCCGGACAGCGAGGCTTCGGTGAACAGGGTCCGGTGGCGATCATCCTCCACCACCTCGCCGAAGCGGTGCGTATGGTCCTGCGCCATGCCCGAGGCCCGCAGATGCGCGGCCACCGTATCGCCCACCGGGAGCTTCGCTACCAGCCCGGCGTCGTAGCGTTCGGTGTCCTGCCCCTGCGGGAACGGGCTGCCGTCGGGAGCGGTGCCGCCGGGCAGGGTGCCGCCGCGCCGCTCCTCCTTCATCGCGCCGGCGGTGAGGAACAGCGATGCCCCTTCCGCGCCTTCCCAGAACAGGCGCGGGCGCACGGTCCAGCGTTCGTAGCCCGGCATGTCGGCCCAGCCGTCGTCGTCCAGGTCCTGCCGGCTCTGGCGATGGTATCCGCCGGTGATGGACGCGCCCAGGCCTTCGCCCAGGGGCGCCGCCAGATAGGCGGTGGCATCCTGCCCGTTGCGAGTGGTGGCGTTGAGCAGCATTTCGCCTTCCGCGATGTCGGACGGGCGGCGCGACACGAGATTGATGACTCCGCCCAGCGCGGACGGGCCGTAGAGGGCCGATGCCGCGCCCTTGATCACTTCCACCTGGCCCAGGTCGGTGGGTGGTATCTGCAGCAGGCCGAGCGATGACGCCTGTCCGCCGTAGAGCGGCAACCCATCCGCCAGAAGCTGGGTGAAGCGGCCATCCATGCCCTGCACCCGCACATTGGCGGCGCCGAGCGCGGGCGACGTGACCTGCACCCGGAGGCCGCCGGTCTCGCTCAGGATCGTGGCGATGTTGCCGGGGCGCATGAGGATCTTCTCCTCGATCTCCTCGCGGTTGACCACTTCGACCCGGACCGGCTCGTCCTGCAGGCGGCGGCCCGAGCGGGTCGCCTGGACGATGATCTCTTCGGCTGCTTCGGCGTGGCTGGCGGGGGCTTGCTCCTGCGCATGGGCAGGGTCTTGGGCAAATAGCATTGCGCTCGCGCCCAGCGCGAGCCTGATTGACGGTGACATGAAGTCTGCTCCTGATTTCCGTTGCATGACGGCGCGGGCATCGGCTCGCGCTGCGGTTCGGGAATCAGGCGGCGGGCGGCTGGACGGGCGGGGCCTGCGACAGCGAGTTCAGGGCGGCGATGCGCCGGGCGAAGAGCGGCGCTGTGGCGGGGAGGGGATCGCACAGCGCGGGTGCGGCCAGGCCGTCCGGCGCGATCGGGCAGTGATGATGGCCGCCCTTGGCGTGCTCGCCGGGGGTTTCGCCGGTCCCGTCGCCATCGCCGGGCAGGAGATGCGCGTCGAGCGTCAGGGCCTGCTCCGCGCCGTGCTCATGCGCCTGTGCCGGCTCGCCCAGATGCGATCCGCACCACAGGACGCTGAAGATCAGCAGGAGATGCACCAGCGTGCGCATGGCCGCGCCCTACATCGTCCCGATGATGGAGTATAGGGTCTTGCGCGCCTTTCAGAGCGCGAAGTCGCGGACCGGGTCGGTCCCGTCGAAATCCTGCGTCGCCTGGCGGATGAAGCCATGCACTTCCATCAGCGTGGGGGTCGGCTCGTAGAGTTCGATCATATGGCCGTAGAGCGGGATCGTATCGACCATGAACACCTCGATGCCGTTGGCCAGCACCGCGCGCATCGCCTTGGGGCAGCCGATCTTCTCGAACCCGGCCACCACCGCTTCGGGATCGTCCACGTAATAGCCGACATGATGCATCCCCGACGGCGCTTTGTTCAGCGCCATCACATCCTCCAGCACGGAGCGGCCCGGCTTGTTCTGCACCATGAACTCCATCATGATGTCGCCCCAATAGCCGAAGGAGGACGACTGATCCCATTCGCACTGCACGCCGCGATGCTCATGCACGGCGAAATCTATGCTTTCCGCGACGAAATAGGGGCCGGAGCCGAACAGCCGGTGATGCTGCAACGCCGCTTCCCGGATGTCGGGCACGTAATAGGCGATCTGGCAGGGTCTGATTCCGGCAAGCATCGTTCTCTCCTTGGCGCGGCGCTTCCGGCCGCTGGCTCCTGTGCGGTCAGTGGCCCTGGGGAAGGCCGGACGACTGAACGGTGAGCACGCGCCAGGCGCCGTCCTCCTCGATCCAGGTGGAGACGATATAGGCGCTGACGGCCACATCGCTGCCTCCAAAATCCGCAGTGAAGTCGAGCCGGGAGAACACCTGGGCCATGGGGCCGATCCGGGCGAGCAGGCGCATGTCGCTCCACTGCATCTCGAGATAGCGCAGGGTCCCGCTGCCGAGCAGGTCGAGATAGCTCTGCTTGCCGTCGATCCGCCCGCTCGAATGGATGAAGGTGAAATCGTCGCGCAGGCAGGCCCGCATGGCCTCGACATCATGGGCTATCGTTGCGGAAAACCGCGCCTCTTCCAATCCAAGGTCGAACCCGGCCTGCATCTGTCTCTCCCTTCCGGTTGTCGCGCCAGCTTGGCAAGCATTGGCCGCGATGTCGAGGGACTGGTTCGCCCGCCGGAAGGCAAGGGCGGATGCGTCCCCGCCGTCACTGTGCGGCGGGGGCCTGGGCCGGGTCGCCTCCTGCCGATGCCTGTCCGCCGCCCAGCGCGATGAACAGCGTCACCAGGTTCTGATATTGCGCGCGATGGGTGGCCAGCAATTGCTGCTGCGCGCTGAACAAATTGCGCTCCGCATCCAGCACCTCGAGATAATCGGCCACCCCTTCGCGATAGCGCAGGCGCGCGATATGGGCGATCTTCTCCTGCGCCGCGACGCCTCGCGCCAGCGCAACCGCCTGATCGGCCAGCCAGCGGCGGCCGGCCAGCCCGTCCGACACTTCGCGGAAGGCGTTCTGCACCGTGCTGTCGTAATTGGCGACCGCCTCGACTTCCCGCGCCTTGGCCAGCCCGAGATCGGCTTCGCGCGCGCCCCAGTCGAACAAGGGCAGGCTGATCGCGGGGCCGAAGGTCCAGGTCCGGGAATTGCTGTCGAACAGGCTATCTAGTGCGCTGGAAACGAATCCCGCGCTGCCGGTCAGCGATATGGTGGGGAAGAATGCGGCCCGGGCCGCGCCGATGTTGGCGCGGGCGCCGCGCAGCCGTTCCTCGGCGGCGATGATGTCCGGCCGCTGCAGCAGGAGATCCGAGGGAAGGCCCGCGTCGATCCGTTCCAGCGGCCCCTGATCGGCCAGCGTGCGGCCCGGCGGGAGATCCTGCGGAAGCTGCCCGCCGACGAGGACCGCAAGCTGGTTGCGGGTGCGCGCGGCGGCGAGCCTCTGCTCGGCCAGCTGCTGCTCGGCCTGGGTCAGCAGGGTTTCCGCCTGGCGATAGGGCAAGGCGGACGTGACGCCGGCATCCAGCCGGAGCTGGGCGATGCGCAATCCTTCCCGCCTGCTTTCCGCGGTGGCCTCGGCCAGTGCGATCTGCTGCTCGCTTTCGATCAATTGATAATAGGTCGAGGCGACATCGCCGATGAGCGAGAGATAGAAGGCGCGCTGCGCCGCCACGGTGGCGAGATATTCCGCCCGCGCGGCTTCGCTCAGATTGGCGAGCCTGCCCCAGAAATCGAGTTCGAATGCGGTTATGCCGACGCCAACATTGAAGCGATTGTAGGTCGTCGCCCCGGCCGATTCCCCGGAAGAGCCGGTGCCGCCCACCGAAGTGCCGCTCTCGAGCGGCTGCCGCGTGCGGCTGCCCCCGGCATCGGCGACCACGGCGGGCAGGCGGCGGCTGTCCTGAATCCGGTATTGCGCGCGCGCCTGCTCGATCCGGGCGGTCGCCGCCGCGAGATCGCGGTTGTTGGCCAGGGCGCTTTCGATCAGCGCATCCAGCCGGGGGTCGGTGAAATAGTCCTGCCACCCGATCCGGCTGGCGATCACGCCGCCGTCCGGCCGGTATTCGGGATCGTAGGCGGGCGCGGTCGACAGGGCCGGCCGTTCATGCTTCGGCGCCATGTTGATGCAGCCGGACAAGGCAAGGGCGGAGCCCAGGGCGAGGATCAGCTTCCTGTTCATGCGTGCTGTCCGCCCTGGCTGGGCTCTTCCGGATCGTGCGTGTCCATATGCCCCGCGGCGGTCGGATTCTGACGGCTGAGATATTTGCGCACCGTCAGATAGAGTATCGGAATGACGAAGATGCCGATCGCGGTCGCGGCGATCATGCCGCCCATCACGCCCGTGCCCACCGCGATGCGGCTGGCCGCGCCGGCGCCGCTGGCGATCACCAGCGGGACCATGCCCAGGATGAAGGCCAGCGAGGTCATGATGATCGGCCGCAGGCGCAGGCGCGCCGCCGCTTTCACAGCGTCGATGATCGACATGCCGCTTTCCTCCTCCTCGATCGCGAATTCCACGATCAGGATCGCGTTCTTGGCGGCAAGGCCGATGATGGTTATCAGCCCGACATTGAAATAGACGTCGGCGGAAAGCCCCCGGACCATCGAGAACAGCACCGCGCCGAGGACGCCCATCGGCACGATGAGCAGCACCGCGAGCGGAACCGCCCAGCTTTCATACAGCGCCGCGAGCAGCAGGAACACGACGATGACCGAAAGGCCCAGCAGCGCGCCGACCTGCCCGGCCGACTGCTTTTCCTCGAAGCTGATGCCGGTCCATTCATACCCGATGCCGGATGGCAGCTGCCCGGCGAGCTGCTCCATCTCCGCCAGAGCGTCGCCCGAGGAATAGCCGGGGGCCGCTTCGCCCGAAAGGGTCATCGCCGGATAGCCGTTATAGCGGGCGAGGCTGGGCGGCGCGGCCGTCCACTTCGCGGTGGCGAAGGTGCTGAAAGGCACCAGCTCGCCCCTGCTGTTCGGCACCCGCAGCGCCATGACGTCTTCCGGATTCATGCGGAACGGCGCATCCGCCTGGACCAGCACCTGCAGCACCCGGCCCTGGCGGGTGAAGTCATTGGCGTAGGCGGAGCCGAAATTGATCGAAAGCGCGGCATTCACATCGGCGATCGAAAGCCCGAGCGCGCGCGCCTGGATGCGGTCGATGTCGACCCGCAGTTGCGGCGCGGGCTGCTGGTCTTCCGGGCGCAGATTGGTGATGATCTTGCTTTGCGAGGCCAGCTCCATCATCTGGTCACGCGCTGAGATCAGGGTTTCCCGGCCCAGCCCGGCGCGGTCTTCCAGCTTCATGGTGAACCCGCTGGCATTGCCGAGCGCGCTGATCGCGGGCGGCTGGATCACGAAGGCCAGCGCATTGTCCATGCCGCCGAACTCCTGCATGGCCCGGCCCAGCAGCTCGCCCGCGCTGCTGCCGGTGGCGGTCCTCTCGTCCCAGGGGTGGAGCGGGGTGAACATGATCGCGTTGTTCTGGCCCTGGCCGAAGAAGCTGAATCCGCGCACGACGACGGTGTGCTTCACTTCGGGCTGGCTCATCCAGAACTTCTGGATCGGGTCGATCGCTTCTTCCATCCGTTCCGCCGTCGCGCCGGGCGGGCCTTGGACAACGGTGATCAGATAGCCCTGGTCCTCGGTCGGCAGGAACGCGGTGGGCAGGCGCATGAACAGGACGATGGTCACGGCAGTCAGCGCCGCGAAAACCGCCAGCCCGCGCATCGGCTTGCTCAACAGCCGGTCGTTGGAACGGCTGTATCGGCCGGTCATGTCCGCGAACCAGATATTGAAGCGGTTGAAGAAGCGGCGCGAAAAGCTCTGTCCCTTCGCGATCCAGCCCCGGATGCCGGGCTGCGGCGCTGTTTCCGGCACGGCCTCGTCGGCTGGGTCGGGATCGTGGTCATGATCGATCGGCTTGAGGAAATGGGCGCAAAGCGCCGGGGTGAGCGTGACCGCCATCAGCGCGGAGAAGAAGATCGAAATGGCCAGCGTCACCGAGAACTGGCGATAGATTCCGCCGGTCGATCCGGGGAAGAACGCCATCGGCAGGAACACCGCGATCAGCACCAGGGTGATTCCGATGATGGCGCCCGTGATCTGGTCCATCGCCTTGCGCGTGGCGGCGACCGGACTCAGCCCCTCCTCGCGCATGATGCGCTCGACGTTCTCGATCACCACGATCGCGTCGTCCACCAGGATGCCGATCGCCAGCACCATGCCGAACAGGGTCAGCACATTGATCGAGAAGCCGAAGATCCACAGGCCGAGACAGGCCCCGGCCAAGGCAATGGGCACGACCAGCGTGGGGATCAGCGTGGCCCGCCAGTTCTGCAGGAACAGGAACATGACCAGGAAGACGAGCACCATCGCTTCCACCAGGGTCTTGACCACTTCCTCCACCGAAATCTCGACGAAGGGGGTCGTGTCGTAGGGGATCGACCACTCCACGTCGCTGGGCAGGCCGGGTGCGATCTGCGCCATCCGCTCGCGCACGGCCTCGGCCGTCGCCAGGGCGTTTGCCCCGGTCGCGAGCTGGACACCCATGCCCGCCATAGGGTCGCCGTTGCGGGTGGTCCTCACCCCGTAATTCTGGGCGCCGACCTCGATCCGGCCCACGTCGGCGAGCCTGACCGTGGCGCCGCCGGTATCTGTGCGCAGCAGGATGTTCTCGAATTCCCTGACGGTGGAAAAGCGATTCTGCGTGACGATGGTGGCGTTGATCTGCTGCCCGTTCACCGATGGCAGGGCGCCGAGGGAGCCGCCCGCAGTCTGGCTGTTCTGCTCCCTGATCGCGGTGAGCACGGCGCTGGGCGAAAGATTGTAGGATGCCAGCTTGGCAGGATCGAGCCAGATCCGCATCGCATATTCGGAGCCGAACAGGCGGATGTCGCCCACGCCCGGCACCCGGCGCAGTTCGTCCACCACCCGGATCGCGGCGATGTTGCCGAGGTCGATATTCGAGAGCGCGCCGCTCTTGGAAGTGAGGGCGACGATCATCAGGAAGTTGTTGTTCGCCTGGCGCACGGTGATGCCCTGGCGGCGGACTTCCTCGGGCAGGCGGGCCTCGACCGTGCTGAGCCGGTTCTGGACCTCGGTCTGCGCGATATCGATGTCCGTTCCGGCCTCGAAGGTCAGGTCGATCGAGGCCGTTCCGTTCGATAGGCTGTTGGAATTCATGTAGAGAAAGCCGTCCACGCCATTGAGCTGCTGCTCGATGACCTGGGTGACGTTCTGTTCCAGCGTTTGCGCGTCCGCGCCCGGATAGACCACGGATATGGTCAGCGAAGGCGGGGCGACTTCCGGATATTGCTCGATCGGCAGATTGCGCAGGGCGATGAATCCCGAAAGGAACACGCCCAGCGCGATGACCCAGGCGAAGATCGGCCGGTCGATGAAGAAACGAGGCATCCCGTCAGCGCTCCTGCGACTTTGCAGGAGCCTGCTTCTGCGCGGCATTTCCGGCGGGCTTCGTCCCGGTCGCTTTCGCCCCGGCCGCTTTCGCCTTTGCCTTCGCCGCGACCGGAACGCCGGGCCGCAGTTTCTGGAAATTGCTCAGGATCACGACGTCGCCCGGCTGCAAGCCGCTCTGGACGACCCACATGCCATCCACCAGCGCACCCGTTTCGATGGGGCGCAGCGCCGCGTTGCCCGCGCTGTCCACCACATACACGCTGCTGCCGCCTTCGTTCACCATGACCGCGCGCTGCGGGATCGCGATGCCGGAAGGCACCTTGCCCGCGTAGATCCTGGCGCGGACGAATTCGCCGGTCAGCAATTGCCGGCTCGGGTTGGGAAATTCGGCGCGCAGCGCGACCGTGCCGGTGGTTTCATCCACCGAGAAGTCGACCAGGTCGATGAATCCCGGCGTCTCGTATTCGCTGCCGTTCGCCAAGGTCAGGCGGACTTCGACCATCTGCCCGTCCTTCAGCTCGAGGCTTCCGTCGCTCATGCTCTTGCGGAGGTTCAGCAGCTCGCTGGCGGATTGGGAAAACACCACATAGACCGGGCTGATCTGCTCGACCCGCGCCATCAGGGTCGCGTCCGTCTGGCTCACCAGCGCGCCTTCAGTCACCTGGGCCGGGCCTGCCCGCCCGGAAATCGGCGCGCGCACGGTGGTGTAGCCGAGCTGCAGCGATGCCGCGTCGAGCTGGGCGCGGATCTGCGCGACATTGGCCGAAGCCTCGCGGGACGCGGCGACGGCGGCGTCGTATTCCTGCCGGCTGATCGCGTTTTCGGCGACCAGTGGACGATAGCGCTCCACCACGGCCGCGGCGTTCGCGGCGGTCGCCCGGGCGCGATCGAGGCTGGCCTTGGTCTGGGCATAGCTGGCCCGCAGTTCGGACGGGTTGATCTGGAACAGCGGCTGGCCGGCGCGCACGTCGGAGCCTTCCTTGTAGAGGCGGCGTTCGACGATGCCCGTCACGCGGGCGCGCACTTCCGCCACCCGCACCGGCGCGACTCGGCCCGGTAATTCGATGACATTGGGTACTTCCCGGGCGCTGACCGTGAGGGTTTCGACAGGAATGGCCGGCGGCGCTTCCGCTTCGCCGCCGCTGCAGGCAGCAAGAAGCAGGCTGAGAGCGGCCGCGATACTAGATCTGGTCAATTGTGCCATCCTTCCATTGTGCAGCGCGAAGGCGTAATATATATTACACAAGTCCATCGCAAGGGGGGGATCGAAGTAAAATGTGGTCTGAGCAGGATTGTGCGGACGCTCGCCTCATACGGAGGCGGACGGCATTCATCGAAGCCGCTCGCGAGGCTTTTCTCAGCGAAGGCTTCGAACGCACCACGCTGGCCCAGGTGGTGGAGCGGGCGGGCGGCTCGCTGGCGACGCTCTACAAGCTGTTCCGCAGCAAGGAAGGGCTGCTGACCGCGGTGGTCGAAGAAACAACCGTTTCGGGTGAAGAGATCGTTCGCGATGTCGGGGCGAAGGGGCTGCCCCTGCTCGACAGCCTGACCCTGATGGCGGAACGTTTCCAGCAGGCTTTCGGGGAAACCTCCTCGATGGCCCTGTTCCGCATCCTCATCGCGCGAAGCATCGACAATGACGATTTCGTGCGGGAGTTCTGCGAGGAAGGGATGGAGCGGGCGCGAGTCGAGCTTGCCGCCTTCTTCGCGGCGCGCAAGGAAGTCGCCGCCGCGGGCGCCAACAGTCCTGAGGAGCTTGCCGGCCTGTTCTTCGCGCTGATCTGCCACGAGCATCTGCTGCAGACGATCAGCGGAGTGACGCTCGACGATTCCGTCGATGTCGCCATGCGCGTGCGATTCTTTCTCAGGGGCGCCGCGCTGGCCGTTTAGGCCCTGACCCTGGGCCATCAGCGCCGCGAGGGCCTGCCGCTTTCCGCCGAGCCAATTGGACCGTTTCCGTCCTAACTCCGATGGACCTTGCGGGGCCGGACGGCGAGGTGAAGCGGACACCGATCTCCCGCCACGGGCGGAGAAGGTGGCCTTTGCCTTGGGGGAACGGATGGGGCCGGATCGCGCGCTCAACCTCATGAACGAGATGCTCTGGAACACGGCGATTGTCGCCGGGCCGGTGCTTCTTGCCACGCTTGCCGTCGGCCTGATCGTGTCGGTGTTTCAGGTCGCCACCCAGATCCAGGAAATCACGTTGAGCTACGTGCCGAAGATGCTCGCGGCCATGGTCCTGCTGATCGCGCTGGGCCCGTGGATGATCGCGCGGCTGACCGGCTTCGCCCGCTCGCTCTATCTGCTCATCCCCTCGCTGGCGGGTTGAACCGGCCCGATGGAGGAAATGACGGCGCAATTGACGGCGGTCCTGCTGGTCAGCTTGCGGATCGCACCCGTGCTTGCCTTTGGCGGGCCATTTGCCATGCTGCGGATTCCCGTGACGGTGCGGGTGCTGCTCTCGTTGGCCCTGGCGCTATGGCTGGTGGCGGGACGGCCGGATGCGACGACCGCCCGCGTCATGGCCGGATACCCCCTGCCGGGCCTAGCCGCCGGGGAACTGTTCGTGGGCCTCGCCGTCGCGCTCAGCCTGCAGCTGGCCTATGCCGCCATTCTCTGGGCCGGGCGCATCATCGACGTGCAGGCGGGGTTCGGACTGGCCATGATCGCCGACCCCACCACCCAGGCCCAGATGCCGCTGGTCGGCACCGTGTTCGCCTATGCCGCCGCCATCGTCTTCTTCGCCACCGACGGTGCGCATGATCTGCTGGCGCTATGGGCCGCGACGCTGGATTTCATGCCGCTGGGCCATGGCTTGTATACAGGCGATGCGCGCGCCTTGCTCGGATTGGTGGCGAGCCTGTTCGCCATGGGCATCGGGCTGGTCGGCCTCATCCTGCTCGTGCTGTTCCTGCTCGACCTGTCGATCGCCTTCATGTCGCGCACCCTGCCGCAGATGAATGTCCTGCTGCTCGGCTTTCAGGTCAAGTCGCTGGCGGTTCTGGTCGTTCTCCCGCTGTCGCTCTCGCTTTCGGCGGGGCTGCTGTTGCGCATGATCCGGCTCTCGCTGGAAGCGGTACCCCGCCTGCTGGGCCAGGGCGGAGCCTGAGCGATGGAAGGGCAGGACCAGGATCGCACGGAAGAAGCGACGCCGTTCAAGCTGAAACGCGCCCGGGAAAAGGGGCAGGTGGCGCGGGGCATGGACCTGGGCTTCGTCGGCAGCCTGCTGGCCTTCGCCGCCTTCATCCTGCTGGCCGGGCCGGCCTTCGTCGCCAGGCTGGCTGAATTGATGCGGCTGTCCCTCACTGTCGGGATCGATCAGGCCGGACATGCGCCTTCGGTGCTGGCGACGGTCAAGACGGTGTACTGGATGGCCTTCCAGCCCTTGCTGCTGCTGGGCGGGGTGATCGCCGTGATCCTGATCTGCCTGGAACTGATCCAGCTGCGGGGCTTCATCTTCACCGCCGCCCCGCTCAAGCCGGATTTCAGCCGGCTCAATCCCGCCAAGGGGCTGAAGCGCATCTTTTCGCTGCGGATGGTGAAGGAAACGCTCAAGAACATCGCCAAGATGGCGGTCTATTCGGTGATCGCCTGGCTCATGATTGCCAGCGCCATCCGGATCTTCGGCGATACATTGCAGGATGCCCTGTCGCTCTCGCGGGCCTTGGAAGGGGCGGCCAAGCGCCTGTTGTTCGCATTCCTGGGCGCGGCCTTCCTGTTCATGCTGCTGGATCAGGTGATGGCGCGGCGGGAATTTGGCAAGCAGATGCGGATGAGCCGCCGCGAATTGACGCGCGAGACGAAGGACAGGGAAGGCGAGCCGCGCCTCAAGCAGAAACGGCGCGAGCTTCATGGCGAGATGCGCAAGCAGGCCGAAGGGCTGGGCCAGCTTCCCGGCTCGGATTTCGTGGTCACCAATCCCGATCATTTCGCGGTCGCGCTGGCCTATCGGCCGGACCGGATGGATGCGCCGATGGTGCGGGCCAAGGGCCGGAATCATTTCGCGCAATTGCTCAAGCGCAAGGCCCGCCTGCTCGGCATTCCCTTGATTGCCGATCCGGCGCTTGCCCGCCGGCTGTTCCGGGAAACCGAAGCGGGCAAGCCGATTGCGCCTGCGCATTTTCACGCCGTGGCGCGGCATTACGGCCGGCTGCGCCGGGCGGCGGAGCAAGCGGAAGGGGGCGATGCCTTGCATGGGTGAGCTGTTCGACCGCAACAAGGATCTCGTCCTGGTGTTGGGCACCATCCTGATCCTGCTGATCCTGTTTTCCCCGATTCCCCCGGCCTTGCTGGACCTGGCGATCATCGTCAATTTCGCGCTCGGGCTGACCATCATGCTGCTGACGTTCTACGTCACCAAGCCGGTCGAATTTTCCACCTTTCCCTCGCTGCTGCTGGTCGCCACGCTGTACCGTCTCTCGCTCAATGTCGCCGCCACCCGCCTGATCCTGACCGGCGCGGATGCAGGTGATGTGATCGAATCCATCGGCACCTATGCGGTGCAGGGCAATTTCGTCATCGGGCTGGTCGTCTTCACCATCCTGATCGTGGTGCAATATGTCGTGGTTACCTCGGGCGCGCAGCGTGTTTCCGAAGTGGCGGCGCGCTTCACGCTGGATTCCATGCCGGGCCAGCAGATGAGCATTGATGCCGATCTCAATCTGGGGCTGATCGACCAGAAGCAGGCGATCGAACGGCGCGCGGAACTGGAAAAGGAAGCGTCGTTCTATGGCGCGATGGACGGGGCCAGCAAGTTCGTGAAGGGCGATGCGATTGCCGGAATCCTGATTCTCCTCATCAACATAGTGGCGGGGCTGATCGTCGGCGTCACCCAGATGGGGATGGGCTGGGGCGAGGCGCTGCAACGGTTCGCCCTGCTGACCATCGGCGATGGCATCGCGACCCAGCTTCCGGCGCTGATTATTTCCATCGCCACCGGCATCATCGTGACGCGGTCGTCGGCGGATCGCCAGCTGAGCGCGGAGATCTTCCGGCAATTGGCGTCGGAGCCGCGCATTCCCCTGATAGTGATCGCGGTGCTGTTCGCGCTCATGCTGCTGCCGGGCATGCCCAAATGGCCCATCGCCCTGCTGCTGGGGATTTCCTTCCTGGCCTGGCTGCGTGTCCGCGCGCGGCGCCGTGGCCAGGCTGCGGACGCCATCGATGGCGCGGCGGAGCAGGATGGTCCGCCCGCGCGCGCCGGGGTGCGGGCCGCGCTCCAGATCGGTCTCGGCAGCCAGTTGAGCGAGGCATGGGCAGGCAGGAAAGCGCTGCTGCTGGATCGCATCGCCACCGCGCGCGCCGCGCATGAGCAGACCTTCGGCATCGCCTTTCCCGCCGTCCGTTTCGCGGATGCGCCGGAACTGGGCAGCCTGGAATACCGCATCGAAATCCATGGGACCGCCTACGGCAGCGGGCAGGTCCATCCCGGGCGGGTGCTGGCCATTCCCCAGAATGAGGATGTGCCGAAGCTGGAGGGCATCGCCGGCCATGATCCCGCCTTCGGGATCGGCGGGATCTGGGTGGAAGCCGCCGAGGCGGAGCAGGCATCGGGCAGCGGATACAGCGTGGTCGAGCCTGAAACGGCGATGATTACGCATTTCAACGAGATCGTGCGGATGGAAGCCGCTACCTTGCTGACTCGGTCGGCGGTCGGCGAATTGCTGGATCAGGTGCGGGAACGGCAGCCGGGCCTGGTCGAGGAACTCGTGCCGAACGTCATGACCATCTCGGATGTGCAGAGGATTCTGCAGAACCTCGTCCAGGAAAGGGTGTCCATCGCCAATATCGACCTGATCGTGGAAACGCTGGTGGATATCGGGCGATCGGAACGCGACCCTGCCGAGCTTACCGAAAAGGTTCGTCAGGCGCTGAGCACGGTCATCTGCAACGGCCTGCGCGGGCGCAATCCCCATTTGTCGGTGCTCAGCCTCGATCCCAGGCTGGAAAACCAGCTTCTGACCAGCGCCGGCGCGCGGGACGCGAGCGCATTCGGCATGGAGCCGCGCCTGGCCGAGCAATTGCTCCGCAAGCTCGCGCCGCTGGCGGAAGCCATGATGCGGCAGGGAAAATCGCCCGTCCTGCTGTGCGCCGGGCCGATCCGCCGCATTCTCCTGAAGCTTACCCAGCGTTCCATTCCGCATCTGTCCGTGCTTTCGGTGGACGAGATTCCGTTGCGCATCAGCCTGCAATCCTTCGATGTGGTGAAGGCCGATGGATGAACGCCTGTTTGAAGTAGCCGATAATATGGGTTTAGGGGCCTGCGCATGTGCGGGCTGTGTCGGAAGTGAGGTCCCGGATGGCTGATGTCCCTGATCGTGAAGCGCTGGATCGCCTGCTCGGATTCCTCGACTGCGATCCGCTCAACCCTTCGCTGCTGCGCGATGCGGCGCAGGCGGCATTTGCGGCCCATGAACCCGGCCTGACGGTGGATTTGCTGTCGCGCCTCGAACAGGCCGATGCCCTTGCCGCCGCCGACCGCAACCTGCTGGCAATCGCCTTGATGCAGGGCGGCGATCCGGTGCAGGCCGCGCGCATCTTCGAGCAGCTTCTCACCGTCGCGCCGGGGGATGCCGGGCTGCGCTTCAATCTCGCCTGGGCGCGCGCGCTGGCGCAGGATCGCGCCGGGGCCGCCGGCTTGCTCGATGAGACAACCACCCGGGCCTTGCCGCAGGCGGCGATGCTGGAAGTGCAATTGCTGCATGAAGCGGGGGCGTTCGATGAAGCGCTCGCGCGGGCCAGGCAGCATCTTTCCGTTCATGCCGATTATCCGCCCTTGCTGGCCGCGATCTCTGTTCTTGCGGTGGATATGGAAGACGAGGAACTGGCGCGGCAATGCGCGGAACGGGCGGATGGCCACCCCGACGCTCTGGCGGTGCTCGGCACGCTGGCGCTGGCTGAGCAGGCGCATGAGACGGCCCGGCCCCTGTTCGAGCGTGCCCTGGCGGCGAACGCAGGCTCGCCCCGCGGCTGGATCGGGCTGGGGCTGGCCGATCTCGCCGGCGGCGATCATCATGCGGCTGCGGCGGCGCTCGACAAGGGGGCGGAACTTTTCGGCGATCATCTCGGCAGCTGGATTGCGGCGGGCTGGGCCTATCTCCTTGGCGGCAACCGCGAAAAGGCGCGCGGGCGGTTCGAGCATGCGCTTCGGCTCGACCCGAATTTCGCGGAATCCCATGGTTCGCTGGCGGTGCTGAATTTGCTTGAGGGGAACCGAGCGAGTGCGGAACGGGGGCTGGAAGTCGCTTTCGGGCTGGATCGCCAGTGTTTTTCCGCCGCCTTCGCCAAACTGCTGATCGCCGCCGGGGATGGCGACCAGCAAGCCGTGCAGCGCATCATGGACATGGCGCTCGGGCAGGTGCTGGACGAGCAGGGCAGGACGATCGGCGATGCGCTGCGGCGGATGGCCAGATAGCGTTCAGCCCGTGCCCGGCTGTTTCAGCTGCTCCACCGCCTGCCGGAGCAATTGGCTTGTCTCGCGATCCGTGGCGATGATCCTGTGGACATCGGCCACCACCTTCTGAAACCGGGCATCGCTCGCCAGCGCTTCGCCGAATTCCTCGGTCAGCAAGGCCCGGATCAGGGATTGTTCGAGGTCTTCGGGCGAAAGACCCTCGATCTGCGCCAGTGCCGCCGCGCGCTTGATCGCGGACGGCGTGCCCGCCTTCGCGGCCTGCGGCCTGCGCTGCGCCTTGCCCATGCGCTGCAATTGCTGCCGCAGCAGCATCAGCACCTGGTCGACCTGGTTGATGCGGGTCATCGGCTTCCGGCGCCCGTCTCAGTGCCTGGTCGGGCCAGGCGAGAACTGGCCGAGCATCAGGGAAGTGGCGGATAGATCGGAATCCTCCCGCTCCGCATCGCCGCCGCCCTCGTCACTTTGGCCGACCAGCTTCTCGCATTCGGCGACCAGCAGTGCGATGTCGTTGTTCAGCGGCGGATTCTCCGTATTCGCCGCCATCCCGGCTTTCATGCTGTCGATCGCTTCCGCGAACTCGTCCCGCACCAGATGGGTAAGCCCTTCCACGAACAGCCGCAGGTGATGGGTCTGCGGCAGGCGCAGCAGCGGCCCCCAGGTCGAGAGCGCCTTGTCGGCTTCCCCCGAGGTCAGCTCGAAGAACCCGAGCTGATACCGCGCGATATGGAACTCCGGCGCCAGCTCGACCGCCCGCGCGAGCGAGACATGCGCTTCGATCGGTCGTTGCCGTCCGGCCAGGATCGAGCCGCGCAGGAAATGCAGCCTCGGATCATCCGGGAAGCGGGCCAGCAGCCGCTCGGCTTGCGCCAGATCATCCGCATCATCGCCCCGGATCGATTCCAGCAGCGCTGCGATCTCGCTTTCATCGGACAGTTTCATGTCGTTTCCCCTTAATTCCCTTGTTATCGAAAGCGGGCGAGCTGGTCTCGCAATCTCGACAAGGCGGACCGGTGAATCTGCGATATCCGCCCCTTGCTCAGCCCCATCAGCTCGGCAATCTGCTGGAAACTGACACCGTTCTGGTAATGCTGTCGCACCACATCGGCCTCGCGCGCGGGCAGGGTCGCGATCTGGTCCGCGATCTTCCGCTTCATTTCGTGCCACGCCAGGCTTTCGAAGGCGGATGGTTGCGCATCCGGCAGCGAATCCGGGTCGATGGGGCCGTCCTCCTCCAGCATCAGCCCGAGGGCGAGCGTGGCCGCCAGGCGGGAAAGCGCCGCCAGGGCGTCTTCTCCCGCTTCGTCGCCACCCTCGCTCAAGGAACGCAGGCGCTCACGCTCGGTCCGTCGCCGATAGCGATACTGCGCCGAAGCCTCGCTCATCCTTGCCAGGCCATTGGCGATATGTCCGGCGATCCGCAGCCGCGCATAGGCTTCGAACGGGACGTTGCGGTGCGGATCGTAGCGGTCGATCGCCTGCAGCAGAGCTTCATAGGCAAGCTGCTCGATATCTCCACGCTCGAAATTATCGGGTTTCCTGCGCGCCCAGTGATAGGCGGCCAGCTTGCGGGCGAAGGGCCGGTAATGATCGAACAGGCGCTGCCGCGATGCTTCTCCCGCTTCGCTCAAGCGGGAGCGCCAGAGGGAGGCCTCGACCCGGTCCGGCCGGGTCAGCAGGTCGAGGCCGCGAGCCCGCCGCCCGCTCATCCGAAGCTGCCGAGCAAGCCCTCCAGAACCAGGCTCCAGCCGTCGATCAGTACGAACATCAGCACCTTGATCGGCAGGGAAATGGTGGCTGGCGGCACCATCATCATGCCCAGCGCGAGAAGTATGCTGGCCACGACCAGATCGATCAGCAGGAACGGCAGGAGGATGACGAAGCCGATGGTGAAGGAGACCCGCAGCTCGTTGAGCATGAAGGCCGGAGTCAGCTTGAACAGGTCAATGTCCTCGGTCCGCTCCGGCAGGGGTGTCCGCGCTATTTCGTAGATCATCTCGATATCGCGGTCGCGCGTATGCTTGAGCATGAAGCTCTTGAGCGGGGCCGCTCCCTTATCCATCACTTCGCCCAGCTCGGCCTTCCCGCTGAGCAGCGGCTGCAAGGCATCCTGGTTGAGCTGCGACAGGGTCGGCCCCATCACGAATGCCGTCATGAACAGGGCAAGGCTGGTCAGCACCGCATTGGGCGGGGTTTGCGGCATACCGAAGGCGTGGCGAACCATGGCGAGGACGATCACGATCCGCACGAAGCTGGTGGTGCTGATCAGGATCGCGGGGATCACCGCCAGCACCGCGAGGACGACGGCGATCTGCACTGCCTGCCCGGTGCCGCCCACCACGGCGGCGTTGGCTGCATGGGCGGCGGGCGCGGCGGCCATGGTCGCGGCAAAGGCCACAAGGCATGCCAGCCTGCGCAGCGATGGCCTCATTCGCCCTGCGCCCCGAGCTTGTCGAGCAGCACGACTTTGTGGGGTGTGATGACGAACAGATAGTCCTGCCCATGGCAGCGCAGCAGGCAGGCATCGCCGTGCTGGCTCACTCGCCGGGTTTCCACGATCTCGATGGCGCGCTGGCCGGCCGGGCGGCGCGGAAAGGAGAAGCCGCCGCCGTCATGCAGGCGATATTTGCGCATCAGCAGGATCGCGCCCGCAGCCAGCGCAATGCAGAACACGAAGGCGAGCGCAATCCGCGCCCAGGGTATGGCGGGCGCGGTGCCCTTGCCCAGCCCGGCGGCCAGCGCGGGCGCGGCGATGAGCAGGGCGGGCAGGCCCGGAATATATCGCAATGCCTGCATGGCGCGCCTATTCGCCGATTTCCGTGACGCGAATGGCGAATTTGTCATCCAGCGTGACGATCTCGCCCCGGGCGATCACTTGCCCGTTCACTCGTATATCGGCCGCCTCGCTGAGCTTGCGGTCGATTGGAAGCACGTCCCCGGCGGCAAGCGCGTTCAGACCCGCCACCGTCAGCCGGGCTTCCCCGAGCAGCACTTCGATCTCGACCTCGACATGGTCGATCAGCCGGGCCGGTCTTTCCTGCGGCGCGGAAGCCGGAAGAATATCGTCATCTACCATTGGTTCACATGCCTTTCGATCCGGAGGCCGAAGCGTTCGCCCTGCAGGGCGAGGGACGCGGCAGCCGAGCTGCAGGAAATCCCGCCCATGCTGACGTCCAAGGGTCGGTCGGTCGGCGTGCCGAGCGTGATGACATCGCCTATCCCGAGCCGTTCGAGATCCCGCAGGCCGAGCCGGGTGCGGCCGATGATGGCCGAGAGTCCGATCTCCTGCCGGGCGAGGGCCTGCGATCTTTCCCCCGGTTCCGGCCTGCTGCGGGGCGGGCCGGCATAGCGCCGGGCCAATCCTGTCACGATCGAGCGGCGCGCCGTGATCGCCAATATTTCCGGCCCGGCATCGAGGAATATCGGCAGGCAATATTCCGCTTCGCCGGCCGGCGTCGGCAGCGCGCCCTGCAGCTTCGCATCCAGCTTGTCGGAAAGATCCTTGATCGCGGCTTTCACGAGATCGCCGATCACCATCCTGTCGCCGGGGGTCCTGATGTCCCTGTCGGTGATCGCGTGCCCCAGCATGGCGCCGGCCAGCAGGTGCTGTGTTTCCGCCCGCGATGAGACGCGAAAGCCGCTGTCGTCCTGCCATTGCGTGGTCCCACCGGTATCGCTCCAAGTGTCGCGGCGCGCTTCCTTCCAGGCGGGTGCGGGCGTGAGACGGCCCGATACCAGCCATGCGCGCGACCACTCATCCAGCCAGTCGGCCATCGGCTTGACCGCGATGGGCGAGGTCAGGGCGCATTCGGGAAGCCAGCTTCGTGGCGTGCCCGTCATCCCTGCCCCCGGATGCCGAACAGTTGCTGGATCATGTCATTGCTGACGCTGATGATTTGCGAGGATGCCTGAAAGCCGCGCTGGATCAGGATCAGGTCGCCGAATTGCGCCCCCAGATCGACGTTGGACGCTTCGAGCCGCCCAGACAAGATGCTGCCCACCCTGCTGTCCTGCGCGGAGAGATACTGGACCTGGCCGAACCCGCTATGCGCGAACAGCCCGTTGCTGCGCTGCTGCAGCTTCTGCGGATCGCGGAAATCGGCCAGGGCGATGGCGCCCAGCTCGCGCGTTTCCTCATTGCTGTAGGCGATCTCGAACTGGCCCTGCTCATTGACCGTCAGGGTGGTGATGGTGCCGGTGCCATGTCCATCGACCTGCGACGCCCGCAGTGTGGACACGGTGCCGGAGGAAAAGGAGGTGATGCCCGAAAAGTCGAATGCGACGGAAAGGCCGCTGTCGCTATCCTCGAAAGTCAGCGTCGTATTGGCGATATCCGGCAGGCCGCCCACGAAGTTCAGGGTCTGAGAGCCGATCTCGTCGCCATCCCCGTCGGTCACCTGCACGGTCCACTGATTCGGCACCGTCTCCTCGCGGGTCAGTGCGATGGTCCAGAGATGCTCCCCGCCCCCTTCGTCGAAGAGCTTGAGATCGGAAATCGTGTGGGTCGTGGCGGTGGAGGAAAGGTTGTCGGAAAAGACGATCTTCGTGGTCTGCTCTGGTGGGCTGGTGCGCGCCGTGTCGATATTCAGGCCGACCGGACGGCCGCCGGAATCGAGCACCGCCAGCCTGAGGTCCGTGCCCGCGAGCACGACATGGCCATCCTCGTCGATCACGAAGCTGCCGGTGCGGGCGTAATAGGTCCGGTCGCCGTCGATCAGCGTGAGGAAGCCGCCGCCATCTATCGCGAGGTCGAGGTCGCGGCCGGTCTGGCGCAACTCCCCCTGCGAGAAATTTATCGTGACATCGTCGAAGCTGACCCCGTGGCCCTGGGCGCGGTAGCCCGCGCCATAGTTGAGCCCGCCTGCGCTGCCCCCGCCATAGATGTCGGAGAAGGAGATGTCGGCAGCCTTGAAGCCCGCGCTGTTGAGATTGCTGACATTGTTGCTGACCGTCTTCAGCCCTTGCGAATAGGCATTGAGGCCGCTCAGGCCGATATAGATGGAACCGAACATATCAGTTTGCCTCCCGGATCTGAGAAATGGAGCTGAGTGCGATATTGCTGATGGTTTGATCGCCGGCGGTGCGGATGGTCAGCCGCGGGGCGCCATCGACGAAGGCCACGGCGGTCACTTCCCCGCTCAGCGTGGCGGCCCCGGCCGGAATGTCGACGATCTTGCCGAGCAGCCCGGCCGCCTGCGAGGTGGATTGCGCCGCGACCAGGGTGCGCAGGCTTTCCGACATTTCCTGCGTCTGCTGGATCTGCGAGAACTGGGCGAGCTGCGAGACGAATTCGAAATTGTCCATCGGCTTCAGCGGGTCCTGATAGGTCAGCTGGGTCAGCACGATCTTCAGCAGGGATTCGAAGCTGAGGCCGAACGCATCGGTCGCGGCCTGCGTGCCTGACGCATTGGCGGAGCCGTTCTGCTGGACGCCGGTGAGGCCGTCGATCGGGGCGGATGCCATGCTTGTCCTATCCTCGCCCGCTCTGGCGGATCAGCAATTCATGCCGGGAATGGCCGAAGGCGGCCAGCAACTGGTGCAGTCTCGCCTCCAGCTCGGCGCGCATGTCGTCCGGCAGGCGCGGCAGGCGCAGCACCAGCCGCAATCCCCCTTCCAGCGGCACGAATTGCGCCAGGGCCGTTGCCGTGGCTGCCGGGCGCGATGGATCGGCCAGCGCGGACCGGCTGCGGACACTGGACGAGCGCTCGCCTGCCGGGCGGCTATCGGGCTGTGTTTGCGCGGACAGGCCGGGGCGGGGAGGCGCGGATGCCGCAGCGGTTGAGGTCATTGCGGCAGGCGACGCCCCTCTGGGCAGGAGTGCGGGGCCGGGCAGGTGGCTCCCTTGCGGCAATGCTGGCGCGGAGCTGCCCAGGGATGCGGATCGGCTTGCCTCGAAGGGGGCTGCGAGTGTCATGGCCGGATCGGATTGCGGCAAGGTCAGGCCGGGGGTTGAGCCTGCCGCCGGCTGTACCATGCGAGGCTCCGCCCCGGCGCCTGCCGTCTGCGGCGGGAATGCGGTGCTTACCAGCAAGGCGGATGCGCAGAAGGGATGGGCGCCTTCGCCAATGGCGGGCCAGATGGCGGCGATTTCAGGCTGGGCCGGGGCAGGGGCTGCGACCGCGTTCGGTATGATCGTGCCCGGTATGATCGTGGCAGCCAGCGCTGCCGTTTCGTGTTCCGCCGGATTGCCGGGGTTCGCGGAATAGGCGGCCATCAACGCCGCGAACGGCAGTGGGGCAGGCTCCATCCCCGCCGGGCTGCCGTGCGGCAGGTTGCGGCCGGTGCTGGCGGGTGGCCCGCCCGGCTCATGCGCGATCCTCATGCCCGGCTCCTCCCGCCCCGGTGAAGGAGCAGCTGGCCCGCTTCGGCTATGGCCTTTTCCTCCTCCTTGCGGGCAAGCTTGCGGCGCGCGGCCTTGTGGAGCGCGCCGAGCTGGTCCTGCCGATGGCGCTGGCGCTGCCAGCGCAATTCCCTTGCGGCTTCCGCTTCCCTGGCCTGTGCCGTTCGCTCGCGCCTCGTCCCGGCTTCCTGCTCCAGCAGGTTCACCATCGCGCCAGCCAGCCGGAAGCCTTCCGCGGCGAAGGAACCGGAGGAAAGCATCCGGTGATAGTCCTGCCGGGCGGCATCGAGCAGCCGCTCCGCTTCCCGCTCGGCCTCCTCGGCCTCCGCCCGCGCCGCCGTGGCATCGGCCAGCGACAGCTCGCCCTGCGCCACCCGCAAGCTTTGCAGCATAGTGAGCTGGCCCAAGCTCCTGCATCGGTTGCGGTCATTGCGCATGGCCGTCGCCTCCGCAGATCCGCGAGAGCATCGCGAAGCCTTCGTTCCGGCTGCAGGGGCGGTCCGCTTCCTGCTGCAGGAAGATGGCAAGATCCTGCTGCCAGGCGATGGCCTGATCCACTTCCGGGTTGGAGCCTTTGCGATACAGCCCGCTTTCGATCATCGGGCGGGCTTCCTCGAAGCGCGCGAGAGCCGCATGGGCCTTGCGCGCAAGTTGCGCTTCCGGCGGCGAGAAGAGATCGCCGGCCAGGCGGCTGATGCTGCGCGCGATGTCGATTGCCGGGAAATGCCCCCTCTCGGCCAGCGTCCGGGAGAGGACGATATGCCCGTCGAGCACGGACTTCATCAGCTCGACGAGGGGATCGTCCACATCGTCCGTCTCGCTCAGCACCGTCATGATCGCGGTGATCGCCCCGCCATCGCGCGCGGCGCCGCACCTCTCGACGATCCGGGGCAGGGCGGAAAAGACATTGGGGGTGAAGGCGCGCACGGCGGGCGGTTCGCCGGAAGCCAGGCCAAGCTCGCGCAGGGCCAGCGCGACCCGGGTGATCGAATCCACGATCAGCACGACATGCTCGCCCCGATCCCGCCAATATTCGGCCATGCCCAGCGCCTGATCGATCGCGCGGACGCGCAGGCTGGCGCTCTCGTCCGCCGTCGCGGCCACCAGGGTGAAACGCGCGCGCGCTGCATCCTGCAGATGCGTCCGCCAGAGCTTCTCCACCTCGCGCCCGCGTTCTCCCACCAGGCACAGGATCATCCGGTCGCAGGCGATCTGGCGCGCAAGCTGATCTATCAGGCTGGTCTTGCCGACGCCGCTGGCGGCGAAGATCCCGATCCGCTGGCCCTTGCCCAGAGGCAGGAGGCCGTCGATGGCCCGCACCCCGGTTTCGACACGCTCCCGGGCGACGGTGCGCTGCAGTGCCGGAAGCAGGGCGCCCGCCCTTGGCCCGCGATGATCCGGCAGGATCGCCGGCCCATCGTCGATCGGCCGGGCAAGCGCGTCCACCGCGCGCCCCGCGAAGCCCCCGCCCACTGCGATCCGGTCGAGGTCGCGGCAACGCGTGACCGTGGCCCCCAGCAGCAGGTCGTGGATCGGGCCGAAGGGCGCGAGGCGGAGCGCGCCGGGCTGGACCGCAACCACTTCCGCGACCAGCGGTGCCCCGCCGCCAGCCCGCTCGATCTCGCAATAATCGCCGATCATGGCGATCGGACCATCCGCCTCCAGCCAATCGGCCGAAATCCGGGTGACCGCTCCGCACCATCGCGTCAGCTCCGCCTGTTCCAGGCGCTGCACCAGGGGATGGGCCTTCATGATGGGGCGCCTTCCATGGCCAGTTGCTCCAGCAAGGCGGACAGGCGCGACCATTGCTTGCCGATCGAGACGTCGATTGCACCCATGCGCAGGTCGATCACGCATTCCCCGGCGGCCAGATCGGGATCGACCGTCACCTCCAGCCTGTCGAATCGGGATGCGCAAGCCGCCACGGCATCCCCGTCCGTAAAGTCGCAGGGCGAGACGCGCAGGCCCGCGACGAGGGCGCGGTCGATCCCGGCCAACTGGTGCCGCACCGCTTCGAACACCATTTCCGCAAATTGGCTGCTGTCCCCCAGGACCCGGGCGAGCGCGGTCTGCGCGATCTGGAGCGCAAGCCCTTCGAATCGCTCGAACCCTTCGGAAAATTCCGCCTGCGCACTTTCCAATGCGGCGGAGAGTTTCTCCAGCGCCGCTTGCGCGTTCTTTTCTGCTTCCTGCCCGCCCTGGAGCTTGCCGCGTTGGAGTGCCTCGGCCGCCTGGGCTTCGCCTTTCGCCTTGGCCTGCTTCAATTCTTCCTGAAGCGCCGCGAGTTGGGTTTCGAGCCGCTCGATCCCGGGATCGCCGGTTGCCGGAGCCGCTGCAGCCCGGGCCGCTCCCGTTTCACGATGCCCATGCGTTTCCGACTGCCTGTCGCTCTCTTCGCCAGCGCTGATAGGCGATTGGCTCGCATGGCTGCCATGCGGACGGCTCGCCCGGAAGGACTGCACATCGGCCAATGCATCCCGATCATGCGCTTTCAGGAGAGCGTTCACTTCCGGCCGCTCCCTTCGAATAGCAGCGATCTCGCAAGATCGAGCAGGGACGGGCGCCGCTCGCTGACGGTGAGTTCCTGCGCTCTGGCACGAGCGCGGCTCAACGCTTCGCGGGCTGCGGGCCGGGGAAGGAGGATATTCCGGGCCTCGGCATCTTCGGGGCTGTCGATGGCTTCGAGGGTCTGGGCGAGCCAGGGTGAATAGGCGGCTTGCGTGGCCTGATTGCCATGCTGGCCGGAAAATGCGCTCGCTGCGGATCGCTCGGCGAGAGCCTGCTGGAGGTCGATCCGCCGTTCGGCCGGCATGTGGCGCAGGATGGCGTTGCGGTCCCCCCGCGAGAGGTGGCGCCATCGCTCCAGCAGCGCATCCAACGGTTCCGCGCTAGCGCTCATCGCGGTCAAGCTCCCGGGAGTAAAGAGTGGCGGAAAGCACGTCCGCGAAGCTCTGCTGCTCTTCCCCGGTCAGGCGGCTGCGCTGACGAAACCGGGCGACAGCAATCGCCGCCAATATCGCCAGCCCGCCCAGCAGCCAGGGATAGGAAGGCCAGCTGGCCCAGTCCCCGGCGGATTGTGCTGGGGCGGGCGGAAGCGCCGCGCTGCGATCGTCGAAGGCGGATCGCGTGTCGCCATGCCGGCCCAGCCCGGAGTTCTCCGGAAGCCCGAGCGGCCCGGTTTCGAAGCGGAGAATGTCGCCGCGCGCGGGATCGAGCCCGACTGCCTGCGTGATCGCCTGGCGAAGGCGCTCTTCATTCTCCGGATTGAGGTCGCCTTCGCTGCGGAACGCGATGCGCAGCTTGAAATTGCGTGCCTCGCCTGCGGGCGGGCCGGAGCGATCCAGCGGCGTGGGCGCATCCGGTCCCACAGCATCAAGATCGAGCGCCGAGACCCGGATTTCAAATGGCGCGCCGGGCACGATCCTCTCCGCGGCGGCGGTGGCCCGTGCCCGGAAATATTCTTCGAGCGCGCCTCGCTCCCCGCTGGCCCCGCCCTGGGACGGTTGCGGCACGACCGGGCTCACCAGATCGCCCTGATCGTCCAGGATCGCGACATCGGCGCTGGAAAGGCCGGTTACGGTAGAAGCGACGAGGCGCTGGATTCCGGCGATCTGGTCCGGGTCGAGCGCGCGCTTCCCCATGGTCTGGACGGTGACGGCCGCCTTGGGGCCGTGCTGCACCGCCCGGAAAAGCGCCCGTTCCGGGAGGGAAAGATGGACTCGGGCGGAGCTGATGCCGTCCATCAGCATGATCGTGCGGGCAAGTTCGCCCTGCAATGCCCGCTGATAGTTCACCTTCTGCGCGAACTCTGTCAGCCCCATGTCGCTTTCGTTGAACAGCTCGAAGCCGACCACGCCGCCCATGGTGATGCCGGAACCGGCGACGATGACGCGCGCGTGGCTGGCTTCGTCTTCCGGGACAAGCACGCTGCGGCCCTGATCGGCGAGGCGATAGGCGATGCCTTGCTTTTCCAGCTCCCCGACGATGGCAGCGACATCCGCTTCGCGCAGATCCTCGTACAGCACCGCATAGCCCGGCCGCAGGAAGGCAAAATAGAGGACGCATAGCACGGTGAAGACCCCAGCCATCACGGTTCCGAAAAGGATGAGCTGCCTGCGCTTCATCGGGTTTGCCGGAAAGATCGTGCCTGCCGCGCCATCACAGCTGCATGTTCATCAATTCGCGGTAAGTCTCGGTCAGGCGCTGGCGGACCTGCATCGCGAATTCCACGGAGAGCCGCGCTTCCTCGAGCGCGAAAGTGACCTGATGCACCGGTATGCTGTCATCCAGCGCGAATTGCCGGACGAGCCCGTCGGCCGTGGCGATCTTGTCGTTCACGCTCTCCAGCCCGCTGCGCAGGATGGACGCGAAGCTCGCCCCTGTCTGCGCGCTGGCGGCGGGCAGCGCCTCCATCCCCAGCCGGTTGAGGAGAGGCGCCGCGCTTTCCAGCGTGACCGAACCGATCGGCGCGATTTCGATCATGACTGCCGCCCCAGCTGCAGGGCGCTGGAATAGATCTGCTGCGCGGCGGCCATCGCGACCAGATTGGCTTCATAGGCGCGGGTGGTCTTGATCATCAGGCTCATTTCCTCCGCGTGGCTGATGGCGGGATAGGTGACGAAGCCCTGCGGGTCGGCATGGGGATGCCCCGGCTCGTAAACCTGGCGAACGGCGGCATCCTGCGTCTCGACGCCGTAAACTCGGACGCCCTTGGGATGAGCGGGCGCGCTGGCCTGTTCCTGCGCAAGGATGCGGCGGAAGCTCTCGACCGGGCCGGAAACGAGGCGCAGCGGGATGTAGCTGCCGCCGTCGCCGGTGCGCGTGGTCTGCATATTGGCGAGATTGCTGGCGATGATCTCCAGCCGTCGCCATTCCACATCGAGGCCGCTGCGGCTGATTTCGAGGGCTTCCATCACTGGCCTCCCCGCACGGCCGTCCGCGCGATCTGCATCTGGCGGCCGAGCACCTCGATCAGCGCGGCATAGCGCAGGGCGGTATGAGAGGCGCTGGCCATTTCGAGATCGAGGCGGACTTCCCGATTGGATCGATCCATCGGCAGGCGCGTGAACTCGGGCTTGAAACGGCGCGCGGCTTCGGCGCCCTGCGCCGCCGTCTCGCGCAGCTGCTCTTCGAAGGACACCTTGAACGGCAGGTAGGAAGGCGAATTCGCATTGGCGATATTCTGCGAAATAGCGGATGCGCGCATGGCAAGGCCATCCAGCGCCCTGGTCAGCAGAATTGCGGAAAGCTCATCCATCCCCGGTCTCCTCATTGCACCAGAATATCGGCGTGAAGCGCGCCCGCCGCCTTGATCGCCTGCAGGATGCCGATCATGCGGCGCGTATCGACGCGGGACCGCGCAAGGCCTTGCACCAGCGTTCCCACCGTCGTGTTGGGAAAGGACATCACCGTATTGTTCGCGCCCTGCTCGACCTCCAGCTTGGTGTTGGTGACCAACAGGCTCGACACATCGCTGGCGAAGCCGCCGATGAAGCTGGGCTGCGATGCATAATTCTCGCTGGTGATCGTCACCTTGAGATCACCCTGCGAGACGACCACGCTCGAGATCCTGACATCGGCACCCGCAACCACGGTGCCGGTCCGTTCGTTGATGACGATCCGAGGTGAACGGCCCGGCTCCACCGAAAGATTCTCTATATCCGAAAGGAAAGCCGCCAGTTGCGCGGGCGGGCGGGTGAAGCGGATCGCGACTTCATCCGCGTTCTTCACTTCCGCGATGCCATGGCCCTGCGCGCGGTTGATGGCCTCCGCCACGCGCTGGGCGGTGGTGAAGCTCGGTTCCGTCAGCAGGAACGAAACCTGCCCGTCGCTCTTCAGGATCGCGGCATCGACCGCGCTTTCCACCGTCGCGCCGCCAGGCAGCACCGCGCTGGTCGGATAGTTGCGCTGCTGCCGGTTGAGATTGGCCTCGAAATCATATCCGCCCACGGTCAGCGATCCCTGCGCCAGCGCGTAGGGGCGCTGATCGGGGCCGAGCAGCGGGGTCATCAGCAGGGTTCCGCCCGCGAGGGAGCGGGCATCGCCGATCGAGGACACGATCGCGTCGATCCGGTCGCCCGGATTGGCCGATGCGGGCAAGGTGGCGGTGACGATGACCACGGCCACATTGCGGCTGTTGATCTGATCGTCGGCAACGGTGCTGCCCAGCCGGGACAGCACGTTGCGCAGCGCCTGCCGTGTCACTTCGTTGCGGCGGGTGTCGCCCGAGCCGGCCAGCCCGGTGACGATGCCGTAACCGATGAGCGCATTGTCGCGCCAGCCGTCGAACCGCCCCAGCCCCTTGAGCATCACGGATTGCGCGGCGGCGGGCGTGCCCGCCAGAAGCGCGCTGGCCATCAGCACCGCGAGGCCGCGCAGCAGGAGACGGGCGGGCGCGGGCATCAGCCGATCCCCAGGAAGCTGAGGATGCGATTGATGATGCCGGGCTTGGCGCTGCGGCTGACGAAGCCCTTGCCGTCATAATCGATCTGCGCATCGGCGATGCGGGAGGACAGGATCGCGTTGCTGGCCGAAATATCCTGCGGGCGGATTCGCCCCCGCACGCCGATCGAGGTGGTTTCCCCGTTTATCAGCATCCGCTGGCGGCCTTCGATCAGGAAATCGCCATTGGGAGCCAGCCCGACCACTTCGGCCGACATGCGCGCGACGAATTGCTCGCTGCGCACCAGCTCGCCCTTGCCGCCGTAGTTTCCGCCGAAATCGAGCGAGACCGATTCATCGACCGATCCGCCGCTCACCCCGCCGCCGAATTCCGTCTTGCGGGACGAATTCTTCTGCAGCTTGCTGGAAGCGCTGGCCGCTTCGTGGATCAGAACCGTCACCGTATCGCCGACCGCCCGGGCCCGATCGTCCGCCGCGACGGCCGGCCATCCCCCGCCGCTGTAGAGCTGATCCGCCTGTGCCTGCGCCGCCGACAGGGTTGCAAGAAGGACCGAAGCCAAGACCAGCCGCGCCTTCATTCGCTTGCCTCCTCGACGGGCGCCGCGAGATGCGAGGCGAAGATGGCGCCATCATGGGTGCGGACGAATACGGCCTGCCCCATGCGGGAGGGCTGGAGAGCGTTTACCCGGCGTTCGATGGTGACCGGCCCCTGGCGTGCGACATGGCGAAGTTCCGTTCCCGCACCGATGACCGGCCCGCCCCGGACAGCCAGCGGCCCGAGATAAGTGCCGGCGGCCAGCGGCGCGGAGAGGCGCGTCGCGTTCACGCGGCGATCGAAGAGAAGCGGCAGCCGGGCCGCATGAGCGCGGCACAGGGCTGGCGCCACGGTTTCCGGCTGGAGATAGGCGCCGGCATCGAGATCGTGCCGCAGCGTGAGGCATTGGCGGGCGCCGTGCCCGGGCTGCGACGCTTCCGAAAACTCGAAGCGTACCTTTCCGCCATGGCGAAGGCGCAATGCCTGCCCCGGCACGCGCCGCCGCAGCAGCTTGGCGCGGGTGGCGCTATCGAGTTCGAGATGGCTGCGTCCGGCCGGAATGACCGCTATCGCCAATGGGCCAAGCCTCGTCCGCTGCCCGTCATCGAGCAGGGCAAGATCCGCGACGGTGATCTCCCGCGCCAGCAGCACGACACGCTCCGCCGCTGCCGCATCGCCGGGCAATCCGGCGCATGCCAGGGCAAGCAGCATGGCGGACAGGCCCGGCCGCATCGTCACTTCTTGAGATTGTTGGTGATGGCGGCGAGCTGGTCGGCGGCCTGGATCGCTTGCGCGTTAGCGGCGAAAGCCCGCTGGATGATGAGCATTTTCACCATCTCTTCCGACAATTCGACATTGGAGCCTTCGAGGCTGCCCTGACGGAACCATCCGGTTCCGTCCTCTCCCGCCGCGCTGTCGATCAGCCGCGTATCCTCAAACGGGCGCAGCAAGCCGTTGTCCAGCCGTTCCAGCGCGTCTTCATGCTCGACGCGCACCAGCCGGATCTGGCCCACCTCCACGCTTTCGTCGCTGGAAGTGAGCGCGGACACGATGCCAGCGGGCGAAATCGAAAGCGATTGCGCATCGAGCGGTATCACGATCCCGGCGCGCAGCGGGATTCCATCCGCCGTGGCCAGCAATCCGTCCTCGTTCACCCGCAACGGTCCGCCCCGCCAGAGCAGGTCCTGCCCGGATGGCCCCATCAATTCAATCAGCCCCTGCCCTTCGATCGCCAGATCCATAGGGTTGCCGGTCGGCCTGATCTCCCCTTGCGCGAACAGCATGGCCTGGGGGACGATCCGCACTCCGCCGCCTTCCGGCAGTCCGCTGGGGGCCAATGCGCCGCCGATCCCGTCCGCCTGCGGTTGCCGCGCCAGGATTTCCGAGAAGCGCGGCTCGGAGCGCTTGAAGGCCGGGCTGTTCACATTGGCGATGTTGTTGGCGATCATCTCCAGCGCGAGCTGTTCCGCCCGGAGCGCCACCGCCCCGACTTCAAAGGCCCCGTTCATCGCCCGCTCCTGCTGAAGGTGGTAATCGCCTGGCCGATCAACTGGTCATAGGTCTGCGCCAGCCGCGCGCCGCCTTCCGACTGGCGCACGGCGGCCATCATCACGACCATCTCGTCGCTCATCACCACATTGGAGCTTTCGAGCTGGCCCTGGCGCAGAACGCTGCCATTCGCTTCGGCCAGCCCGCTCGGGCTGGCGCGGAACACCGATCCGCCGATGGCCGCGATACCGGAGCCCTGGCCTGCATCGTAAAGCCCGATGGCCGCGACCGGCACGCCTGCCTGCAGGACGGTGCCGTCGCCCAGGATCTCCACGTCCTGACCGTCGAGCACCAGATCGCCGCCACCGGCCTGCTGCAGGATGCGGCCCGCTGCGTCGATCACGGAGCCGCCATCGCCCAGCGTAAAGGCGCCGCCGCGCGAGTAGATCAGATCGTCCCCCGCGCGCAATTGAAGCAGCGCCGGACCATGGATCGCGAGATCGAGAGGCTTGCCGGTATGACGAAGACGGCCCTGGCTGAAATCGGTCAGGAAGCGGGTTTCGGCCACCTGCGGGGGAAAGGATTCCGTCGCCCGGTCAAGGGTCTGCGCGAAGGCGACCTGTTTCTTGTATCCCGCAGTCGACGCATTCGACACGTTCCGGGAAACCGCTTCCACGCGGCGTTCCGAAGACGCAAGAATGGCGGATGCGGACTCCATGAGCCCCGGCATCGAACCCCCCGATCTTTCCCGTCGCGGGGATGGTTACGATGCCCGGTCATGCGATCAATTCGCGATACATCGACAACGGATTTAACCCGTGCGGGACGTTCCGGCGGAGCTAAACTTCTGCTTGTTTCGGTGGATTGGTCTCTCGAAACCGGATGCATTCACCTGGCCCGTTCCCGCTTCGGAGCGGGGGCGCGGCCGTGCGTTCATTTCATGAGCAGGAGAATCCCCAGGGCCAGCCCGGTGGCGACCACGAACAGGGGCCACGACCAGAGTATCGTGTAATCGGCCACCGCCAGCTTGTGAATCGCAAGATACCCGCCGGTCGATCCTGCCGATCCTATGAACAGGGAAACGATCCAGGTCAGAAATGCGCCCAGGGGAAGTGCCTTGAGAAATGCCATAATCCCGCCCTTGCGAAACACTATGCCGATCATACGGCGATCGTGGTTAAGAAACCGTGAGGGCGGCTGGATTCAAGCCGCGCCGCCGGGACTGTCATCAAATAGTAACAATAGACCATAAAATGACCTCGATTCTGCAATCGCTGCTGCAGGGCGGAGCGGGAAAAGCATGGGCAATCCGGAATTAGTTGAGACTATCGACCCAAAAGAAGCTCTGACGCATGTGCGTGTGCAGGAAGTCTCCGGTCCGCTTGGCCGAGTGCGCCTGACCGTGCGGGCGGTGGGGCAAGCCGAAGGTTTCGTGTTCTGCCGGCATGGGACCGCGACACCCTTCGCGCTTCCGGCCCAGGAATGGCTGGCCCTGCCGCTGGCGAATGGAAGCAATTACGACGTCTGAGGGGATAGGCGCTTGACGATGCGCGGGCATCGCGGAGCCAGCCTATAGCAATTCACGGCTTTCCGCGATGGCGGTAATTCCGCGCTTGCCGTTCTGCCGCCCCAATTGCACCACCACGTCGATCACCGAAGCCGCATAGGCAATCGTATCGCTGCGGGTCAGCCCGATCCCGGTCTGCATCACCATCAGCGCAAGCTGTTCGAGCGCGCCGCGCAGCGAATTGGCATGGATGGTGGAGAAGGAGCCGGGATGGCCGGTGTTGATCGCCCGCAGGAAGCTGACGGATTCGGCGCCGCGCAACTCGCCCAGCACGATCCGGTCCGGCCTCAGGCGCAGGGCGGCCTGCAGCAATTCATTGGCGGTGACCTTGGCCTCGCCAAGCTCGCCCTTCACCGCCACCAGGCCGACGCCATTGTCGCCGGGCAAGCGCAGTTCGGGCGTGTCCTCCACCAGCACGACCCGTTCGTCGCGCGGGATCTCGCCCAGCATGGCATTGAGGAAAGTGGTCTTGCCGGTGGACGTGCCGCCCGACACGAGGATGGTCTTGCGCGCCGCGATCGCCGCGCGCAGCCATGCGATGGGCGAGGCTTCGCGATCCGGCATCGGCGCTTGCTCAGGCCGGGTCAGAGGGCCGCTGTCATAGGCGTCGAGCGGCAGGTCCAGCCGGCGGTGGCGGCGGATCGCCATCACCCATGGCCCGCGCGTTGCCGGCGGGCCGCAGAATTGCACGCGCGCGCCGCCCGGCAGTGTCGCGCCGAGCAACGGATGCTCGCGGTTGATCCCCTGATGGCTGACCCGGGCGACCTGCTCGGCCAGCCGTTTGATCAGCTGGTCGTCGATCTCGGGCAACGCGATTCGCTGCATCCCCGGCGTCGCGGCGTCCTCGATCCATAGCTCGCCGGGCCGGTTGACGATGATTTCGGTAACCGTGTCGCGTTCCAGCCAGCGGCGGAACGGAGCGAGATAGGCCTCGAGATAGACATTGCCGACCGGCAATGCGTCTTCTTCAGCGCATTCCTCGACCGGCATGAGCTGGTGCAGCGCTGCGCTCACTGCGTGGCCACGCGGGAGAAATCGAGATCGCGCGCGGTAAACACGCGGATCGGTTCCCCCTGGCGCACCCGCACGGTGGGGCCGATCTGGCTGTCCTGCGTCACCGCGGCGGCGGCGGCGCTCTGGCCCCCGCCCAGGATCACGGAAGACCCGCCGCTGGCGATGGTGCTCAGGCCTCCGACGACCGAAAGCAGCATGGCCGAACCGAAGCGCTTGAAGAAGTGGCTGTTGACCTTGCCGGGCAGCCCGGCGGTGCCGGAGAAATCGGTTCCGGGCGAAGCGAGGGCAACGGATACGCCATCCGGGCGGATCAGCCGCGTCCAGATCACATAGGCGCGCTTCTGCCCCCCTTGAAGGCCGCTCTGGTATTGGCCGACAAGGCGCGAACTGCGCGGCACGAGGATGCGCGTGCCGTCGAAGGAGCGCACATCGCTGCTGACGACCGCCCGGACATAGCCCGGAACATCGGTATTGATCGCGGTTTCCAGAATGGCCGGGATCAGCGTGCCCTGGGTCACGGTGGTGGCCGGGTCGACCATCGCGGTCGCCTGTGCCGGGGCGCCGCCCACACCGCCGATCCGGCTCGCGAAATCGGAAGCGGAATTGCCCGTCTTGGCGGCTTCGCCTGGTTCCGGCCCCACCAGCGGAACCGGCATGGCGCCCGCATCGAACACAACGGTGGGCGAAGCGTGCGGGTTGCTGGCCGGGGCCAGCGCGGTGGCGGGCGGGTTGGCCAGCACGGCCTGCGGCGCGGGGTCGGCTTGCGGAGCTGCCGGGGCCGCAACGCGCGGTTGCGGCTTCTGTTCGTCCGCGCCTTGCGTGGGCGCAGGGGCGGGATTGCCGGCCGGCTGCACGGTCGCCTGCTGGGCCGGGCCGGCCTCGCTGGCAACGCGGGCGGTATCCATGCTCCAGAGCGTGATCGCGCCGAGCAGGCCGACGATGCCGATTCCGGCGGCCAGACCCAGGGCATCGGACTTGCCCTTGCGCTGGGTGACGGCGGGGAAAGCGTTGCGGCTGGCAAGATCTATGATCTCGGCCGACATCCCCTCGCGCGGGTCGCGATCGTTCGCGGCTTCTCCGGCCTTCTTTTCCGGCAAACGCATGGCAAGGCGCATCAGTTGGACTCCCCGGCGCGGGCAAGCGCAGCGTCCGTCCGGGACATTGCGTTGCGTTCTGGTTGCTGGTTGATCAGGACCGCATTGTCGCGGCCGGATCGGAGGATGATCTCACGCGGCACGCCGTCGACCACCACGGTGTCGCCCCGGACCGTGTAATTGACAGGGCCTTCCACCCCTTCCTCATTGGCGATCAGTATCGCCGGGACGGGACTGCCGTTCGGCCAGGTCAGGAATGTCGCGTCGCCATCGTCGTAGATTCGCGAGGGAACCAGCTTGCGGTTGCCCTTGCTGGTCCAGGAAAAATTGAGGCTGGCCGGGTCCTTGACCGCGTAGGGATCGCTGGCGGCCGTCATCTCGAGATCGTTCGGACCTTCCGCCAGCGCCGACGCCTGCGCTTCCTTCGGGTCCTGCGGATAGGTGAAGCGCAGGACGTAAAGCGGCTTCGAGGAGGGGCTAGCCACCAGATCGAACAGATAGGTGCGGCGGTTGGTCACCACCGTCATATTGGTGGAAGCCTTCGCTTCCAGCGGCTTCACGAACAGCAGGTTGGCCCGCTTGTTGGGCGTGACCTGCCAGGAGGCGGAATCTCCGATCGCGACATTCTCGATCAGTTCGCTCTCGCCGAACACGATGGTCGCCTGGACATTGGTCCGCCCTTCGATCCGCACCACCTGAGCCGGATCGTAGACCCGCTCGACAAGGCGCTGGTCCCCAGCGAAGGCGGGCTGGGCGGCAAGGGTCAAGGCAAGCGCCAGGGGCGCGATTGCGCGGATCATCGGGATTTCTCCGTAAAGCGGGCAGGCGTGGCGCGGAAGCGGCTGCCGACCCCGCGCGCGCGTGAAGGGGAGGATGAGGATGCCGCGGAAACCGGCGCTTCGCCGATGCCGCGCGAATCGAAGCGGATTTCGCGACGGATGCCGCCAGGCCCGGCATCGTTTGCCGGGGCCGAAGCCGGCACCCCGGATATGGCGATGCTGCGAGCCGTTGCCGCGGCGGGCGAACTCGCCGCCGGGGCGGGGGCAAGCGCGGCCGGGCGGGCGGGGACGGATGCCGGGCGCGCTTCGGTGCGGCCATCGTCGCTGGCCTTTCCGGCCAGACCGAATATCCGCCATCCGGCCACCATGGTTCCGGCCGTGCGCATCACCAGCACCATCAGCGCGACATGGACGGCGCCGACCAGGAAGAAGGCCATGGCCGCGCGCGGGTTTATCTTCCCGTCGAGGTCGACGAGGCTGGCGATCACCGGCACCGCCAGTTCGAGCATCAGGCTGCCCGCCAGCACCGCGAACAGCGGGGCAAGCGCCAGCATCGCCACGGCGCGAAGCCAGCCCACGAACAGCCCGCGCGTGCCCTGGAACAAGGCCAGGATGACGAAGGCTGGGCCGACGGCGATGAGCACGGCAAGCGCGATCCGCGATGTGACCAGCACGCCCACGGTGCCGAGCAGGAACAGCATCGCCCCCAGCCACAGCAGATTGGGCGGAGAGAACGTGCCTGCACTGGCCTCGGCCTGACCCTCGGTCGCTTCCGCGATCGCGGCGAACACGATGTCGATCTTGTCGGCGAACAGCGTCGTCGCCGATCCCTGGCTTCCGGCAATGATGGACGCGATCTGGTCCGGCGCGCCGGTGGCGAGATTCCAGACGACGCTTTGATAGGCGACCCAACTCGTGGCGAAGGTGAGGACAAGGCCCAGCGTCATCATGCGCGGGGTCAGCGCGCTCACGCCGAGGCGGCTGCGGCCGGTCAGCAGCGAAATCGCGAAAAAGGCGACATAAAGCGTCAGCAGGATGGTGAGGGCGGGCACCAGCGCCCCGCCGGAGCCGAACAGCCTGCCGAAGGCGGTTTGCGTCATTTCACCGGCAACGCAATCCACCCCGCGCAGCGCGGCGGCGACGCCGTTGCCGACTTCGGCCCGGGCTATGTCGCAGGCCGCGCTCATTCGGCGGCCGCCCATGCGGGAAAGCCGGCGTCGCCATCCGCTTCGCCGCCCGGCCAGGGATGGCCGGTCAGTGTCGGATACCAGGCGGCCGGCTCATCGCCCACCGCTTCGCGCAGCAGGTCGAGGCGGCGCACCGCGCTTTCGCGGCCCGACAGGATCGTCAGCACTTCGGGCGCGCCGGACAGGTCGAGCCGCACCACCACGGATGCGTCCGGCTGGCGCACCAGGAAGCAGCGGCTGTGCGTGGGCAGGGTGCGGATCAGTTCCAGCTCATGCAGGGTGAGGCCGAACCCTTCGCAATAATCCTCCGACCGGGCGCGGGCATTGGGCATGAACACCATGGTCGCGGTCTGTTCGACCAGCGCCGTGGAAATGCGGCTGTCGAGCGCATCGCGCGCGCTCTGGGTCGCGAACCCGACCAGCGCGTTGCGCTTGCGCAAGGTTTTCAGCCAGTCCCGGATGCGGGCGGCGAAGACCTCGTCATCCAGCGCCTTCCAGCCTTCGTCGATCAGGATCATGGTGGGATGGCCGTCCAGCCGCTCGTCGATGCGATGGAACAGATACATCATCACCGGAGTGCGCAGGCGCGGCGCTTCCAGCAGTGCGGTCATGTCGAAGCCGAGCACGCGATGCGACAGATCGAGCCGGTCCACCGCATTGTCGAACAGCCAGCCATGCTCGCCGCCTTCGATCCACGGGGACAGGCGATCCGCGAGATCGCCGGGTTGCGGGCGGCGGGCGCCGGCCAGCAATTCGCGGAAATGGCGCAGGCGGCGCAGCGAACCGTCGTGGGAATAGGCCGCATCCACCGCATGGGAAATGGTGGCCAGTTCCTCAGGCCCCTCGGCCTTCAGCAGCACGCCCAGCCAGTCGCGCAGGAACGCCCGGCTGGCGGGGCTGTCGGGCAGGGCAAGCGGGTTGAAGCCGGTGGGATGCCCCGCCGCGATCCGGTCATACCGGCCGCCGATGCCGCGAATGAACAGTTCCGCGCCGCGGTCCTTGTCGAACAGGATCGTGCGGGGATTGAATTTCTGCGCCTGTGCGGCGAGGAAATTCATCACCACGGTCTTGCCCGATCCGGACGGCCCGATCACCGAGAAATTGCCGAGATCGCCGTGGTGGAAATTGAAGAAGAAGGGCGTCGCGCTGGTCGTTTCCAGCAAGGTCACGGCATCGCCCCAGTGATTGCCGCCGGCCTGCCCCAGGGCGAAGCCGTGCAGCGAGCAGAAGCTGGCCATGTTGGCGGTGGAGATCATCGCCCGGCGCACCAGATAGGCTTCATTGCCGGGGAACTGGCCCCAGAAGGCCGGTTCCAGATTGGTGTCCTCGCGCACGGCGATGGCCCCGCTGTCGGCCAGGGCGGCGGCGCAGGCGGCGCAGGCATCGTCCAGCCGGGCAAGGTCGCTTTCGCGCACTAGCACGCTCAGGTGATGGTCGCCGAAACCGACCGCGCCGGTGCCGAGCGCGTCGCGCGCGGCCAGCATCTCATGCCGTTCCGCCACCGCTTCCTCGTCTGCGGATCGCAGGCGGCGGATCGCCAGATCCATCCGTTCCCGCGCGGTCTGGCGCTCGGCGGGGGCGAAACTTTCGGTCACGATCAACTCGCACGGCAGGCGCAGTAGCGCATCGAGCAGACCGGGAGGGGTCGCGTCCGGATAGTCCTTGAGCGAGAGCATGGCGGCGAAGTCGGTGCCTTGCCCGCCGCGCAGTTCCATCGCGTCCAGCCCGAAGCTGATCCGGCGGTAGGGCAGCATGTGCCCGATGTCGGTATCTTCCATGGGGCGGCGCACGGGGCGCATCTCGCCATTGTAGAGAGCGCTCAGCAATTCGAGCACTTCGGAGCAGACCATGCCCCCCGCAGCCTCGTAATCGCCCAGCAATTGAGCGCCATAGCTGCCCAGCGAGGCGATCAGGCCGCTTGCCGCCGCGCGCAGCGCGCGCAAATCCTTGGGATCGGCCTCGATTTCCTTTCCGCCCTTGCGCTGCCAGAGTTTCGAGACGCGTTCGGCCAGGCCGGCCTTGCCCTTGGCGGGGCGGCGGACGATGGTGATGAACTGGTCGTTGATGAACAGCGAGCCGCCGGCCAGCCGCTCGCGCCAGCGCTGGTCGATATGCGCCGACAGCGGATCATCGAATTCCGCGTTCAGCTGCACATCCACGCGGCGGCGGATGACATGGTGGTAGAGCACGAAACGCGCGTCCAGCGAGCTGCGCAGCAGGATTTCGCGGGATGCGGTGTGGGCGTTCAGGGCGGAGCTGTCCTCGGTTTCGAACAGCAGGCCGGGAACCTGGATCGCCGCCATCAGCGAGCCGTCGCGCAGCATGACGCAATGCTCGTCCACCAGCCGCGCATAGGGCAGGCGATCGCCCGCGCGGGCTTCCTTGGCGTTCCATGCGGCGGCGCCGATCCATTTGCTCATGCTTGTCGCCCCTTATGCCGCATAGCTGTTGCAGCCCCACTGCTTCCAGTTCCGCACGCGCGGACAGCGGCTGACCTTGGTGATCCAGAGATCGAAGATGCGCGGCTCGCGCAGGCACGCGAAATAGCCGATGCCATGGATCAGCAGCGCCGCCGGCAGGGCCAGGAAGCTGCCCGTGATGAGGAACAGCTCCGTGGTCAGCGCCGCGTTGATGACGAAATAGCTGTATGTCACTCCGGCAAACATCTGCGGCCGGGTCAGGGCGCGATGGACCGGATAGCGGACGAGTTCCATGATTCCGCGCAGCCCCGCCTTCAGCCCACCGCCGCGGCGGACTGGATGCCCGAAACGATCGAGGCCGCGCCGAACAGGATGAAGCAGCCCACGATCACCGTTGCGCCGAAGCGCCAGTTGAGCCGCCCGGTCAGCATCAGGAAGCCGACGGCGGCCACGGCCATCACGGCGACGGCGGTGGCGACATTGCCCAGCAGGGTTCCCTGAAGCCAGGCCAGCGCGGCCACGATCGGGCCGGAGCCTTGCGGATTGGCCGCCTGCGCATGGGCGGCGGCCGGCATGGCCAGGGCGGGAACGGCAGCAAGAAGGCGAAGGGCACGCATGGTCTATCTCCGGGAATGGTCGGACAGACGGCCGAATATGGCCGTGACATAATGTTGGGTTTCGCGGATGCGCGGGATGCCGTTGGCGGCGATCACGCGGCCGGGCCCGGCATTGTAGGCGGCCAGGGCCTTCTCCACGTCGCCGTCGAATCGGTCAAGCTGCGCGCGCAGGTAACGCGCGCCCCCTTCCAGGTTGGCATAGGGGTCGGACGGATCGACGCCCAGTTCGCGGGCCGTGCCGGGCATCAGCTGGGCAAGGCCCCTTGCCCCGGCGGGCGAAACGGCGTTCGCGCGCCAGCGGCTTTCCTGCCAGACCAGCGCTTCGATGAGGGCAGGGCTGAGGTCGAAGCGGGCCGACAGTTCCCGCACTTTCTCGGCATAGGCGGGCGGGATCGCGAGGCGGGGCGTGCCGCTGTCGGCCAGGGCCGTGGGCAATTCGATTTCCGCTGCATCGGGGGCGGCCCCGGCATCGGATGGTTCGGCAAGCTGGCCGCCGCCCGCGATCCAGCGGTGGCCGCCATAGCTTACTTCAAGCACATCGGCCCGGGCGGCAGGGGCTGTTCCAAGCCCAGCCGCCACGGCGGCGATGGCACCACAGCCTACCCCGAGAATCGTCAAACGCGTCATCAGCGCCTGATGGGCACTTCTCGTGACAGGTCTGTTACAAAACGCCCGATAAAATTGCGCCTCGGACGGGCAATGCCGGGCGCGCCCGATCCAAGGCTTTATAGTATGGGGCTATTGGCGGGATCGGGCGCCGGATAAAGGGCGCCCGGAAACCCCGGCGTTCAGCGTGCCGCCAGCCGATCGCTCCGCTTCAGCTCGGCCAGCGCCATCCGCGCGGCGACGCGCGAATCCACCCAGCGCCCGTCAGCCAGCTCAAGCTCGTATTGCCGGTCGCTGAGGATCGCGGCCTTGAACATGGCTTCGGCCTGCGCGGTCCGGCCCTGGGCGGCATGGGCGGCGCCCAGATTGATGAGCCGGGCGGGATCGCGCGCATCCAGCGAGCGGTTGGCTTCGATCCGCGCTTCGGCCGCCGCGGGCATTCCCGCGGCCAGTTCCGAATAGGCCACATCGACCTCGGCCGGTTCGGCAGGCTGATGGGTCGCCGCCACGATCGGGGCCTGTGCCAGGATGGCGGAAGCCAGAACAGCAAATCCAGTCATCATCACTCTCCATAATCATTGCTTGCCCGTGGAGAATGATCGCTCTCGCGCCTCATCGCAATAAAAATGAAATATTGTCATAAAAACGAAACAAACAGCATTTCAGCCCATCGACTCGAATTTATGCCGGGCTGCGGCGAGAGACGGTGAGGAGAGGCAATAATGTCATAATCGTCATTAATATGCCTTTTATAAGCCGCTGACCAAATTGACGTATTTTGAAAAGAAACTGTCACGTCCGGAGACTAGCCGAAGCCCCGCGATAGTGTTCGCATCCGATTCTACGGTTTTTCAGGGGACCACCCATCGTGACAAAATTCCATCGCCCGCTTGTTCTGTGCTGCAGCGTGCTCGCCCTTAGTGCGTGCGGAGCAGACGAAATCGCTTCGCCCGGCTCGGGCGGTGACATCATCATCAACAATCCGACGCCGACGCCTTCGCCCGCGCCCAGCCCGACCGGCGGAGCTTCGCCGGTAACCGCGGCTGCCAGCTGCCCGACCATCTCCGATGGCCTGACCGACAGCGGCGTGCTGAACGTCCCGGGTGGCACGGTGCGGGTCTGCACCCTTCCGCGCCGTTTCACCGCCTCCACCACGCTTCCCTATATCTCCGGCGTGGCCTACCGCATGAACGGCCGCGTGGACGTGGGCACCGACGGCGGCCCGACCGCTTCGGCCAACGACACCAATGTCACGCTGACGATCGAGCCCGGCGTGGTGGTCTATGCCGGCACCGGCCTGTCCTATCTGGTCGTGAACCGCGCCAACAAGATCAATGCGGTCGGCACCGCCACCCAGCCGGTCATCTTCACCAGCGAACAGAACGTCCTCGGCAACGCCACGGACGACAGCTCGCAGCAGTGGGGCGGCGTGGTTCTGCTTGGCCGCGCGCCGATCACCGATTGCGCCGCAGGCGGCGCGACTCCGGGCACCGTGGATTGCGAGCGCGATACCGAAGGTTCGCCCGATCCGGCTCTGTACGGCGGCGCCACGCCGACCGACAGCAGCGGCAAGCTGCAATATGTCCAGATCCGCTATTCCGGCTTCGTCCTTTCGGCCAACTCGGAATTGCAGTCGCTCACCACGGGCGGCACCGGCAGCGGCACCGAACTCAGCCACATCATGAGCTTCAACAGCTCCGACGACGCGTTCGAGTTCTTCGGCGGCGTGGTCAACGCGAAATATCTTGTCGCCGTCGGCGCCGAGGACGATGTTCTCGACACCGATACCGGTGTGCAGGCCCAGTTCCAGTATGTCCTGTCCATCCAGCGCGAAGGCCAGGGCGACTCGATGATCGAGGCCGATACCAACAATTCCAGCACCGGCCACACGCCGCGTCAGGACACGGTGGTCTCCAACGCCACCTTCATCCAGCGCAGCACCGCAGGCTCCAACAATGCCGCCATGCTCATCCGCGGCGGCGCGGACTACAAGCTGCTCAACACGGTGGTTCACAGCCCCAACCGCAGCTGCTTGCGTCTGAGCCTGGCTGACACGATCCAGCAGACCGGCACCGACGAGAATGGCCCGCCGGAATTCCGCTCGGTGGTCATGCAGTGCGCCAGCCCGGCCTTCCTGGGCACGGATGGCGTAACCGAGGCTGATGTGCAGAGCATCTTCAACGCCGGCACCAACAACAATGCCAATTTCACCACAACGCTTGCTTCGGGCTTCATCAACGGCTCGAACGAGAGTGCGGTGACCCCCTTCAACGCTAGCACGATCTCGAGCTTCTTCGACAACACCAGCTATATCGGCGCTGTCCGCGACAGCTCCGACACCTGGTACACCGGCTGGACCTGCAACAGCGCCGCCGCGAACCTCGGTGCAAGCAACAAGGCCTGCACCACCTCGCCGGTCACCTGACGGGCCGCTTCGAATGACGGGGGCGGCTGCACGGGTGGCCGCCCCCTCTTTCGCATTTGAATTACCGGGGGTTACTATGATTACGCCGTCTTGGCTGAGCCGCACGCTGCTCCTTACCACCGCGCTGGTCGCGCCGGGTTTCGCCTTCGCCCAGGATTCGGGCACCGCGATGCCGCCGCAGCCAACCGAGGAAACGGCTGTTCCTGCAGACGATCCCGCGCAAGACGCCGCCGAGGAACGCGCGGCCAGAGGTCCGGACATCTCGGTGCCCGGCGAGATCCTGGTTACCGGCCGCCGCACCCAGAATGTGACGCGCAGCGCGGATCAGGTGGTCTCGGTGCTTTCGACCGAGGACATCGCGCGCACCGGCGAAGGCGACATCGCCGGCGCCCTCGGCCGCGTGACCGGCCTTTCCGTGGTTGGCAGCGGCTTCGTCTATGTCCGCGGCTTGGGCGACCGTTATTCGCTGGCGCTGCTGAACGGTCTTCCGCTTCCCAGCCCGGAACCCCTGCGCCGCGTCGTTCCGCTCGATCTTTTCCCCACCAACGTCGTGGCTTCGTCACTGGTGCAGAAGAGCTATTCGGCCAATTTCCCGGGTGAGTTCGGCGGCGGCGTGATCAATCTCACCACCATCGCGGTGCCGGATGAATCCTTCCTTTCGGTGGGCGGCGGCATCTCCGCCGACAGCGAAACCACCGGCAAGCTCGGCTATACCCATTACGGTTCCGGCTCGGACTGGACCGGCTACGGCAATGGCGTCCGCAACATTCCGGGCGCGTTGAAGGACTATTTCTCGGGCGGCCTGCGCATCGGTGACCCGAACGTCAATTCGGCCGCGATCACCGGCGCGCTGGTCAAGCCCAGCCTGGCCGTTGTCCAGCGCAACAACGATATTCCCGCCAATTTCTCCGGCTCGATCACGGGCGGGACCGCCTTCGACGCCGGGGACGCGCGGGTCGGCGTGGTCGCCACCCTGTCCTACAGCAATGAATGGGATACGCGCGACACGATCCAGCAATCCTCGCTGGTTGCCGACCTGACCGTGCTGGATGGCGATTACCGCTCCGTCAACACCGACAACAAGATCACGCTCAACGGCTTGCTCGGCATCGGCGTGGAGCTTGGCGACCACAAGCTGCGCTGGACCAACCTCTATATTCACGACACCCTCAAGCAGACCCGCTTCGCTTCGGGCCGGGATGTCGATTCGGGCTTCGACCGGATCATTCAGGATACGGCATGGTTCGAGCGGCAGCTGTTCGACAGCCAGGTGGTCGGGGAACTGCGCTTCGGCGAATTCGGGATCGACCTGCGCGGCGGCTATGCCAAGAGCAAGCGCGAGGCGCCGTTCGAAACCAACTTCAACTATGTGCGCACCAACAACCCCAATAGCCCCTATGGCGGAGTCTATCTCAACCTGCTCAACAACGGGCAGACCGGCGCGGCTTCCGTCGCCTTTTCCGATCTGGACGAGGATCTGTGGTATGGCGGCGCCGATATCAGCTATCTGGTGGCTCCGCGCCTGAGCCTGACGGCGGGTTACGCCTATACCGACACCCATCGCGAATCCTCGCGCCGCGAATTCCTGATTATCGCGCCCACCACCATGCCGACCTATGTCGGCCTGTGGCGGCCGGACCTGCTGGTGCGGCCCTTCACGGTCGAGAATTTCGGCATCGACGTGATCGAATCGACCCAGGCCACTCCGGCCTTCGAGGCCGATCTGGAAATCCACGCCGGATACATCAAGGCAAACTGGGAGCCGATCGATTCGGTCAGCCTGGATATCGGCGTTCGCTACGAGGATGCGAAGCAGACCGTCAGCCCGATCCAGGTGTTCGCCGATGCGATCACTTCGGACGCCAGCACCGCGCTCGCGAATGACTACTGGCTGCCCGCCGCGACGCTGACCTGGGAAGTCAGCCCGCAGCTGCAGTTGCGCTTCAACGCATCCAAGACGATTGCCCGCCCGCAATTCCGCGAGTTGATCTTCCAGCTCTATTTCGATCCGGAATCCAACCGCTCCTATCGCGGCAATCCGTATCTGGTGGACAGCGAACTGAAGAACGCCGAAGCCCGGATCGAATATTATCCGGGCCGCGACGAGCGCATCTCGCTGGCCGGCTTCTACAAGGATATCAAGAACCCGATCGAAACCTTCGTCTCGTTCGGCGACAATGAATCGCGCGGCGGCTTCGCCAACGCCCCGAAGGCAAGGCTCTATGGCGCCGAGCTGGAAGTGCAGAAATATATCGATCTTTCCGATCAGGGGGGATTGTTCTCGACCAGGCGTCTGGTGGCGATCGCCAACTACACCTACACCAAGTCGGAGCTGAAGATCGGGGCGGACGACCTGGTCCGCGTCTATCCTTCGGAACCGCGCCCGGCCAGCAACTTCTTCCAGGATGGCGCCCCGCTGACCGGCCAGTCCGATCACATCGCCAATCTCCAGTTCGGCCTGGAAGACACCGACTCGCTCTCGCAGCAGACGATCCTCGTCAGCTATGCCAGCAAGCGTGTCGTGGGCCGTGGCGACGGCAATCTGCCCGATGTGATCGAAAAGCCCGGCATCACGGTGGACTTCGTGGCTCGCCAGGGGATCAAGCTGTTCGGGATCGGCACCGAATGGAAGTTCGAGGCCCGCAACATCTTCAACCAGCGGCATGAAGAATATCAATCGACGGGCGAGACGCGGATCGACGTGAACAGCTACGATATCGGCCGCAAGTTCTCGCTGTCCGCGTCGGCGAAGTTCTAGATACTCTCCCTCCCGGCATCGCCCCGCGCGGTGCCGGGATGTATGGCTGACGAATGCGGCAAGACGAACGGCCCGGGCGGAAATCCGCCGGGCCGTGTTTTGTTTCATCAGGCAGTTTCAGATCGGAAGGCCGCCCGGGGCGGCGTCAGGGGGGATTACCGCCCGTGGCGGTATCAGGGCAGGTCCAGCACGTAGCCCTTGCCGTGAACGGTGCGCAGCGGATTGCCCACGCCCGCTTCCTTCAGGCTGCGCCGCAGCCGCTTCACCCACACGTCCACCGTGCGCTCGTCCGCCACCTGGTCCAGCTTGCCCAGCCCCTCAATCACTTCCCTGCGGGTGAGCAGCTGGTTCGGGCGTTCCGCGAAGAAACGCAGCAGGCGGAACTGGTTGGAGCGCAGATCGATCGATTTGCCTCTCCAGCGCGCCAGGAAGCTGGCCGTATCGAGGCTCAACTCGCCGAGCGTGACGATCGCCGCGCTGTGGCGGTTCGGCTGCCCGGCATGGAGCGCAAGGATGTGATCCAGGATCGCGGTCCGGTCCACCGGGCCGATCATGTAATTGTCGGCGCCGGCATCCAGCGCGCGGCGGCGGTCCTCGGTATCGTCGCGGTCCAGCACCATGGTGATATGCGCGCCCCTGGTGGCGGGGTTGGCCCGCAGCCGCCGGCACATCTCGAGGCCGGAAATATCGGGCATGACCCAGTCCACGAAGGCCAGCATGGTTCCGTCGATCAATTGCCGTGGGCCGTCGCTTCCCATCGAAGCGAAGGATACGCGGAGATCATCGTGCTCGAACTCGTTGAGAGAGTCTCCCAACGAGTTGGTAAGGAAGACGTTTATGGCTCGCATTCCTGATCTGTTTCCCCTGCTGGGAGAACCAGATGCAGCCGCGACATGACGGGTTTATGACTCCTAACAGACAAAAACCGCGTGCCGGCGCAAAGCGAAGGATACCCGGTGATAAACACCCGGCCCCGCCATGCGCCGGCAATGGTTTCCCGCCCGGTCGGGCGCGAGCCTGCCGGTTCAGCCTGGCCGGTTCAGGCAGCCACGAAATCGAAGATCGTTTCCTCGGTGGCCAGGAAGGCGCTCAGCTTCGGGGAATCGCAGAATTGCTCCTCATCCTCCTGGAACAGCTTGCTGGCCGCCTGGCCTTCGGGCGAGGAAAGCGCGGCTTCCATGGCCTCCTTGCTTTCCCACCAGACTTCCGTGATCCCGTCGGGAGCGGGCTTCCAGCCGCGCCCGCGGGCGAATTCCTCTATATCCGGGGACGGTATCTTGTGGCTCTGGATGTAACGCAGGAAGCCCATCGCCTTGGCATGCTTCTTCACCAGATTGCCGTGCTCCACCAGCCAGCGCTCGCGGAATTGCTCGTCGGTCATTCCCGGCTTCTTCCAGACTTCCACCACCATCTTGATCATCGTTCATTCTCCCAGTGCCATGTCTAGGTCGGCCTTGCCGCCACGATAGTCGATTTCACCTTTCGGTCAAAAAACCATTGCAGTCATGCCGTAATCGGGCCGTGGCGAGGGGGCGGGCCGTTTCCTCCGCCTCGCAGGTTCCGGTTGACGCAGGCCGGTGATTATCGCAGGTAATGCTGACCATTTGGTGTGCAATCTGCATGGGATTTATTCGCCTGTCCAGCGCGCTATACCAATGTCGGATCACAATATTCCAGGGAGCAGGATGACGCATGGCGAAGGTTGAAGAGGTTCCGGTACTGATCGCGGGCGGCGGCCCGGTGGGCATGACGCTGGCCCTGAATCTGGCCCGCTACGGCATTCGCTCGATGCTGGTGGAGCGTAATCCGGAAACCACCCGCCATCCGAAGATGGACCTCACCAACGGCCGCAGCATGGAGCTGTTCCACCGGCTCGGCATCGACGAGAAGCTGCGCGATGCGGGCGTGCCGCGCGAGAATGCCTTCGATATCCTGTGGATCACCAATATGGTCGGCCACGACCTGCATCGGTTCCATTATCCTTCCGCCGCGGAGAAGACCCGCATCATCCGCGAGGAGAATGACGGCAGCCATGGCGCGCAAGCGCCGCTGCGGGTCAGCCAGATCCAGATCGAGCCGGTGCTGAAGGCGGCCATCGACGAAAATCCGCTGGTCGATGTGCGCTTCAACCACCGCTTCGAGGGCTTCGTTGAAAACGGGGCGGACGGCGTGATCGCCCAGATCGTGCATTCGGATACGGAAGAAGTCACCGAAGTGCGCTCCCGCTTTGTCGCCGGATGCGATGGCGGCGGCAGCCGGGTTCGCCGCCGCCTCGGCATCGAGCTGGAGGGCGAGGAGAATGTCGCCGGCGCCTATATGGTCCATTTCCGGACCGACGACCGCGCGCTGCTGCAGCGCTGGGGGCCGATCTATCACCTCCAGAACGGGGGCGGCACGATCATCGCCCAGAATGATCGCGACATCTACACGCTGCAGGCTTGGCTTCTGCCGGGAATGGACCCCGACCAGATGACGCCGGAAGGCGTGCTGGAAGGCTGGGTCGGCACGCATTTCGATTACGAGATCCTGCAGGCCAATCCCTGGTTCGCGCATTTCGTGGTGGCCGAGAAATACCGCGAGAACAGCACGTTGCTGGCGGGCGACAGCGCCCACCAGTTCATCCCGACCGGCGGCTACGGGATGAACTCCGGCATTGCCGATTCCGCGGCGCTGTCCTGGGTGCTGGCCGCGCGCATCCTGGGCTGGGGCGGTGAGAGATTGCTCGACGCCTACGATCTGGAACGCAGGCCGACGGCGTGGTGGCACCTCGAGGCGTCGCGCCGTCATATGGGCGTGCGCATCCAGATCAGCCAGATCTATGCGAAAGCCGGCGATCTCCTCGGCGACGGCCCTGAGGCGGATGCCCGGCGCGCCGAAGTGGCGCGCAAGATCCGGGAACTCGGCAATGCCGAGAATGAAAGCTGGGGCGTCGAATATGGCTACCGCTACGATCAGTCTCCGGTGATCGCGCATGAGCCGAATGCGCCTGAGATCGACCCGCTTACCTATGCGCCCACCACTTGGCCGGGATCGCGCCTGCCGCATGTGTTCCTGAAGGATGGAACGGCGCTGTTCGACAAGCTGGGCCTGTTCTTCACGCTGGTGGTTGTCGATGATGCCGATACGGCGCCGCTTGAGCGCGCGGCGAGCGATCTGGGCATCCCTCTGGACGTGTTGAAGCTCCGCCAGCCCGAGTTGAGTGCCATTTACGAGCGCAATTTGCTGCTGGTGCGGCCGGACCAGCATGTCGCCTGGCGCGGGGACGAATTGCCCGCCGATCCCAAGGCTCTGCTGGAACTGGTGGTCGGCCGCTGAGGCTATGCCCCCCGGATGCGGACACTCCCGCATCCGAGGGGGCGAGCTTGATCTACGCGGTTTCCCGCGCTTCCACCCGCTTCGCAAGGATCGTGGAAAGCGCCCCGGCCAGCGCTTCGGCGGGTGATCCGACCGGCTGCGAGGACCGCCATCCGACATGCTGGTCGGGCCGGACCAGCAATGCGCCGCCCGGCTCCAGCCCGCTCACCGCATTCCACCGGCCGTCGTCATTGCGCCATTCGCCGCCATTGCCCACGCTGACCAGGCGAATATCGACCTGAGCCGCGCCGGATGCCTGGGAAACCGCGGATTCCCAGGCGTTTGCGGGTCCGTTCACGAAAACCGTGAAGTGATCCAGCCCGGCAAGGTCCAGCGTGGAAACCGTCTCGCCGTCCCGCGTCAGCCAGACATGGGCCATGCGATGCCCCGGCCGCATGGTCGGCGTATGCAGATCGCCCAGCGCGCCGCGCGGGGGCGCTTCGGTTCCGTCCGGTATGACTGCGCCATCGGCATAATAGAAGCCGATCTCGATGTCGTGGGCCTGGAATTCCGCCCGCTGGGTCTGGATCACCTCGTTCACCATCTGGCGGCGCGCCGCGCCCAGCGGCGTATCGGAAAACAGGTTCCGGAAAGCCTCGCGGTTGAATTCGACCGGCGCGCCCGGCATCTGCCCGATCGCGGAATCGATGGTCAGGTGGTTCTGGAACGTGAGCATGGCCCAGTTCACATTGTTGGCGGCGACGGGGCGCCGCTCGGCCTCATAGCTGTCCAGCAGGTCCTCGCCCGCCTTGCCGGTCAGGACGGCGGCCAGCTTCCATGCGAGATTATGGGCATCCTGAACCGCGGTATTGAGGCCGAGGCCGGTGGTGGGCGGGTGGCGATGCGCGGCGTCGCCTGCAAGGAAGATGCGGCCGCGCCGGTATTCGCGCGCCAGAACGCCCTGCACCTTCCAGTTGTTCATGCGGATGATCCGCGGCTCGAGGTGGGGCAGGCGCAGGAGTTCCCGCAGCCGGGGTACCACCGACGCCTCATCGAACTGGGCGGGATCGTCGGGCTGGAAGGCGAAGTGGAACAGCCATTCCTCGCTGTTGCGCCCGAAGTTTTCGGGGCCGAGCGCGACCATCACACCGCTGCCCCAGGAGCCGCCCTTTTCGGGATTGGTGAACCAGCGGATCATGACGGAATCATCGTCGATATATTCGCTGAGGTCCGCCGCGAACCAGCAGGTGACCATGTCGAACAGGCGATCGATCCCATCCATTTCGATGCCGAGCGTCGGGCCGACCAGGCGCCCGCCATCGGCCGCGATCATGTATTTCGCCCGCACCTGATAGGTTTCGCCCGTGCCGCGATTCTCGATGGTCGCAGTGACGCCATCGGCATCCTGCTCGAAGCTCTTGAACTCCTCATGGAAATTGATGGTGATGCCGGGATATTTTCTGGTCTGTTCCAGCAGCAGCGGCTCGACATACATCTGCGCGAAATTGGCCGCGCGGGTCGGGCTGTCCGCCTCATAGGCTTCGCGCAGCGAGCAGCCGCCGAATGCATCGATGATCCCGATCCGCTTGCGGTCCAGCTCTCCATCGCCGCCGAGGGTGGTGTACCAGCCCACCCGCGCCATGTTCTCGGCCGGGGTGCTGCGGCTGTAGATATGCTCGGCCAGGCCTTCCTCGCGCAGGATTTCCATGGTGCGCTGGTTGAGATAATGCGCTTTGGGAGCGGGCGAGGTGGCGGGATGCCGTTCCACGACCCAGCTGTCGATCCCCAACCGGCCCAGAAAGATTGCCGAAGACAGTCCGCAGCCGGCGCCGCCAACGATCAGAACCGGGGTTTCGATCAGTTTCATCGATATGAAGTCCTCTGCCTGAAGGCGCCGCTCTTGTTTTCGCGGCATGCCGGAATATGCGATTCTTTGCTTGCACTCTTTGTCATGCTGACCAATCAGTCAAATTTCAAAGGTGCCGCTTAAACGGCATTAACGGCTTTGCCCCGGCAAGGCAAAAACTACGGAGAAAAGGGATAGCTATGAAAGGTCTGCAGGGAAAATCCATCATCGTGACCGGCGGCGGCAGCGGGATCGGCGAGGCGGCCGCTCTTCTTCTCGGCGAGGCGGGTTGCAAGGTCACGATCGCCGATCTCGATGGCGGGAAGGCGAGGAATGTCGCCGACCAGATCGTCCAGCGCGGAGGCACGGCCAGCGCGGTCGAGGCCGACGTGTCGGACGAGGCTTCGGTGATCGCGATGGTCGATCACGCCATTTCGCAATTCGGCGGGCTTGACGGGGCGTGCAATGCCGCAGGCGTGCCGCAGCGCGGGAAGCTGCTGCACGAGGTCGATCTGGAGGAATGGGATCTCTGCCACGGGGTCAATCTGCGCGGACTGTTCCTGTGCAACAAATATCAGATCAAGGCGATGCTGGCGAAGGGCGGGGCAATCGTGAACATTGCCTCCACCGCGGCGATGGTCGGCTTCCCGAACGGCGCGGAATATTGCGCCAGCAAGGCAGGGGTGCTGGGGCTGACGCGCGGCAGCGCGATCGACTATGCGACCAGGGGCATCCGGATCAATTCGGTGATGCCGGGCGGCACGCTGACCCCGATGCTGAAGGGGGCAATGGCGAATGATCCCGGCCTGGAACCGGCCCTTGCCGCGGTCCACCCGATGAACCGCTTCGCGCAGCCTGCGGAAATCGCGACGGCGGCGAGGTGGCTGCTGTCGGACGAGGCGAGCTTCACGACCGGCGCGGCCTTCGCCATCGACGGCGGCCATACGGCGATCTGACAGGGCAGGCTGGGCGGGGCCTTGCGGCCTCGCCTGCCTGAAAGCCGCCGGTCAGCGATTGAAGACGGGCTGGATCAGCCGCTCCGCTATCTTCCATTCGTCGCCGCTGCGCACGAGGATATCTTCTATATCCGCCACCGAGGCGACGTCGGGCGTGAGCGTTTCGCTTTCGGTGCGATAGAGCGTGAGCAAGGCGCGCACCCTGACGCGGCCATCGTCGAGCGAATTCACCAGCACATTCGACAGGACATGGCGCGATGTGACCTGGCGCTGCGCCTCGCGCGCGGACATCGCCTGGGCGATCTGTTCCCCGGCAATCGTGCCGGGCTTCGGCGCTCCCGCTCCGAAGGTAAGGGTTCCGTCCGCTGCGAAATAGGCGGCGGCTTCGGAAGCGCGGCCGTTATCGATCAGCCAGAAAGTCCGATACAGCGGCTGGGCGGCGGCGATATGATCCGAGGGGGAAAGCGCGGTCATTGCAGATCCCTCAGCGCAGCTTGACATCTGCGAGGCCGCGCTTGCCGACGTCGGGCCGGCGCTTGAGATCTTCCTCCGGCTCGCCGGATTCGAACCGGCGGAGCAGTTCGTCCGGATCGAACTCGACCCCGATCGGATTTTCCGCGAAGGCTTCCGAATAGAAAAAGGCGGTCGCGTCCTCGATCCTGTCGTAATTGTCGATCTGCAGTTCGATCTGGTTTCCGTCCGGATCGGCATAATACATCGAAGTGGTCGGCCCGTGGTTGATCGGGAAGACCGGCTTGATGCCCTGATCGCGCAGCCGCCGGTAGGTGGCGAGCAGATCGCCCAGATCGGCATAGGTGAAGGCGGCGTGGTGGAAGCCGACCACGCCATCCTTCTGCGCCTCGAGATCGGGCATATTGAGGATGGCGACCCGGTGATGCTCGTCATCGTAGGAAAGGAAGCAGAGGATTTCGTTGCGGAAGGCAGGAGTCGCGTTCAGCACCGTCTGATACCAGTTCACCATCTCGTCGTAATTCGAGGTGCGAAGCACGATATGCGCCAGCTTGGCGGGAGACACCGCCTTGTCGCCCTGGGGGCGTTCGATCGCGTCAGCCTGGGTTTGCGCCATTTCTTCCTCTCAGCAATTCCTGTTTATCGGTCCGGGCAGGCCATAGCATGCCCGTATAGCGGCATGATAAAATATTTGAGCATTTGGTTCAACCAGCTTCCTGGCGTCGCTTCCGCAGGCGATCCGTCGCCTAGGGCGCGTCGATAAAGACCAGCTCATACAGGAAAGCGATGTTGCGCAGGATCTCCGTTTCGGAGAACACGTCGCGCCCGGTCAGCGCCTTGTATTCCGTCGATACGGTGAAGGGCGTCCCGCCCGCGCCGATAATCATGTAGTAAAGCCGCGCCGGATCGCATTGGCGCACGGCGCCTTCCTGCTGGCCAAGCCGGATCAGCCTGCTGACCTTCTCGAAATGCTTGCGCAGGTAATTGTCCACCACCCAGTCCAGCCGCGTGGTGCCCTGATTGCTCTCCATCGTGAGGATGCGATGGATCTGCGGCTGCTTGGACGACATGCGGATGAACTGTTCGATGAAGGTGCGCAGCCCGGCCGCGCCCGTGTCGGAAGCGACCTTGGCAAGATGCTCGTCCATTTCCTCGACATAGGCGTCCAGCGCCGCGCCCATGGTCGCGATCCAGAGCTGGTCCTTCGACTGGAAGTGATACAGCACCAGCGTGTGGGTCACATTGGCCCGGTCCGCCACGGCCCGGGTCGAAGTTCCCTCGAAGCCGAATGCGCCGAAACATTCGAGCGCGGCCTCAAGGATGCGCTTGCGAACATCGCGGCTGCGCTTGGTCGTCCGCCGCGTGCGGCTGACGTCCGCCCGGTGATCCTGGGTGATGGGATGCGCTTCCCTTTCGCCCAGCCGCACCGCGGTGCGGCCGCTGCGACGGCGTTCGGTATCGCGCCCCTTGCGTTGATTTGCCGGTTGCCCCGCTGTCACCATGGGACGGAAACCTGCCTCGCTGCGGTTATCTCTTTCGGTTGCATTGCTTTTCCTTCCCCCTTCACCCGGCATAGCTGCATATACCAGTGCAGTGGGATTGGTAAGCCCGCAAGGGCCGCCGATCCGTCATGCGACCTTGTTTTCAATCGCTCCGATCAGGTCGATCTCGCAACGGACCACATCTCCGGACTGGAGGAATTTCGGCGGCTGCATGGCAACGCCCACGCCCTCGGGTGTCCCCGTCGAAATGATATCGCCGGTTTCCAGGGTGAATGCGGTCGACAGATATTCGATCTGGGCCGCGATCCCGTGGATGAAATCCCGGGTATTGCTGTCCTGCCGCTTTTCTCCGTTGACGAAGCAGCGAACGCCCAGCGCTTCCGGATCGGGAATCTCGTCTGCCGTCACGACCCACGGCCCGATCGGGCCATGGGTGTCGAAGGATTTGCCCATGGTCATGGTGGAGGAATGAAATTGCCAGTCGCGGGCGGAGACGTCGTTCACGATCAGATAGCCGAAAACATGGTCGAAAGCCTTGTCGCGCGATACGGATTTCGCCGGCTTTCCGATCACCAGCCCAAGCTCCACCTCGTAATCGAGCTTTTCCGTCACGCCCGGCTCGATCGGATCGAACGGGCCTGAAACGCAGCTGGTCTGCTTGTTGAACCAGAGCTGGTTGTCCGGAACGGTGATCCCGAGCTGGCGCGCTTCGTCGGCATGCCGCTGATAATTCATGCCGATTGCCAGGAACTTGCGCGGACGAAGCGGCGCGAGCAGGCGGACGGAGGACAAGGATGCGCCTTCGCCGGCCTGCGCCAGCCGCTCCGCTATCTGCTGCAATTGGCCAGGCCCGGCTTCGATCAATTCGATCATGTCGTTGGCGGCGATGCCGAGATCGCGAAGGGCGACGATCCGCTCTCCTTCCACGACGCCCAATTGTGCTCCATTCGCGGCGTCGAAACGTGCGAGCTTCATAGTGCAATCTCCTGCTCGGGAATCCTCGGGGCCGTGCCCGGCCTCTGGTCGTTGGGTGATGAATGTGCTGATCGACACGCAATGGAGCGCGATTCAAGTGAGCGGTCAATCCCCGGGCGCTTCGCTCCCACAGGTCATATGCGTAGATCGCGGATTTTCCGCCACGATTTCGCTGCTTTTTCCTCGGCTTTGCAGGCGGGAGCAGGCCGGAGGCTTTCCTGGAAGGACAATCCGGGGAAGGCCGGGAGAGCATCGCGATCAGTTTGCTCTTGACCAAATGGTCGCAATATTATTTCCTCTACAGGGAGATTTGAAAGGGTCGAAGAACTTCGCCGGAGGCCTCGATTCGCTCGCCCCTGTTGCAGAGGCAATATGCGGTTCATCAAGCCCGTGCGAGGGTTCCAGGCTGTGCCGGGGACGGTACGCCGTTCGAATGCCAATGGATGCACGCGTATCTTTTCGGATATGAAGAAGATTGCGTCACTGAGAGGAGAGAAGGATGACGACTGAAGCAAATGCGCTGGCGGATGCGCTCGGCAAGGCAATCGGGGATCGTGACGTCGAGCAGGTCCGCGCGCTTTATGCCGAGGATATCGTGGTCTGGCATGGCAGCACCAATGTCGAGCAGTCGAAGGAAGAGAACGTCGGGCTGCTGGCGGCGGTCTTCGCCATCACTTCCGAACTCGGTTACAAGGACATTGTGCGTCACGATATCGCGGACGGCGTTGTCCAGCAGCACCGGCTGGCCGGGAAGTTCGACGATGGCAAGCCGATCCCCGACCTGCTGGCCTGCCTCGTCATCAAGACGGCCAGCGGCAAGATCACCCGGATCGACGAATATTTCGACAGCGCCGCTTTCGGCGAGATGGCCGAGCGCCTGCAGGCATTGAGCGCTGAACCGGCGGCCTGATCTCCGGGCCGCCTTGCGGCCGCGGAGCGAAAAGCGCCGGCGTGTGAAGGAGAAAGCGAATGGCCACGCAACTCAAGCAGTTTGAACTGGAGCAACGCGACCATCTGACCGAAAACGCCGGCCTTTCCACCGGCCCCGTTCCCATCGCGCCCTATTACTGCCCGGACTTTTTCGAGCGCGAGAAGAAGCAGATTTTCGAGCGTGCGTGGTTGCTGGTCTGCCGGGAAGAGGAACTGGCGGCGCCCGGCAGCTTCGTGGTGAAGGAATTGCCGCCGACCAGCGTGAATGCGCTGATTACGCGCAGCAAGAGCGGCAAGATCCAGGCATTCCACAACACCTGCTCGCATCGCGGCAGCCAGATCGTCTATGCCACCGAAGGCAGGCAGAGCCGCTTCGTCTGCCCCTATCACCGCTGGACCTACACCAATGAAGGCGACCTGATCGGGGTTACGGACGAGGCGAATTTCTTCAATCTCGACAAGAAGCAGTGCGGCCTGACCAAAATCGCGACCGAGGTCTGGGACGGCTGGGTGTTCCTCAATCTGCAAAGCGAGCCGGAAGTCTCGCTTCACGAATATCTCGGCGATTTCCGCGGCTATTTTGAAGGCTATCAATATCGCGGCGCCGAGCATCCGATCGTTTTCGAGGCCGATCTGAACGTCAATTGGAAGGTGCTTTCGGACGCATTCGCCGAAACCTATCACATCTCCTGCATCCATCCCGGAACCCTGTCCGATGCCTTCACCTCGTCCGCCAACCCCTACGGGCGGTTGCTGGATGCGAAGATCTTCAGCCCGCATCGCGCCGTGTCGATGTTCGGCAACGCCGAATATCAGATGAAGCCGGAAAATCGCGTGGAGCAATTCGCGGCGGCCCTGGGCGAGCGGGGAAGCGTGATCGCCGCGGCGACGAAGGAAGACGCGGCCGGCTATCTCAGCCATCCCGCGGTCAATCCTACCAACTCGGCCAGCTGGTCGATGGACGTGAATCATGTCTTCCCGCATGTGCAGATCGATTCCGGCCCCGGCGGGTTCTGGACTCACTGGTTCTGGCCGCTCAGCCCGAACCGCTCTCGCTATGAAGGCCGGTTCTACATGGCGAAGCCGGAAACCATGACGGAGAGGTTCCTGCAGGAACTGTATATCTCGCGCGTCGTGACCACGATCTGCGAGGATCTGACCAGCATGGAGCGGACCCAGAAGGGCCTGGAATCGGGTGGCAAGCGTTTCATGCAATTGCAGGACAGCGAAATCGCCATTCGCCACCATGTGGAACAATGCGTCCGCTGGGTCGAAGCGGAATCGGTCAGGGAGGCGTTGTCGTGACGGTTATGGAGGCAACCCGTCTTCCCCCGGGCTTCGAAGAACTGGAGCGCTTCGTGGGCCGTTGGACGGGCGCCGACACCGACGCCCGTGTCGCCGCGCGCGAGCAATCCTCGATGGAAGACATCCTGGAGTTCTACGAGGCGATGCTGGCGCGGGCCGGCGATGCGATCAGGCTGATCGACCGCTACCCGCTGCATGACCTGCCGCCGGACGTGGGGCTGCTTTGCCGGATGGTCCTGACCCTGGCGCATGTCGCTTCCGCCGTGGAAATCCTTGGCCAGCCCAGGGTGCCGATGGCCCCGTTCCCGACCGGCCTGAAGACCATCCGGGGGTCCACGCCCTACGGTTGATGCGATTGCCCCCGCCGCAAAGGGACGCATAAGGGCTGGCTTCGGCTAGCCCTTTTTCATGGGGCGCGGCAGGCGCGTCTTGTAGGTTACGGGGCGCAGCGCAAAGCTGCTGGTCACTTGCGCCACGCCGTCGATCCGGGTCAGGCGATGGCGCAGGAATTCCTCAAAGGCTTCCAGCGAAGGCACCAGCACGCGCAATTGATAATCCGCTTCGCCGGTCATCAGGTAACATTCCATCACCTCCGGAATATCCACGATCGCTTGCTCGAAGCGCGCGAGATGCGCGTCGTCCTGGCTGCTGAGACGGATGCGCACGAACGCCGTGACGGCCAGGCCCATCTTCGCGGGATCGACCAGCGCGACATATCCGGCAATGACTCCGGCCTGCTCGAGCCGCTTGGTGCGGCGCAGGCAGGGGCTGGGCGACAAGCCGATGGCGTCGGCGAGATCCTGATTGGTCTGCCGCCCGTCTTCCTGCAGCTGGTCGAGAATGGCCAGATCATGCTCATCCAGAGAATTTGGCAGAATATTGCTCATAGGCTTATCCATAAGGCTATCTCTGCCGCGGTATATGCATTTACAGCATGAATTAGCAAGGACATGCGCCGCTGCTCCGCGCTAGCCTGCAGATAGGAGGAGCGCATGAAAGACCCACGTCCATCTCGCACGGAATTGATCCGCCGCATCGAAGCCATCGACGCTCGCCTGCGCTGGCTGTCGTCATGGATCATCCATAATGCGAACCATATCAGGGAAAGCCGCGATGGGCTGAAGGTCGGCGGGCACCAGGCCAGCTGCGCTTCCATCACCACGATCATGGCCGCGCTCTATTTCCATGCGCTGAGGCCGCAGGACAAGGTGGCGGTCAAGCCCCATGCCGGCCCCGTGCTCCACGCGATCCACTATATGCTCGGCAATCAGAGCCGGGAGCAGCTCGAGCATTTCCGCGCTCTCGGCGGTGCGCAGAGTTATCCTTCGCGCACCAAGGACAAGATCCCGGTCGATTTCTCGACCGGTTCGGTCGGCCTTGGCGTGGCGATCACCGCCTTTTCCAGCCTGGTCCAGGATTACCTTGTCGCGCATGGCCAGCTCAAGGAAAGCGATGCCGGGCGGATGATCGCGCTGATGGGCGATGCGGAGCTGGACGAAGGCAATATCTACGAATGCCTGATCGAAGGGTTCAAGCACGACATCCGCAATTGCTGGTGGATCGTCGATTACAATCGCCAGTCGCTCGACAGCACGACGGCGGACCGGATGTTCCGCCGTTTCGACGACATCTTCGAGACCTGTCATTGGCGGGTGCTGACTCTCAAGCATGGCAAGCGCCAGCGCGAGGTGTTCGCCCGGCCCGGCGGGCAGGCGATCGCCGACTGGATCGACGAATGCCCCAATGCCGAATATGCGGCGCTCACCTATCAGGGCGGCGCGGCCTGGCGCGAGCGGCTGCATAGGGATCTGGCGGGGAACCGGCAGGCGCTGAAGCTGGTCGATTCCTTCGATGACGGGGAACTGAGCGGCTTGATGACCAATCTGGGCGGTCATTGCGTCGAAACCCTGCTCGATGCCTTCGCCGAGGCGGATGACGACAAGCCCACCGTGTTCATCGCCTATACGGTGAAGGGCTATGGCCTGCCGTTCGCGGGCCACAAGGATAACCATGCGGGCCTGATGAACCCCACCCAGCTTGCCGCCTTGCGGGAATCCATGGGAATCGCGGAAGGGGAGGAGTGGGAACCCTTCGCCGGGCTGGGCGACAATGCGGTGGCGGACCTGCAATCCTTCATGGAGCCGGTGAAGGACGTGCTCGCCCGCCATTCGGAGAAGGCGGCGGCGATTCCCGTCCCGTCCCGGCTTCCGGTTCCGGAAGGCAAGGAGCAGTCGACCCAGGCCGCATTCGGCCGCATCCTGCTCGACATCGCGAAATCCGGCGCGCCGCTGGGCGACCGCCTTGTGACCACTTCGCCGGACGTCACCGTTTCCACCAATCTCGGGCCGTTCGTGAACCAGCGCGGGCTGTTTCGCCGCCAGCACCTGAAGGATGTGTTCGCCGGTGCCAAGATTCCATCTCCCCAGAAGTGGGAAGGGCATGAGGCCGGGCAGCATATCGAGCTGGGCATCGCCGAGAACAATCTCTTCCTGATGCTGACCGCGCTGGGCCTGTCCGCCCCGCTGTTCGGTGAAAGGCTGCTGCCGATCGGCACAGTCTATGACCCCTTCATCGCGCGTGGCCTCGATGCGTTGAATTATGGCTGCTACCAGAACTCCCGCTTCCTGCTGGTCGCGACCCCATCCGGCCTCACGCTGGGGCCGGAAGGCGGGGCGCACCAGTCGATCAACCCGCCGCTGATCGCGCTGGGCCAGCCTGGGTTGACCCATTTCGAACCGGCTTTCGTTGACGAGCTGGCGCTGATCATGGGCTGGGCCTTCGATCACATGCAGGCGGATGACGGCGGTTCGGTCTATCTCCGGCTGACCACGCGTGCGATCGAGCAGATCGAGCGGACGGACGAGAGCTGGGCCGAGCAGGCCTTGCAAGGCGGCTACTGGCTGAAGGAACCGGCAAGCGATGCGGATGCGGCGATTGTTTTTTCCGGGGCACTGGCGCCGGAAGCATTGGCCGCATGGGACGCGCTGCAGGAAGATTTGCCGGGCCTGGGCCTGCTCAATGTGACCTCGCCGGACCTGCTGCATCGGGAATGGTCGGCTGCCAAGGCCGCGCGCTGGAAAGGTGAGGCTGCGGCACCATCGCATATCGAGCGGCTGCTGCGCCGGCTGGCGCCCCACGCGGGCCTGGTCACGATCCTCGATGGCGCCCCTGCCGCTCTGTCCTGGCTGGGCGGGGTGCGCGGCCAGAAGGTCAGCCCGCTGGGGATCGACCGGTTCGGCCAGACCGGGGATTTGCCGGATCTCTATCGTGAATACCGGCTCGATTCCGACGCGATCATGGATGCCGCTGCGGAGCTTTTCCTTCCGCAATAAGGGGCTGGGCGTGAGCGCGCTCAGCCAGCCAGCAGCAGCGGTTTCAGATCGGGCTTGGTGACCTTGCCCATGGCGTTGCGCGGCAGCGCCTGCGTGAAGCGGATGCGCTTGGGGATCTTGTAGGCGGACAGCTTCCCTTCGCACCATTCCTTGAGCGCCTCGGGGGTCAGGTCTGTGCCTTCGCGCGCCACGATGACCGCGCCCACGGCCTCGCCCCAGACATCGTCGGCCACACCGATCACGGCGATTTCCGCGATACCGGGGTGGTCCAGCAGCACGCCTTCGATCTCCAGCGCGGACAGCTTGTAGCCGCCCGACTTGATGATATCGATCGAGGTGCGGCCCATGATGCGGTAATAGCCGTTCTCGACCACCGCCATGTCACCGGTGCGGAACCAGCCGTCCACGAAGCTTTCCTGCGTGGCCTTGGGATTGTCCCAATATTCCAGGAAGACATTCGCGCCCTTGATGTGGATTTCGCCGGGCACGCCTTCTTCCGTGATGGCCGCTCCATCCTCGCCCGCCAGCATGACTTGCACGCCCGGCAACGGCTGGCCGACATATCCGGCGCGGCGTTCGCCGTGATAGGGGTTGGAAATCGCCATGCCGATCTCGGTCATGCCGTAGCGCTCCAGCAGCACTTGTCCGGTGCGCGCCTTCCATTGCTCGAACAGCGGCACGGGGCAGGCGGCGGAGCCGGAGACATTGAGCCGCATCGCCTCGAAGCCATCGCCAATGCGACGGGCTTCCGCGGGTTCCAGCCCGTCGAGATACTGCAGCATTTTCACATAGATGGTCGGCACCGCCATGAATACGCTATAGGCGCCCGCTGCCGCTTCCGCCGCGATCCTGCCCGCATCGAATTTCGGGAAAAGATCCACTTTCGCGCCGGCCCAGAGCGCGCAGCTCAACACATTGATGATCCCGTGGACGTGGTGCAGCGGCAGAAACAGCGGGATCGCGTCGTCTTCGCTCCAGGCCCAGGCATCCAGCAGGGTGGTGATCTGGGCCGCGATATTGGCGTGGGTGGTGACCACGCCCTTGGGCTTGTTGGTGGTGCCGCTGGTGAACACCATCATGGCGCGGCGTTCCGGGGCAATCGCTGGGAGCGGTGCGATCTCGTCCGCCAGCAGGCCGGAAACCTCAAGCAATTCAATGCCAAGCCGATCGCACAAATCGCGCAGCAAAGGGTGATTTTCGGCGCTTGCCACCAGCCGGGTTACCCGCGCGCAGCTGAGATAATGATCCAGCTCGGCGAGCGCAGAAGCGACGTTGAGCGGCACCGAGATGGCCCCGGCGCGCCACACACCATGCATGACGGTGACATAATCGAGGCTGGCGGGCAGGAAGAAGGCGATCCGCTCTTCCTCCAGGTCCTGCCGGGTTCCGAGCAGGCCGCTGGCGAAGCGATCGATCCGCCCGTTCAACTCGCCATAGCCGATCGCGCGGCCCTGTTCGACCAGCGCGATCCGGCTATTGCCTTCGCGCAAGTGGGGGAAGGGGGTGGGGTGCATGGCATCCTTCTTTATCGGATCGTTTGGTCTGCCTGTCCGATATAGCGCGGATGCGGCGCGGGCAATCTTCCGGCGTTATCGGCTAGAGCGAAAGCAGCGCGGGATCGCCCCCCTGCGCCATGATGTTCACCGAGACCGAGCGCTCGTTGCAATAGCGGGTCAGCGCATGCGGGCCGCCTGCCTTCGGGCCGGTGCCGGAGAGGCCGAGGCCGCCGAAGGGCTGCACCCCCACCACCGCGCCGATCATGGAGCGGTTGATGTAGATGTTCCCCGCCGGAACCAGCGCCTCGATCTCCCGCGCGAAATGATCGAGCCGGCTGTGGATGCCGAGCGTCAGCCCATAGCCCCGGTTTGCCAGCCGCCTCGCATGATCCGGCAGGTCCTGCGCGGCGTAGCGGCAGACATGGAGGATCGGGCCGAACACTTCGCGCTCGAGGAAATCGGGTTCCGCGACTTCCGCGATAATCGGCCCGAAGAAATGTCCCTGCTGCGTGGATACGGGATGCCGGGCGATGATCCGCGCTTCCCGCTCCAGCCTTGCGACATGGGCTTCGAGGGCCTCAACCGCCTCGCCATCAATGATCGGTCCGATGTCGGTTTCCGGATACGCGGAATCGCCCACGATCCGCGTCGACAGCGCCCCCGCAAGTCCGGCAATGATCTCGTCCGCGCTTTCTTCCGGCAGGAACAGCATCCGGAGGGCGGAGCAGCGCTGCCCGGCCGAACCGAAGGCCGAGAGCAGCACATCGTCGATCACCTGCTCGCGCAGGGCGGTGGTATCGACGAACATGGCGTTCAGGCCGCCCGTTTCCGCGATGAACGGGATGATCGGTCCGTCCCGCTGGGCAATGGCGCGGTTGATTGCCCAGGCCGTATCGGTGCCGCCGGTGAAGGCCACGCCATTGATGGCCGGATGAGAAACCAGCGCCGCGCCCAGTCCGTCGCCGGGCAGCAAGGCCAGCAAACCCGGTTCCAGCCCGGCTGCATGGAACAGGCGGACCGCTTCCGCCGCGATCAGCGGAGTCTGCTCGGCCGGCTTGGCGATCACCGCATTGCCCGCCGCCAGCGCCGCCGCGATCTGGCCGGTGAAGATCGAGAGCGGGAAGTTCCAGGGCGAGATGCAGGCGAAGATGCCGCGCCCGAAAACCTGCCAGCGGTTGGTTTCCCCCACCGGCCCACGCAGGCTCACCAGCTCGAACTGCCGTTCGGCCAGTTGGGCGTAATAGCGGCAGAAATCCACCGCCTCACGCACTTCCCCGGTCGCATCGGCTAGGGTCTTACCCGCTTCGACCGTCAGAAGCGCGCATAGCTTGTCCGAATTGTTCTCCAGCGCTGCGCCCATGGCGCGCAGCACTTCGGCGCGCCGCTTGCCGCCGGCCCGATCCCATCCGGGCTGTTCGCGCCGGGCCGCCGTGGCGGCAAGGGCGATGTCGGCCGGTTCCGCCGCGATCACCTGCCCGATCGCTTGCGTGGTGTTGGCGGGATTCACCATCGGAGCAGGGGCGCCGCCCGATGCCTTGCCGTCGATCAGCGGGGCGGCGCGCCAAACGTTCGTCGCAGCCTTGCGCGCCCCATCGTGGGCTTTTTCCCGCACCGCAGCCTGGCTGAGGTCGCGCCCCGCCGAATTGAGCCGGTCGGGCCGATAGAGATCGCGGGGCGGGGGAATGCGCGGATGGCGGGCAGGGGCTGCCTCGACCTGCGCAATCGGATCGGCCACGATCCGCGCGGCGGGAATATCCTCGTCCAGCAAGGCGTGGACGAACGAGCTGTTCGCCCCGTTTTCCAGCAGGCGCCGCACCAGATAGGGCAGCAATTGCTCATGGCCGCCGACCGGGGCGTAAACGCGCAGGGACGCCGCGCCATAAAGCTGCGCCGCCGCCGCATGGAGCGCTTCGCCCATCCCGTGCAATCGTTGGTATTCGACCGTGGCCCCGCCCTCCTGCACCATGTGGCGGATCGCGGCCAGCGTATGCGCGTTATGGGTCGCGAATTGCGGATAGAGCGCCGGGCCGGCGGCGATCAGCGCGCGGGCGCAGGCGAGATAGGACAGGTCGGTCGCCGGTTTGGTGGTGAACACCGGATAGTCCGGCATCCCGCCCAGTTGCGCGGCCTTGATCTCGCTGTCCCAGTAGGCGCCCTTGACCAGCCGCACCATCAGCCGGCGGCCGGTGTTCCGCGCCAGCCCGGCCAGCGCTTCGATCACCGCCAGCCCCCGCTTCTGATAGGCCTGCACCGCGAGGCCCAGCCCTTTCCACTCGCCCAGCTCCGGCTCGCGCGTCAGCCGGTCGATCAGCTTGAGCGACAGCACCAGCCGGTCGGCTTCCTCGGCATCGACGGTCAGGTTGATGTCGTGCCGGGCGGCTGCGATCGCCAGCGATTTGAGCCGGGGGTACAGCTCGTTCCACACTCGCGCTTCCTGCGCGGCTTCATAGCGTGGGCTGAGGGCGGACAGCTTGACCGAGATGCCGTGGCCCGCCTTCGGCCCGGAACCGGCCGAGGCCGCGCCCACTGCTGCTATGGCGTCCGCATAGAGCGCGGCGTAATCGGCCGCGTCGTCGGGCGTGCGCGCGCCTTCGCCCAGCATGTCGAAGGAACAGGTCAGGCCTTCGCGGCGGGCGCGATCCAGCGCGCTTTCTATCGAGCGGCCCAGCACGAACTGCTCGCCCATGATCCGCATGGCCGCCGCCACCGCTTGCCGGATCATCGGCTCGCCGATCCGTGCCGACAGGCGCTTGAGCAACCCCGGAATATCCCGCCGGGTCGCCTGATCGACATCCACCAGCTTGCCGGTGAGCATCAGGCCCCAGGTCGATGCATTGACGAACAGGCTGTCCGACTGGCCGAGATGGCTGGCCCAGTCGGCCATGCCGATCTTTTCCGCGATCAGCAGGTCGCGCGTCCTTTCGTCGGGTGTGCGCAGCAGGGCTTCGGCCAGGCACATCAGCGCCAGCCCTTCCGGCGTGGCCAGCGAAAATTCCTGCAGGAAGCTCTCGACCACCCCGCTGCGCTTCGCCGCCGCGCGGGTCCGCTCCACCAGCAGCATGGCATCGCGCTCCACCATGGCGCGAACGTCGCCTGACAAGGGAGCCTGCGCCAGCAGCCCGGCCAGCGCCGCCCCCTCTTCCTCGAACTTCCGCGCATCGAGCAGATCCCATTCATTCGGTTCGGTCATCGCGTGCTCCGGCGCAGTTTCGGCAGATCTTCCGCTGTCAGCATATCCCAGTTCGAGCCCGTTGCGCGAGCGGACGTTCACCGGAAACGGAGTATCGACTTATGGGCGCATCGCTGGAACGGGACGGTCATTTTGAAGTCTGGATGTCACGAAATGGGATCACGGCAAGCGCATGGCGTGATGCCGATTCCGGAGATGGGAAGTGCAGGACATGTTGGATAGCAGCTTCGCGGTGGAGCTGTATGGCCAGTGCCGGAACGATACGGGCGCTGATCGCCCTGTGATCGTATCGGAGCTTTCGAACCGCTATTGCCGTATTCGCGAGCAGCTGAGAGAATTGAAATGCGGAGCGAAGATCCGCCTCTGGATCGGAGCGATCGGCCCTATCGAATCCATCGTCGGCAAGGACGACCGGAATGGGCAGACGATCGACTTTCTGGCGCCGCTGGACCCGGCCATAGTGCATCATTTCGCGGCTTGAGCGGGCCGGAACGGTTTGCGGGGATGCCCCGTTCGGTCAGGCCTCGCGGAACATGGCCCAGGAAGCATTGCGGATGCGGATGATGGTGGCCAGCAGCTTCCCGTCCTCCTGCAGTTCCACGCTCCGGTTCGCGACGTCCCGCGATATCAGCGACAGCGCTTCCTTGGCGCTTCTGGCCTCCAGCTCGATTCTCTGGCTTACGCCATGGCCGTCGTCGGTCAGTATCAACCTGTAAGTGCGCATTCGGTTTGCTCCTCAACGAATACAAGATCCGCCCAGGGCATCCCCATGTGAACCCAATGCCGGAAATCCGGCATTGTCCCATCCAGCCGGGCCTTGCTGTCCGGCCCTTTCATTCTCGCCTTGCCTGTGTTGTCTCATCATCGGTTTCCGGAATTTCATGCGAGAAGTTTCACGTTCTGGCTCTGGCCGCGCGGCACGATCAGGATGTCGTCTCCTGACGCGACGATAATCAACCCTTCCACGCCGATCGCGGAAACGCGGACGCGGTCGCTGCAGATCAGGTTCTCCGAGGCGCCGATGTGCCGGAATTCTCCGCGCACGACATTGCCCGCCTCATCCGGCCGTCCGATCTCGTGCAGCGCGTCCCAACTGCCGACATCGGACCAGCCCATCGCCACCGGCACGGTCGCGACCTTTTCCGCCTTCTCCATTACCGCATAGTCGATGCTGTCGGATGGGGAGGCGGCGAAGGCCGTGGCTTCCGGATGGATATGCTGGCCGATACGGTTCGCGCCGGACATCGCCATGTTGGCGGCTTCCAGCATGGCCGGGGCATGGGTGCCCAGCGCATCCAGGAAAGCGGACGCCCGGAACAGGAAGATTCCGCCGTTCCAATAGTGATGGCCTGCATCCAGCATGGCCTGGGCGGCCGCGCGATCTGGCTTTTCGATGAAGCGGCTGACCGCATGTCCGCCCGCGGCGAGCGGTTCGGCGGCGGCGATATAGCCATAGCCGGTTTCCGGCCCGGTCGGGTCTATCCCGAAAGTCACCAGCCAGCCTTCGCCCGCCAGCTTCGCGGCCGTGGCGATGGCGCGGCCGAACGCCTCGAGATCCGCGATCGCATGGTCGCTGGGCATGACCAGCAGCAGGCTCTCCGGTTCCGGGGCCGCCAGCGCGGCGATGGCGATGGCAGGCGCGGTATTGCGCGCGCAGGGTTCGAGCAGGATCAGGGCGTCCTCCACGCCCGCTTCGGCAAGCTGCGCGTCGATCAGGCTGGCGTGGCTGGCATTGGCCACGATGATCGGCGCGGCGAAGCTGTCGCGGCCGGCCGTGCGCTGCACGGTGAGCTGGAACATCGTCCGCTCGTCGGTCAGCGGCAGGAACTGCTTGGGGCGCTGCGGGGTGGACAAGGGCCACAGCCGCGTGCCGCCGCCGCCGGAGAGGATCACAGGTGTAATCAGGCCCATTGTTGTTCGATCTCCGAGGTGACGAATGCGTGATGCGGCGTATCGCGGCACGGGAATGTGGCGAGGGACGCGATGATTTCCGGCTTTTCCGGCCTCGCCCCTGCCACGGGCAATACGGCTTTTCGCAATCGCTTCATCGCTGGACTCCTGAATGCATTCGAGACTTCCAGCAGGGCATCATAGGCTCGCGACCCCCGGTTGGGCTGGCTTTGCGCTGTGCAGATTGCCGTCGAACGCGATCCAGGAGCGGTTCCTGGCATCCAGGCATTGTGCAGGGTTTTTGCGCGGAAAATGCTCGCAGTCCCAGAAGGTGCGTTCCACGCCGGTGCGGCGGTCCCGCACATAGAGAAAGGCGATGTCGCCGCCTGGGGCGGAGCCGAGCACCTTGCAGAAGGCTTGCCCGCCGCACATGCCCAGCGCGGCCATCGCCGGCGCGCCCGCGCTTGCCGAGAGCGAGACATCGAGCCGGAAGGTGGATTTCTGGCCGGGGCTTGCGGCCAGCGGGGCCGGAGCGGAAGGCACCGCGAAGGCGGCGGCGAATGTAGCCGAGCCGGGGTTCGGCGGGGTGCCGTCCGGTGCAGCGGGTTGCTCGCCGTCTGCCAGCATCGCCTCGCCGCGGTGAAACGGCGAAAGGCCGGCGAGGGCGGGAATCGCGGGTTCCTCCCCGCTATAGGACTGGCGCATGGCCTGCGCGCCGCCCCAGCTGCCGCGCCAGCGGAAGAACAGATGCGTGTCGACCCGGGCCAGCTTGTCCAGCGCCGCGCTCCACACCGGATGCACCCAGTCGGTATGGTAATGCGTGGCCAGTCCCACTTCCCGGTCGACCGCCCCTTCGAGCATGGCCCGCGCTTCGGATCGGGCGCGGGCGAAGGCGGTGTCGGATGGTACGCGCTGCATCGCGCCGTCGCAGGTAAAGGTGAACTGGCAGCCGGTTCGCCGTTCCGAGCCCTGGAACACCACGCCGCAGACGCTGGCGGGGAAGGCGGGGTGGCGGACCCGGTTCAGCACGACCTGCGCCACCGCGCGCTGGCCGCGTGCGTCGTTGCCCGCCTCATACCACATGGCGCTGGCGAGGCAGTCGACCGCGCGCTCCCTGGTTTCCATACTGCCGCTGAAGGCGAAGGGTTTGGCGATCGCGCCCAGGCCGGGCGCGAAGGGTATGGAAGAATTTATCAGCCTTGCCTTGTCCTGGCCGATGGGCGCGAAGATCAGCGGTTCGGCCTGGGGCAGGCCGGCAAGGCCGGATGGATCGGCGCGCCAGTTTCCGCCATCCACGGCATTCGCCGTGCCATGGCCGGGCAGCGTTTGCGGCGGGTTGAGACTGGGAAGCAGGAGAAGCAGCGCCGGGGCGCCTAACAACCGCAATTTGAAGGCCGTACCGAACAAAGGTCCACCTCAATGCTGCAGTGCGCGCAGGCCGATATGGCCCGCATCCTGCCACGACTCACGATTATACTGCATTGCAGCATGAAGCCAAGGGCGTTTGCCGCAGGAATGGCGCGCTCTATCCTGCAGGCTTTGCGGGATGGAAGATTTATCGATATTTTTCATATAAATATTTGCGGCCTGCGGCGGGTTTCCCGAGATGGGACGCTTTTGTGCCGTGCAGAAGAATCCTGTTGCATTGCAAAAGAAATCACTATCTACTTCGGATGTCGCTGCTGCACTGCAGGGCGATTCTTAATCTTGAATTCGGCGCTTCCTTGCGTTTGGCCATGCCCCTGATGCTGCGTGGCCGACCCCGAAAAGGATGAACGGCTTTGAGCAACGCCCTTTCGACTGCTGAACGCCGCCAGGCTCTGGCGCATTGCCCGGAAATCGACAGCCTACGCGCGCTGGCCATGATCGGCGTGGTGGCGATGCATTGCAAGCTCCTGCCGTTCGGATGGGCTGGCGTCTGGCTGTTCTTCGTCATCTCCGGCTATGTGGTGACGCTCTCTATCGCCCGGGCGCATGATCCGAATTTTCCTGTCCGGGGTGTGGCAAACTTCGCGAAGCATCGCATAGGCAGGATTCTTCCGCCCTATTACGCCTATTTGCTGGCGGGGCTTGCGTTCAGCTTCATCGCGGCCGTGCCGCAGCCCAGGGAAGCCATCCTCTCGCTGTTCGGCTTCTATCACAATGTCGAAATGGCCACGGGCAACGGGGAGCTCAGGTTTTGGCCGGTCGGGCACCTCTGGACGATTTCGGCCGAGATGCAGTTCTATCTCCTCTACGGCCTGGTGGCGTATTTCGCGCCGCTATGGGTGACCAAGCGGGTGCTGTGGGCCTGCGTGATCCTGGCCCCGCTCGGCCGCCTGCTGGTGGGGACACTGCTGGCCGGGGGCGATCCGGAAGCGGTCGCCTACCTCATCTATTCCGCGCCGGGGCTGCATTTCGACAGTTTCGCGATCGGCTGCCTGTTCGCGCTGTCCCGGCTCACCACCCCTCTGGACCGTATGCTTTGGCCGATCGTGCGGATCGGCGGCCTTGCGATCACGCTCTATGTCGCGACCTTCGTGGCGATCAACATCTTGGTGCGGGATCGCGCCGGGCTGGAAGTGATCCGCGACGTGGTTTCCGGCATATTATACGGCGAGGGCCGTGAGGTCTTCCTCTATACGGCGCTGGCGCTGGTGTCTCTCGCCCTGCTTGCCTTGACCGTGGCGCGTCACCCATTCGTGCAGCCGATCACCGGGTTGAAAATCCTGCAATGGATCGGGCGGATTTCCTATGGCTGCTATATCTATCATTCGCTGTGCATTCGCGTGGCCGGTTTCATCATCCGGGGCGGGAAATGGCATGGCGCGGATTTCTCGATTCCCGAACGAGTTCTGCTATTCGTCCTCGCGCTTGCTCTCACACTCGCCATCGCCCAGCTTTCCTATCGATTCCTGGAAAAGCCGGCCATGGCCTTCATGAAGCGCTGGCGTTCGTCGAACGGCGAAGCCTCGGGTTTCAACGCTTCCGGAGAAGCGAAACTCGCCGGGTCCGATCGCTGATTGCGGCGGTTCACGCCGCCAGCAGCGTCCTCCATTTCCGGCGGAATGTGTCTTCGGAGAATTGGGCGATCTGCCGGTCGAACAGCGCGATGCGCTGCAGCCGTTCGGTTTCGTCCAACCCGGTCAGCAGGAGCATCGCCTCGGCGATTTCCTCGACCGAGTCGGGAGAGACGGTAATCGCGCCCGCGCCGGCCACTTCCTCCAGAACGCTCCGTTCGGACACGATGGGGATGAGCTTGCGCGCCATCGCCTCGGCAACCGGCATTCCGAAACCCTCGAGCTGGCTGACCAGCACAAACCCGGCGGCCTTGTCATAGAGCCAGCGCAGATTCTCGTCGCTGACGTAAGGCAGCACCACCACGCCGGGCGTGTTTCCCGCCAGATCGAGCACTTCTTCCGCGCCCGGCTCCCTTTCGCCGCACAGGACGTAGGAAAATCCCCGCTCCGCCAATCCGCTTCGCTCGAAGGCCCTGATCGCGCTGGCCTGGTTCTTGCGCCAGCCCAGGCTTCCGACCGTCAGGAGGAATGGCGCGCTGACGGCTTCGCATGGCTTGCCCTGTGCCGACAGGGAGCCGGTCCTGATCGGCGGATAGATGACGTCGGACTGCCGTGGAGCGCCGTAAAGCTCCTCGAAGGCGCGTTCGCTGGCCTTGCTGACGAACACCAGGCCGGGTCGGGCTTCCCTGATCAGCCGGTATGCCAGATCGTATTGTTCGCTCACCCCTTGCGCGAACAGCCTGGGATGCGTGATCGGCCCCAGATCGTGGCAGAGCACCAGGTCTTCCGATGATAATTTGCGATGCAGGACGGTCAGCGGATCGAGATGCAGGCATCGCGTGCCGGGCGCCGTCCCGGGCGGCAGGCCGAGCGCGGTCCGCGCGCGATGCTCGAGCCATTCCAGCTTCCCCAGAATCCGCGCGGGCAGGGCCGCCGGCGTGTCGTGCCGGGAAAATCTCCAGTAATAGATCTTGTTGAGGACATCGAGATTCTCGTCGAGAATGTCTCGGCCGATGAAATATTTTCCCGTGCGGTTGAACAGTGCCAGGGAGAAATCGACATCCCATTTGGATGGATCGGGTTTCCTGCCGGCAGGCTCGGCCAGGCGGGTGTCCTGCTGCGCGAAAGAATGGGCGGCGTTTCGGGGGGTCAACGCGATCGGTCCCTTTTCGGAATACGAATCTATACTGCACCGCAATAATGTCGTATTGCAGTGCAACATGCCAAGGAATTTATCAGCGGTAGCAGGTGGGATGATGGCAATGGAGCCTGCTGTCGCTCCGACGTCGATCTACGGTTCCCTGGCCGGGACGAAATCTTTGCTGGCCGCTTTACCGCCGCCACGCGGCCTGCCCTTTCCTGTCAGGGATGGCGCCTGCCCCGGCAAACTCCCCGTCGCGCCGCTTGGCTCCCATTTCTCACGCCTCGTCCTCGCCGGCTTGCTGGGGCGGACGGAGGCCCATAGGCTTGCCTGCCCCGACCCCCGTGGCGAGCCTGCGACACCCGCTCCCGAAATGTCCCCGCATTGTAAAGTTTTCTCCCTTGAATGCTCTGTGAGTCTCGGAGTCTCGTAATGGTCAAGAAGGTGCGGAGCGTTGGCGAGGGATTTCACGAGCGGGACACGAGGCTGAATTATTTCGTGAAATATGCGGATCGCCAGAATTTCGGCGACTATCTTCCGGAATTGTTCGCGAAATATCTCTTGTCCTATCCCAGGGTTCAGGCGGATCTCTATTACTTCGTTGGCAGCGTGATCGAGGAAAGCTGGATCAAGCGCGCCTTGAGGCAGGCGACCGGCTTTCCGGCGGGGGTCATCTCGTTCTGGGGCTGCGGCATGAGGAACGAGACGCCTCTTTCGCCCACGGCCAGGGCCTTGTGCCGCTTCCATGGAGTAAGAGGCCCGGTGACGCGGGATCTGCTCGGCCTGCCCGCCGATACGGTGCTGGGCGATCCGGGCCTGCTGGTTCCGCTGATATATCCTAAGCCGAACATTCCGACGCAGCCCGGAGCGGACCTGCGTGACGGCAATACGATATGCATTCCGCATATTTCCGATGAGAGTGACGATACGCAATTGCTTGCCTTGTCCGGCTGCGGGCGCGTGGTCAGGCCGGAGATCGAGGCATCGGAAGCGGGCCTCGCCGGGATCATCTCGGAAATCGCCCAAGCCGATTTCGTGCTTTCCAATTCGCTGCACGGCGCGATCATCGCCTGCGCCTATGACGTTCCCTTTGCCTTCTGGGACAGCGGCCACATCGATTGCCCGCTGAAATGGCGGGACTTTTCCCAGTCCATCGGAATTCCCGATATTTTCGCGAGGAATCTCCGGCAAGGGATCGAACTGTATCGGGAGAACGCCTCCCTCATAGCCAAGCCCAAAGCCGCCGACATGCTGCTGGCGGCGCCATGGGGCTGCCGGATCTATCCTCTGATGAAAGCGCTGGCGGCCGACGGAACTGATATATCCGACGGCGATGCGCTGATCGAATATCTGGAAGCGCGAGAGAAGATAGAGATACAGAAAGATTTTGCGAACGATAAATTGAACATGGAATACAATATGAGAAAAGAAATGCGCATGATGCAGATCATCAGTGATGTCAGCAAGAATGCACAATATTTCAAAAGGACAATATTCGAGAAATTTTCAAGGTGAAATCCAGATAATTTTTTGGTCCTGCGTCGATGAAGGGTTTCCGATGACCAGCATTGCCCCCGCTGCCCTCATTTCCCGATTGGGAAGTATGATAAACGATTGCCTTGGCCGTTATGTCGAGCCCGACCAGCCGCTGGCCATCGTCGACTTTCCCGACATCCGCAATTGCGGCGATTCGGCGATCTGGCTGGGGGAGATGGCCTGGCTCAAGCGGCATTTCGGCAAGGAGCCGTCTTATGTCTGCCGGCTGCACGATTTTTCCGAGAGCGAGCTGCGCAAGGCGGTGCCCGAAGGCCCCATCTTCATTCATGGGGGGGGATCGTTCGGCGATATATGGCACGGCATCCAGGACTTCAGGGAACGGGTTATCGAGGCATTTCCGGACCGGACGATCATCCAGTTCCCGCAGTCCATCCATTACAACTCGCCGGAGCGGCTGGCCCAATCCGCCCGCGTGGTCGGGCGCCACAAGAACTTCAAGCTGATGGTGCGCGATCGGGTGTCGAGGGAGATCGCCGAGAAGCACTTCGATTGCGAGATCACGCTTTGCCCCGATATGGCCTTCGCCATCGGCCCGCTGCCGCCGCGCCCGTCCAGCTTCCCGATCCTGGCGATGCTGCGCGAGGATCTGGAAAAGGCCGATATCGGCAAATGGACCTTCCCGGATATTCCGCGCGAGGACTGGATCACCGAGAACCGCTACAAGGTGAAGCTGGCCAAGCTCGGCGGGGCGATCCGCGCAGGCTTCACCTCCGGCGCGGTCCGCAAATACCGCTTCCTGGATGCCGCCGCCAATCAACGGTTCGAGCGGGGAATCAGCCAGATCGCGCGGGGCGAGGTGATCGTCACCGACCGGCTGCACGTCCATATCTGTTCGACCCTGCTGGGCCGGCCCCATGTCGTGCTCGATAACAGCTACGGCAAGATCGGCAGGCTGATGGACACCTTCTATCCCGAGGGCACGGGCATCACCTGGCGGGCGACCGATGTCGAGGAGGCCGTTTCCCTGGCCAGGGCGCAGCTATCCCGGGTGGAGAGCGCCGCGGCCTGACCCATCTTCATCGCCTGCATTTCCAGAAGGGCAACCATGACGCTTGTCACATTCATCATCCCCGTCCGCCATCAGGACAATGCGCGCGACTGGGGGCAATTGACCGCGAAGCTCAGGCAGACGATGGCCTCGATCGCAAACCAGACCCATCCGGACTGGCGATGCATCATCGTGGCCAATGAAATGGCGGAACTGCCGCCGTTGCCGGACAAATTCTCGATCACCAGAGTGACGTTCCCGCCGAACGATCTGCATGATCTCGGCAAGGCGTCGGAAGAGGTGATTCTCGACGCCTTCCGGTTCGACAAGGGGCGGCGCGTGCTGAAGGGCATGCTGGACGCCCCGGACACCCGGTTCTTCATGCTGGTCGATGACGACGACCTGGTCAGCAACCGCATCGTCGCGCATGCGGCCGCCAACCCGGATGCGAACGGTTGGTATGTGTCCAGGGGGTATCTGTGGAACGATGGCAGCCGGACCTTCTGCGGGGTCAACAATTTCAACGACCTGTGCGGCTCCAGCCTGATTATCCGGGCAGACAGCTATGAAATCCCCCCGACATTCGAAAGCGCGTCGACGGAGTGGATCAAGGACATGCTCGGCAGCCATCGGCGCATCCGGGATATTCTTAAGAGCAAGGGGGTTCCGCTGCAGCCCTTGCCCTTTCGCGGCGCCGTCTATCGGGTGGGCAACGCCGGCTCCCACAGCGGCACGCCGGGCATCGGCAAGCTGCTCATATTGAACAGGACCAACATGCGGAGGCCGGACCGCTCGGTCCGCGCGCTGCTTCGCCTTCGCCATGTGGGAGCAGGACTGGCCGGGGAGTTTTTCGGCGCCGCCGATCCTGCCGGGTGAATTATGCTGCGGGCTCTCCACGGCGCGCCCGCAAGGACTGTATCGCCGAGCCGAGCGTGTGCAGGATGGTCGTTTCCGGCCCCTGCGGGCGGCCTGCGGCCAGCCACAGCAGCAAGTGGCTGCATATATAGAGGCTGGCCCCCGCCGACATTATGATGGCGAGTTGAAGCAGCAACATCAAGCTGCCGGTTCCAAGGTGCTCGGTTGCGGCCTGTAGCGGGAAGACGCCCGCGACCATCACCGCGATGCTCAACAGCGCGCGCCCGTTCTGGAAGATCTGGCGCTTCACGCCGACCCCTATGAGCTTACGCACGAGATGAAGATTGAAGCCGATCGCGATCAGGCCGGTCGCCATGCGGGCGATGATGACGCCGTGCAGGCCGCCGAGCAGCAGGCCGGCCACCACCAGCGGTATGCGGATGAAGAAGCTCAGCAGATCGCGCCTGAACAGCAGGTCGGGCACCCCCTTGGCCATGGCAAGCGGTTGCACGAGCTTGCCGAGGGTCTGCAGCGCGAGGATGGCCGCCAGCCCCTGGATCACCGGCACGATGGGAAGCCATTTGGCGCCCATGGCCAGCAGCACGACCGATTTGGCGCAGAGCGCGAAGCCGAAGCCGACCGGCAATACCACCGATGTGAGTAGTGCCTGCGCCGCCGTGTAGGCGGCCTGCATGCGTTCCGGGTCGTTCTTTATGAGAGAAAGGCCGGAAAACAGCACCTTGGTGACTGGCTCGCTGGCCTCGCGGGTGGGGATGCCGGCGAGATTGTCGCCAACCGAATAATAGCCGAGCGCGGTTCGCCCGGCGACGCCGCCGATAAGGAAATAGTCCAGCCGCCAGTTGATCGTGTTCAGGATCTGCCCGAAGGTGAGCCAGAGAGAGAAGGAAAACAGCTCTTTATAATAGGTTATCCTGAAATAGGGCCGGTAGGGGATCAGCACGTAGGATACGACGATCATCGTCAGCTGCGAGGCCACGGTGCCCAGGACGAGCGCCCAATAGCTCTGGTAGATCAAGGCTATCGCGACGGACACCGCGAATCCGATGATCTTCTGCGAGACGTTCAGCATGAAGTCCTGCGCGAAGAGGAGATCGCGCAGGAAAACCGTCATCTTCGGGTTGGTGAAGCCGGTCAGGAAGACACTCAGCGCCAGCACGAGCGTGATCCCCTGCAGGCGGGGATCGTCGTAGACATAGGCAAGCGGCCAGGCGGCGACCGCGACCAGCCCGCCGATCAAGGCCGAGCGCGCCAGATTGAGCGTCCAGGCGGTATGGAAGTGATCCTCGGTCGGATCATCGTGCTGGATGAGCGCGTTGGCGAGCGAGAGGTCGGTCAGCGCGTTGACGATCATCAGCAGGGTCGTCGCAAGCGCGACCAGGCCGAAGTCGTCCGGCGTCAGGATGCGCGCAAGAATGAACGTGCTCAGCAGGGAAATCAGATTGACGAGCGCGCGGGACAGGATCACCCATCCCGCGCCTTTGGTGAGACGACCGCGCATGCCAGTCATATCGTGCTCTCTATCGGGATGATCCCGGCCGTGCCGTGGGATGGGTAACGCACTCGCTCGAATGCTGACGAATCGGCTCCGCTGATAAGGGGCTTGCTGTCACTGGGACGGGATACCGATGCCGGGCGGTCGACTCCATGAAGGATCGGAGCGGTTGGTCGCATAAAGTATACGGCTGGACGCCAGCGGGATGCCGGGCAAGCCGGCTTGCCTGTCTCCATGGGCAAGGAAGTTCGGCCGCCAGGCCAATCTCCCGGCGCAAACTTTTCCAATAAATATAAGGGTCTTATGCGCGTCTTTCCGCAGCGGGCCAGCAGGTTTCCGGGATCATCCAAAGTGCCGTTTCCCAATGAAGCGCTGTAGCTTTATCCTTGCATTATTTCGCAGTTGCAGCAAATTCTTTTTGCGGCTGCGATAATGCTGGCTGCTGCGGCAATCGCGAGGAGCACAAGGTGAGAAATCCGCGTCGGGTGGTGGTCAATGGCAAGTTCCTGACCGCCGAATCGACAGGCGTGCATCGCGTCGCCAGCGAACTGGTCCGAAACAGCATTGCGATCATTGAAGAGGACCCGCAGCTTTCGCGTCAGCTTGCGCTCGAAGTCTGGGTCCCGACCGCCGGCATCGCGCGGGCGCGCACGCTTGGCGTGCCGTTCCGGGTCGTGCAGCCGCTCCAGGGCATTCCGTGGGAGCAGATTACCCTGCCTGCCCGCGCGCGTGGCCGATTGATCCTGAGCCTCTGCAACGTCGGGCCGTTGGCCGCCCGCAACGCCGTCACCATGTTCCACGATGCCCAGGTTCATATCACGCCCCAAAGCTACGGCTTCGGTTTCCGTTCCTGGTATCGGCTCCATCAGCCGCTGGCGGGCCGGCGGCATCGGCGCATTCTCACGGTATCCGACTTCTCCCGCGAACAGCTTGAGCAATACGGGCTGTCTGCCAGGGAGCGGATCGGCGTGATCCTGAACGGGGTGGATCATGTCCTTGCCATCACGCCGGACGATGCAATCCTGGATCGGCTGGGATTGCGGCCGCAAGGCTATGTCGTCGGGCTGGCCAATACCCAGCAGCACAAGAATATCGGCCTGCTGCTGCGCGCCTTCGCCGATCCGTCCCTGCGCGATCTGAAACTGGTCCTGTTCGGTTCACACACCGCCGCCGACTTCGCGGCCCTGGGGCATGACGTGCCGGAGAACGTCCTCTTCGCCGGGCGCGTCAGCGATGCGGAACTGCGCGCGCTTTATGCATCCGCGCTTTGCATCGGGTTTCCATCCACCACGGAAGGTTTCGGGCTGCCGCCGCTGGAAGCGATGACCACGGGCTGCCCCGCTGTCGTCGCGCCTTGCGGAGCCTTGCCGCAAGCCTGCGGATCGGCCGCGATCTACGCGGCGCCCGATGCGCCGGATCAATGGGTGGCGGCGATCCGGAAGCTCGCGGACGATGCCGATCTGAGGCGGGACCTGTCGGAGAAGAGCCGCGAATGGGCGGCGGGGTTCACCTGGCGGAACGCCGCCAACCGCCTGATTGAGGAATTGCTGGCGCTTTAGGCGGCAATATCGCCCGATCGGCCTGGCGTTTGGATGCGCGAGCGCCCAGCGGCTCCAGCGCGGGACGGCGCAAGGCCAGCGAAATCCCGGCGAATGCGGCAAATTCCATGCCGGGATCGGGTGCGCCCAGCATGACCATGGCGGGGATCAGCCCTGCCACCGCGGCCCAGGCGGTCGCTTCCGAAATCGCCTGGCGGGTCTTGTCTTCCATCGGCTTGCGCGGGAGAAACAATACGGCGCAGCTTGCGACGAAGGTGACGATGCCGATCACCCCCATGCTGCCGATGATGGCCATGATAAGGCTGGATGAACGGAAACTGCCCGCGCCGATGCCCAGCCCCATGGAGAAGGTGAAGGCGTTGATGCCCTGCATGGCCCAGAACATGCGCTGCTGGCCTGAATCGGAACTCGATTTCCCGACGGTCATCTGATCGACCATTTCGGCGAAGGCATCCGCCGCCGGTCCGTAGAACAGGATCAGGCCCAGCATCATGATGAAGCCCAGCATCATGAAAATCGCCAGGGGAACAACGCGATCGGCGGCGAGATAGCGCGGCAATGTCGCGAAACGCGCGCCCAGCAGCAAGGCATAGCCGGCCAGCCCGATATAGGCCGTTGATGAGGTCGACAGGACGAGAACGGCGGCCAGCAGAAGCGCGGCGAATCCTGTCCAGGCCGGCGAAATTTTTCGCAGCCACAGCTCGAACGCCAGTATCATCCATGGGATGGACAGGCGGGAATAAGCGGAAGGCTCAGCCATGAATCCGGATATGCGGACATAGCCTTCGGCCGCTTGCCTGAGCTGGGAGTAGGAACCGTTGCGAACGAAATCGACGACGAGATCCCATGGCGTCCCGCTCAGCGCCACGCCCATTATGCCCGTGACCGCTTGCACAAGCGCGATCCCGACACAGAACTTCACGATCAGCGAGACATTGGGCGAGAGGCGGCAGGCGATATAGGCGCAGACTGCCGTCAGGCCTGTTCCCGCCATGTAGAAGCCGGTGGTGATGTTCTGGGCGGAGAAGAACAACGGCAGCGTATCGGTGAGGTGACGCAATCCACCCGCCCGCATAGGCACTACATTGATCTGGCCGGCAAAGATCTTGGGAAGGAAAAAGGCGCTTATCAGGCCGTAGGCGGCGAAGGTCACGAATGCCAGATTCGCGCCGACGGCTTCGCGCAGCAGGCTCGATCGCGTCTGAATCTGCTGGATGACAGCCAGCGCCAGAAACCCCAATGCGAAGCGTGGAGGAGGTATCGAAGAACCGCTGAGGGCTGTCAGGATCACGGCGGCGGAGGCTTCGAACAGCCCCATCGCGAGCATGGCGCACAGCAGTTGCAGCGGAGTTCCCCGCAACAGCAGCCATATGCCGATCGCCACGGTGACGAGGCCGATGAATGTGGGGATCATGGCTTGCCCGCCAGCTCCACGGCGTCTGTCAGGGGGCGGATATCCGGAGCGTCATCCCGGTTCAGGCCAGTCATCGCGGCGGCCATGAACTTGCCGTCGAACACGTCCGGGGCGAAGCGCCGGGCATTGGCGCGGGCCGCCTGCGGATCGAATTCAGGCAGCCATTTCTCGAATTGCTCGACCGCATCGATCAGCGCCTCGACGGTCTGCTGCCGGAAGAACAGCCCGGTTTCGCCCGGACGGATGGAGTCGATCGCGCCTCCCTTTCCATAGGCTATCACGGGCCGCCCGGCGGCATTGGCTTCGACCGGCACGATGCCGAAGTCTTCCTCCGGCGGAAAGATCAGCGCCTTGCATTCGGAATAGGCGCGCCGCAAATCCGCGAAATCCAGCCGGTCGACGATGCGGATATTCGGCCCGGCGCGTTTCGCGATATCTGCCGAGAGTTCGCCGGTTCCGACCATGACCAGCGGAAGGCCCAGGCGAGTGAAGGCGTCCGCCACCAGATCGGCGCGCTTGTAGGGGGTCATCTGGCCCACCCACAGATAATGATCGCCCGGCGCATCCGACAGGGAGAAAAGGTCCACGTCGACCGGCGGATGCACCACATCCGCATCGCGGCCCCAGGATTTGCGCACCCGGCGCGCGATGAAGCTGCTGTTTGCGAGGATCTTGTCGGGACGCTGGGCGGAAGTCGTATCCCACTGGCGCAGATTGCGGAACAGGAACGGCATCGCCATCCTCGTCAATCGGCCGGACATCTCCTTGTAGGGCTGATAGTGGTCCCACAAATAGCGCATGGGCGAATGGCAGTAGCAGAGATGGAAGGCGTCAGGCGGCGCCAGGATGCCCTTGGCGGGTCCGGATTCGCTCGAGATCACCAGATCGTAGCCGCGCAGATCCAGTTCCTCGAGAGCCATCGGCATGAGCGGCAGATATTTCTGGTAGTGCCTGACCGCCCCCGGCAGCTTCTGGATGAAGCTCGTCCGCACGCGGTGCGAGCGTATGAATGCGGAAACGGCGTCCGGGTCGTAGACATGGGTGAAGATGTCGGCCCCCGGGAACAGGCGGAGGATACGCTCGAGCACGCGCTCGCCGCCGCGCATTCCCACCAGCCAGTAGTGAACGACCGCGACCTTCATGCCGATTTGGCAGGGCGCGTTCATGCAGCCGCCGTCATGTAGCGCTGATAGGCCGATGCGTAGGCCGCGGTTTCGTCATTCGCGTAGCGATTCTGCTTGCGCAGGTCGACCCGGCTGAGAACCACGCCGGTGAAGTTGGAAAGGCGGGGCGGCAGGAGGCGGGCGGCGGCCCGCACCGCATCGCTGGATGTCTTGCGCCAGTGCGCCGCCAGCAGAACGCCATCGGCCATGGCCGCTATTTCTCTGGCCTCCGCGATTGCCAGCAGCGGCGGGCAATCGAGCAGGACCAGGTCGAAATGTTCCTTGAGTTGCGCGACGACTGCCTGGATCGCACCCTTTGCGGTCAGGCGCTCACCCGCCTCGGCGCTGGAGGTGATCGGCAGGATGGCGTGATCCCTGTCATCTATGAAGCGCAAGGTGTTATCCAGCGTCTCCTCGCCATTTGCGATTTCCCGCAGGCCCGCGCCATGGTTCAGGCCGTAAAGCCGGCTGAGCCCGCGCAATATGATGTCGCAATCCACAATCACCGTGCTCACGCCGCTATCCGCCGCGGTCTTGCCGAGCATGGCCGAGAGGACTGTCTTGCCTTCGCCGGGCAGGGCGGAGGTGATCGCCAGGACCCGGCCTCTGCCGGCGACGGGAATATGCGTCGCGGCATGGATGCCCCGGACCGCTTCCGCGAGCACGGAATCGGGCTGTTCGGTGAGTGTGTCGAGCGGCGTCGGGGCGTGACGGTCGATGGATTTGTTGTCGGGCGTCAAGCCGAGATAGGGAAGCCCGACCTTCTTCTCGACGTCCGCCGCCGTGGTCAGGCCCTTGTATTGCATCTCCGCCGCAAGGGCGAGGATGACCCCGAAGACAATGCCGCACAAGCCGGCCAGAATGAGATTGAGCATCACATTGGGGCTGTAGGGGGCGGTCGCCGGCAGGGCTTCGGCCAGTATTCTCGCCTCGGGTTGCTCGGTGCCGCTTCCCGCCATCAGCTCGCGATAGCGCGCGAGATAGGATTCATAGAGCCCCTGGGATGCCTCCGCGCGCCGCTGGAGATCGGCGAGAGTAATCAAGGCGCTGTTGTTCCGGGCAAGCTCGCCCTTGGCTGAGCCCAGGGTCGAATTGAGCGATGCGAGACGGCCCGAGGAGACGGCCGCCTTCGCTTCCAGGTTGGAGATCACCCGGTCTATCTCGGCCTGGATCTGGGAGTCGACCGAGGCCAGTTCTTCCTTGGCCCGCAGCAATTCCGGATGGCGGCTGCCATAGCGGGCCGAGAGATCGGCCACGCGCGCGGCGATCTGCGCCCGTTGGGTGCGCAGGGACGAGACGACCGACGAAGACAGCGCTTCGCCCACGTCATCGCCGGTCGATCCGCCCTGCAGCTGGCGCCGGGCGGTGGCAAGGCGGGCGATGTCGGCGGCGGCCTCCGCGCGGGCGGATGCCGTCTGCTGATTGTAGACGGAAATATCCTGCTCGGTGAGCGCCGTCGCCGCATTGCTGAGAAGGCCATGGCTCACCCGATAATGCTGGACTGCCGCGAAGTCCGATGTGGCCTGGTTGCGAAGCTCCTCGACCTTGGCGGACAGGAACTCCGCCGCCTCGGCGGTTTCATCCTTCTTCCTGGTGACTTGCGACTGGACATATTCGGTGGCGAACGCATTGGCCATCTTCGCGGCCACCTCGGGGTCGGAACTGCGATAGACGATACGGACGGAATAGGCGGTGCCGAGCCGCTCCGCCCCAAGGCCATAGCGCACGATCTGCGCCAGCTTGGCTTCCATCGCCTCACGCTGCTCGGGCGAAAGTTTCGCCAGATCCACCGGCTGGGGATCGGCTCCGAACAGGCGGCCTAGCAGGGAAGGCTGCGGGTCCAGCCAGGGATTGACCTTCGGGTCCTCGATCAGGTTCAGCTTGCGCACCACGTCCCTGGCCAGATCGACCGATCCGATGATCTGGATCTGGGTGGAAACGTCGGCATCGCCCTGCATGGTTTCCTCATCGGCCCGCTCCGTTACCCGCTTCTCGAGCTTCTGGTCGGTGCTTTTCAGGAGAACGACCGCATTCGATTCATACATCTTCGGCTGCAGCAGGGTCATCAGAACCCCGAAGGTCAGCAGCAGCGCGAAGGTGCTCAGGAACAGCCTGGACTGGCGGCGGAGCATATTGAGGAAAAGGCGGAAGTTCAGCCGCTCACTTTCCTGCTCGGCCATCGATGTATCGACACCGCGGCCGATTCCGCTGGTTGCCGGGGCAATTTTCGGCTCGTCGAACAGCTCGGGCAGGTTCATCTGTCTTCTACCTTTCAATCCGCTTTCGGATCATCCTTGCTTTCATCGCGCCACCGTCAGCGTCAGCATGAAGCGCAGCGCGTCGAATTCGGGGATCGTAACATCCGAGTTGCTCCCCCGCCGGTCGTAACTGGCGCGGCCTGTCACACGCAGCCACCGATTCGCCTTCCAGGCCGCCTGGCCTGACAGGGTGAGCAGGCCCGAGACATTGTCGCCGGCCCCGTATTTCTCATGGGAATAGTTCACGTCGGCCGAGATCAGGAGGTTGCGGCGCAGCTCGTAATCGGCCGCAAGCCGCCCCGAAGTCACCGCGACCGCGCTGGTCGCATTGAAGGAACTGGTCGTGGTCCGCTGCGATACATCGAAGCGGACGGTCAGAAGCGGTGTCGGATACCACCGCAGGCGGGCATTGAGGGCAAGGCCGGAAATATCGCCGAAGGCCGGATTGCGGAAATTGTGCTTCTGGATGCCGGCGTCGACTTCCGCTTCGAGCAGCTGGGTCAGCTCATAGCTTATGCCGCCCGTCACCGCATAGGCGGTGGCGTTACGATTGGTGAGCGGATCGGGATCGCTGTAATCGAACTTGTTGGCGGTGACGCGGGATACCAGGGAAAGGCGCGGGCCGACCACGTATCTGGCCCGCAGGGAACCGCCGATCTGGTGCCCGTTCCGGAAGGATTGATCGATCGACGTTCCATCGTCGAGGCGGACGTCGCCATAGCGGAAGCGGGATGCGCTGGCGCTGGCGACCACGGTAAGCCGGTTGAACCGCTGCAGGACGCTCAGATCCGCATTGACTTCTCGCATCCGCAGCGGGTCGCCGACCTGGAAGCCGTTCTCGAATGTGCCGCGCGTGGCGGTGACGTTCGCCCAGCCGAGATTGGCCGAGATGGCGGTATTGTCGGAAATCTCGAAGCGGGCGGCTGCCTGGGCGCGGTATTGCTCGTCGTTCTGGCGGTGGAGTTCGGCATAGCGGCGGATGCGCATCTCCCCATTCAGGGAGATCTGGCGACGGGGGTTGTTCCATTCCGCGCGCACCGCGGGAACCAGGGTCGCGGAAAAATCCGACACCGCATCGTCCGAACTGGCCAGGACATTGCTGTCCCAGCTGCCGGTCAGGCCCAGGGTCGGCAGGACGCGAATGCTTCCCAGCCGGATGCCCACCGCGTCATAGGCCGGCTGCGCCCGGTTGCCTGCCGTGTCCGCTGGCTCGGAGCCGTGCATGTCTTGTGCAATTGCAACATCGAGAGGGAGGAGAGCGCCGCCCCAGAACAGGATCGACGGCCCGCAAGCGACCACGGCGAAGCGAGTCGCATTGTTGGCGATGCGCCACTTTTTTTCTACAACACCTTGATTCGGCAGAGTCCTGACCATCAAGTCGGATCCAGCTCATGTTACTTGATTTACGGTTGGAAGCTTATCCTATCGCGCTATTGTTGCAATGCACAAAAAAGTTGCAACGCCCTATTTGTGTGGCAGGATGAAACGGTATCTGAATGGGGACAGCGCCATGTCGAAGGGGAGCGGCGTCGCTTCTTCGCTGCTGAGGATGCTCTTGCTTGCCGGTTGCGGGCTGATGCTGGGCATTTCTCTTCTGGGCGCGGTTTCATACCGGGCCGACAGCACGAATATCGTCGCGCCGTATTGGCTGGCGCTGGGCCTGGCGATATTATGCGTCATTGCCTGGTTCAGCCGCCGTGCCGCGAGATCGGCGGCGCTTGCGCTCCTGCTGGGCTATGCAGCCATGGCCGTGGCGCTGCTCGGGCCGCTGATACCCGGTTCGGCCAGCGCTTCCGACGCTACGCGCATCCGCGTCGTGAGCTTCAACATGTACAAGGCCAATCCCGATCCGGAGGCGGCGATGGACTGGATCATCGGGCAGGATGCCGATTTCGTGATCCTGCTCGAAGCGTTCCGGAGCAACCTTCCGGCAGTGGCCCGGCTCAGGCAGCACTATCCCTATTCCTACAATTGTGCCGGGTCCGGTTACTGCTCGACCGTGATCCTTGCCCGCCAGCCCGCGAAGGATGTGTGGCCTCTGGCCAGCGGCGATCCGGAAAACCGGCAGACCCTTTCCGCTGTCGCCGCGCATTTCGAGATCGCGGGGCGAACCATTCCGATAACCGGCGTCCACTTCGATCGCCCCTGGCCGCTGGGCCAGCAGGAGCAATATTGGGGCGAGCTTTCCAATGCGGCCGCCACGGTCGGGCGCCGGGGGATTCTCGCGGGCGATTTCAACTCCGCGCCCTGGACCTTCGCCATGCGCCGGCTGAGCGCGGGTGGAGAGTTGCGGCTCGCATCGGGCGCGATCGGCACATGGCCGACGAATGCGCCGGCCGGCGTGCTGCGCCTGCCGCTCGATCAGGTCTATCTCGGCCCGTGCCTGGACCCTGTATCGGTGCGCCGCGGCCCGGCGCTGGGTTCCGACCATTTCCCGATCGTCACGGACATAGATGTAGGAGATTGCGGTGGCTGATCGCCGCCCGCCTCGGGGCAGCGAGGCTTTCCGGGCGCTTCTCGCGCTGACCGATCCATGGATCGCAGATGCGGACCCTGTCAGGCTCCGGCGCATCGAGGCGCTGGGCGATGTGGACTGGGCGGAGGTCCTGGCCCATGCCCGCAGGCACCGCGTGGTGCCCCTTGCCGCGCACCGGCTGGAGGCGCTGGGGCCGGCCGCCGGTGTGCCCGCGCCGGTCGCGGCCGAGTTCCGCCGGGAAGCCAAGGCTGCCCTGTTTCATGAAATGGCGATGTTCGGCGAATTGTGCCGGATCAAGGCCGCACTGGACGGGGAAACCGTTCCTTTTCTGGTCATCAAGGGCATGGTGCTGTCTTCGGAAGGGCATGGGCGCATGGGCCTGCGCGTCAACCACGACATCGACCTTGTTGTCTCGCCCGGCGATCTGGATCGCGGCCATGGCGCCTTGACCGCGCTCGGCTATCGCAGGGTGGAGCCTGAGGGCGATCCGCCATCCGATGAACTGGCCCGATGGGTGAAGCGCAGCAAGGATTGGGTCTACATCCTGCCGTCCAACGGAACGGTCGTGGAACTGCACCATCGCCTGTTCGACAATCGCACCTTGTGCGATCCCGGCATCATGCGCCGCGCGCGTGCCGTCAGGCTGTTCGGGCAGGTGGAAGTGATGACATTGGGCGAGGAGGATGAGCCGGCATACCTCGCGCTGCATGGCGCCCTCCACGCCTGGTCCCGACTGAAATGGCTGCTGGACATGGCCATAATCGCCCGCAAACTCGGGCCGGAGGGCACCAGCGCTCTCCTGAGCCGGCAAAGAAAACAACCCGCCGAGCGTGCGTTGCGGCAAGCATTCCTCCTGTGTAGCGAATTGTTCGAGACGGAGCATCCGGTGGGGCGCAAGGCCGCTCCGCTGAGTGTCCGTCTGCTCGTGGCGGCAGCGCGGCGGGCGCTGAATGGCGAAGGCGCGACCGAGCTGGAAGCCACGCGCTTCGGCACGTCGATAAAGAACGCAAGCCATTATCTCCTGTGGTGCAAGCCGGCCTATCTGGCCGCGGAATTGGCGTTCGACCTGACGGATATGTCGCGCGACCAGGATGCCACGGGCGGAAAAGTGCCTATATGGTTCAATCGTCCCTTGGCGTGGCTTGTGCGCCATCGGCGCTAGAATCCGGCTGCCCGCCCTTTCCCTGCGGATTGCATCGTTCCGACTCGGATTCTCGATTCGAATCGGAGATATTGCATATGCACACTATCGCACATTTAAAACGAACTGCCGTATTTCCTGTCCCTTAATGGGAAACAAAAGGTAAATAGCCAAGTTCAAGCCATCTCGTTTGTGCGTCGCAACATATTGACTCATGCGGCGCACCATGAGAGCCTTTGTGCTGGGTGAAGCGTCGTGCCTAACCCAAATTCAGGAAGGTAAGTGTTATGCAGACTTCCAAAAAACAAGCCTACCAAAAACCAGAAGTGAGCCAGATTGGTTCGTTTGAAGAAATCACTCTCGGTGGTACGGATGGGGACTTCACCGATTTCCCTTTTCCGGCAAACACTCCGCGGGGTGATCTCACTTTTTCCTGATCCCAGATCAGGCCGCCTTTTGGGTGGAACTTGATTCGGGGGGTGGGGCCCCGGTCCTGGCCCCCCGAATATCTTTCGGCGTTTTCATGTCACGGGTCTGGAGCAGGTGATGGAAACAGCGGAGAAAGCCTGGCGGCCGGCTGCCAGCGTCATTTACAGCGATCTCGATGATGGGGCGGCGCTGCTCGACACCACGAAGAACGTATATTACTCGCTGGCAGGCACCGGCTATTTCCTGTGGGGCGAATTACTCAAGGGCGCGGATTTTTCCGCGCTCTGTTCGGCGCTTACCGGCGCATTCGAGGTAAGCCCGGATGTGGCCGAAGCCGATGTCGCCGATTGGATCGGCGCGATGGCGGGCGCTGGCCTGATCGAAGAGCGCGAACATGCCTGAACTGCACCGCCCGGCGTTGCTGTCGTTGCTCTGGCGCGAAAAGTGGCTGCTGGGGCTAGCGTTCTGCTATCTTTGGCAAGCCCGCATTCTTCTGAGCCTGAAGGGTTTCGGCGATCCGAGAGAAGGCTGTGCCGCAACGGCTCGGGAAGCACAGGCTCCGACCGCCCTTGCGCGCCGGATTGCCTGGTCGGTCGATCAGGCCGCGCGTTTCGTCTTGCGGCCGACTTGCCTTGTCCGCGCCATGGCCGGGCAACGGATGCTGGCATTGAAGGGCCATGGCTCTGAAATCCATGTCGGCGTGCGCAAGACCGCGGACAAACCCTTCGACGCCCATGCCTGGCTCATCAGCGGCGATGAGATCGTGCTGGGCGGCACGCAAACCGAGCTTGCCGCGTTTTCGCCCTTGATCGGAGCGCGGTGAATGAGCGGGGTCTGCGGCATCCTGACCCCGGCTTCCGATCGGTCGACGCTTTCCTGCCAGGTGCAGGCCGGGCTTGATGCCATGGCGCATCGCGGCCCGGACGGATTCTCGCTATATCCGGGCGATACCGTTGTGCTGGGCCACGGCCTGTTCGACACCGGCTGCAATGGCATGCATATCGACCGGGACGGTTACGTGCTGAGCTTCGATGGCCGCCTCGACAATCGGGATGCATTGCTGGCCGCGCTGCGCGATAGCGGGGCATCTCCGGATTTCGAATGGCGGCATTGCCACGACAAGGTGCTGCTGCTGGCCGCCTACCGGCATTTCGGCGATGGTCTGCCGGCTCTGCTGCGCGGCGATTTCGCCTTCGCGATATGGGACCCGTCCAGGGCCGGGCTGTTCCTCTGCAGGGATCACTTTGGCGTGAAGCCCCTGTTCTGGCGTCAGGCGGCGGGGGCATTCCATTTCGCTTCGGAGATCAAGGGGCTGCAGGCCATGGCCCAGGCGCCGTTCGACGTTAGGGAACAGACCATTGCCGGTTTCGTGGATGGCGACCGTGGCGGACACCGGCCGGAACTCACTGCCTTCGAAGGGGTGTATCGATTGCTGCCGGGCCATCATGGCTGGGCCGATCGAAATGGCTTCAAGGTCACACGCTACTGGTCGCTGAATCCCGGTTTGCCGGTTCGCCGGCGTGACGCGGCGGCCGATTTCAGGACCCTGTTCAGGCAGGCCGTCGACCGGCGGCTGCGCACGACGCGGCCGTTGGGCGCGCTGTTGAGCGGCGGTCTGGATTCCTCGTCCATCGTCTCGGTGATCGGATCGGGCCAGGCCGATCGGAAGCTGGGCGATGTCCCGGTGTTCTCATTGGTGTTCGACGGGGGAGTGGACGAATCCGAATACATCGCGGCAGTGGAAGACAGGTTCGGTTTTCATGCCCATCGTGTGGATGGGTCGGGCATTTCCGCCTTTGACGATTGCGACGCGATCGTTGCGGAGCAGGACCAGCCGATCCTGGGTCCGAACATGGCCACGTTGCGATATTTCATACGCACCATTTCGCAGCAGAGCGATGTTCGCATCCTGCTGGATGGCAATGGCGGTGACGAAGTCGTGTCATACGGCAATAGCATCTTTCAGGAGCTTGCGGAAAGCGGCCGCTGGCTGCGGCTTTGGCGGGAATTGGGCGCTTCGGAGGATTTGCGGCCCGAGCGCGGCAAGCGGTTCTGGCGGCTGGTCCGCCGATGGGGGCTGCGGGGCTGGCGCCGCCGGGCGGGCTGGCTGCTCAAGCGGAAGCGCCGGGTGGATGACCCCGTCCGTTATGCGCCCGATGGTCGCCCGCGTCCCACCGAGCAGGCCGCGCACCTCAGCAAGCTGTCCGCTCCGTTGTTCGCGCATGCGCTGGAAGCGCTCGATCACAATGCCGCTGCGGCGGGGGTCGAGATCCGCATGCCATTCATGGATGTCGATCTAGTGAGCTTTTGCGTTACGGTTCCGGCCAGCGAGAAATGGGCGAACGGAGTTTCCCGGTTGATCCTGCGCAAGGCGATGGCTGGCCTGCTGCCGCCCGCCGTCGCCACGCGGTTAGACAAGTTCGATTTTACCGACCGCATCCGCAGTTCGATGCTGGCCCGGCATGGTGAACTGGTCGAGCGGAGTCTTCAGGCCGATGCCGGGGAATTGGCGCGTTTCGCCGACATGGATGGCCTGCGGGCAAGCTGGCGGACACTGCGGCAGGAAGGAACTCTCGAAGGTGCGAAGTTCCAGCAGATCTGGCGGGCGGTGGTGTTGGGGCGTTGGCTCGAACACCAGCGCGGCCTGATGCCCTATGCATTCCATCAACATCTGCCCGAGGCGGCGGAATGAGTGGGGCCGGCTTTCATTTCCGTGCCTATGGGCTGACGATCGGCTCGGATTTCGAGGTGCTCGAAGCCGAGGCCGTTGTGCCGTCCAGGCCGGAGCTGACGATAAGGCGGGCTGATATTCCCGGCTCCGTCTTTCGCTTCGACGATTTCCGGAACTACCGGATCACTCCGGACGGCGATTTGATCGAGTTTCAGGATGTGGGACGCTTCCTGGTGCGCAATCCCACTGCGATTGAAGTCGATGTCGAACCGCAATTCGACCGTCGCCTGATCGGCATGCCGCTGCTGGGCCCGGTTTTCTCCGTTCTGCTGCACCGCCAGGGATTGCTGGTGCTGCACGGCAGCGCCGTGATGATCGGCGGCACGGCCCATGTTTTCCTGGGGGACAAGGGTTCGGGCAAATCCACCACGGCGGCGGCGCTGATCGCATCCGGATTTCCGCTGATTTCCGACGATGTCGTGGCGATAGAGCGGCTTTCTTCGGGGCAGCTTGTCGTGCGCCCCGGCTATCCCGCGATGAAGCTGGACAAGCACATGTTTTCATCCTTCCCGAAAGGATCATACACTGTGCTGCAGCCCGATGACGGTTGCTATACGGCAGGCAAGTCTCGCGTTCGCCTGAAGGCGCGGATGCCGCGAGCGGCGGTTCCGCTGGGCAGGATACACTGCCTTGCGCGGGGAACCCGCAATGCAATTAGGCCATTGAGCCAGCCCGAGAAGCTCCATGCGCTGATCCGCTTTTCCCATTATCCGAGGCTGGGGCCGGCTGCCAATGTTCCGGCGCAGACCGCGCGGCTGTTCGCTCGCGCGGCGGCGTTGGCGCTGCATATCGATGCGGATATTCTCACCGTGAAGCACAGCCTGGAGGAAATTTCCCAATTGGGCCCCTTCCTCGCATGCGAGACAGAAAATGCCCGCGCTTTCACCTGAGCCGCTGCGCATCGCGCGTCTGATCGCGCTGGTAAGGCGGGAAACCGGACGGGATTTCGACAAGGCAGTGCTCCTGCAGACGATCGGATCGCTGACCGAAGCCTTGTCTGTTGCGCTGCTGATTCCGCTGCTGCATGTGATGGGCAAGGGCGCCGTGCCCCTGACCATACCCCTGGTCGGAATCCGGTTCACGCCGTCGCTGCCGCTGGTGCTGGGGGCGTTTGTCGTGCTGATCGTGCTGCGCTCCCTGGCGCTGGAGCGCAAGGAAGCCTTCAATGCAAGAGTGACCTTCGGCTTTGCCGAACGGATGAGCGCACGGCTGTTCGCCGCGCTGGCGGCCACGCGCTGGTCCGCCGTAAGCAATTGGCGAACCGCCGACATGACGCATGTGGTGACGGGAGACAGCGACCGGCTGCTGCAGACCATCAATCTTCTGCTTTCCTTCATGCAATCGCTGGCGATGGCCGCGATTCTGACCTGCCTGTCATTGTTCCTGTCATGGCAGATGACTTTGCTGGCCATGGGGGTCGGGCTGGTACTTCTGCTGATAACGCTGCCCGGCCGCGGTCAGACCCTCCAGAAAGGCCGCCGGCTGGTCGAGGCGCGCCAGACGCAGTTCCGGATCACCGACGAATTCTTCAACGGCCTGCGCACTGCCAAGGCCTTCGGGCTGGAGGACCGGCATGTCGGAGCGATGAAAGATATCCTGCGCGAGATACGCAACGGCAACGTCGGGTTCGTGGTCGTGCGGGCGCGCAGCACGACGATCTATCAGGTGTCGACCGCCATCGCGCTGGCTGGCTTCGTCTGGTTCGCGCTGAGTTATGCCGGGCTTGGGCTGGCCAAGATCGTGGCGCTTCTGTTCCTGTATATGCGCCTCGCCCCCCGGATCGTCACCTTGCATACCTCGCTGCAGGAATTGCTGACCCAGATCGGCGGCGTGGAAGCCATGTTCGGGGCCTTGCATGCGGCGGAAAGCAATGCCGAGCAGAACCCGCAACAATGTCTGCCGACGCCGCGTTTGCGCCGCTGCCTGCGCCTTCGGGATGTCAGCTACCGCTATCAGGATGCGAACAAGAACGCGCTCAGCCATATCGATGTGACCATCCCGGCCCACTCCATAACCGCGCTGGTCGGCCCGACCGGCAGCGGCAAGTCGACCCTGGTCGATCTCATTCTCGGCCTGATCGAGCCGGATGAAGGCGAAATCGCGGTGGACGATGACGTGCTGGAGGTCGGCAATTGCCAGGGGTGGCGCGGGCGGGTGGCCTATGTTCCGCAGGAAACCTTCCTGTTCAACGCGACCATCGCCGAGAACCTGCGGTTGGCCCGGCAGGAAGCAACCGACTCCGAACTTTGGGCCGCGCTGCAGATTGCCGATGCTGCGACTTTCGTGAGGATGCTTCCCGGTGGGCTGGAACATCGCATCGGCGACCGGGGACGGGGCCTTTCGGGGGGCGAGCGCCAGCGCATTGCCATTGCCCGCGCCTTGCTGCGCAAACCGGATCTGCTCATTCTCGATGAAGCCACCAGCGCGCTCGATGCGTTGAGCCAGCGGCGGGTCGCCCAGGCGATTGCCGGCTTGCGCGACAGCATGACGGTGGTCGCGGTGGCGCACCGGCCGTCCATGGTCAGCTTCGCCGATCATGTTATCGTGCTGGAGAATGGCGAAGTGACCGCCGCAGGCTCTCTGGACGCGATGATCGCCAGCGAATCCGGCCATATCAGAGAAGTCATCGACGCCGAGGGCGATTTCGCCTATAGCGCTACTTGATCGGCAGGGGCGCCAGTTCAAGAGGAAAGTCGCACCGCCGTAGAGGAGCGGTGCCGAATGTCAGATCAGTCGAAGCTGGAGGATGCCCCGGACGATCGTCCGGACGTTTACCAAGGCTTTGCAAATTCGGCGCATAAGGACGGGCAGGAACCGGACGGAGACTCCCCAATGCCTGCACCCGCCACCCAGTCTTCGGTCCGCCAGAGCCAGTTGGGCGCGCCGCCTATCCATTGGGGATGGTGGGGCATCGGCCTGGTCTTCAGCCTGGCCTTGTGGTGGCTGATTGCGGCCCTGTCCGGTTGGATTTGACGTCCGGTTGGGTTTGCGCCTCGCCTCAATGAACCGCTTCGGCGCGTTTCACGCCGGATGCTTCGAGTTGTTCATCTATATCCTTCAGCAGGAGCTTGAGCGTTTCCTGATCCGGCGCTTCGGCGCGGGCCACCAGCACTTCCTGGGTGTTGGAAGCGCGCAGCAGCCACCATCCGTTCCGGGTGCTGACCCGCGCGCCGTCAGTACGGTCCACATCGGCTCCGCTCTCTTCGAGGCGTTGCAGAACTTCGTCGATCACCGCGAACTTGCGATCCGCATCCACGTCGAACCGCATTTCTGGGGTGTTGACCATCGACGGCATGGCCGATTTCAGGGCGGTGAGCGAGCCGCCCAGCATGTCGATCGCTTCGATCGAGCGCAAGGCTGCGTAGATCGCGTCATCAAAGCCGTACCAGCGGTCGCCGAAGAAGATATGGCCGCTCATTTCCCCGGCCAGCGGACTGCCGGTTTCCTTCATCTTGGTCTTGATAAGGCTGTGTCCGGTCTTCCACATCAGCGGTTGCGCGCCCAGTTCGGCCAGCCGATCGTATAGCGCCTGGCTGGCCTTGACGTCGCCGATGATGGTGGCGCCGGGGTGGCGTTGCAGTACGGGCTCGGCCAGGATGGACAGCAGCTGATCGCCCCACACGACCCGGCCCAGCGAATCCACCGCGCCGATGCGGTCCCCGTCGCCATCGAACGCGAAGCCGAATTCCAGCTCCTTGCCCGCGACCAGCTTCTGGAGGTCGGCAAGGTTGTGCTCTTCGGTGGGGTCTGGATGATGATTGGGGAAACGGCCGTCTATTTCCGTGTAGAGCAGGTGATGCTCGCCGGGCAGCACTTCGGCCAGCCGTTCGATGATGCGGCCGGCCGCGCCATTGCCGGCATCCCAGGCCATGCGGTGCGGCTTGAAGGAAAGCCCCTGCAGGAGACGGTCGAGATAGGCGTCCTCGATGTCGTGGGAGATGATTTCGCCTTCCCCGCTCTCCCAGTCTCCGGCGGCGGCCACGCGGCCCAGCAGCTGGATGTCCTCGCCGAAGAAGCTGGCATGGTTCATGACCATCTTGAAACCGTTGTATTCGGCCGGGTTATGGCTGCCGGTCACCTGGATGCCGGCATCCACCGGCAGTTCGGCTTCGGCGTAATACAGCATCGGCGTCGGCCCCAGCCCTACTTCGATGACGCTGCAGCCGGTTTGCGTCAGGCCCCTGGTAAGGGCGGCCGCCAGCAGCGGCGAAGTCAGCCTGCCATCGTAGCCCAGCGCTACCCGGGTGCCGCCGCGCCTGCGCAGGATCGATCCGAACGACCGGCCGATCGCCCAGGCATCGGTTTCGTCGATGGTCTGACCCACAATGCCGCGGATGTCGTATTCGCGGAGGGCGGAAAGATTGAAATTGTGGGTCAAGGGATTCCTCTGCAAAAGCGCGACGGGCGAAGGCTGGGGGGAAGTGACCTTCGCCCGGCGCGGAGTGCTACGTTCAGTAGCAGCCGCGCGAACTGAGAATGGCCGGAACCGTCTGGAAACAGATGGATACGTTCAATGCGAGCGATTGCCGCCGGGCATAGAAGGAATCCAGCCTGACCCGCCGGGCATAGGACACGTCGTTCCGCCCGCTCACCTGCCACAGGCCGGTAAGCCCCGGGCGCACGGTGCAATAGGCTGCAAAGCGCGGGCCGTAGCGAACGATTTCGCCCTGGACGATCGGGCGTGGCCCGACGATGCTCATATGGCCGATCAGCACGTTGAACAGCTGGGGCAGCTCATCCAGGCTCGTCCTGCGAAGGAAGCCGCCGATCGCCGTTATCCGGGGATCGTATCTGAGCTTCTGGTCCCTTTCCCATTCGAGCCGGGCTTCTTCCGATTCCGCCAGCAGCCGTTCGAGCTGCTGCTGCGCGTCCGGCACCATGGTGCGGAACTTGAGGCAGGGGAACAACTGGCCATCGCGCCCGACGCGCTGCTGGCAGAACAGCCCCGGCCCGGAGCTGGTCGCCTTGACCAGCAGGAAGACGGTCATCATCAAGGGAAGGAAAAGAATGATCGCGACCAGGGAAACCAGGATGTCGAAGCCTCGCACGGCCCATGCGGACGAGATACTGGCTTCCTGCGCCGCCATCTGGCTGGGCAACTTCCTGGGCGTGGCGATGAGGACTTCCGGCGCGATCTTCGCGGCCATGGTGTGAGGCTGCATTGAAATCCTGGGAGAGACTGGTTCGGACCAGCTGTCCTGCTGGGCTAGAATAGCCTTGAGCGGCTCCCGGCTGCCGCTGGAATACGATTCGAGAACTGGCATAAAAATTCTCCAAACCGGATAAAAATGCCACTGCCGTCAAAATTAACGGCGCTGCCCCCGGGCACCACTCGACTACCCCCTTCGAATCCTTACATGGTGAAGATTATCCTACCTCCAACTCAGGTCAATCAAAAAATTGTGCGTCGCATCATTGGTGCAAAAAGGGACAGTATTGCAGCCCTATTATCCTTCGCATGTGCAAAAAATAAGACATTCCGAAGGCAGTCGCAGGGGCAGTCGCCCAATATTTATAACGCAGTGCAGCATTGCCGCGTTGCGCAGCAAGGCAATGCATCATGAGAGAGAAGGCGATTGAGAGCAGACCCGGGAGTGCAGCCTATATGGTTATCTAGAAAAGCCGTTCGGACACACGAATGGTATCGCCCGGCTGCACGGGCGTGCTTCCCTCCAGGCGGTAGGCCACTTCGTCTCCGCCCGACTTGTGGCGGATGTATATCCTCTTCTTATCCGCGCGATAGGTAAAGCCCCCGGCCCTCGCGACTGCGCTGAACACTGTAAGACCGTCGGCAAACTGATATTCGCCCGGTTTGGTGATCTCGCCGAGAATGTAATAGGGCCGGTAATTGGCCACTTCGACGGTTACACTGGGATTGTTGACGAAACCGTCGGCCAGCCCCGCGCTGATTTCCTTCTCGAATTCCTGCAGCGTCCTTCCGGCGGCGGAAACTTCTCCGAGCAACGGGAAAGCGACGTTGCCCTGGCCGTTCACCGGAAACTCCCCGGTAAGCCGTTCCTCCCCGTAAACCGTTACCTTCAGCTGATCGCCGATCCCCAGGCGATAGACCGCCTGTTCCGGCGCAAGGCTCAGGGTGGGCAGATTGGCGCTGGAAGCGCAACCCGCGAGAAGGATGGCAAAAGCGGCAGCTACGAATGTCTTTTTCATTATGAAGCTCCTGCTCAGTGAGGCATGCCGATGGGCTGGGCGGAACGGGCCACCAGCAAGGATGCGCCGGGTTCGGCCTGCCAGCATAGCGGATCGTCGGTGGCGACGCACTCTCCCGAGGCGGCCGTCATGTCGCCCAGATGCAGGGCGCCGCCGATCGGGATCAGGAAGGTGGGGCCGAAACCTTCGAGCGCCGGGATTTCCCCATGGCAGAAAGCGAGCCGGAAATACCGGCTGTCGACCAGCTGTTCGGTCTGCCTTCCCGTGACGTGCCGATGCAGGGAAGGCGGATAGGGCGCCGCCCGGGCGACCGCTACGGCATCGTCGAGATGCAGCTCGCGCGGGCGCCCGTAATCGTAGAGGCGATAGGTGACATCGCTGTTCTGCTGGACTTCGACCAGGGTGATTCCCGCGCCGATCGCATGGATCGTGCCCGCCGGAATATAGAAGAAATCCCCTGCCTGCACCGGCTTCCAGTCCATCAGTTGCTCGATTTCGCCACTGGATGCGGCCTGCCGCACTTCCCGGGCTGTCAGGCTTTGCTTCAGGCCGATGCCCAGGCAGGCGCCCGGTTCCGCTCCGGTCACGAACCAGCATTCCTCCTTGCCGCGCGGCAGGCCCCGCTCGTTTGCCTGAGCGTCGTTCGGGTGAACCTGGACCGACAGCTTCTCGCTGGTGAAGATATGCTTGACCAGCAGATCCTCGCCATCGGGGGGCGGGGGAAACCAGACCTCGCCGATCTTGCGCCCGCCGGTCGAAAAATGACCGGGCAGGTCCGTCCGCCCCCAGGGTTTCTCGACGAAAACGGTTTCGAGCTTCATGAACGCCCCTTTCGCGCTGCCGCTCGCGGAAGGGACATCTGCATTCCTACAGGCACGGACCTGTTCGATACTACCACGGGGTGACCTTGGCCCTCGATGAATCCTGATGAGGAAGGTAGCATAGTGATTGTGCGCCGCAATAATATTTTGCACCGCACAATTTATCCGCCGTGGAGCACCATTCGTCGTGGCTCGGCTGTCTGCGGGACTGCCATTGTCCAGCGGGCATGCCGTGCTAGAACGAAGCATTCCCCGGACCAGAAGGGCGCCGCGCGAAGGCCATGCAGCCGGTATTCAACCTGCACAATTTCTATGACGGGCTTCCCCTGGCGGTGCGCGAGGAATTCGATCGCTTCAGCCGCTATCGCAATCTCGAAGCGGGCGCGGTGGTGGTCCGCACGGGGGACCGCAGGGAAAGCCTGCATCAGCTGGTCGAAGGCCAGATAAAATATTGCTCCTTCGACCGGGCGGGGCGCGAAACGGTGTCGGCCACGATGAAGCCGGGCGACTGGATCGGCTTGTCCGAGGTCTTCGCGGGTATTCCCGCGCTGGTCGATGCGGTGGCCGTTACCCCCGCACGGCTCAGGACGATCGCCCGGCAGGATTTCGAATCCCTGCTGGATCGCCATCCGATCATCGCGCGCAAGCTGCTGCGCCTTTTCAGCCTGCGCTTCAGCATCATGTATCGCACCGCCCAGGACCGGCACCAGTTGACGCTGCGGGAGCGGCTGCTCAAGCTGCTTCATCTCCTGTCGTTCGAGGAGGATCGGGGCAGGGCGCCCGGCGATGCGATAATGATCCGGGCGTCCCAGGAAGATCTGGCCAAGATGCTCGCCGCTTCCCGTCAGACGCTCAACCGGCTGCTGCGCCAGTTCGAGCGGGAAGGGCTGGTGGAGTTGGGCTATCGCAGCATCCGCCTGCCCCGGCCGGAACGGCTGGAGCAGGATTACGCCGATCTGTTCGGAACGGGTGATGCGCCGGGCTTTTGAAGGGGCGACAGGCAAATTGTCGCCCATGCGACAATTTTTGCGCCGACTCCTGGGTTAGAAAGCAGCCAGCGAAGCAGGGCCGTGCAATGGCCCGCCACTGACGGAGGATGCCCAGCCATGCTGCTCGAGAAAGTCACCAGCGATTGCGCCCCGCTCGATCCCGCCGACGACGGCCGCCACCCGCTGCCGAATGAGCCGCTGGCCCGCGAATCGCTCGTTTTCTGCATCGAGTTGCCGGAGGAGCAGCTGGCGTTCTGGGTCTATCCGCGCGTGACGGGGGATGGGCTGGCCGGCGGCACGGTCTGCGCCTTCGGGCCGGCGGTGGAAGGCGGTTCGATCTTCGAGAGCTTTCGCAACATTCCCGTTCCCGATACCGCCGATTTCGTCGATTGGGACGCGGGCGGGGTGCGGCTCAAGCTGCCCGATCCGCTGCGCCGGGCCGAAGTGTCGTTCACCGGCGAGAGGATCAGCACCGAATTCACTTTCGACGCCATCCACCCGGCCTACAGCTACGCTTCCCATCCCGATGGCTGCCCGCCCTATTTCGCGCTCAACCGCTTCGAGCAGGGCGGCAAGGTCAAGGGCTGGATCAAGGTCGACGGCAGGGAATACCGCTTCGACGGGATCGGTCAGCGCGACCACAGCTGGGGCACCCGCAACTGGGGGGTGAATTACCATTACAAGTGGTTCCACGCCACGCGCGAGGACATGAGCGTCCACTTCTTCAAGATGGAATATCTCGGCCGCCACCTGATCCGGGGCTATGTCTTCAAGGACGGCCACATGTCCCAGATCACCGATGTGAACGTGATCGATTTCGAGCTGGACGCGGACATGATCCACAAGGCCATCGAAGTCTCGATCAAGGATCAGGCCGGGCGGACGACCCAGGTGACGGGCGCCTATTTCGGGCACCGCGTCTATCCGATCGACGAGCTGAACATCCTCAACGAGGTCGCGATGACCACGGTGATCGACGGCAGGCCGGCGGTGGGCTGGTGCGAGTTCTACTGGGACAGCCGCTATCTCGACCACATGAAGAAATTCCCCGAACTGCGCCGCTGACATGGCCGCCGCACCGCAGGATACGCGCCAGCAGCCGTCCGACGCCTTCATAGAGGATCTGCGCCGGCGCTATCCCACCGAGGCGGAGATCGACCGGGTGCTGACCCGCAAGATGCGCCAGCGGGGCGGGGTGCCGCACCAGCCGGTGACGCTGGCGCAATTGACGCAATCCCTCGAGAGCCTGCTGCGGCGGGAGCTGGACCAGCCCTTCACCATTGCCAACGCGCGGTGGATGACCGGCGGTTCCTCCAAGCTGCAAGCGGCTTTCGACCTGGAGTGGCATGGGGCGGCAGGTGACGAGCCGCTCCATGTCACTCCCATTGTCCTGCGGATGAGCCCGGCCGAATCCATCGTGGAAAGCTCGCGCCGCCGCGAGTTCGAGATGATCCGCGCGCTTTCGGGCCTGATCCCGGTGCCGGAGTGCTACTGGGAGGACGAGGACGCGGAAATCTTCCCCTATCCGGCGCTGGTGTTCGGCCTGGCGCCGGGCGTGGCGAAGCCGGCGTCTGACACGTCGCAGCAAGTGACCGGGCTGGGCATCAATTATGGCGAACGACTCCGCCCGGCGGTGACAGGGCAGTTCATGGAAGGGCTGGCCCGGTTCCACACCGCGGACATCGCGGCGATGCATCTGCCCTCCTTCGAGATCCCCCGCACCGGCACCAATGAAGGCATCCTGAAGCAGGTCGCGATGTGGCGGCGGATCTGGAGCGAGGACCGGGGCGAGGACGAGCCGTTGTTCACGCTCACCGCCAACTGGCTGGAAGACCATGCCCCGATGCTGGACCATGCCTCGATCATCCATGGCGATTGCCGCAGCGGCAATTTCCTGATCGACGAGGCGGATGGCCGCATCACCGCCTGGCTGGACTGGGAGCTGACCGTGATCGGGGACCGGCATCAGGACCTGACCTGGGCGACCTCGCTGGCCTATGCGCATACGGCGGAGGACGGGAAAACGCTGCTCGTCAACGGGATGCTGCCGATCGAGCAATTCTACGCCGCCTATGAAAAGGCCACGGGCCTGCCGGTCGACCAGTCCCGCATCCTTTATTACCGGGTCTATAATGCCTGGGTCGCGGCAATCGTCTGCGTGGCGACCGGCTATCGCGCGGCCAGGGGCGGCAAGTCGCATCAGGATGTGGTGCTGACCTGGCTCAACGGCATCGGCGGGATGCTGATGGCGCAGCTCCGGCATTCGCTGGCCGAGGCCATGGCCGCGCAGGGAGATGGCCGATGATCCCCGAAATCGACGTCCAGCTTGCCGCCGTCGCCAAGTCGCTGGCGGACAATGTCCTGCCGGCGGTGGACCCCGCCAATGCGATGGCGGTGGAGCAACTGCACCTCGCGCTGGCGACGCTGGCCATCGTGCGCCAGCGCCTGCCCGACCTCCACGCCTATCTGCGCCGCGATCTGGCAGACAATATTGCATTGGCCCGGCAGATCGGCGCGAATGCCGATACAATTGCCGATAGCGAAGCGGTGCTTGCCTCGCCCGAATCCAGCCCGCAGCGGATCGAGGCGCAGGTGCGCGCGCTCAAGGAAGCGATCGGCGCCGCGATCGACGAGGCGCGCGGCACCCCGGCCGAGGCGGCGGTGGCCGCCGCCGTGCTTGCCGCGCAGGGGCCGATGATCCTGCGGATGCGCGCCTGGGCGATCGGCATGGGCTTCGAGCCCGACCCTTCCCAGATTCCCGACCTGACCGAACTCCTTGAGGACAAGCAGCCATGATCGGCCTTGAAGACATCGAATATCACGTTCCCGAGGGGATCGATTACAAGTTCGCGGAAACCAATTATTTCATCGCGATGATTCCGGAAGAGCGCATTCTGGCGACGTTCTACACCGTGACGCGCAAGGCGGTGGGGGTGTGCCTGGTCGATGTCGCGATCTACGGCTGCCTGTCCGACAATCGCGGCGAGATGCTCTATTACGACAGCCAGCAGCAGCTACCCGCGCCGGAGCGCCTCTCCCGCTTCGAGACGCCCAACGGCATGAAGGTCCATGCCCACGACCCCCGCAATTATACGCTGGATTACGTCGGCTTCGACGATACCGAGGCGCATCTGGAGGTGCGCGGGCTGACCGAGCCGTTCGACATCAACGACCCCCGGCACAGCCCCCATGCCAAGCAGGATGCCAATGCGCGGGCCGAACAGTCCGGGCTGGGCACCGCCTACAGCAATCATTTCGACATGCCCTGCCACGTCACCGGCACGCTGCGGATCAGGGGCAAGGACTACAGGGTCGATTGCGTTTCCACCATGGACCATAGCTGGGGCGACCGCTGCGAGATCGGCCTGCGGTCGATGGCCTGGACCAACGCCAATTTCGGCGAGGATTACGGGCTGCACTGGATCAACAGCCTCGATTTCACGAAACCGGCGGGCGAGCAGGAAAAGCTCTCGCACGGCTATGTGTTCGAGAATGGCGAGCTGTATGGCCTCACCGACCTGCGGCTCAAGACCAACCGGCTCGGCTCCATCGCGGTCACCATCGACGCGGTCGCCACCGATGTGCGCGGCAAGCGGCATGTGCTGTATGGCTCCCCGCTCGTCGGCGCGCCGTGGTCCTGCTACACCAGCGTGATGCTCTATGTGGCGATGAGCCGCTGGATCACGGATGAAGGGCGGATCGGCCACGGCCTCAACATGGAGAACCATCCGCTGGACATGATGGCGCGGCTGCGCGGGCGGCGCTGGACCGCGGCGCCCGGCGCGATCTGCACCTGACGCGCGCAAGGCCTTTCCGCCCGGCCCGAAAATCGCCGCCCTGGCGAAAAACCTTTCCGGCCCGGGATACCGGCAGGGATTTTGTCATTATTCCATGGTAAGGCATTTCCATGGTCGATCATTCGTGATCGGTCGCCCGGAAATGCGACCTCGGAAGGTGCGAGCGTTTCCGCATGATGTGGAACGCTCAGGCGTTTCTGTGGTTCTCAAGAAGGGGACTGGCGGAGAAGCATGGCGTTTCGAAATACGGGTCGAAATACGGGCGATCCGAGCGGCCTTTGCCGGCGAGGGGTGGATTTCCCTGCGTCGGAGAGCATCCGGATCGAATCGAGGGAAAAAGTCGCATGAGCGGGATTGTTCCGGTTATCCTGTGCGGCGGCAGCGGCACCCGCCTCTGGCCTCGCAGCCGTGCGGCAAAGCCCAAGCCCTTCCTGCCGCTGGTCGGCGAAAGCACCCTGTTCGAGGCGACATTGCTGCGCTGCGCCGATTCGGCCCAATTCGCCCCGCCGCTGGTAGTGGCGGGCGCGGCCCATCTCGCCCATGTCGAAAGCCAGGCGCCCACGGCCCGCGTGATCGTGGAGCCGGAGGCGAAGAACACCGCCGCCGCCATTGCCCTTGCCGCGCTGCGCCTGCCGGGCGATGCGGTGATGCTGGTATGCCCCAGCGACCATCACATCGCGGATTGCGAGGCGTTCGCCCGCGCCGCCGCCGCCGCCGCCGATCTGGCCCGGGAAGGGTGGCTGGTCGCCTTCGGCATCGCCGCCAAATCGCCGGAGACGGGCTTCGGCTATATCAAGCGCGGCGAAGCGCTGGATGGCGGCTACCGCGTGGAACGCTTTGTCGAAAAGCCCGATCTCGCCACGGCCGAGAGCTTTCTGGCCGAGGGCGGCTACAGCTGGAACGGCGGGCTGTTCGCCTTCCGCGCCGACACTTATCTGGAAGAGCTTGAAACCCATCGCCCGGCATTGGCGCAGGCCGTGCGCGAGGCGGTGGAAAAGGGACGGGAGGATGACGCGCGGTTCCACCCGGATGCCGCCGCTTTTGCCCGGATCGAAGGCGAATCCGTCGATTATGCGGTGATGGAGGAAACCAGCCGCGCGGCCATGGTGCCCGCCGACATGGGCTGGTCGGATATCGGCAACTGGCCCGCCTTGCGCGATGCGCGCGGGGCGGATGCGGACGGCAATGTCGTGCATGGCCCCGCCGAGCTGGTCGACTGCCGCAATGTCATGGTGGAAAGCGACGGTCCGCGCGTGTCCGTGATCGGGCTGGACGATGTGGTGATCGTGGTGGACGGCGGAGAGGTCCTGGTCACCACCGCGGCCGGAGCGCAGAAGGTCGGCAAGCTTTCCGGGGCGGTCAATCAATGAGCGTGCTGCCGACCCGCATGGTGGAAAAGCCGTGGGGGATGGATGTGCTGCCCCCGCCGTTTCAGGCGCCCGAGGGGCAGCGGATCGGCGAAATCTGGTTCGAGCCGCCCGCCGAAATGCCCGAGCTGCTGGTGAAATATATCTTCGCCAGCGAGAAGCTGTCGGTCCAGACGCATCCTTCCGACACGCAGACCGAGGCGGCCGGCCTCGGCCGTCAGGGCAAGGAGGAATGCTGGCTGGTGATCGACGCGCAGCCCGGCGCGGCGCTGGGCATCGGCTTTGCAAGCGAAATCGGCGCGGAGGCGATGCGCGCGGCGGCATTGGACGGCAGCATCGAGCATCTGCTGGTCTGGCATCCGGTGCGTCCGGGCGATTTCTTCTACATTCCCGCCAATACGGTGCATGCCATCGGCGGCGGGGTGGGCCTGATCGAGGTCCAGCAGAACAGCGACATCACCTATCGCCTCTACGATTACGGGCGGCCGCGCGAATTGCATCTGGAAGAAGGGATAGCGGTGGCGAAAGGCGTGCCGCATGATCCGGCGCTACGCCGCCATCTGCCCGAGCATGGCAGCCTGGCGCTGGTCGATGGTCCGTATTTCCGGCTGGATCGGGTGGATAGCCCGCCCGATGCCGCGCTTGCCGCCCGCTATCCGGGCGAATTGCTGCTGATCCCGCGCTCCGGCGCGTTTCGGGTCAAGGGCGACAGGGTGGAGCCGGGCCAATGCGCGCTGGCTGGCGACCTCGCGGATGTGACCTTTGACGATGCCGGCTCCTGCCTGATCGCGCAGCCGGTCAAACCGGCGGGCTAGCGGTCAGATTTCCGGCAGGCGCTGCTCGGCAAAGCCCCATCCCGCCAGCCCCTTGCCTTCGGCGCGGCGCAGCAGTTCCTTCGCATCGCCGATGGAGAAGGGGTGGGCGTTCTTCTGGAATTTCAGCTCGTCCCATGTGATCGGCACGGCTACCGGCGCCTGGTTCCGGGACCGCGCGGAATAAGGGACCACGGCGGTCGATCCGCGCTGGTTGCGCAGCCAGTCGATGAAGATCTTCCCCTTGCGCTTGGCCTTGCTCATGGTGGCGGTGAAGCGGTCCGGCTCGGCCAGCGCCATGGCCTCGGCAAACCGGCGCGCGAAATCCTTGTGCGTTTCCCAATCATGGCCGCGCGTGAGCGGGACGATGACATGGACGCCCTTTCCGCCCGACAGCATGGCGAAGCTGGTAAGGCCGAGGCCGGTGAGACGGGTATGGATGTCGCTGGCCGCCTGCTTCACATCCCCGAAATCCAGCCCGACGTCGGGGTCGAGATCGAAGATCATCCGGTCCGGCGCTTCCACATCGTCGCTGCGGCTGCCCCAGGCATGGAATTCGATGGTGCCCATCTGGACGCAGGCCAGGATGCCCGCCGCATCCTCGATATAGATGTAATCCTCCGTGCCCCCGTCCTTCTCCGTGATCGGCACATGGTGGACATGCGGGCCGAACGATCCGCTGTCATGCTTCTGGAAGAAGCACTTCTTCGCCCGGCCCTGCGGGCAGCGGACCAGGCTGATCGGGCGGCGCGCGGCGAACGGCAGCATCAGCGGGGCGATGGCGGCGTAATAATCCGCCAGATCGCCCTTGGTCTGGCCGCTTTCGGGAAAGATCACGCGCTCGCGGCTGGAGATCGTCACATCGGCTTCCGGCTGCTCGGCCGGGAGCGTGTCGGGTTTCTCGGGCTTCACCTCGCTCACCTCCTTGTCGGGGCGCAGGCCGAGATAGCTGGCATGGCGGACCCGGCCTTCCGCCGTGAATTCCGCGAAGGCAATCTCCGCGACCAGCGCCGGGGCCAGCCAGGTGACGCCGCGCGCCTCGGTCCGCTCGACCTCCACCGGTGCGGTCTTGCGCTCCAGCCGCGTGAATTTCCCGGCGAGTTCCTCCATCGCATCGCTGTCGAAGCCGGTGCCGACCTTTCCCTTGTAGGCCAGCTTCCCGCCCTCGTTCTGTGCCAGCAGCAGCGAGGCGAAGACCCGCCCTTTCGCCTTGGAGCGGGAATAGCCCACGATCACGAATTCCTGCCGCCGCGTGCATTTGACCTTGGTCCAGGCCTTGGTCCGGACGCCGCGATAGGGGGCGTCGATCTTCTTGGAGATGATCCCCTCCTGCCCGGCGTCGCACATGGCGCGGAAAAGCTTCTCGCCCGCGCCGATGACATGGTCCGCCACATGGATCGGCGGTTCCGTCCCGGCCAGCAGCGCCTCGAGCCTCTCCTTGCGCTCGATGTTGGGCAGGGATGCCAGGTCCTCGCCATCGAGCTCGAGCAGGTCGAACGCATGGAAGGCGAGATGGTCGGCCTTGCCCTGCTGCCCGTGGCCGCGCTTCAGGATCGCCTGCAGCGAGGAGAAATCGGGGTTCCCGTCCCTGGCGTAGGCGACGATCTCCCCGTCGATCAGGCACGGCGGCAGGTCCAGTGCGGCAATGGCCTCTGCCAGCGGGCCGAACTTGGCGGTCCAATCCTTCCCGTTGCGGGTGTTGATGAGCACCTTGCCGCCAGCGACCGAGATCATGGCCCGGTAACCGTCGAACTTGATCTCGTGCATCCAGCCATTTCCGGCGGGGACGTTGTCGACCAGCGTGGCGAGTTGCGGTGTGCGGAACTTTGGCGGGGCTGAAGGCGCCTTGCGGCCCCCTCGGTTCCGCTTGGCCTGCCTTAGGTTCCGTTTTGCGGCCTTTGTCATCTGTTCGGCGAATGCGCCGGATTCCTTGCCTTGCAGCGAATATTCCCCGGCCCTGTCGGCCGCGATCTCATCCATCGAGCGGCCGGTCAGCACGCTGGTCAGGTTTCGTTCGACCAGCGCATCGCCTTCGCCCGCCTCGGCATCGGCGATCTTGCGCAGCAGCCAGTTCTCGCGCTTTTCTCCCGGTCTTCCCTTCATCCGGACCAGCAGCCATTCGCCCTTCATCCGCTCCCCATCCAGGGTGAAATGGAGATGGCCCTCGTCGATGTCGCTAGCGCTCTTGCCTTCGATCGGCGCCCAGGTTCCGCGGTCCCACAGCATCACGCTGCCGCCGCCGTATTCGCCCTTGGGAATGCTGCCCTCGAATTCCGCATAGGCGAGCGGATGGTCCTCGGTGCGCACGGCGAGCCGCTTGATGTCGGGATCGTTGGATGGCCCCTTGGTGACGGCCCAGCTTTTCAGCACGCCATCCACTTCCAGCCGGAAATCCCAATGCAGGCGGGTTGCGGCGTGCTTCTGGACGATGAAGCGATTGCCGCCGGTACTCGAAGCCTTCTTCCCGGCCGGTTCGGCGGTCTTCGCGAAATCCCGCTTGCGATTGTACTCCGCCAGGGGATCGGCCGCGCGGCTCATGCCCGCTTGCGGCGCGCGCCGCCTTTCCTCGCAGCAGGCTTTCCACCCTTGTCCTGCCCCACCGATTTCTTGAGCGCGGCCATCAGGTCGATGACGTTGGAGCCGCCCGATGGCGCCGGCTCCTCGACATCTTCCAGGATTTTCCTGCCCTTGGCTTTGGCTTTCTTGTCGATGAGCTTCCTGAGGGCGTCGACATAGCGGTCATGAAATTCGACCGGGTCGAAAGGCGCGGTCTTCTGCTCGATCAGGGCGCTGGCGAGATCCAGCAATTCCTTCTGCGGCTTGTCCTTGCCGATCTCCGAGAAATAGCTCTGCGCGCGCCTGACCTCGTCGGCGTAGCGCAGCACTTCCAGCACCAGCCCCTTGCCGCAGGGCTTGAGCGCAACGAGTTGTTCCCGCCCTCTTACAGAAAGCTGACCAAGGCCGACCTTGCGCGCCTGGCGCAAGGCCTCGCGCAGCACGATATAGGCTTCCTCGGCCAACTCATCGGCCGGCACCACGAAATAGGGCTTCTCGAAATAGAGCACGTCGATCTCGTGCTGCTCCACGAACTGGACGAGTTCGAGGGTCCGCTTGCTTTCGATCTTTGCCGCTTCGATCTCGTCGTCCTCGAGCAGCACATAATTCCCTTTCGAGACTTCGTAGCCCCGGATGATGTCGTCGCGATCCACGGGGCCGATGCCCTGGACGACTTTCTCATACGAAACCGGCTTGCCGCTCGGCTCGTGGATCTGCCGGAAGCTGATGGAGGCGCCCGATTTCACCGCCGGATAGATTTCCACCGGGATGGAAACCAGGGCGAGCCTGATCTGCCCCTGCCAATATGCGCGTGCGGCCATGCGATGCTCCCTTCGCAGGGTAAATCGCCCGGACGGCCCGGTAGGTTCCGGCAAAGCCCGTTTTTATCTCGCCTTCATCCGCTTCCAACCGCCCTTCAAGCAGGCGGCAGAAACAAATGCTGCTCCGCCTTCACCGTATCGCGCAGCCAGTTCATCATCGCGCGAACCTGCGGATAGGTGGAGGTTTCCTTGTGCGCCACCAGCCAGAAGCTGCGCAATATCCGCAATTCCGGCAATATGGGAGCGAGCGCCCGGTCCATCGCGCCGATGAAATGAGGAAGGACGCCGATGCCGGCGCCGGCCGCGATCATCCGGTGCTGGGCATTGATGCTGGAAGAACGGAGCATCACCGGGCCGGCATTGGGGATTTCGTCCAGATACCGCAATTCCGGCGCATAGACGATGTCCGGGACATAGCCGATGAGGCGATGCCCGGCGAGCGCTTCCCGCCGGTCGATCGGCCCCGCTTCGGCAAGATAGGCGTGGGAGGCATAGAGCCCGAGCGCATAATCGGTGAGCTTGCGGGTCACCAACGGCCCCTTGCGCGGCAGCGCCAGCAGCACGGCCAGGTCGGTTTCCCGCCTGGTCGGGTTGAGGAACCCGCTATTGGCGACCAGGTCCACCGAGACCGCTGGGTAGCGATCGGCGAAGTCCCGGATCCTGCGGGCCACGAACCAGCTGCCGAAACCTTCCGCGACACTGAGCCTCACAGTCCCGGTGAGATCGGCCGCCGCATCCCTCGCGCCGCCGACCTGCCGCGCCTCGACGGCGATGCGTTCCATCGCCCGCGCCTTCTGCAGCAGCCGTTCGCCGGCGGGCGTAAGGACAAAGCCGCTGGGCAGATGTTCGAACAGGCGCGCTTCGACCGCCCGCTCCAGCTTCTGGATGCGGCGGCCCACGGTGGTGGGATCGGTGCGCAGCAGGGCGCCCGCGCGCGCCAGCGTGCCATGTTCGGCCACGGCCAGGAAAAATGGCAGGTCACCCCAGTCCATCACCTGCATATATGCAGCCAGGCGCGGCGAATCTAGCGCTTGATCGCAGCGTTGCCCCATCCCATCTGCGCCGGAAGGCCGCATGAACAGGGTCTTGTGTGCTGGGACGGATGTATCGCCTCGGGCCGAGCGCCGCGATTGCGCCCCGAAAGCCCCGCTCTCGCTTGTCAGCGGGGCAGTGGACTGGCATGGGCAGGATCGCAGGAAGGCTGGAGAGAGTCGCTTCCAAATCGAAGCGGCGAATGGCGATGGATGCGCGGCCCAGGGTGCGCAGGTTGCCTTTTTCGGCGCTTGAACGGGATTTGCATTGGATGGCTGCGGTTCCCGGCAGCTTTTGGAACACGAGGAAGACGCTATGGCTACCGCTCTCGAATTGGACAGGAACGAAGTCGTTGACGAAATCGCCGCGCTGGTCGCGCGTTCGCGCGCCGCGCAGGAGCAGATCGCCAATTACACGCAGGAACAGGTCGATGCCCTGATCCGCGCCATGGTGTGGGCGGTCTGCAAGCCGGGCGTGAGCGAGGAAATCGCGCAGTTCACCGTCGAGGAAACCCAGCTCGGGAATTACGAGGGCAAGTTCCTCAAGATCGACCGCAAGACGCGCGCGACGCTGTATGACATCATCGACGACAAATCGGTGGGCATCATCGAGGAACTGCCGGAACGGAACATCGTCAAGATCGCGAAGCCGATGGGCGTGATCGGCGCGCTGTCGCCCTCGACCAATCCCGAGGCGACCCCGGTTATCAAGGCGATCTCCGCCGTGAAGGGCCGCAATTCGATCATCATCGCGCCGCACCCGCGCGCCAAGCTGACTAACAAGAAGATCGTTGACCTGATGCGCGACGCCATCGTCAAGATGGGCGCTCCGGCTGATCTGGTGCTGGGCATCGAGATCCCCTCGGTCGAGAAGACCAACGAACTGATGCGCCAGGTCGATCGCGTGCTGGCCACCGGCGGCGCGCCGATGGTGAAGGCCGCCTATTCCAGCGGCACCCCGGCCCTGGGCGTGGGGGTCGGCAATGCTGTGATTACCGTGGACGAAACCGCCAACCTCGACGACGCGGCCGAGAAGATCCGCATTTCCAAGACGCTGGACAATGCGGCGTCCTGCTCGTCCGACAACTCGGTCATCCTGCTGGATGCGATCTATGACGAGATGCTGGAGAAGCTGAAGGCGCAGGGCGGCTATGTCGTCAATGCGGACGAGAAGGCCAAGCTGCAGGGCGCGATCTGGGAAGACGGCCATATTAACGCGAAGATCGTGGCCCAGCCGGCCCAGTTCATCGCCAATTACGCGGGCTTCCAGGTTCCGGACGAAGTGAAGTTCTTCATCGTGCCCGAAACCGGCGCGGGCCCGGATTATCCGTTCTCCGGCGAGAAGATGACCGTTACCATGGCGCTTTACCGCGCCAGGGACATCGACGAGGCGATCGCGCTGACCAATGCGATCCAGTCCTATCAGGGGCAGGGCCACAGCTGCGGCATCTATTCCAATTCCGACGAGAACATCATGAAGCTGGCCTTCGGCACCAAGACCAGCCGCGTGATGGTCAACCAGCCGCAGGCGCCGTCCAACTCCGGCAATCTCTGGAACGGGATGCGCCAGACCTTCTCGCTGGGCTGCGGCTCGTGGGGCGGCAACGGCACCAACAACAATATTTCCTGGCGCGACCTCATCAACGAAACCTGGGTGTCGAAGCCGCTGGCCCAGCCCAAGGTTCTGCCGAGCGATGAGGAGCTGTTCGGCAAGGAGATCATGGAAAAGATCTGATCTTCGAGAGTTCCTTCCATGGCGGCCCGCTGTTCCGGCGGGCCGTTCGCTCATGAAAGGAGTTGGCCCATGATGCCCATACGCTACGCCGCTTTCCTGCTTGTTTCTCTTGCCCTCACCGCCTGCTCGTCGAAGCCGGCCGAGGAGGCGAGTGAAAAGGAAAAGGCCGAAAGCGAGATCGCGCCGCCGCCCTCGCCCGTGGGCGAGGCACCGGCCACGCCGGCCAGCCAGGACGGCGCCAGCGAGATTCCGGTTTCGATCCAGGGGCGTTGGGGCCTGGTTTCCGCGGATTGCACGTCCACTCGCGGGGACGCCAAGGGGCTGCTGGTGATCGCGCCCGCCAAGCTCACTTTCTACGAATCCGTCGGCACGCTCGGCGCCGTCAAGGAACGCACCGACACCCGCATCCGGGCCAGCTTCAGCTTCACCGGCGAGGGCATGGAATGGACCCGCGAAATGGTTCTCGAGACGGAAAATGGCGGAAAGTCGCTGGTGCGGCAGGAATTCGGGCATGATGCGATGCCCGGCCCGCTCAAATATGCGCGTTGTCCATAAGTAAGGAGGATGTCGATGGCTAGATTTCTGCCCGCGTTTTCGCTTTGCGCCCTGCCGCTTGCGGCCTGCGCCGCCGCTCCCGAAAAGGAAGTTGCGCCAGCCTCGCCACCGCCCGCCGTGTGCGATGCCGAGCCTGCGCAAAGCCATATCGGCCATACCGCGACCGCGGAGTCCGGGGCGGTGCTGCTGCGGATCACCGGGGCGCGGCAATTGCGCTGGGCGCCGCCCGGAGGCGCCCTGACAATGGATTTCCGGCCGGATCGGCTTACGGTGGGCTATGACCGCAACATGGCGATAACGACCATCGCATGCGGCTGACACGGCTGCGTTCGAGGGGGCAAGAGAGGATAGAATGACAGGACAGTTCCAGCTTACCGAAGACCAGCTTGCAATTCAGGAAATGGCCCGCCGGTTCACTGCGGACAACATCACGCCGAATGCGGGCAGATGGGATGAAGAGCATCATTTCCCGCGCGAAACCATCCTGCAGGCGGCCGAGCTTGGCTTCGGCGGGATCTATGTAAGCGAGGAAGCGGGCGGGATCGGCCTGGGGCGGCTGGAAGCCGCGATCATCATGGAGGCGATGTCCTACGGCTGCCCGTCCACCAGCGCGTTCATCTCCATTCACAACATGGCGACCTGGATGATCGACCGCTTCGGCGGCGAGGCGCTGAAGGAGAAATATCTCCCCGATCTCGTCTCGATGGAGCGGATCGCCAGCTACTGCCTCACCGAGCCGTCCTCCGGCTCCGATGCGGCGGCGCTCAAGACCAGGGCTGTGCGCGACGGCGACCATTACGTCGTCACCGGATCGAAGCAGTTCATCTCCGGCGGCGGCGAGAACGAGGTCTATGTCACCATGGTCCGCACCGGCGAGGAAGGCGCGAAGGGCATTTCCTGCCTGGTGATCGAGAAGGACATGCCGGGCGTCAGCTTCGGCGCGCAGGAGAAGAAGCTGGGCTGGCATTCCCAGCCCACCGCCGCTCTTATCCTGGAAGAAGCCCGCGTTCCGGTCGCCAACCTCGTCGGCCAGGAGGGCGAAGGCTTCCGGATCGCGATGATGGGCATCGACGGCGGCCGCCTCAATATTGGCGCCTGCTCGCTGGGCGGCGCCCAGCGCTGCCTGGACGAGGCGGTGGCCTATACCAAGGATCGCAAGCAGTTCGGCAAGGCGATCGCGGAGTTCCAGAACACCCAGTTCATGCTGGCCGACATGGCGACGGAACTGGAAGCGGCCCGTGCGCTGCTCTATCTCGCGGCGGTGAAGGTGACGGAGAACGCGCCGGACAAGACCCGCTTCGCCGCGATGGCCAAGACCTTCGCGACCGAAACCGGATCGAGCGTGGTGGATCGCGCGCTCCAGCTGCATGGCGGCTATGGCTATCTTCAGGATTATCCGATCGAGCGGTTCTGGCGCGACCTGCGCGTGCATTCGATTCTGGAGGGCACCAATCAGGTCATGCGGATGATCGTGGGGCGCGATCTGCTTAAATAGCAAGGGCTTGAGAGGGAGTGGGCGTGGATTTCGCAAGGCAGGCTGCAAACGCCGTGAAACGGCGATTGATGTGGTCCCGCATCGCCTGTATTGCTGCATTGCAGCATTTTTGAGTCCACCCCGGAGTTCCTGCCATGGCGACCAAAACCTCCCAGACCGACGAAGCCGAACAAGCCGCGACCGGCAATTATTGCGTCGAATCCTACCGGAAGCTGGGGGAGGCGGTCGGCGCCTTCTTCCGTCAGCCGCCGGTTTACAAGCCCTCGCGGCGTTACGATGCGCTTGCGGTGTTTTCCGCGTGGAACGACGTGGTGTCCGGCGCTTTCGCCCATCCCGACAAGGTGCTCAGGGCGCAGGCGGATGCCTGGTCCGAATGGGGCAGGTTCTGGACCAACATATGGGACACGTCCGGCGAGGTTGAGCCGGTCGCGGCTCCGGAGCGGGGCGACCGGCGCTTCAAGGGCGAGGAATGGGACAAGAATCCCTTCTATCGCAGCGTCAAGGAAAGCCATCTGCTGATCGCTCGGCAGATGCGCGAATTGATCGAGGCATCGACCGAAGCCGATCCTTCCAAGCGCGCGCTGGCGTCGCTGCTGCTCGAGCAATATCTCAACGCGGTGGCGCCTACCAATTTCGTCGTGACCAATCCCGATGTGCTGCGCCGCACGGTCGACACCGGCGGGGCGAATCTGGTGGCGGGCTTCGCCAACCTGTTGAGCGACATCACCGAAGGGCGGGGCATCATCCGCCGCCGCACCGATGACAATGCGTTCGAGCTGGGCAAGAACCTCGCCGCCACGCCGGGCGAGGTGATCTACCAGAACGACCTGATGCAGCTTATCCAGTATGCGCCCGCCACCAAGACGGTGCGGGCGCGGCCGCTGCTCTATGTGCCGCCGCTGGTGAACAAATATTACATGATCGACCTCCAGCCCAGGAGCAGCCTCGTCAAATGGCTGGTCGATCAGGGGCAGACCGTTTTCCTGATTTCCTGGGTCGATCCCAATGAAAGCCACCGCCATTGCGAGGTGGACGACTACGTCGGCCGCGGAGTTCTGGAAGCGCTGGACAAGGTCATCGAATGCACCGGCGAAAGCTCGGTCGATCTGTTCGGTTTCTGCATGGGCGGCACCCTGATCGCGATGGCCGATGCGGTGCTGGCCGCGCGCGGCGAAATCGACAAGGTGGGCACCAGCACGCTGATCGGCGCGCTGGTCGATTTCGAGGACATGAAGGAATGGTCCGCCTTCGTGAACGAAGCGCATGTCGATGCGCTGGAAGGCCATATTGAAACCAAGGGTTATATCGACAAGGACGAACTGCATCAGCTGTTCGCCATGATGCGCGCCAACGACCTGATCTGGTCGTCCTGGGTCAGCCATTATCTGCTCGACAAGGATTCCCCGCCATCCGACCTGCTGTTCTGGTTCGAGGACGGCTCGCATATTCCGCAGGCATTCCTGCGTTCCTACAACCGCAAGCTGCTGCTGGAAGATCATCTGCGCGTGTCCGGCGCGGTGGAATTGCTGGGTGAAAAGCTCGATCTGGGCAAGGTGACCGCGCCGCTGATGATCGTCGGCCTCAAGGACGATCATGTTTCCGCCTGGCCCAGCGTCTATCGCGGCCACCAGTATTTCGGCGGGCCGGTGGAATTCGTGCTGGGCGGTTCCGGCCACAATGCCGGGGTCATCAATCCCCCAGCCGCCAACAAGCATGGCTACTGGACCAATCCGGGGCTTGCTTCCGATGCCGGGGCCTGGCTGCAGAACGCGGGCAAGCACGAAGGGTCCTGGTGGCCCCACTGGGTGCAATGGCTGGAAAAGAACGATAAGGGTGGGCAGGTGCCCGCCCGCAAGCCGGGATGCAGCAAGCTGAAACCGATCGAGCCCGCTCCGGGGTCGTTCGTGCTCAAGCCGGAACGGCTTCAGGACGCCTGATACATCCGCAGAACAGGGAAACGACTTTGGAACAACAAGATCATGACGCGCTGACCTATGTCGACGGCCGGGTAGGCCGGATGCGGCTCAATCGCCCCAAGGCCATCCATGCGCTGAACCTCAACATGGTCCATGCGATGACCAATGCGCTGATTTCATGGCGTGACGATCCGAAAGTGGAACTGATCCTGATCGATCATGCGGAAGGCCGGGGTTTCTGCGCGGGCGGGGATGTGGTTTCGATCGCCAAGAGCGCGCGCGGGCACGGCGCGGCGGGCGACGCCTTCTTCTATCAGGAATACCGGATGAACCATCTGATGTATACCTACACGAAGCCCGGCCTCGTGTTCATGGATGGCATCACGATGGGCGGCGGCGTCGGCATTACCTGTCCGGCGAAATACCGCATCGCGACAGAGCGGACCGTGTTCTCCATGCCGGAAACCGGCATCGGCCTGTTCCCGGATGTGGGCGGCGGCCGTTATCTCTCGCGGCTTCCCGGCAGGTTGGCCCAATATCTCGGCCTGACCGGCGCGCGGCTGGACGGCGCGGAATGTTTCGCCACCCGCCTTGCCACCCATTACATACCCTCGGATCGGCTGGAGGACGTCAAGGAGCAGATCTGCATGCATCCCGAAGGGGTGCTGTCCATCCTCGATGCGGCCTCGGAAACGCCGCCCGAGCCGAAGATCTTCGAGCAGCTGGACGACATCAATCGCCTGTTCGCTTCGGACCGGCTGGAAGATGTGATGCTGGCGCTGGAAGCGGACAAGTCCGAATGGGCGCAGAAGCAGCTGGGGATCATGAAGAGCAAGTCGCCGCTGTCCTGCAAGATCACGCTGCGCCTGCTGATGGTCAGCCCGCATATCAGCGATTTCGCCGATGAGATGCGGCTTGAGTTCGGCATCGTCCATCGCCTGTTCCGCCAGCACGATTTCATCGAAGGCGTGCGCGCGCTGCTGCTGGACAAGGACAACAATCCGCAGTGGAACCCGGCCACCCCGGAAGGTGTCACCGATGCGCTGCTCAACGATATTTTCCGCCCGCTCGGCAGCCAGCGCGAATGGCGGCCGATCGACCTGGAACGGCATTGAGGCATTAAACGAGAGGATAGATTGCCATGAGTTACGAAACCATCCTCGTTGAGAAACGAGGCGCGGTGACGCTTATCACGCTGAACCGGCCGCAGGCGCTCAACGCGCTCAACGGCAAGGTGCTGGACGAGCTGATCGACGCCTTCGCCGCATATGAGGCGGATGGCACGCAGCATTGCGCGGTGCTGACCGGCAGCGGCGACAAGGCCTTTGCCGCGGGCGCCGACATCAAGGAAATGGCGGACAAGCCGGCAGCGGATTTCTATCTGGGCGATTTCTTCTCCAAATGGACCAGCCATGTCACCAACGGCACCCGCAAACCATGGATCGCGGCGGTCAACGGCTTCGCGCTGGGCGGCGGCTGCGAGCTGGCGATGATGGCCGATTTCATCATTGCGTCCGACACCGCGAAGTTCGGCCAGCCGGAAATCAAGCTGGGGGTTGCGCCCGGCATGGGCGGCTCGCAGCGCCTTACCCGCGCCGTGGGCAAGGCCAAGGCGATGGAAATGTGCCTGACCGGGCGGATGATGGGCGCCGAGGAAGCGGAGCGTTCGGGCTTGGTGGCGCGGGTCGTGCCTGCTGCCGAATTGCTCGACGATGCGCTCAAGACGGCGGAGACCATTGCCTCGATGCCGCTGATGGCCGCGATGATCAACAAGGAGATGGTGAACGCCGCCTTCGAGACCACGCTGGCCCAGGGCATTCTCATCGAACGGCGCATGTTCCAGATCCTGACCGCTACCGAGGACAAGGCCGAAGGCATGAAGGCTTTCGTCGAAAAGCGCCCGGGCAACTGGAAGGGCCGCTGAGGCAATATCGCTTCCGCCCAGGCGGGAGCGGCGGCAATGGCGGGCGCCGCGCTCGCCGATACATCTATTCGGGAAGGGTGAAAGTGCCCTTCCCCGCAAGCCGGAAGGGCAGCAGACTATGAAGATCGCATTTATCGGGCTGGGCAACATGGGCGGCGGAATGGCGGCCAATCTCGTGAAGGCCGGGCATGAAGTCCACGCCTTCGATCTGGCCGAAGCGGCGCTGGCCCGCGCCGCGGAGCAGGGCGCCAAGACCTTCACCGATGCCGGTGAGGCCGTGGTCGGCGCGGATGCGGTGGTGTCCATGCTGCCCAACGGCAAGATCGTGGACAGCGTCTATCACGCCAGCGTGTTCGGCAAGGCCCCGGCCGGAGCGATCCTGCTGGACTGCTCGACGATCGACGTGGCCACGGCGCGCAAGGTGATCGGGGATGCGGAAAAGGCAGGCTATGAAATGGTCGATGCGCCTGTTTCCGGCGGCATCGCGGCCGCCAATGGCGGCACGCTGACCTTCATGGTGGGCGGCACCGACAGCGCGTTCAAGCGCGCCGAGCCGATCCTCCAGGCGATGGGCAAGGCGGTGATCCATGCCGGCGGCGCGGGTTCCGGCCAGGCCGCGAAGATCTGCAACAACATGCTGCTGGGCATCCATATGATCGGCACCTGCGAAGCCTTCGCCATGGCCCAGAAGCTCGGCCTCGATCCGCAGACCTTCTACGACATCAGCTCGGTTTCGTCCGGCCAGAACTGGTCGATGACCTCCTATTGCCCGGTCCCGGGCGTCGGCCCGCAAAGCCCGGCCGACAATGGCTATCAGGGCGGTTTCGCCACCGCGCTGATGCTCAAGGACCTGCGTCTGGCGATGGAGGCGGCGGAAACCGCCGGGACCAAGACGCCGATGGGCCTGCGCGCCAAGGAGCTTTACGAGGAGTTCGAGCAGGGCGGCAATGGCGGCATGGATTTTTCCGCCATCATCAAGACCCTCTGATCGCGATACCCGGCCGCCGGGGCGATTGCGCTCCGGCGGCTAAACCAGCTCCGCCACCCTTGCGCGCAATACAGGCAGCAGATCCACCTCGAACCAGGGATTCTGTGCCAGCCAGCGATTGTTGCGCGGGCTGGGATGCGGCAGCGAGAGTATCGCGGGCCAATGGGCGCGCCAATTGCGCACACGGTCGGTCAGCGATGAACCGTCGCGTCCGAGATGCCACTGCTGCGCATAGGCGCCGATCAGCACCGTAAGCTCCACATCGGGCAAGTGTTCCAGCAGGCGCTCTCGCCAGCTCTCCGCGCATAGCGGGGGCGGGGCGAGATCGCCGCCGGAGCCGGTGCCGGGATAGCAGAACGCCATGGGCAGGATGGCGATGCGCGCGGGATCGTAGAATGTCTTGCGATCGATGCCGAGCCAGTCGCGCAGCCGTTCGCCCGATGCGTCGGCGAAGGGCATTGCCGCGGCATGGGTCCTGCGCCCCGGGGCTTGCCCGGCAAGCAGGATACGCGCGCTGCGGCCTGCTTGCAGCAGCGGCTTTGGGCCGAGCGGCAGGTCGGTGCAGAGCGAACAGGCGCCGATGTCCCGCAGCAGCGCCGCCAAGGGATCTGAAGGCAAGAGAATATCCGGCATCGTCGCAGCGATATGGGAAGCTGCGCGGAATAGACAATCCGGCCGCGAAGGACGGAACTCTCCTTGCCGCTGGCCTGGGCGCTACAACACGCTAAACTGAAAGAGCGATGCAGTGCGTTCGGGAGGCGACCGGATTGAACCATAACGCCGATTTCCGGGCCGATCTCCGGCCAAAGCGGTCCACCAGGCTGTGGACCATCATGGCTGTCGCATTGCTCCATGTCGCGGCGGTCCTTGGGCTGATCCGCGCCTTCGCCCCGGATTTCACCGAAGCCGTCGTGGATCGGGCCATCGCGACCTTCACGGTAACGGTCACCGCGCCAAGCCCGACGCCCACCGTCACGCCAAGCCCCGAACCCAGCCCCCTGCCGGACGAGGGCGCCGCCGGGGAGGAGGGGCGCAAGGCGACGCCCAGGGAAGTCACCGCGCCCAGGCCCAAGGTTCCGCTGCCGGTCGCTCCCGCGCCGCGGGCCTCGTCGACCGGCACGCAGGACAGTTCGGGCGCCAGGGAGCAGGGCGATGGAACAGGCGCCGGCGGTGTGGGCGCGGGCACGGGCAGCGGCCGGGGAGGTGCGGGCGGCGGGGGAATGCCTGTCCGCAAGCTGGAGAAGATCGCCGGCGATATCAATTCGGCAAAGGATTATCCCAAGAAGACCCGCGATCTGAGGATCGGGCAAAGCGTGACCATCCTGCTGAGTGTGGGCGCAGACGGGCGCGTCACCGATTGCCGGGTGACGGCGGCCAGCCCGGATGCGGATGCGGATGCGATCACCTGCCGCCTCGCCACGGAACGGTTCCGCTTCCGCCCGGCGGCCGATGCCGACGGCAATCCGGTCGCCGGGAAATATGCCTGGCGGCAACGCTGGTTCTACTGATGCCGGCTTGCGCCGGTTTCGATCATCAATAAGGATGAGCGTATGATCGCCCATACCATCCAACTTGCCCTGGCCCCCGTTTTCGTGCTGGTCGCCATCGGCAATATCCTGAACCTGCTGTCGACCAGGATGGGCCGCGTGGTGGATCGGTCCCGCCTGTTGATCGAACGCCATGCGGAGACCCAGGGGGCGGACCATGACAAGGTCGTTCGCGAAATCCGCACGCTGGACCGGCGGATTTCGCTGATCGGCAGCGCCATTTTCACCCTGGTGGTCAGTGCTCTTACCATCGGGATGGTCGTGGCGCTGCTGTTCCTGGAAGAACTGTTGGACCTCGATCTCCAGAAGATCGCGGCCACTGCGTTCATCTTCGCCATCGCCCTGTTGATGTGGGCGCTGACCCTGTTCGTGCGGGAAACCAGGGTCGCATCCGCCAGCCTGCGGATCGCGGAAGATTTCCTGGAATGGGAACGCAAGCTCTGACCCGGCGGGTCAGGCAAGCAGCTTCCTGCCCTGCTCCGTGATCGTGCCGGAGATCATCGGTTCGAGAAAGCCCAGCATCATCGGCAGGTCGATCGAGATGCGGACGAGATCATCCTCGATCTCCAGATTGCCCTGGATCACCTGCCCCATGGCCGTGATGGCCAGATCCATCCTGTCCTCGCTCGGCCAGCTGGTTTCCACTTCGGCCATTCCCCCGGGCACATGGCCGAGTATCTCGCCGGACTTGCTGCGCAGCCTCTCGCGCACTTCATCCCGGCTCAATCGGTGGGGAACGGTTATTTGCATCCTGTCTCTCCTGATGAAGGCGCGATGGGCAGAGTGGCAGCGGATCGCCGCGCCGAAAACCCCTTTTGCGGCCGCCATCCACATTCGCTAGAATGGGCTGGAAAAGCGCGGCCGGACTATTCGCCGCGCGGGGAGTGGGTGCGATGCCAGCGGAGATCGAAATACTCGCCTATGCTGCCATCCTGCTGATGGCGCATGTCTTCGCCGAGGGGCACTTCAAGACGAAGCAATATGGTGCCAGATGGAACATGGGCGCGCGGGACGAAGAACTGCCGCCGCTCAATCCCGTAGCCGGGCGGCTGGGCCGCGCCCGCGCCAATTACATGGAGACTCTGCCGGTTGCGATCATCGCGCTGCTGGGCGTGGTGATCGCGGGCAAGACGAGCTTCTGGACGGCATTGGGCGGCTGGGTCTGGCTGGGCGCGCGGATCATCTATCTGCCGCTCTACTGGGCAGGCGTGCCGGTGGTGCGCACGCTGGTCTGGGCGATCGGACTGGCCGGTATCCTGCTGGTGCTTGGCGTGCTGCTAGCCGGTTAGGGCCAGAGGCCTCGTCAAGCGTCTCCGCTCGCCAATCCGGGCTAGGCGCGCGGCTCAGGCCGCGAGGCTGTAAGGCTCGATCTCGCCCGAGAGATACAGCTTCTTGGCCCTGGCGCGGCTCAGTTTGCCGGAGCTGGTGCGGGGCAGGGTCCGTGGCGGGACCAGTTCCACCACGCAATGCATCCCGGTGATCGAACGAACCTTGTCGCGAATTTCGTCACGCAGCTTGATCCGCTCGACCGGATCGGAGACGCGGCAATGGACCAGCACGGCAGGCGCTTCCTCGCCATTCTCCGTCTCTACGGCGAAGGCGGCGATATCGCCCTGATGGAAGCCGGGGAGTTGTTCCACCGCCCACTCGATATCCTGCGGCCAGTGGTTCTTGCCGTTGATGATGATCATGTCCTTGGCGCGGCCGACAATGAACAGATAGCCGTCCGCCATATAGCCCATGTCGCCCGTATCCAGCCAGCCGTCGACCATGCATTCTGCGGTGGCGTCCGGATCGCGGAAGTAGGAATGCATCACACTTGGCCCCTTGCACCACACCTTGCCTATATGATGGTCGGACAGGGGCTGGCCGCTTTCGCCCCGGATCACCACTTCCATGTCGCGCACGGGCTTGCCGCAATTGACGATGGCCCGATAGCGCGCGGGGCGGGAAATGTCGCGCGGAGAGCCTGACAGGCGCTCCTCCTCGACCAATTCCACGCGGATACCTTCGCCCGGCGGCATGATGGTGACGGCCAAGGTCGCTTCGGCGAGGCCATAGCTGGGCAGGAAGGCGCTGGCCTTGAACCCGGCATCGGCGAAGGCATTGACGAAACCCTGCATGACATCGGGCCGGATCATGTCCGCGCCATTTCCGGCGATGCGCCAGCGCGACAGGTCGAAACGCTCCGCGACATGGGACTGGCTGGAAATCCGCCGCGCGCAGATGTCGTATCCGAAGGTGGGGGAATAGGAGAGGGTGGTGCCCTGGTTGCGGCTGATCATGTCCAGCCAGGCCAGCGGGCGGCGGGCGAAGTCCTCGGTCTTCAGGTAATCGGTCGAGACCTGATTGGCGATCGGTGAAAGGAAGCAGCCGACCAGGCCCATGTCGTGATACCAGGGCAACCAGCTTATGCAGCGGTCGTTGGCTTCCAGTTTCATCCCATGGCCGTGGCCGGCGAGATTGTTGAGCAGCGCTTCATGCGTAACCGCGACGCCATGGGGAAAGCGGGTGGAGCCGCTGGAATATTGCAGATAGCAGATATCGCCCGGCCGCAATTCCGGCAGATCGCAATCCGGCGCGTTCTCCTGTGCGAAATCGTCCCAGCTTGCACTGGCGCAGCCCTGCCGCTCGGCGGCCGCGCTGGCCATCGCGGCGATTTCAGGCGGATAGAACAGGATCGCCGGGTCGGAGCTTTGCAACTGCACGGTGAGCTGGCCGATATAGTTTTCCTTGCCGCCGAAGCTGGTCGGCAGCGGGAGCGGCACCGGCCATGCGCCCGCATAGATCGTGCCGCAGAACAGCGCGGCGAAATCCGGCCCGGTTTCGGCGATGAGGGCCACCCGATCGCCCGGCGCGATGCCGCGCGCCAGCAGGCGGCGCGCCACCGCCAGGGCATCGGCGCGCAATTCCGAAAAGGGGTAGCTGCGGATCAACTGGCCGCGCGGATCGTGGAAATTCAGCCCGCGGCGGCCTTGCGCGGCATAATCCAGCGCCTCGCCGAAAGTGGCGAAGTCGGACATGCGCCGCTCAAGCGGGCAGAAATTCGGTGTCGGCTGGATGGCGTCGTCGGTCATCGTTTCTCGCGTACCCTTTGTTCTCGCGGCGTTTTCTACGCAGGGCCCACTTCATTCCCTCTCGTGAACGCAACATGACCAACCCTGCCCGCAAAGGAGGGGCGTGGCTGCATGGTATTTCCCATTCCTACCGGACTGTGGCACGAATAAGGCCGATGCAGGATGAAATTGGTCACAATCCAGGCCGGCGGCCCGGCGGGCAATCAGGCCGGCAGCGCAAGGCCCGGCCGCTGGACGGGGCGGGGCTGGCGGAACTGGCGCTGGCCTATGTCGCCCGTTTCGCCACCAGCGAAGCCAAACTCGCGGCCTATCTTGCGCGCAAGCTGCGGGAGCGCGGCTGGATCGGGGAGGGTGAGGATTTCCCCGATGTCCAGGCGCTTGCGAGGCGTTATGCCGAACTGGGCTATGTCGACGACGAAGCCTATGCGCAGGCCCGATCCAGCGGGTTGCTGCGGCGCGGCTATGGCCCGCGCAGGGTCGCCCAGGCGCTTTATGCGGCCGGGATCGACGAACGGCACCGGGAAGCCGCATCGCCCTCCGATGAAGGCGCGCGCCGCGCCGCTCTGGTCATGGCGCGCAAGCGCCGCTTCGGCCCGTTCGGTGGGGAGAGGCCGGAACCGGCCCGGCGGGAGCGGCAGATCGCGGCCATGATCCGCGCCGGCCACAGGCTCGACAATGCCCGCGAAATAGTCGATGCGGCGTCGATCGAGGCCGCCGAGGAGTGGGCAGGCTGGCCTTGCGAATAGCGGAATGAGAACCATGCGCCTTTTGCCGATCTTCCTTGCCGCCGCGGCCCTGGCCGCCTGTTCGCCCCAGGCCGGGAACGCCTCGTCTTCCGGGGCCGCGTCGCAAGCCGAGGGCACCCGTCACCCGGTCTCGGGCCTGGAGGTGATACCCCTCACCATAACCCATGATGGGGCGAGCCATGCTTTCCGGGTCGAAGTGGCGCGGAGCGAGGCCGAGCAGGCAAAGGGGCTGATGTTTCGCACCGGCATGGGCGCGGACGAGGGAATGATCTTTCCGCGTGAGCCTGCCGCTCCCGCCGCCTTCTGGATGAAGAACACGGTCATCCCGCTCGATATCATCTTCATCGGCTCCGATGGCCGAATCACGAATATCGAGGCGAATGCCGAGCCCTATTCGCTGACCCCGCGCCTTTCCCAGGGGGCGGCCGCCGCGGTGCTGGAATTGAACGGCGGCCGGGCGGCCGAGCTGGGGATAGGCCCCGGAGACAGTGTCGCATGGTGACGGGCAGGGCGGGATTCGCCGCGTCGCGAACCGAACCGCGCGAGTCATGCTTGCGCTTTGCCCGCCTCTGCGGCTAACGCGCATTCCATGGGAATCCTGTCCAAGATATTCACCTGGTGGGATGGCGCGACCATCGGCACTTTGCTCAATAGCTCGCTGACCGGCGAGCATGTCGGCACGGATGCGCAGGGCAACCGGTATTACCGCTCGAAAAAGCCGGGGCCGCTCGGGAATGAGCGGCGCTGGGTGATTTACGAAGGCGCGAATGACGCCAGCCGGGTGCCGGCCGAATGGCACGGATGGCTGCACGGGGCCTTCACCGACGTGCCGGAAAGCAATCTGCCGCCGCCCAAGATCTGGGAAGCGGATTTCACTCCCAATGCCACGGGCACGGCTCAGGCGTATCGTCCGCAGGGCGCGCTTGAACGCGGCGGGAATCGCGCCCGCGCGACCGGGGACTATGACGCCTGGACGCCGGATAGCTGAAATGCGGCCGTTAACGGCCCCCCTCCGTGCCGGTGTGCTCGCTTCGGCAGCGGCGGCCGCGCTGCTGGCCGGCGCCTGCACGCAGGATGCGCCGGAACCCAAGCCAGTGGAAACGGAGATTCCTGAGGAAGTGGCCCGCACCCTTGGCTCCGCCCCGCCGGTGGCGGCGCAGGATGCAGGCACTCCGCTGGAGCAGCGCGTCGCCACCCTCGGCCTGCTGAACAAGCGCAACAATATCAGCGAGGATATCGTCCTCAAGCCCGGCGAAGCGCGGCGGGTCGGCAATGTGGTGGTCAAGCTCGCCAGTTGCGAACGCACCGCGCCCTGGGAATCTCCTTCGGAAACCGGGGCGTTCGTGCAGGTGCTGGTGAACGAGCGGGAGCGGGTCGATCAGCCCTTGCGCTGGCGGCGGATCTTCTCGGGCTGGCTGTTCAGGAATTCCCCGTCGCTCAATGTCGTCGAGCACCCGATCTACGATGTCTGGGTCAAGGATTGCGCGATGAAGTTCCCCGGGGAGGAACCGGCCGCCGCAGCCGAGGAAAGCAAGGCCGAATAGCCGGACGGCAGATCGGTGGCGGGTTTTCCGGCCGGGGCCGTGCCTTGCGCCTGCGCCAGCAGTTCCAGATAGCGCCGTTGGCTTATCTCGACCGCTCCCATCGAAGCGAGATGGTCGGTCATGAACTGGCAATCGAGCAATTCCGCGCCCGATTCGCGCAATGCGGCCACCAGCCAGGCCAGCGCCACCTTGGACGCGTCGCGCTCATGGCTGAACATGCTTTCCCCGCAGAAAACCCGGTCGAAGCCCACCCCGTAGAGCCCGCCCACCAATTCACCGTTCCGCCAGCATTCGATGGAATGGGCCCAGCCCTGCGCGTGCAACGCGCGATAGCTGGAAGCGATGCGATGGCTGATCCAGCTTTCGGGATGGCCGGGGCGCGGCGCGGCGCAAGCGTCGATCACTTCGGCGAAGGCGGCGTTGCAGGTCACGCGAAAGCGTTCCTGCCGGAGTGTCTTGGCAAGCGAGCGCGAACAATGGAACCCGTCCAGCGGCAGGATGGCGCGTTCCCTCGGCTCGATCCAGAACAGCTCCGAATTGTCCCGGCTGTCCGCCATCGGGAAAATTCCGCCGCGATAAGCCGCTAGCAACAGGCTGGTCGGAATGATCGAAGAACTGGGTGCATGCACCCGCGAAGGATAGCAGATAGGGCAGGGGTCCGCCAAACTCCTTCTCCAGGTGGTGCTTTGGGCATGAGATGGCGGAGCTGTCGCTTGCCAAGGGCCGGGCTTGCCTATAGAGGCGCATTCCGCCTGCAGGAGTGTAGCTCAGCTGGTAGAGCATCGGTCTCCAAAACCGAGGGCCGGGGGTTCGAATCCCTCCACTCCTGCCATGGCATTTCCCGAATTGCCGAAATGATTGCCGCGTCTCACGGCCCGGCGGGCGGTTGCGGGCTACTGGCTGGTCTGCCCCATCGTCAGGACGTAGACGACCGGCCCCGAGCTCTTGCCCGGCTCCGGGCGAATCACGGCTTCGATCCGGGCATTGCCCATGACCTCACGGTAACGGCGCAATTCTTCCGCGAACTGGGCGGGATCGGCGCGATACCGCTCGTAATGGGTCAGCACCGCATAATCGGCGCGGCAGGACGGCAGCAGGCTCATGTCCATATGCCCCAGATCGACGATCGGGCTTGAGGAGCGTGCGGTTTCGACCTGCGAATATTTTATCCGCCCGGTCAGAATCCGCTTCGCGTCGATGCAGCCCTCCGCCCCCAAGGGGAAAAGCAGGCGGGTGCCGTCATGCAGCAGGTCGATGGCGGCATCCTCCACTAGCACGGTGGAACCTGCGGGCGCATGGCCGCGAATCCAGGCCGAGGCGATCTGGCGCGTATCATGAGTCCTTTCGAGGGTGCTGATCCGATTGGTGTTCAGCATGGGCGCCAACAACAGCGCGAGAGCCACCGGCACCGCAAACCATGCCCGTTTCCCGAAGCGGTTGCGTAGATAATCGCCCAACGCGCATAGCGTGAACGCAATGCCCAATGCGAAGAACGGGAGGATTGGTCCGATCCAGCGTTCCCAGAGCAGATTCTGCGAGCAGATCACGATGAAGAACACCAAGGCGCCCGGCAAGGCGGCGACCGCCCATCTGCGATCACGAAACGGAATCCAGCACAAGCCGATGATAGCGAGAGCAAGCCCCGCTAGCCCGAATGAACCGATCAGGGGATTTGCCGCATACCATGCCAGACTGGCGAAGAATCCCTCGCTTGTCGCGCCGGGATGGATGGGGCGCGCTTCTCCGGCGATGTCGCGCAGGACTGTCCGGTAATCGATCAGCAGGAAAGGCGACGCCGCGAACAGTGTCGCTGCCGCAGTCATGCCGAACAGTACCAGGCGTGATTTTTCGCGCATCCCATGCGCAAGGCGCCACAGCCCCGCGCAGATCGGATTCACGGCAATGACGGCCGCGGGCCATTTCGTGGCGGTGGCAAGGCCGACAAATATGCCCGCCAGCACATATTGGCGCGTCTTGCCTTCCCGTGCGATCGCCAACCCGGACAAGGTGCAGAGCAGCATGAACACGGATGCCTGCATGTCGGTGCGGATGATCTGGGAATATTCGATATGGACCGAGTTCACCGCCAGCACCGCAGCGGAGATCAGCCCCAGTTGCTTTCCGCCAAGTCTCTTGCCGAGGTGATAGGCGAGCAGGACGCAGAGAATCCCGCAGATGGCGATAAACAGGCGAGCGGGCAACCAGACCAGGCCGGGATCGGCATAGACAGCGCTGACAAAGCTATCCACATCCGCATAGCGCCCGGTCAGCAGCCCGAAGGCGCCAACCAGAACGCAGGTCAAGGCCAGGCAATAAAGGGTTATCGTGCCGGGGTGGCCGAACCAGCCGGGATTGAGGGTCTGGTTCCGCAGCATGTCGAACGCCATCATCATGAACAGCGGTTCGTCGGGGTCGTTCAGGGCGGGCAGGCCGAAATTCAGGCCGTAGATTCGCAGCGCAGTGGCCGCCGTCAGGATCAGCAGCAGGAGCAAGGGCGCGATCACGCTTTTCACGCGGTCGTTACGGGCTTTGGGAGATGGTTCCGTCATGTTGCAGAATGCCTTGACGTGGAGCAACGATGAAAACCGTAATTTTGGCAGGTGGTCTCGGCAGCAGGTTGGGGGAAGAAACCGCAGTCAGACCCAAGCCCATGGTGGAGATCGGCGGGATGCCGATCCTGTGGCATATCATGAAGATATATTCCTCTGCCGGGCTGAACGATTTCGTGATCTGCCTTGGGTACAAAGGCTATATCATCAAGGAATTCTTCGCGAATTATTTCCTCCACACGTCCGACGTAACCATTGATCTGCGCAATGGCAACGGCATGGAAGTGCATTATGCCCGGAGCGAGCCGTGGCGGATCACCTTGGTGGAAACCGGCGCGGACACGATGACCGGGGGCAGGCTGGGAGCGATCCGGCAATATCTCGATCCGGATACGCCGTTCTGCTTCACCTATGGCGATGGCGTGGCGAATATCGACATCGCGGATCAGGTGAAATTCCATAATTCGCACGGCTTGCGCGCGACGATCACCGCCGTGTCGCCGCCCGGCCGCTTCGGTGCGCTTCAGTTCGATGAAGGCAAGGTCATCGACTTCGCTGAGAAGCCGGCCGGTGACGGCGGGCTGATCAATGGCGGCTTCTTCGTCGCCGATCCATCGGTGCTTGATCTGATCGAAGGGCCGGATACGATTTGGGAATCCGGGCCTCTTGAGACACTCGCCAGAGGCGGCGAACTGATGGGCTACCGGCATGAAGGCTTCTGGCAGCCGATGGATACGTTGCGCGACAAGATATATCTCGAGGAATTGTGGAGCGCGGGCAATGCACCGTGGAAGCGCTGGTGAGCGCCGCCCACGACCGGGAATGGGCCGGACGCCGGGTGCTGGTGACCGGCCACACCGGCTTCAAGGGGAGCTGGCTCAGCCTCTGGTTGCACGCGCTCGGCGCGGAAGTCACCGGCTACGCGCTGCCCGCCCCGACCGAGCCGAGCCTGTTCGAAACCGCGCGGATCGCGGATGTGATCCACCATGTCGAAGGCGATGTGCGCGATCTGGCCAGCCTGCGGGCGGCGGTCGAACAGGCCCGGCCGGACGTGATCTTCCACCTCGCCGCCCAACCGCTGGTTCGCCTGTCCTATGATGAGCCGGTCGAAACCTATGCCACCAATGTGATGGGCACGGTCCATCTGCTGGAAGCGGCGCGGCAGGTTCCGGGCGTTCGGGCGATCGTCTGCGTGACCAGCGACAAATGCTACGAGAACCGCGAATGGGTGTGGCCCTATCGCGAAAGCGATCCGATGGGCGGGCACGACCCCTACAGCAGCAGCAAGGGCTGCGCGGAGATCGTCACGGCCGCCTATCGCAGCTCCTATTTCAGGGAAAGCGGCCCGGCGCTCGCTTCGGTGCGCGCCGGCAATGTCATCGGGGGGGGGGATTGGGCGGCCGACCGGCTGGTGCCCGACCTCGTGCGCGCCTTCGAAGCCGGCGCGGCGCCGCTGATCCGTTCGCCCGATGCGGTGCGCCCCTGGCAGCATGTGCTGGAAGCGCTGGGCGGCTATCTGATGATCGCGGAAAGGCTGCTGGCGGGCGAGCGGAGCTTCGCCGACGCCTGGAACTTCGGACCGGCGGACGAGGATGCGCGGCCCGTGTCCTGGATCGTGGAACGGATGCGCGCCGCCTGGGGCGGCGGTGCGGGCGAGGCCTTGCCCGATACCGGCCCGAAGCCGCATGAGGCCGGGTTGTTGCGGCTCGATTGCTCCAAGGCGCGGGCTGCGCTGGGCTGGCGGCCGGCCCTGACGCTCGATGAAGCGCTACGATGGATCGTCGCCTGGCACAAGGCGGTCGGTTTGGGCGAGAACGCGCGTGAGGTCACGCTCGGGCAGATTGCCGATTATGTCGCGGCCTAGCCACGATTTGCCGTTCACTCAGGCTGACCGCGCCTTTACCTGCCCATATAGGCTTTTGGGTCGACTGGCTCCCCCTCGCGTCGCACTTCGTAGTGAAGATGGGGCCCGGTGGAGCGGCCGGTCGAGCCGACGTGACCAATCACCTGGCCCTTGGCTAAAGATTGGCCCGGGGCGACTCTTATGCGGGACATATGCGCATAGCGCGTCTCATATCCATTGGCGTGCCTGACGACCACCAGCAGACCATACCCACCCGACCATCCTGCGCGTGTCACAACGCCATCGGCTGTTGCGCGCACGGCTTTGCCAGCCGGGGCCGCAAGATCGACTCCGGCGTGGAACATTTGCCGGCCAAGTATTGGATTGACGCGCATCCCCATGCCGCTGGTCACGCCGCTTGCCCGGCCACCATCGCCCGTTTGCCCGGGCAGAGGGGTGATGCTGCGCCGCGCGGATGTTGAGCGCCGGGGCGCGGGTTCCTTGTCCAGCCAGTGCTGAAACAGTTCCTCGAACTTTTCTCTCTCGCCTTCGGCAGCGGTTGGGCCGGAATCGGCCCGTGCCGGACTCGAACCGATCAGGGCAAGGGCAAGGAGCGCTGTGGTCAGAGCCAGCGGTTTCATCGCTACATCCCTGTCACGTCGATGGCGCCGTGGCGACCCGATGAGCCAAGCGACCGCCCGTTGGACAATATCTTCTCGCCAGCAATGGCGTCGCCGTCGATCATGGCTACGCTCAAGGCTAGCACACCGCTCCCCTGACCGTTTACAGCGATGCCATTGGCAAATGCCTTCGTCTTGCCGCTGATGCGCAGATCCAGTTGTGTGTCGCTGCAATTATCGAGAGCGACAGCCGCCGCATCGCTGCGTTTGCCCGGATTGTGAATTTGTCCGCGCAACACGCTGCCGGTGCAGCGGGACAAATGCACGGGGCTGGCAAAATCCACCAATTTGAGCGCGGTTACATCGAGGCCGCTGCTGTCCTGCACCCACAGGCCCGTTGCACCGGGGGAATTGCTGTCGCTGCGGCCGATCAATTGGCCGCCGATGATGGACCACGCGCCATGCGCGGCCTGTGCCGCGATGGCCGCGCGCGCGCCTGGGGCGACTGCCACATAAGGATCGCTGATGTCGACGATTGCGTGCCCGGACAGATCGAGCAGTTCGATCCCTACGGCACTGCATTGGTCGATGATCGGCATACGGATGTGCAGATTGGAATGCCCGGCGACAGCCATTCCGCCGATTTTGCCGGCGTCCCCCGCGATGCGGATGCCGGTCTGCAGGCCGGTCGCTTCGAAATTCTCGATAAAGCTGTCGGCAAAACCGGCTTCCAGCAGAAGTCCGACCGAGTCCGCCACGCCCGGCGCCCCGCCGATCGACACGTTGCAATCGACAACGAAGATCGATCCATTGGCCCCGGCCAATCCCACCTGCTCCGCGCCGCCCAGCAAGAAGCCGCGATAGGGGCTGCCGGGCGTCGATCCCGGCAACGACCGAAAGGCGATGCAGTCCGAGAAATAGCTCCGCACAACCCCTTTCGCGGCAAATCCGATGCTGCTTTCCCGCGCGCTCAATCCTTCGAACCGGCAATGCAGCAGATATTGGGCGCGCAGCCCCGCCGCATCCGGCGCGACAGGCAATGTCCGCCCCAATTCCATCCAGCGGATGTCCACGCCTTGCAAGAAATCATTGACCGCGCCGGGAAAACGCGCCGGGCCAACTCTCAGCACATCGACCGTGCCGCTTTTGACGAGCAGCCGTGTGCCCTGGCCGTCCTGCGCGCCGCGATATCCTGCGCCCCAGATACGGGCGAAGGGCCGTTCTATGACGAAGCTATCGGACAGATAGTAATCCGCCGCGCGCAACAGCATGATCGGATGGGCGGCAAGGCAGGCGGAGAAGGCAGGCAGGCAATCGGCATTGCCATCCCCGGCTATCGCTCCCCACCATTCGGGAAAGGCCGCAGGAGTGCGCGAATGGTTGAGATCGACCCAGCCCGCGCCAGTGAATATATGCGAAACAGGCGCACTGAAATGGCCTTTTAAGGTCAGCGTCCGCCCGGGGGCGACTTCTATCCGCGCGCCGGGGGCAAGCGACAGATCAGCGGCGATGACAAGGTCTTCGGTTATTCGATGAATGCCGGGGGGAAGCGTTTGGTGACCGCTGCCGAGCGGCTGTGCTCCGGCAGATCCTGCCACTAGCAAGCCGGTCGCCGCCCCGCCGCCCAGCAACGCCAGATCGCGTCGCCGCCAGCCAGCCTCGGGCAAGAGGTGTTTCTTTCTCATTACGCTGTCATCCGCGAGGAAGGCGGTTCGGGTGGCGTGACGCCTGGCAAAATGGGCGCATCCCGGCGGAAACGCCAGCGCGATTCCCATCCCTGATGCCGGATGTCGGTCCATACGTCGCGCAGGGTGACAGCGGAAAGTGCCCACACGATCGACAGTAGCAGCAATGGCCGGATGAACGGGCCTATGGTGATGTAATAGGCGAAAAAGGTCGCGTGCCCGGCCAGATAGCTTTCCTGCACTTGCGGGGGCACACGGCCGACAATGATGTCGAACGGCATCAGCAGGATGTAGCACATGAAGATCGCCCAGCTGCGGCCAAATCCCCGCCACCGCTCCAGGAAAACCAGGAAGATCAGGAAATTTTCGGTATAGCCGCCCGGTTCGGACGCGACCATCGCCATGGCGAGGCCCAGGAAGGTCAAACGGTGCATCGGTACCACTTCCGGCCGGAGCCAGGCTGCTGTTGCTGCGGCCGCGATGGACGCCATGGTGGTGTATTGTAGTCCATTCAGCAGGACGATGAGCATGTCCGTGATGCGAGATCCCGCGATTCCCGCAACCACCTGATATTGGCCGGTAAGCAGCGAGATGAATGGTTTGTAAGTGGCCGCATACCACAGGTCCAAGAAGGTGACGGCCTGGTAGATACCCGAAACGTCGGCGATGTTCCTGTAGAGTTGAAGGGGTGTGCCGTCTCCCATGAGTCCGTAGGTGACGATGTAGATGGCGATGGTCGAAAGCAGCGCGCCTTCAAACCACAACCAGCGTCTCCGCAACAGTTGCGGGAACAGTCCTGCAATCAGATAGACCTTGAAATTGACCGCAAGCCCCACTGCGATCCATCGCCAGCGCGCCGACTTGAGCAGAGGTCCGAAGCCGAGGATTACGAAGGTGAAGCAGACGATCACCAGATTGCCGCGTTCCAGCCCGTAGAGGGAGGGCAAGCCCAGGCCGAGCGCCAGTGTGCGCCAGAGGGCTGTTTTGCGGTCCACCCGGCGGAAAGTCAGCCACAGCAGAAGGATATTGAGCAGGAAGAAACCGTGCAGCGTTGCAAGGCCGACCCAATCGCATTCGCGGATGATGTATCCGCTGGTTTCCCCATAGCAGCTCCCCAGACTGAAGATGCGCAGGAAAACGAATGACAGCGGCGGATAGATCGTGCCCCAGGAGTCATATGCGCCTTTTTCATAGGCCCAATAGGATGTGTTGAACCAATCCATCCACACATCGAACGGTTCGTAAAAGAACGGCTGCGGAAAATGATAATATTCCAGAAAATAGAAGAAGGCGCGGATGATCGCACCCAGTATCACAAGCAGCAGCAGCGGTTCGAGCCAGCGGTTGATCGGGAGGAACCGGAAGCGCATGGGTCAGCCTCTTTTTCGGGGCGCGAACACCAGCCGTTTGAGGATCAGGTAATTGACAGCAGACGTCAGGATGATCGCAGCCAGCCCCGCCGCGTAAGGCGATTTGAGGATCAGGCTCACCAGCGCCAGAAAGCACAAGCTTATCAGGTAGTTTACGACATAAGAGGCCGCGAAGCGTGTCTTGGCCGGATCGGCGCCGCGGAACACATGGCTGCTATATGTGAAATAGTTGAACGCAACGCCCAGAATATGGGCGATCAGCTGCGCCATATACATGCCAAGACCTGCCCACAGCAGGAGCGCATAGAGGCCGTAGCCGAATGCGGCGTTGACCGCGCCCGCTTGATAATAGCGGACAATTTCCCACAGGCGGAAGGAAAGTGTGGCGCCGGGCATGGCTTCAATAGCCTTCCGGGAAGTTTACCCGCTCGCGTTCGAACACCAGCGGCACATCCCGGGTGCGTTCCGACACCATGCGCAGCTGGTCCCCGATGAGGCCCATGAAAATGAACAGCAGCGCCAACTGCGCCTGCGCCGCGAATGCCGCGAGCCATCCCCAGCTGAAATTTCCCAGGATCAGGCTCGCGATCAGGCCGATCAGGCAAAGCCCGGCGCCGATCCCGGCGATAGCGCCGATGAAGAATGGCGCGCGCAGCAGCTTTTTCGATGAGCTGGTGAGGCCCGAGAGCGCGAAATCCAGCAGGGTGAAGAAATTGTTGTTGGATTTGCCCCTGCGGCGGATCGGCCGCGAATAGGGAATGGTTTCGATCTTGTAACCCGTTTCGACCAGCATTCCCCGGAAAAAGGGTTCCGGCTCCCTGATCGCCTTGATGGCATCCACGACCCTGCGGTCATAGAGGCCAAAGCCGGTCGCGTTGCGAATGACCGGATAGTCGCCGACCTTGCGGACAAAGGCGTAGGAAAATTCCCGCGCCCAACCCAGCAACAACGATGTCGATTCCGTTTCCCGCACGCCCAGCACGATGTCCGTCCCGGCGCGCCAGCGCTCCACGAAGGCGCCCAGCAGTTCGGGAGGGTCCTGAAAATCTGCGCACATGCCGATCACCGCGCGACCACGGGCTTCGAAAATGCCGTGGGTAGGCGAACGCATCTGGCCGAAATTGCGTGTGTTGACGATCAGTCGGATGCGTGGGTCGCGCGCGCATAATTCGCGGATCACTTCGACCGTGCGGTCGGACGAATGATTGTCGATGAAAATTATGTCGAAGCTGACCCCGGCATTCTCGAGCACCTTGGTCACTGCCGCTGCGATGGCCGGTGCATTTTCCTCTTCATTGAGGCAGGGAATGACGACCGAAATGTCGGGGATGGCAATGGTTTGGGCAGTCATTCGACCGACTTCGTTTCTGAAACGGGTGGGCGGAGCCGATAGAATTCGATCGCGCCGGCGAGCAGGGCGATCAGCATGGCGAGCGCCAGCGGGATCAACCGATACTGGCGGTCGGTGTCGATAAAGGGCTGTTCGAGCACGCGGATATTGGCGGAAGAGGTCAGGTCTTCGACCGAAGTGCCCTCCAGGAAGCGGCGATAGCTATAGTAAAGGCTCTTGGCGAGGGCCAACTCCCGCTCCAGCCGTTCCGCTTCCGTGGATTGCTTGACGACCAGCCCGATCGAGTTGTCCTCCTTGGGGTTGATGTCCTGAAGCTGCTTCAGTTGCCGATGGAGCGCGTCGAGCTGTGCGATGATCTGGCGCACCGACATATTATCGTCCGTAGCGAACTGTCGGGCGGCATTCAGCTCGACCTCCTTGGCCTTGATTGCCGTTTCCAGCGCCGGAATCCGCTGGCCGATGGAGTCGATTGCAAACTTGGGGTCGGAATAGCGTGTGGTCAGGCGGAAATTATTGTAGTCCGCCTGGGCCTTGGCCAAGCGCGTATTGGCATCTTCCACCAGCTTCAGCAGGATGTCCCGCTTGTATTCGGTCTGGCGCAGGGCGATCTTCCCCAACTGCTCGCGCAGGGCGGCGGTGACGGTCGCCACCAGATCGGTCGCCAGCTTGGCGTCCCGGTTGACACATTCGACTTGCACGATTCCGCCGCGCAGCGAGCTGATTTCGACATTCCGCTCCATCCAGCGGCTTGCCTCGATCTCGTTATCGAAGCCCAGGCGGTCGACCAGGTTGAGCTGCTTGATGACGACGCCGCGCGTATAGACGCTGCGTCCGATCTTCAGGCTGACCTCGACCGCCGCTTGATTGCCGAACACGGTGTTGAGCGCGCCAAGCTGGCCCAGCGCGCCGCTGAGGCCAAGGCTCGATGGATCGGTCGGGGTCAGGGTGGAGGCCGCGCGATAGCGTTCGGGGAATACCGAAAACAGCAGGCATACAAGGACCAGGGCGCCCAGCACCAGCCGCCGCCACCGGGCATTCCGCATCAGCGGACTGTTGGAGATCCTGCCCATGATGGAAGGCCGCGGCGTCACTTGGTAACCGTTATGAAAGCCGCGGCCGACAGGCCGAGCTGGAAAATGATCGTGCTGATATCGCGCAGCTTCGCCCAGAAGCCGGAGCTTTGCGTCTTGACCGGCACGAATACGACATCGCCCGGCAAGGCGGGCTGACCCAGTGCGCCCGCCCGCTTGGAGATTACCTCGCCATTGGCGCGCACCACGAAAATCTCGCCGCGATCGGCTGAGCGCAGCGGCCCGCCCGCCCGCTTGAGGTAGGATTTAATCGTGGCCGGGCGGCTGTCGTCGATCGAGAACGAAGCCGGGCGATACACCGCGCCGAACACGCCCACCGTGGTTGGGCGGGGGGGGATGACAATACGGTCGTTGTTTTCCAGCACGAAGGAATGGGGCAGCGCGCTGGCGGTGGGCGGCAGGTCGAGCACCACCCGGCCGTCAGGCTCCGCTTGGCGCAGTCTTTCGAGCACTGCCTTCGCCGCCGCCATCTGGGCGCCACGGTCGTTCCCGGCTCCCAGCTGGCCTGCTGTCAGGGGCGCCGCCGCCAGAGAGACTTCCATCTGGTCGATCGCTGCGAGATAGCTCTCTCGCTGTTGCATCCGCACCGAAACGCGCTCCAGCTTCGTTCCGTATACATAGGCGCGCGGCGTAAGGCCGCCCGCCTGCGCGATCACCTCGTTCATTTCGGTGTTGGCCGGAACATAATAATTGCCCGGTCGCGCAACCTCGCCTTCCACCCTGACCAGAACGGCCTGCTTCGATATCGAGCGTATCAGGGTGCCTTCCGACAAGACCTGCACAATGTCGCCGCCCTGGGCGAGCAGGGTCGCGGCCTCGGCGCGCGGTATCTCGCGCACGCCCAGACCGTCGAAATCCGTCACGCTGTAAAGCATCAGGCGCGAACGGTCCGCCAGACTGTTGGGGCCGCCCGCGAAGCTGAGCAGGTTTTCCAGCGTCTCGCCTAGCTTGATTTCGTAAATCGCTTCGTTGTTCACGCTGCCGGTGACGGCAATTTCATTGCCGACCGGGGCAATGCGGATGACATCCTCATTCTGCAGGATCGCGTCATCCGCCTTGCTGCCGTTAAGGACGAAATCGTAAAGATCAAACTCGCGGATGACTTCGTTGTTGCGCAGCAGCTGGATGGACCGGAAGCTCCCGCCAGCCGAAGGCCCGCCCGCAGCCAGCACCGCGTTTGCCATCGTCGACAGGCTGCTCACGGTGTAAGAGCCGGGGTTATTGGCAAAGCCCGTCACATAAACGCGGATCCCGCGCAGCGCCCGGATGCCGACGCTGACCGTATAGCCACGATATTGGGTGCCGATAGCGGCGGAAATGACCGATTTAAGATCGCCATATGGAACGCCGGCCAACTGCACCATGCCCACGCGTGGCAAGAAGATGCGGCCGTTGGTGTCGATTTCCTTGTCCAGGCTACCCTCGATCGAGCCTGTCATGGAGATGGTCACGACATCGCCGACGTTCAGGATATAGTCGGGCGGCACGGTGGCGGTCGCGGCCACGGCATAATCGCGATTGTCGGGCAGTAGCAATTGCTTGCCGAACCTGGGAAGGTTCTTGCCGGTATGGAACTGGACGAATTGCTCGAACTCGTTGGGCGGCGGCGGAGCTTTCTGACGTGGATTAGGCTCGGCCGTGAGCGCGCGGATCACCGCCGGGTCCGAACCACGCACCTCTACCGGCTCGATCCGGTAATCCGGGGTCGCGCTGCCGGGCGGGACAGGCGCCGTATCCCGGTCGTCCCTTCTGCTATCGGAATCCGATTGGTTCGATATAGGCGATCCCGAAGGAATGCCGTTGCGCGAACCTTCCGGCAGTAGCTGCGCCTGAACGGGCAAGGCCGCCAGATTTGCGAGGGCCAATGCGGTGATCAGGCCTCCGATCGTGCGATAAACTCGCATTCCGGGTTTCAGTTTCCTGTCACGCTCGTTCATTCCGCTATCCATGGGGCTCAATACACCTTGTTCCGAATGATGCCCGCGTGATGGCCCGGCTGATAGGCTTCGTGATGACCTCCAGTTCTGGCAACCATGCCATAACCAATACCCCTCCGGCCAGCAACGGCGATCCCATCGCAAAGGGCGCCGAAACAGTCGAAGCAATCGCTATCGGCAGGGCGCCAGCCATCGGCAGCATAACCGTAAGTCAGGAACTTGAAAGGCACGCGCAGCATTGCGGCAACCTGATAGTCAAGCTCGCTGTCGCCGACATACATGCATTCGCCCGGCGCCGCGCCCAAGCGCTTCATGGCGTATTCCAGCAGATCAGTCGCCGGTTTGGGTTGCAGGTCGGGCCGTCCTCCCACGACAATGGCGAACAGATCGTCGATACCCGTGTCGCGCAGCACCTGCTCGCACAGATTCTGCGGCTTGTTGGAGCAAATGGAGAGGATAAAGCCCATCCCTTGCAGCTTTCGCAGACTATCTGCCACAAGAGGGAACAAGGCCGTCGCAGGCGTCTTCATCCGGGCGTAACGGTTGCGAAAATCGGCCAGATCTTCGGCCGGATCGCCGCAGGCGGGACCCAACAGCGCGGCGACCATCATCTGGCCCCCCTGGCTCATGTATGAGCGGGCGAAGCGTGGATCGATCGCGTGATCGACCCCCCGGCTCCGGAGCATTTCGTTCAATATGTCGACGCAGATGGCGCAGCTGTCGACCAGCGTGCCATCGAGATCGAAGATGAGATGACGGGTCATCGCAGCGTTCCGCAAGGCGCCATGGCTTCCGCCAGCGCCTCGTCCGAAAGAAATGGAACCATATCTTCCAGCGGGGACGACACCATCGATCCGTCCTCCAGCCGGCGCGACGACAGCTTGGGAGCAAACTGCTGCCCCTTGTCGATCATCACCTCGCAGATATGCGGCCCCTCGGTTGCGAGAGAGGCGCGTATGGCGTCAGCCAGATCCGCGTCGCGGCCCACGCGCGAGGAGGAAATGCCGAACCCGGTCGCAAGACGCTGGAAATCGGGGAAGGTAAGGCCGCTGTCAGGGCCGCATCCCACGATATTATCCGCGAAATGATTCTGCTGGGCCTGCCGGATCGAATGATAGCCGTCATTGTTGAGAACGAAGATCTTGATCGGTAAATTAAGCCCCACGATGGTCTGCAGCTCCTGCAGGTTCATCATGATGCTGCCGTCCCCCGCCAGGCAGATGATGCGGCGCGGGGTGACGGCGAAGTAAGCCCCGATCGCGCCCGGCAGGTCATATCCCATCGAGGCGCAGCCCGAATTGGTGTAGAGCCGTTGTCCGGGCTTGATGCCAGCAGCCTGGAACACGGTGACGCAGGCCGTGCCGTCGCCGGTCACGATCACTTCGTCTTCCTCCAGCACATCGAACAGTATCTTGCCGAACACATAGGGATTGATCGGGCCTTCGTCCGACCAGTATTCGGGGAGCACCACTGGATATTGTTCGCATCTGGCCCGGCTGCGCGCCAGATAGGCCGCCCGCGCTTCGGCGCGATTGTCGTTCGGCAAGGGGAGGCGCTCTGCCGCTGCGAAGAAATCCCGCAGGTCGGCATGAATGGGGCGATGCAGCGACAGCGTCGGCTTGGCAAGCTCGGCATTGTCGATGTCGACCATCGCCACCTTGCCGTTGCGAGCGAAGCTGTCCCAATTATAGCTGATCTGCCGGATGTTCAGCCGCGACCCCAGCACCAGCACGTAATCGGCGGTCTGCACCGCGAAATTCCCGCCGCGGTCCCCTACCGATCCGGGGCGGCCGACGAACAGCGGATGGCTGTCCGGCATGACGTCATGGGCATTCCAGCCGGTGACGACGGGCACGCCCAGCCGCTCGACGAACGTGAGAAATCGTTCATGCTGCCCGGAAATGCGCACGCCAGCGCCAGCCAGCACCACCGGCCGTTCCGCCGCGCACAGTTCGGCCAGCATCGCGGCGACTTCTGCATCGAGCGCCGCGCCGTGAAGCGCGCCCAGTTCCGCCTGGTTGTTGGGCGCTTCGCCATCATGCTCGAGCGAAGCCGGATCGAAGGGCTCCAGCACGTCGGGATCAACCGGCGCGGCCTGCACATCGATCGGCACGTCGATCCACACCGGGCCGGGCCGTCCGCGCGTGGCGAGATAGATCGCCTTCTCCGTCACTTTGCGGGCATCGAGGGGATTATCGAGCCTCACCGCATATTTCGTGATGCCCCGCACCATCGACACGATATCGACTTCCTGATCGCCCAGCTGGCGCAGCGGGATTGGAAAATTGGGGGCGCAGTTCTCTCGCTTCACCTGGCCCGATACGACGACCATCGCAATTGAATCGACATAGGCGCCATAAACGCCGTTCAGTGCATTGACGCCCCCCGGCCCGGTGGTGACGTTCACCAGCGCGGGCCGGTTCGACAGCCGGCAATAGCTTTCCGCCGCGATCGCGGCAGCTTGTTCGTGGTGTGTGTAGATCTTGCGCAACCCGGCCTCGCGACCGAAGGCGTCATTCAGATGCATGGCGCCCCCCCCGGTGAGCATGAAGCAGTCGGTCACTCCATGCTCGACCAGTATGCGGGCGATCAGGTCGGCAACGCGGATATTGGCCATGCCTCAGCCCGCTGCCGGAAGCCGGTCGCGCCGGCGCAACTGTTTTGCATATGTGTTCACATCATTCTCCTGTAGCGTGGCAGGCGGCTTTCGTGCCGGAATCGGCCAGCCATTCGATGGTGCTTTCAACCTGCAACGACAGCGGCAGCAGGTCGATCCCCAGTTCCATCGCCAGTATCCTAGTATCCGTAAAATCTCCGAGATAGGCGCTTGAAGAGCCATGATCGACCGGCTCGCGCCGGACCGGAACATTGCCGAGCGCCGCGGCGACCAGGGCGGCGACGTCTCCCATTTCCAGCACCTCACCGCCGCACAGGTCGATCGGCCTTTGGCGGCCAACGCCCCGCAGGCCCGCCTCGATGATGAGGTTGCTCAAATCGTTCACATGCAGGAAGGACCGAAAAACCGGGATTCGTGCCTGCACCGCGATTTCGCGCTGCCTCTGCGCCTGCAAAATGAAATTGGAAATGGCATAGGCCTCATGCTTGTTGATATGCGGCCCGGCGATATTGAAGATCCGCCCTGCGATGGCCGGAACGCCGGATTTCCTGCTCCATTCCAGGAAGCGCGCTTCCTGCCGCAGCTTGACGAGGCCATAGGGATGGAGGTCCACGCCGCGCGCCGCCAGCGCCGCAGCGCCGGAAGAGGCGACGAACAGACTGGCCGGCCGTGCGCCGGAAAGGGCCGCCAGCAATGCGTCGTCGATAGCCAGATTGGTGTCGGTGAATTGCCTTTCGCCGATTTCCTCGACCTTCTCCCTGGTGAGATAGGCGAGGTGAATGACATGCGCGCCATCGACATCTTCCGGCCCGATCGAGCGAAGGTCGCGTACCGCAAGGCGTTCCCCCGACGGCAGTTCCATGCTCCGCCCGGCCGAGGCGAAGGCGATCACCCGTCCCCCCAGTGGCCCACCCGCCCGGCTCGCCAGAGCGGCGAGTGTGGCGCTGCCGATCCAGCCTGAAGGGCCGGTCAGCACGAAGCGCGCATCGGGGGGGAAGGGAAGCATGGATCTGGCTGCCACTGTCCGTTCAACCGCGGATAAACTTGCCGATGGTTTCGGCTGCGTAAGACAGATGCGCCTCCGTCAGGCCGGGGAAGAGGCCGATCCAGAAGGTGTTGGTCGTCACCAGGTCGGCATTTTCGAGACTGCCGACCACGCGATAATCGCGGCCCTTCATATAGGGCTGACGCAGCAGGTTGCCGCCGAACAGCAGGCGGGTGCCGATCTTCATGTCGTTGAGGTGGCGGACCAGATCTTCGCGGTCGATATTCGCGCCCGGGCGGATGGTGATAGGATAGCCGAACCATGACGGTTCGCTGTTCGGTGTCGCCTGCGGCAGGATCAGCACATCCTCCAGCGGGCGTAGCAATTCGGTCAGGATGGCGAAATTGCGCGCACGGGCGGCGATGAACCCATCGAGCCGGTCCAACTGGGCCAGGCCGACAGCCGCCTGCATGTCGGTTATCTTCAGATTGTAGCCGGCATGGCTGTAGGTGTATTTATGGTCGTAACCCTCGGGCAGGGAGCCGAGACGCCGAGAAAAGCGCTTGCCGCAGGTATTGTCCATGCCGGGCGCGCACCAGCAATCCCGGCCCCAGTCACGCATGGATTCGATCACCCGCTTGAGGCGGGGCTTGTCCGTGAAGACCGCGCCGCCTTCGCCCATGGTGATGTGGTGGGCAGGATAGAAGCTGAGCGTCCCGATATGGCCGAAGGTGCCCACGCCTTTGCCGTCGTAAGTCGCGCCCAGCGCGTCGCAGCAATCCTCGACCACCCAGAGATTGTGCTTCTCGGCAACGCGTATCACCTCGCCAAGGTCGAAGGGATTGCCCAGCGTATGCGCGATCATGATCGCGCGGGTCCTGTCGCTGACTGCCGCTTCGATCATTTCCGGCCTGATATTGTATGTCGGAATGTCGACATCGACGAAAACGGGCACCAGCCCGTATTGCAGCGATGGATTGACCGTGGTCGGAAAGCCGGTGGCGACAGTGATTACCTCGTCCCCGGGCTTGAGCGCGTCGCCCCGGAAATAATGGGAGGTCAGCGTCGAGAGCGCCAGCAGATTGGCCGAGGAGCCGGAATTGGTTGTGAGGGCATGGGCCACGCCCAGCCGTTCCGCCAGCCGGGCCTCGAACTGTTCGTTGAAGCGCCCAGTGGTCAGCCAGAAATCCAGCGCGCTGTCGACCAGATGGCGCATGTCGGTGTCGCCATAGACCTTGCCGGAGACCGGAACGGCGCTTTCGCCCGGAAGGAAGGGCTTGGTAGTGTGGAAGCGACGCGCATATTCGCCGGTCAGATCGAGGATCAGGGACCGCAACTGCCCTTCATCGCAATCATCCGGAATGTTCCTCGGATCGAGCTGTTTGACGTCGGTCATTTCATTCCCTTCCGGTCAAGGCGGTCATGCCCTGACGATAGTATCGAGGTCGAATAAGATATATCCAATGCGTCACGGTCCATCCTGGCTATTCTGGATCAGACGAGCGTGGCGCGCATGGAATCATCGAAGGGCGTCAGTTCAGCCCCGGTGCGGAAGCGATCGGCCAGATCGGGGTTGGCGATGAAGGCGCGGCCCCAGGTCACGCAATCGATCGCGCCATCCGCCAGTTCCCGTTCCGCATCTTCCAGGGAGAGCGAGGCCCCTGCCATCAACACGCCGGAGAAGATCGGGCGGATCTTGCGCACCATGCGGCCCGATGTTTCGGCATAGGGAGAATTGGCGCAGCTTACATCCAGCGCGCGCAATCCGCGTTGCTCCAGCGCCGGGATGAAATAGGCGAGCATTTCGTCCAGATCGGGCCATTCATACAGGCCGCCCATGAAGCGCGAAGGCGAAATACGGGCGATCACGCGTTCGGCAGGCACCTTTGCCAGCACCTTTTCGACCAGTTCCAGCGCGAACCGGCAGCGATTTTCGACCGATCCGCCATAGATATCGATCCGGTCGTTCACTTGTGCGTCCAGGAACTGGTCTGCCAGATAGCCATGGCCCATGTGCAGTTCGACCGCGTCGAATCCCGCATCGAGCGCCCGCGCGGCAGCATCCGCGAAATAGCCATAGACCACCGGCATTTCGCTGATCTCCAGCGCGCGCGGCTCGTCATAGGGCTTGTTGTTCTGGCGATTGACGCCCGCGGCCGCCCGATTGGTCGAGCTGACCGGAGCGTCTCCGGTGAAATCGGAATGCGAAATCCGGCCCATGTGCCACAGCTGGCAGGCGATGGCGCCGCCCGCGGCATGGACGGCATCGACCACAGGACGCCACGCGGCGGCATGTTCGTCGGTCGCGATATAAGGCACGTCGACCCAGCCGTCGCCGCTCGGATGGATGATCGTGCCTTCGGTCAAGATAAGCCCCGCGCCGCCCAGTGCACGCTTTTCGTAATAGGCGCGCATCTGGTCCGTCGCGCGGTGCTGCTTGTCCGCGAAGCTGCGGCTCATTGCGGACATCACGCTGCGATTGCGCAGCTTGATAAAGCCGGGCTTGTCGAGAGGGGCGAACAGATCGGGCATTTCAGGCGCCTTTCAGACGATAGCGGTCGAAATAGGGATGCCGCAGATAGGCATGGATGGTGGCGCGCCAGTCGCGTTGCAGATCCAGTCGATCTTCGCGCAGGCGCGTGCAACTGAGCACGGCTATGTCCGGGCGCTTGCCCAGTTCGTTACCCGACACGCTGGCGGCCTCCACTCGTTCGATGCGGAGACGGTCTTCCCAGCCCAATGCCGCAACGATTTCCTGCGCCAGCTCGGCAAAACTCGCCTGGCCATGGCAAGCCATCTGGTAGATGCCGCGCTTATCCGCCAGCATCATCTGGATGCTGTTCTCGGCGAGGTCGCGGGTCCAGGTCGGCTGCCATACCCTGTCGCCGATGTCGAACCGGGTCTCGCCGCGCTCCATCGCGGCGGCCATTGCGGGAATGATGCGTCCGACGAAATTCTTGTCGATCTCCTCGCCGCCGAAGAAGCCGGCCATGCGGACGATCAGCGCATCGTCCATTTCGGCGCGGATGACTTGCTCCGCTTCGAGCTTGAGCTTGCCATAGAGCGAAAGCGGCTGTGGCGTTTCGTCTTCGGGGATCGGGTTGCTAGCCCCGTCATAGACGAGGAAGGATTGGGGATAAAAAAGGCGGGCGCCGGCGGCTCTGGCCGCGCGGACGACATTGCGGGTGCCTTCGACGATGATCTCGCGAGCCGCATCGGGTTCGCGCGCGCAGCCTTCGACATCGACCGTGGCTGCGCAATGCGCGATCCATCCGCCCCTTGCCTGGGACGCGGCGTTCAGCAGGGCATCCGCATCCCGGACATCCAGCTCATCACGGCCCGGTGCGGAGAAAGTTGCGCCCGACAAGGAGGCGACGTGCTCCGCCAATGCGCGGCCGAGCATTCCCTTTCCCCCTGTAACCAGCAATCGGATCATCAAAGTTCCCTGAATCTCGTCGCATACGGGCATTTGGCGGGAAGGCGCCTGTGCCAGTCGAAATCGGCGCGGTTGGAAAACGCCTCCCTCGAGACTGTCCTGTGCCGTCCTGGGATCAAGCTCTTTTCGGTCACCCCATGCGCGGCCGATATGCGGAAGCGCGGCGTCACTGCATTGGCAGCAACGCCGCGCATGACCGCGGACACTTCCCTGTTTGGCGGCATCGTTCAGGCGGTGGCTCTCGACAATTGCTGGCGCATGGCAATGGCGCTGCGCTCCTGCATCATCCTGATCCGGTCGAGATCTTCGTCTGCGATCGTGTTGTAATAATCGCGCTTGTTTTCGAGCCAGGCCAGTTCGAAGGCGACCGCATTGGCAATCCCTGCCTCAAAATTCGCCGCTTCCACCGCGCTGCCATCGAATACGACCTTGCGTGTCTCGAACCGATCGAGCCGGATGGTGCGGATTTCACGCAGGACGGGGGCCGCCTCGACCGCAACCGAACCGCCCACCACCAGATCGAGATCAGCTTTGGCGCAGGCATATGCGGCTTTCAGCACCGCATCGGTGATCTGGCGCTCGTTGATCGCGCCGCGGGCAAGCCCTCGCGAGAGAGTGAAATCGACACGCCCGAACACGATGCCGTCCAGGCTCGCCTTGGCGAGGGGAAGCATGTCCTCGAGATTTTCAAGCGTGGCCTGAGTTTCGAGATTGAAGAGAAACTCCGTCCCTTCAGGATTGTCCCCGTAGGTTTTCGCTTTCGCATCGATGAACTTCGTCAATGCATAGGGCGTTTCCACCATTGGCCCGATGATATAGCTCGCGCCATACAGCTTGGAGGCATGGAGATCGGAAACCGCCTCGCAGCCCCCGATCTTGAGCGCCAGGTCCAGATCGGCTCGATACGTCAGCTCGATAAGGCGGAGAAGCTCGTCGGGACGGGTGCCTTCTGCCTCGAACTCAGCTTTGACCGCCACGACGCCAAACTGGTCGCGACCCTTCTTGAGCATGTCGAGCATTCGGCGTTCTGTGGCATTCATCCTTGCGTTCTCCTGTGCGCAAATCTTTGACTGGCAAACAAACAGACGGAACGGTGAGAGGGGTTCCGCAAGCGAAACATGTAAAAAATCCGCAAAAAATCCATCTTGGATGTTACAGGATTGTCATATCGGCGTTGCTTATGATCTAATGCTCGTGTGTCTGCGCCTTTTTTACCTGTCATGTGGTGTGCTTGGCCACTTCAGTTCCCGGCCCATCGCCTTGGTCGCCTTGCCTCGCATAGAGTGGCTGCCGGCAAAGTGTGGGATTTAGCGGCAAAATGACGGAATGGCCGGCTCGGTTGCGGGGACCACTTCCCGGTTTGTTCGTCCCATGCGGGTGAGTGCCTTGGAAATCCGCTTTTCGCGACACGGCCACCTGCCTGTGGCCTTTGCGCTAAGGGCTGGTTTTTGAAGCTGGCGCGCCCGGCCGCTGCGCCCAAATCTCCACAGACCGGTGTATATTTGCGCGCAAAGACGGGTCGGAGCTTGGCAAGCTTGGATGAGAGTGCTTTGCCTGATGGCATGGAACAGGGAGAACAGGCCCAGGGATTGCAGCGCGTTCTTTTGAACGAGCGCGCGCGTTTGTTGCGCTTCCTGGCCGCGCGGGGCGCGGGAGACGATGCCGAGGACGTGTTCCAGGACCTGTGGCAGCGAGTGGTTGCGGTCCCCGTCGATTCGATTGCGGAGCCGGTGTCCTATCTTTTTCGCGCCGCCGAGAATCTGCTGCGCGATCGGCGCCGTTCTAATTTAAGCCGGCAACGCAGGCAGCATGACTGGTATGAGGCCACAGCAGCGACGGAGGAGATGCCCACGGGAGAGCGGGCGTTGATCGCGCGCCAGCGATTGCGTGAAGTGGAAAATGTGCTGGCGGCATTGGGACCACGCGTGGATCGCGTGTTTCGCCGCTACCGGCTCGATGGCGTAGGCCAAGCCGTCATCGCATCGGAATTGGGGATAAGCCTGAGTTCGGTGGAGAAGGATTTGCAGAAGGCCTATCGCGCTCTCGCCGAATTGAAGGTGAGGCTGGATGCGGAGTAGCGGATAGGACTTCGTCATAGTGTCACTATGAGCACGCAAGCGCAGGGGGTGAATATTAGCGAGGAGGCTCGCGGCTGGGTCATTGCGACCCGGGATCCGCCATTCGACGGCTGGGAGCGGCTGTCCGAATGGCTGGAGCGGGACCCCGCGCATCTCGCGGCCTATGAAGCGGCGCTGGACGCCGACGAATGGGCGGCGCAGCTGCTTGCGCTGCTTGCCGATGCGCCCCCGCCTGCTTCCAACGTGATACCCTTGCGCGCGCGCCGGCGCTGGTTACTCGGCGCGGGGATCGCCGCCTCCCTGCTGGCCGCTGTGGGCGGATGGATCGTGTTCCAGCGCCTCGACAGCGGGGAAATCGTCACCGCGCCGGGCGAGCGCCGCACTGTCCAGCTGGCCGACGGGTCGCGGATCGTCCTCAATGGCGCCACCGTCGTGAAGCTCGATTCCGACGATCCGCGCCATGTCGAGCTTGCCTCGGGCGAGGCGCTGTTCGACGTGCGGCATGATTCCAGCCATCCCTTCGTGGTGATGGCCGGTTCGACCCGGCTGGTCGATGCCGGCACGGTGTTCAACGTGATTCGCGACGGGTCTTCGCTGGATCTGGCGGTCGGGCACGGGGCGGTGATCTTCGAGCCTGGCCCGCGCGAGATCCGGCTGAATGCGGGCGAGGCCTTGCACCGCTCTTCGCCGCGGGCCGCGCCGGTGCTGCGCCGGACCAATCCGCAGGCGGTGGGAGGCTGGCAGGCCGGGCAGCTTCAGTATGAGAACGCATCGCTGGATCAGATCGCGCGCGACCTCGGCCGCAATACCGGCCTTGAAGTTCGCGCCGGAGATGGCATTGAACGCATGCGCTTTACGGGGACATTGACCGTCACCGGAGCGCCGGAGGAAGTGTTCGCCCGTGTCGGTCCGCTTCTGGGTGTGACTTTCGCGCCTGAAGGGGCCGCGTGGAAGATGATGCCCGCCAATGGTTCGCGCCCATAGCCTGTTGCCCATTGCCGTCGCATTGATTGCCGTTCCCGCCCATGCGCGGGAAGCGGCGGTCAAGGTGGACGTGTCCGCCGGCCGCCTGGACGAAGCGGTGCGCGTGCTGGGGCGGCAGAGCGGAGCGAGCATCGGCTTTCGTGACACCGGGCTTGGCGGCACCCGGGTGCGCGCCGTTCGCGGCACCATGACGGCGCACCGGGCCTTGGGCGAAATGCTGCGCAAGACGGCGCTGCGCGCCCGCAAGGTCGCCCCCAACACTTTCCTGATCGAAGCCGGGCCGCCCGCGCCCAGGCCGGCGTCCCGGCCCGCCTCGTCGCCGCCGCGCGCGCGCGAACCGGCGGCGGCCCCGATGCCGCCGCCCAGGGAGATCGTCGTCACCGGCACCAAGCGCGACGTGCCGCTGGGCGCCTATCCGGGCGGGGTGCAGATCGTCGACGGGGGCGAGCTTTCCACCGCCGATGCCGCGCGCGGTTCGGGCGCGATCGCGACACGGCTGGCGAGCGTGGTTTCCACGCATCTCGGGCCGGGGCGGAACAAGCTGTTCATCAGGGGCATCGCCGATTCCAGCTTCGTCGGGCCGACGCAGGCCACCGTGGGCCAGTATTGGGGCAACAGCCGGATAACCTACAGCGCGCCCGACCCCAGTCTTCGCCTCTACGATGTCCGCAGCATCGAAGTGCTGGAGGGGCCGCAAGGCACCCTTTACGGCGCCGGGTCGCTGGGCGGCGTGGTGCGGGTGGTGCCCCATTCGCCCGATCTCGATTCCGTGGGCGGCTCGGCCTGGGGCGGGGTCCAGGCGGTGAAGAGCGGCCAGCCGGGGGTGGATGGCGGCGGCATCCTCAACCTGCCGATCGTCGAGGACAGGCTGGGTTTTCGCGCGCTCGCCTTCGGCTCCATCGAAGGCGGCTACATCAACGATACCGGACGCGACCTGAAGAACGTCAATGACGTGAAGACCATCGGCGGCAGGGCCGCATTGCGGTTCGATCCGGGTGACGGCTGGATGGCCGATCTCAACGCGGTCGGCCAGCGGATCGACGGCGACGACAGCCAGTATGCCGCAAGGGGCCGGGACGGGCTGAGCCGCTCCAGCACGATCGCCCAGCCCTACCGGAACGATTTCTGGCTGGCCGATCTCGTCGTGCGCAAGGCCTGGGATCAGCTCGAGCTGACCTCCTCGCTCGGCTACACGCGGCAATATGTGTTCGAGCAGTTCGAGGGAGCGGAGCTGTCGGAGCCGTTCAACCCGGCCAAAAGCCCGCTGGCAGACGCCGCGCCCGTCGAGTTCAGCCAGAAGAACCATATCGAAATGGTCACGGCCGAAACCCGCCTGGCGCGCCGGGGCAGGAACGGCAGGGGCTGGCTGATCGGGGCCAGCTTCCTGCACAACGAAGCCCGGGTCAATCGCGAGATGATCGCGACCTATTATGGCTCGCCGCTGACCGGGGTGCGCAACCGGGTGGAGGAATTGACCATCTATGGGGAAGGCACGGTGGAGCCGGTTCCCCGGCTGACGGTGACGATGGGCGGCCGGTTCACCCATTCCCGGCTGACCGGGGATTCCGAGGATGTGGGATACGATCTGGCGTTGAGCGCCGATCCGCTCGCGCGCGATGCCCGCAAGGAAACGCGGTTCCTGCCGTCCGCCGCGGTCGCCTATCGCCCGATGGACGAGCTGACGCTGTTCGCGCGCTATCAGCAGGGCTTCCGCCCTGGCGGCATTTCCGTGAGGCGGGAGTTCATCCAGCGTTTCAAGGGCGACCGGGTTTCCACCTACGAGGGCGGCGCGCGCTATCTCGACGCGAATTTCGAGATGGAAGGCACGGCGTCCTATTCCCGATGGCGCAACATCCAGGCGGATCTGATCGATGGCTTCGGCTTTCCCACGACCGTCAATGTGGGGGATGGCCGCGTGCTGTCGCTCGGCCTGTCGTCGCGCTGGCGCCCCCTGGCCGGGCTGGAGCTGGATGCCGCGGTCTATCTCAACGACAGCAAGGTGTCGCAGCCGTCGGAGCTTGCGCTGACGATCAGCAGGGAGACATTGGTTTCCCTGAGCGCGATGGCCGACAATGCGGCCGATGTTTCCGCTTCCGATTTCGAGCGCCTGCCCAATATCGCCGATGTCAGCGCCCGGTTCGGCATATCCTATCAGCATGCCCTGACGGACACTCTCGATTTCGATGCGCGGGGCTATTTGCGCTATGTGGGCAAGTCGACCCTGGGGGTCGGCCCGATCCTTGGCCAGCTGCAGGGCGATTACGTGGACACCGGGCTGGAATTCCGCCTCGGCAACCGGGCGCGCGGGCTGAGCCTCGCGTTCTTCAATCTGTTCGACGGGCGGGGCAATCGCTTCGCCCTGGGCTCGCCCTTCCTGGTGCGGGATCGCAACCAGATCACGCCGCTGCAGCCGCGCACCGTCCGGCTGGGGTTCGACCTGTCGTTCTAGGTCCCGACCCTAGGCTGCGTGTTCCTCAAATTACTGAGAATAAATAATTTATCTTATCTCCCGGCCCCCAGCCTGAATTTCCGGTTTCATCCCGATTCAGGGAACCTTCAGGCAGGCCGTGCATTATCAGCGGCAGGAGGAAACTTTTCAGGGAGTGTTTCTCATGTCGACCCGCACCTTTCGCAGCAGCCGGCCCGATGCATGGGTTCTTCCGAAACCCTACAGCGACGCCAGCCTGCGCTATCGCAAGCATGGGCCGATCCAGCCGATGGACCGGCCGACGCTGTGGGAGCGCCTGACCGGCCTGGGCTAATTCCGGCTGATTCCGGCCGATCCGGCCCATGCGTTCCGCCGCGCGCGGGCGGTGGCGGGGCGGCATAATCGGGCGCGCCGCTGCCGCCGTTCCGGGGCATTTCCACCGTCCGCGCCAAAGTCTTGCGCATGTGGAACCTTGCCGCTAAAGCCGCTTCCGTCTTCCGACATCGGCATACGCTGCCCTCCCGGTCCTGCCGGGGCGGCGCGGAGCCCGTGGTGGAAGGCGATGGTTTTTTACGAACGGCGAGAGACAGTCCAGTCATGGCCAAGACCAGCCCCGGCGAATTCCTCCGCCAGGTCCGTGCCGAAGCCACCAAGGTGGTATGGCCGACCCGGCAGGAAACGGTGACGACCGCGATTTTCGTGGGGATCATGATGTTCATCCTGGCGGTGTTCTTCCTGGGCGTGGATACTCTGTTCGGCGCGGTGGTGCGCTGGCTGCTTTCCCTTGCCTGACGCAGCCGCCCGGACGGCTTGACTCAATTAGGAACGAACGATGGCCCGCTGGTATATCATCCACGCCTATTCCGGCTTCGAGAACAAGGTGCGCGATTCGATTCTGTCGGAGGCTGAACGCATGGGCCTTTCGCAGCTGGTCGAGGCGGTCGAGGTTCCGACCGAAACCGTGACCGAGGTGAAGCGCGGCAAGAAGGTGCAGGTCGAGCGCAAGTTCATGCCCGGCTATGTGCTGGCCAAGCTGGCGCTGAACGACGATGTCTATCACCTCGTCAAGAACACGCCGAAAGTCACCGGATTCCTCGGTTCGAGCGGCAAGCCGCAGCCGATTTCGGAAGCCGAGGCGGCCCGCTATTTCGGCGCGGCCGAGGAAGCCGCCGCGCAGCCGCGCAAGCAGGTCAACGTCGATTACGAGATCGGCGATTCGGTCAAGGTGCTGGACGGGCCTTTCGCCAGCTTCAACGGCGTGGTGGAAGAGCTGGATTTCGACAAGTCCAAGGTCAAGGTTTCCGTCTCCATCTTCGGGCGCGCGACGCCGGTGGAGCTGGATTTCGAGCAGGTCGAGCTGGTCAAGTAAGCACCGCCTGCGGTCTGCGCGCCACGGGCCGGGCGCGGAACGCGCTTTCCTACATGCCGCCGGTCTGGCACGGGCGGGGCATGGCGAAGCGCGCTCCACATCTCGATAAACCCTTGCTTTTGCGTGCAGATTTCCTTCCCGGGCGGGGAAGGTTTTTCGCGCATGGAACAGTGTCAACTGTGTCAACTTGGTTCATCCGGCAGCGCGCCCCGATGAACCCTGCGTCGATCCTTGGCGCGCCATTGCTTTTATCGGCCGATGCCGCTATCGGCCCCGCTTTCCATCGGGGATTCCCGGCGGAAATCCATGCGGGAGGAGGGTTCCCCTCTGTCTGACCGCTCAACATGAAGGCGCCCCGGCGCCCGACAGTGTGAAAAGGAGTGGCCTCATGGCCAAGAAAATCGACGGCTATATCAAGCTGCAGGTGCCCGCGGGCGCCGCCAATCCCTCTCCGCCGATCGGCCCGGCCCTGGGCCAGCGCGGCGTGAACATCATGGAATTCTGCAAGGCGTTCAACGCCGCGACGCAGGATCTCGAAAAGTCCATGCCGATCCCGACGATCATCACCGTCTATGCGGACCGGTCGTTCACCTTCGTCACCAAGACGCCGCCCGCCACCTTCCTGCTGAAGAAGGCCGCCAACCTCAAGTCCGGCTCGAAGGAACCGGGCAAGGTTTCGGCCGGCACGATCAAGCGTTCGGCGGTCCAGGCGATTGCCGAGCAGAAGATGCAGGATCTCAACGCCAACGATATCGAGGCGGCGACGAAGATCATCGAAGGCTCCGCCCGCGCGATGGGCCTTCAGGTTGTGGAGGGCTGACGACATGGCGAAGCAGACCAAGAAGCAGAAGGCCCTGAACGAGAAGCTGGGCGACAACCAGAAGCTCTATGGCTTCGATGAAGCGCTCAAGACGCTGCGCGAGCTGTCCAGCGTGAAGTTCGACGAGACGATCGAGATCGCGATGAACCTCGGCGTCGATCCGCGCCATGCCGACCAGATGGTGCGCGGCATGGTCTCGCTGCCCTCGGGCACCGGCAAGGACGTGCGCGTCGCGGTGTTCGCCAAGGGCGACAAGGCCGAGGAAGCCAAGGCCGCCGGGGCCGACAAGGTCGGCGCGGAAGACCTGATGGAAGACATGCAGGCCGGCAATCTGGATTATGACCGCGTCATCGCCACGCCCGACATGATGGGCGTGGTCGGCCGTCTCGGCAAGGTGCTCGGCCCCAAGGGCCTGATGCCGAACCCGAAGCTCGGCACCGTCACTCCGAATGTCGCGCAGGCCGTGAAGGACGCCAAGGGCGGCCAGGTGGAATTCCGCGTCGAGAAGGCCGGCATCATCCATTCCGGCATCGGCAAGCTGAGCTTCACCGACGATCAGCTCAAGGCGAACTTCACCGCCTTCGTCGATGCCATCGTCAAGGCGAAGCCGAGCGGCGCCAAGGGCAAATATGTCCGCAAGGTCGCGCTCAGCTCGACCATGGGGCCGGGCCTCAAGATCGACACGGCGGACGTCGCCGGCGCCTGATCCCGGCAGGATCGGAAAAAACAACGGAGGCCGGGAGGAGCGATCTTCCCGGCCTTTTTGCCTGGCCGGCCGGGCCTGTGGCTTTCGAGTCACAATAGCCATGTTTTTCATGGCGTTGGCCTTGCGGTCCTTGATCTTCGCGCAAGGCGGTCATAACTCGGCCCCGGGTTCGCGATAATATCTTGGCTTAATGCCGAGAGATAAATCCCAAATCCCACGATCTCGTATCGTATCTATCTGCGCCTCATGCCGCGATTACTGAAAATCGCGGTAGGTTGGCGCGTGCTTGAAAATATAATGGAGAATTTTGTGAAAAAGATTACTTTCGCCGCTCTCATCGCAGGCGCCGCTCTTCTTCCTGCCGCCGCCAATGCGCAGGCCTACGTGCAGGTCCAGACCGGGCTGGACAGCGTATCGGCGGCCGGCGAATCCGACGAAGGCATCGCTTACGGCGTCGCGGCGGGCTACGATTTCCCGATCGGCGAAAAGATGTTCATCGGCATCGAGGGCAGCGTGGATGACAGCTCGACCAAGGAATGCGAACGCGATCTGCTGGTTATCGGCGACAAGGCTTGCCTCAAGACCGGCCGCGATCTCGCCGCGGTGGTGCGTCTCGGCACCAACCTGAGCGAAAGCAGCCAGCTCTATGTGCTGGGCGGCTACACCAATGCCCGCATCAGGTTCACCTATGACGATGGCGTCACTTCGAGTTCCGTTGGCGAAAACGGCGACGGCTTCCGTCTGGGCGCGGGCTTCAAGCACAATTTCGGCCAGAACTTCTTCGGCAAGCTGGAATATCGCTATTCCAACTACGAAGGCGATGTCAGCCGCCATAACGGCCTGGTTGCGGTTGGCGTGAACTTCTGAGGAAGTCATCCGCTTGAACCGAGGGGGGCAGCGCCGCTGCCTCCCTTTTTTTGCGCCGCCTTGCTGACGCGCTTTCGGCTTTTCGCTTGCCTTGGCCCCTGCCTTGCGGTTGTCTGGGCCGATAGAGCGAGAGGAGCCGTATCGTGATAGACCTGCATTATGTCGCCACCGCCAATGGCATGAAGGTCGCGATCATGCTCCAGGAAGCGGAGCTGGAATACCGGGTCATCAATTACGATCTGTTCGCCGGGGCGCATCTCACCGCGCAGTTCAAGCGGATCAATCCCAACAACAAGCTGCCCGCCATCGTGGACCACGACCCCGCCGATGGCGGCGCGCCGCTGCCGGTGTTCGAATCCGGCGCGATCCTGCTCTATCTGGCGGAGAAGACCGGCCGCTTCCTGCCCGCCGATCCGAGGGGCCGGGCGGTCGCGCTGCAATGGCTGTTCTGGCAGATGGCGGGCCTCGGCCCGATGCATGGCCAGGCCCATCATTTCCTGCGCTATGCGCCGGAACGCCTCGAATATCCCAGCACGCGCTACGCCAATGAAGCGCTGCGCCTGCTCAAGGTGCTGGAATACCGGCTGGAGCAGGCCGAATATCTGGCGGGCGAGGAATATTCGATTGCCGACATGGCGGCATGGCCCTGGGTCGGCGGCGCGGCTCTGATCGACATCGACATCGCGGATCTGCCCGCCGTTGCCGCCTGGGCGGCCCGGATCGGCGAGCGGCCCGCGGTGCAGGCGGCGGTGGCGGGCAAGCAAACCGCCGTGCCGCCGGAATATATGCAGAAGCACGCGGTGCTGACGCCGGAGCAATGGTCCAATATGTTCGGCGAGAATCTGCTGGCCGCGTCGGACCTGCGCTGAAGCCTGTCAGATGCCGCCCAGGGTCGTCTCGCGGCCGAGCGCGTGCAGGCCCTCGAGCAGTTTCGCCACGCAATCGTTCACGGCCGCCCGGTCGGTGGAGCGAACCACGAAATTGGCCCCGACCTTTCCTTCGCGGAAGAAGGGATAGCTGCCGATCTGGCAGCCCGCATGGGTCTGCTCGGTTTCGCGCAGCAGGTCCGCCACTTCGCTTTCCGGAATCCAGCAGCCGATCGTCTCCGCGATCAGCGGCTTCCCGCCCTCGAGCGTGCCGGTCAGCCCGTCCAGCATTCCGGCGGTGATGTAGGGCACGCCGGCCATCATGTAGATATTGCCGAACCTGATGCCGGGTGCGCCGGACATGTAGTTGGGGATCAGGCTGGCGCCATCCGGCACCCGGGCCATGCGCAGCCGCGCTTCGGTCAGCCCGCCCCGGGTGGAATAGTAATCCTCCAGGAAGGCGCGCGCTTCGGGGTGGATGACGACCGCGACGCCCAGCGCCCTGGCCACGGCGTCGACGGTGATGTCGTCATGGGTCGGGCCGATCCCGCCGGTGGTGAACAGATAGTCGTGGCCCGCCCGCAAGCTGTCGACCGCGCCGATGATCGCATCCTCGAGATCGGGCACCACGCGGACTTCCCGCAGCCTGATCCCCTGCACGTCGAGCCAGGTGGCGATCTGGGCGATGTTCTTGTCATGCGTGCGGCCGGAGAGAATCTCGTCGCCGATCACCACCAGGGCGGCGGTCCAGATGCGGTCGGGGTCGTTCATGGCACTGGATTAGGCGAAAATTCCGTGGCGCGCCACCGGGCTTGTTCGAATGAGAGGATGCCGTCATCCACCGGCCGGTCGCGGAAATCGCGGCGGTCTTCCCGGTAATCCTGGTTCAGCCGCCAGGGCAGGGTGGCCGCGCTCTTCGGCATCAGCGGCAAGGCGCGCTGGATATAGCCGGAGGAAAATTCGCTGAGCGCGCTTTCTTCGGGGCGATCCTTCTCCGCCAGCCGGGGCATGGCGATATCGGCGCCGGTCGCGGCCATATGGTTGAGCACGCTGCAGATATAGCGGGCGGTGGCTTCGGCGCGCAGGGTCCAGCTCGCATTGAGATAGCCGAACACCACGGCGAGGTTCGGCACGTTGGAGAACATGCAGCTGCGATAATAGAAGTGGTCGCGCCAGCGCAGCCGCTGGCCGTCCAGCGTCACGCGGATATTGCCCGCCATGGCGAGGCGCAGCCCGGTGGCGGTGACGATGATGTCGGCATCGAGATGCCTGCCCGACTGGAGCCGGATGCCGCTCCGGTCGAAGCGGTCGATCCGGTCGGTGACCACCGATGCCCGGCCCTGCCTGACGGCATCGAACAGATCGCCGTCCGGCACCAGGCACAGCCGCTGTTCCCATGGGCCGTAGGGGGGGAGCCAGTCCTTCTCGTTGTAATGCGGGCCGAGCGCCTGCCTGGCCTTGCGGGTGAGGAAACGCGCGATCTTGTCGGGCCTTGTGCGGGCCTTGCGATAGATGAAGTCCTGCACCCGGATATTCCAGCGCCGCACCAGCCCGGCGGCGGCGCGGTGCGGCAGGAACTTGCGCAGGAAAGCGCCGAGCCTGTCCTGCGAGGGCCGCGCGCCCATCCAGGTCGGGGTCCGCTGCAGCATGGTCACATGGCTGGCCGTCGCCGCCATTGCGGGCACGAGCGTAACGGCGGTTGCGCCCGAGCCGACGATCACCACGCGCTTGCCCCGGTAATCCAGCCCGTCCGGCCAGAATTGCGGATGGACCACGGGGCCGGAGAACTCCTCCCGCCCCGGGAAGGGCGGATCATGCGGGGAATCGTAATCGTAATAGCCGGCCGCGAGATAGAGGAAGCTCGCGGTCATCCGGCTCTCCCGGCCCGCTGCATCTTCCAGCGTGACCAGCCAGCGGCCCTCGGTGTGGCGGAAGTCGGCCGCGATCACCCTGGTGCCGAACCGGATATGCGGCGGCACGCCATGGCTGGATGCGACCTGTTCGAGATAGGCGCGGATGGCGTCGCCCGCGGCAATGCTTTCCCGGTCGGACCAGGGCGCGAAGGAGAAACCCAGCGTGTGCATATCGCTGTCGGAACGGACGCCGGGATAGCGGAACAGATCCCAGGTGCCGCCGAACTGCTCACGCCGCTCGACAATCTGATAGCTGCGGCCGGGGCAGAGCTTGCCCATATAGGCCGCCATGGCGATTCCGGAGATGCCGCCGCCCACAATCAGAACATCGCTGTGCGAAGGCTCGCTCACGGATTTCCTTTCTGCGTCCAAGCCGTCGACAGGCCCTGACCCTAACGCCTTTTGCCACGGGTGGAAGGAAGAAGTGGCGACAAGGGGGGTGACGGCCATCCCCTCTACCGCTAGGCGCGGTCCCGAAAATGACTCGAAAGATTGCGGGCGCTATGAAACGGGCGAGATATTCGAAGACCTCTCTGGCAACGGTGGCGATTCTGGCATCGGCTGCGCCCGTGCTGGCCCACGCTGAAACCGGGGCCGAAACCCGAGACGCATCGTTCGATGCGCGCGAGATCGTCGTCACCGGCCGGGGCCTGCCGGAAACGCCCGCCACTCCGGCCTATGATGTGCAGGTGCTGGAGCGGGACAAGATCCTGTCGAGCGGCTCCGGGCGCATCGAGGACGTCCTGTCGTCCGTCGCCGGTTTCCAGCAGTTCCGCCGTTCCGACAGCCGGTCGTCCAACCCCTCGGCGCAAGGGGCGACCTTGCGCGCGCTGGGCGGGAACGCGACCAGCAGGGCGCTGGTGCTGCTCGACGGGGTGCCGATGGCGGACCCGTTCTTCGGCTATATTCCGTTCAGCGCCATCGTGCCGGAGCGCCTGAGCATGGTCCGGGTCACGCGTGGCGGCGGCGCGGGGGCGTTCGGCGCGGGCGCGATCGCGGGCACGATCGAGATGGAAAGCGCCGATGCGGCGACGCTCGGCCTCTTCAATGGCGGGCTGCTCGTGAACAATCGCGGCGAGACGGAGGCGAGCGCGCAACTGGCGCCCGGCATCGGCTCCGGCTTCGCGGTCATCGAAGGGCGGTGGGATCGCGGCCAGGGTTTCCATACGACCCCGGCGGACCAGCGGGTTCCGGCCACGGCAAGGGCGAAATACGATAGCTGGTCGGCCTCCGCCCGCGTGGTGCAGCCGCTGTCCGACGATGTGGAGCTGCAGGCGCGGGGCCTGCTGTTCGACGATCATCGGACCTTGCGGTTCAAGGGGGCCGACAGCACCAGCACCGGGCAGGACGCCAGCCTGCGCATCGTCGGGCGTGGAGACTGGCAGTTCGACGTGCTGGGCTATGCGCAATGGCGCGATTTCTCGAACATCGTAATCAGCTCCAGCACGTTCCGCCCCACGCTGGACCAGCACGACACGCCGTCCAGGGGGCTGGGCGGGAAGATCGAGATCCGTCCGCCGGTGGGCGAGAACCACGTGCTGCGGCTGGGCGCGGATTACCGCCGGTCGAAAGGCCGGATGGAGGAAATCGGCTACAACGCCACCACCGGCGCGGTCACCACGCACAACCGGGCGGGTGGCACCAATGGCGATCTGGGCCTGTTCATCGAGCATGACTGGACCCTGGGCGACGTCATCCTGACCGCCGGGGCGCGGGCGGATCGCTGGACCGTCCGCGACGGCTATTACCAGCAGCGCAACGGCAGCGGCGCGTTGCTGACCGACAATCGCTTTGTGGGCAAGTCCGGCTGGGACGCGTCGTTCCGGGGCGGGGTGCTGGCGAATCTGAGCGAGACGCTGCGCCTGCGGGGCGCCGCCTACAGCGGCGTACGCCTGCCTACCCTGAACGAGCTTTATCGCCCGTTCGTGGTCTTTCCCGTGCGGACCGAGGCCAATGCCGAGCTGGGCGTGGAGAAGCTGCGCGGCTTCGAGGCGGGGATCGAGCTGCAGCCGTCGCCCGGCGTGAGCCTCGCGTTGACCGCCTTCGACAACCGGGTGAAGCACGCGATCGCCAATGTCACCATCGAGCAGAATCTTCGCCAGCGGCAGAATATCGACGAGATCCGCGCACAGGGCGTCGAACTCTCGGCCTCGGTCGAGCGCGGCCCGATTTCCCTGTCGGGAACGCTCGCCTATACCGACGCCAAGGTCCACGAAAACGGGATCGACGATACCCTGGACGGCAATCGTCCGGCGCAGACGCCGAAATGGGCGGCGAGCGGCACCTTCGCCTGGCAGCCGCGCGAGAACTGGCTGCTTTCGCTGACCCTGAGGCACATTGGCCGCCAGTTCGAGGACGATCTCGAAACGGACGTGCTGCCGGCCGCGACCACGCTCGATGCCTTCGCCCGCGTGCCGCTGTGGGATCGCCTGAACCTCGTCCTGCGCGGCGAGAATCTGTTCGACGAAAAGGTCATCACCCGCAATCAGGGCGGCTCGATCGACCTGGGCGTGGCCCGTACCGTCTGGGCGGGGTTGCGTTACGGGTTCTGAGCGTTCCGGCTCGTCCCGGTGCCGTTCAGTGCGTTTCAGGCGCCTTCAGCCGCGCCTTGCCGGGCGGGCTGCCGAAGCGCCGCTTGAACGCGCGGGAGAAGTGGCTGCTCCCCGAAAAGCCGCAGGAAAGCGCGATTTCCGTCACTGGTAGCGATGTCGCGCGGAGGAGCTGCGCGGCATGGTCGAGGCGGATCGCCATATAGGTGTCGGCGATGGTCGAGCCCAGCCGTTTCGCGAACAGGCGCTCGAGCTGGCGCAGCGTCACACCGCAAAGCGCGGCCAGCGAAGCGCGGGAAACCGGCACTTCCACCGCGCGCTCCATCGCCGCCAGCGCGCGCAGCACCCGCTCGTCGGTGGTGCGGAAGCGGTCTTTCAGGCTGGGCCTTTGGGCCAGCCCCGCCTCGCGCGCCTCGGTGCGGATGAACCATTCGCCCACCTTCATCGCCAGGGCTGGCCCCTGTTCGCGCTCGATCAGCTCCAGCGCCATGTCGAGCGCCGCCGTCCCGCCCGCGCATGTCATCCGCCGGCGGTCGATGACATAGAGCGCTTCCTCCAGCATCAGGTCGGGAAACGCCTCGCGCATCGCGGGCGCATGTTCCCAATGGACCGTGCAGCGATGCCCGCTCAACAGGCCTGCGCGCGCAAGCAGGAACGGGCCGCCCGACACGCCGCCGAGCAGGAGCTGGGCCGCCGCGAGCCGGCGCAGCGCGGCGAAGGTCGCGCGATCCGCGAAGGCGGCGGGATCGCCGCCCGCGATGACGAAGGCCATGTCGCAGGCGGCCGCATCCTCGATCCGTGCCTCCGCGAGGATCGCGGCGCCGTTCGAGGCACGGGCCGGCTGGAGCGCGTCCGTATCTCGCACTTCGGGAATAGCCACGTGCATCCAGCGATACAGCGTGCGTCCCGCCAGAATATTGGCGGCGCGGAAGGGCTCCACGATGGAAGCATAGGCCAGCATCGGGAAGCCTTCGACAAGCAGCAGGGCAATGCTGCGCGGGGAAGGGGAGAGGTCGCTTTCCGGCATGATCGTGTCGTTATGGGAAAAATTGCCGATAGCGCAAGCCGCCGGAGACTGGTTCCCTGCCGCCCTCAGCGGGAATGGTGCAAGGGCTGGGCCGCGAAGGAAAATCCCGGTTCGATGTCGCGCCGCAGCCGTTCCAGCACATCGTCCAGCTGCTGCCGCGCTTCGCTGGTGGCGGCGGGATAGACAATGCAGGCGCCGCCCTGCATCATCCGCGCCCGGAATTCCCGATCGGTGAATTCATGCTGGACCCACAGATCCAGCAAGCCGATGCTGTGCGAAAGCAGGGCCACCGCAATATCCTCTGCCGGAAGGCGGCAGCCTTCGGAGAAATATCCCGCGTCGATCAGGCCAGACAGGGAGTGCCGCCAGTAATCGAGCGCCCGGGTCATATAGGCCGGCCGTTGTTCCTTGGCATATTCGCCGAGTTGATATTTGTAGAGCGGGCGAAAAAGCTCGGGATCGCCGATGAAGTAATTGGCGGCGTTTTCCATGGCCAGCACCGGGCCGAGTGCGGCAGGCGCCTTTCCTTCGAGTTGCGCGCCGGAGGAAAGCAGGTCGTCCATCGCCCGGTTGAGCAATGAATAGAGGATGGCGCCCTTGCTGCCGAACAGATTGTAGGGGGTGGGTGCGCTCATCCGCGCGCGCTTGGCGAGCTGGACCATGGTGAACGATGTGCCGTTCGTCTCGCGGACGAGGGCCTCGGCGACGTCGAGGATACGCTGGCGGCGTTCCTTGCGCTGTTCGTCGCGCAGCATGGCTCTCGCTTTCCCCCGCTCCATGGCTGCCAGCAGCCGGATTTATGGAACATGGCGCAAGCATGTTGGGGGTGCAATCCGGACAATTTTTTAGCGCACTAAAAAATCCTGCTGGACATGGAGGCAAGGCCGCTTAGGTTGATCTTATAAACCGTTCGGATCGAATCCGGCTGCGGCCGCTGCAAGCGCTGCGCGTCATAAGTCCTTGTGGAGAGGGTAGAATGATCGAGGAAAGCGACATCCTGTTCCATACGCCGGCCTGGCCGCCTTGCAACTGGGCGACGGGTTTCTTGGGCTTCTGCATTCCCTCTGCCGACATGAGGGGCTGGAACGCTGAAGGTGCGGACGGATACGGCGCCTATATGAAAGGCATGCCGCTGAACCATTCGCGCGTGGGCTGAGTGCGGGCAACATGGTGGCGCCAGTGATAGACAAGCAGAATCCGCCTTCGGATTGGATCGAAGCGGTTCGTGCGCGCTTCCCTACGGAGCGCACGATGGACGAGGCGCTTACCCGAAAGATGCGCGCCCGTTCGGGACCCGCCTATTCGCCGACATCGATTTCCGACATCGAGCAGCGGCTGGTCCGCTTCTTTTCCGAAGTTGCGCCGGGCAGCCGGGTGGGCGGTGTCGCGCCGCTGGGCGGGGGCGCCTCGAAGGAGCAATTCCGGTTCGAGCTGGCCGAGCCGGGGCAGGCGCCGGTCGCCTATGTCCTTCGGCGCGAACCGCCCGAATCCGTGGTCGAGACGCATCGTTTGCGGGAATATCAACTCATGCGGGCAATGCAGGGCGTGGTCCCCGTGCCGGATGTGCCGTGGGTGGATAGCGATGGAAGCTGGTTCGGCCGCCCCGCCCTCATCAGCCGCTTTGTCAGCGGCGTGACCAAGCCGCCGGGCGGCAGCGGCAATGTCACTGGCCTGGGCGCGCAATACGGCCCGGAATTGCAACGGGCGCTGGGCGCCCAGTTCACGGAGCTGTTTGCCAGGATTCACACGTTCGATTGGCGGAATGCGGAGCTTGACGCTTTCGACGTTCCCGAGGCCGGGTCGAACGCGGGCGTGCAGGCAACCATCAACTGGTATGACCGGGTCTGGGAGGAAGATTCCTTCGAGCCGATGCCGATCATCCGTTTCGCAGCCCAATGGCTTCGGGCCAATGCGCCGCCGATCGATCATGTTTCCGTCATCCATCACGATTACCGGGCGGGCAATTTCCTGTTCGATCCGGAGAGCACCGAGATCACGGCGGTGCTCGATTGGGAGCTGGCTCATCTGGGGGATTATCACGAGGATCTCGCCTGGAGCCTGCAGGAAGGTTACGGCAGGTTGGACCATCAGGGGCGCTTCCTTGTCTGCGGGCTGATCGAGCGATCGGAGTTCCTGCAGCGCTGGCAAGACCATACCGGCTTGCCGGTCGATCCCGCGAAGCTCGATTACTATGCGGTCATGAACTGCTGGAAATCGACGATCATGGTGCTCGGAACCGCGGTGCGCTGCGCGATGGGCGGCAAGAGCCATCAGGACATATTGCTGGCCTGGCTGGCCGGGTTCGGCCCCACCTGCGTCTATTCGCTGAACGCGCTGCTGAGAAAGGCGATCCATGGTTCCTGATACGACACTTCGCCTCAAGGCCGTGCTCAAGGCGCTGAACGAGGTCATCGAGCCGGTCATCCCCGAGGATGCCGCCCTGGCGCGGGAGCAACTGGCGCTGGCCCGGAAATCCATCGCGCTGGTGATCGAGCAGATCCCGCTGGAGCTGGCCTATATGATCCGCGATGTGAGAGAGGATATGGCGCTGGCGCGCCAGGTCCTGCCCCGGCTTGGCCCCGATGACCCGCTTTCGACGCGGCTCGAAGATTCCATCGCGGATGCCGAAGCGGCTCTGCCGGTCGTGCCGCCGGATGCCGCCGCCCTCAAGGCGACTTGGCTGCAAATGAAGGAAGCCTTGCAGGATGCGGTGGACAATCTGTTCGCCGATGCCCCGGACGAACTCTGGGCGAGTCTGGGCCGGGCCGTGATCGAATACAGCGAGCGGCGCAATCTTCGCGAACGGGCTTGGGTTGCCGCCACCGGCTTCGATCCGGAACCCGGCAAGCTGCCGTCGCTGCGCGAGGCGGCGTTGGGCTGATCGAGCCGGCCCGGGGCGGACGGATCGCTGCCCGCTCCGGACCTTGCTTTTTTCTAGCCCGCTCGGATCAGGTCCTCGATCCGTGGCAGCTCGCCTGCGTTCACATCGAACCCGCAAGCCACGAACCAGGCCCGGTCGCGAAACGCCTGTCTCTTGCCGAATTCCAGCACTTCCTTGTGAAGATGGCGCCGGAAGGCATCGCCGCCATCCTCATCGACAGCCTGAACCAGCTCCTCCAGCGCCGCCGAGACTTCGCGGAAGCTCTCTTCGCTCGGCGCTTGCGCGGCTGCGATCCGGTTCGAAAGCTCTTCGCCGGCAGCCGTCGTCGCCGCGCCGCCTTCCGGCTTCAGCGCCTTGGCCGTGGAGGTGAGGTCGGCGTGGCAGAGTTCGGTATATCTCTCGACCTTGTCCCATTGCCCCGACATCATCGCCAATTGGCCGAGCAGGAGCGCGGCCTGTTCCTGGGCCAGGCGGTTCTCCGGATCGATGGCCGGGATGATGACGCTGCTGATGGCACGGCTCATGCTGTCGAGCCGGATGGCAAATCCCGGGATCATTCTGCGTTCTCCTCGAGCAGGAGGCGGGTCAATTCGTCGAGCAATGGCGGGGACACCATCGAAAGCCAGGTGAGGAGGATGTCCTGGTGATTATGATGGCGCGAAGCTGCGGTCAGGCCATTGCTGGCCATGGCGACCACGCTCCATGCGAGCAGGATGCGGTAGAAGCGCAGGATTTTGCGATCCACCTTGCGGCCCGTGGCGTCTTCGTAACTTCCTATGAATTCGTCCGCGGTCATCAGGTTGGAACAGAGATATTCGCCCTGCTCGTTCCGCGCGCCGAAGATTTCCACGAAGGACCAGGCAAGATCCTCGTGATAATCCCCGATATGGGCGAGTTCCCAGTCGAGGATGGCGGTGATCTCGCCGCTGTCCTCGTCGAACAGGTAATTGCCGGTGCGGAAATCGCCGTGGACCAGAACGAGTTCCTGCGTTTCCGGCATATTGGCGCGCAGCCAGGATTCGACCACCGCAAACACCGGATTGGGGGCGAAGGCCGATTCCCGCCAGACCCACGCCCACAGGTTCACGCGGAAACGCGCGGCCTGATAGGGGTCCGCATCCGGAATCTCGAAATGGGGCAGGGAATTGGCGCGGAAATCGAATTCATGGATCGCGCGCAGGTGATGCATGAATTGCGGCGCCAGCCTGCGGCGCCATTCGACATTGAAGCCGGTTCCCAGCCCCGATACGCCCGCTCCGCCCGCGGTGGGCTTGGTCGTGCCCTCGACGAATGTGGTGATCATGCTCGGGGAGCCGAGCCACTTGCCTTCCTTGTCCAGAAAGCGGGGCTGTGGCGCGGGAACGATGCCCTGCATCGCTTCCAGCAGCTCGAATTCCCGCTCACGGCTGGTTTCCAGCACGCCATCGGTGGGGTCCATGCGCAGCACGAGCCGTTCGGCTGTATCTTTGCCAGGCTGGAGCAGAGTGAACAGGAACTGTTCCTTGGAAGCGCCCCCGGCCAGCCTGGAAAGCTCGGCGATGGAGAAATTCTCCAACCCCTGCGCACTCAGGAAATTCGTCAGCCGTTCTTCGATCTCTTGAGGCGAAACGGGCTGGTAAGCGCCCCATTCGCGTTTGCGCAGGCGCTGGTTGAGCATCTCCTGGAGAAAGCGGTCCTGATCCTTCAGATGCGCAAGCGGTCTGGCGTCCACCGTCAGTTCCGCGGTCATGCCGCGCTCATCGACGAAACGGCCTCATTCGAACGAACGATGGAGCCGGTTGCGGCTTCCATCCCGCCAGCGCTGGCGGCATATTCTTCGATCAAGGGGCATTCCATTGTCACTCTCTCCAAATCAATGTTTTAAGGAAATTTACTTCTTGCGCGTTTCGTGGGGCGCGTTCTTCCGCAAGAAGGAGAATTTCCTGATCTGCGGCCGGACGGACGCGATGATCTCCTCGATCTTCCTGCGCTCGGCATCGGGAACCACCGCATAAACGAGCAGCGCCGCGTCATGAGTCATGCGGGCGACGAATTCCTCATTGTCGATATCTTCCTGCACCCAGAGATCGATCACTCCGGAACTGTGGGTCAGCAGCGCAAGCGCGACGTCGTCCCGGGAAAAACTGCCATCGGCCGGATCGTCCTGAAGATATCCGCGCTCGACCAATCCCTCGAGACTGCGCTTCCAATAGGTAAGCCCGCGATCGAGGTAGAACGGGCGCGCGCCCATGTCCCGCTCGCCCAGCTGGAATTTGTAGAGAGGCCGGTACAAGCCGGGCTTATCGACAAAAATCTTCGCGGCGTGCGTCATACTATAGATCGCATAGATGACCGGATCATCCGAAGCTGTGCCATCGTGCCGCTCATTGATGATCTGATCCAGCCCCCGATTCAACAGGCTGTAGAGAACAGCGCCCTTCGACCCGAAAAGATTATAGAATGTCGTAGGGCTGATTCCGACGAATTCGGCAAGCTGATACATGGTGAAATCGGTGCTGGAATTTTGCAATATCAGCTTCTCGACCCCGTCGAGTATCTTTTTCTTGCGTTGCTCTTTCGGTATTTTTCTAAGCATTTGTCTGCCCCGCCATGGTCCCGTTATTTCACGCTTGCGCGGCGACGTTAGCCGAGTGATCCCTTGCTGCAAATTGCATGATGCGGCTCTCCCGAAGCTCGGGCAAACAGGCTTGCCCGGATTCTCTCCGGAACGAGTGCCGCAAGTTATGATTCCAGCCGAATTCATGACTTGTAATGTAAGACATTACACGTCTATGCCGTCAAGCCGAAACGATATTCGAGAGTTTGGGAGAAGGAACAGCATGCTGGAAAGGACATCCGTCCATTCCGTCGACCGCGACGCGATCGAGCCGAGGTTGCGCGAGATCCTGGTGGAAAAGCACGAGAGGCGGAAACTGGGCGCCTACCGGCCCAGAACGGCGGCCGAGATCGCGCAGGGCGCCAGCGCGCTGTTCGCGCGATCGAAGTTGGATGCAACGGCGTCCAATGTCCGCCGGATGGGCGGCGGCGCTTCCAAGGAGCAGTTCCTGATCGATCTGGAAGGGCCGCAATTTCCACCCGGCTCGAAATGCGTGCTGCGCATGGACCCGCGCGAAGGCATTCTCGAGACATGCCGGCGCAGGGAAGCGCAAGTCATCCGCGCGGTGGCCGATGTGGTGCCGGCGCCGCCGGTTCTTTGCGTGGATGCGGACGGCGAGGCCCTTGGTCAACCGCTCCTCGTCACGGGTTTCGTGGGTGGAGTGACCAAGCCGACTTCGAATGAATCCGGCCCATCCGGCCTCGGCGCCAATCTTGGCCCGCGGATCGGTGGCGCCCTGGCTCCGCAATTCATCGACTATCTCGCCGCGATTCACGACGTGGATTACGAGAAGGTCGGTCTGGATGATTATGCCAAGCCGAGGCCGGGGACCACGGATGCCGCGCTCTGGCAGGTCAATTACTGGCGCTATGTGCGCGAGGTCGATGGCACGGATACCTCCGTTCTGCTCACGCTGGCCGAGAACTGGCTCTACGAGCGGCTGCCGGTATGTCCGCAGCCCGTGCTGCTGCAGGGCGACTATCGGCTGGGCAATTTCCTGTTCGACGAGGAAACGCTCCGCATCACGGCCATTCTGGATTGGGAACTTTCGCATATCGGCGATTTCCACGAAGACCTGGCCTATAGTTTCGAGCCGCTGTTCGGCACCCGCAATGCGGAGGGTGAACTCATCGTCGGGACGATGTTCACGACGGGCGAACTGCTGGAAAAATACCAGGCTGCCTCGGGCCGAACCGTCGATCCCGATGTGCTTTACTGGTATCGGGTGCTGACGAGCTACAAGCTCATCGTGATGAACCACACCTCCTCGGTGCTGGCTGCGCGCGACGGAACCAATCACCAGAACGCGCTGCTTGCCTATCTCGCATCCGTTACGGCAGGTCTTTCCGAAACGCTGTGCCGCCTGCTTGAAGGAGATCTCGGATGACGCCCAATCCGAACATCCGGCTGCAAAGCCTCGTTCATACGCTTGAGCAGGTGATCTTCCCCGCGGTCGATCCCGCCAATTCGCTGGCGAACGAGCAATGCGGCCTCGTACTGGCGCAGCTGAGGATGCTGATCCGGCAGATGCCCTATATCGGGGACTATCATGCGATGTGCCTGGACGACATCCGGCATACGATCGACGATCTGCCGGAAGCGAAGGGCGGGGCGCTCACCTCGGATGCGGCACGGCGGCTTGGCGTGGCTCGCGACGAGGTGAAGGCTGCCGCCAATCCGGCTGCCGCCTATCAGCTTCTCGGCAAGGCGTTCGAGGCATTGCTCAGGGCGGCGGCCGAGGACGGCGATGCGAATTATCGCGACCGGCTCGAACGCGCGGCCTTCGCCTTTTCCCGGCGTCAGGCAGGGCGTGAGCGGGTCTGGTTCAAGGACGCCGGTTTCGATCCTCATCCGGAAGAGGTGCAGGAGCTTGAGGAAATGTTCGCCAAGGCCCAGGAGAATGCGTCATGATCTTGCCCGAGCACGCCGAGTTTCAGTTTGGAGCGGATTCGCCCTACGACTGGTGCGAAACCAATTTCTTCCCGTTCGCCGTTCCGGAGCATCGCATCTCCGGCAGCATCTATCTCCTGTCCCGGCCCAGGCTCGGCGTAACCATGTCCGATATCGTGATCCAGGATCGGATCGCGCCTGAATGGGAGGCGCAGGCCTATGTCGACAATCAGCAGCATCTGCCGTGCCCGCAATCGCTGCTCGATTATTCCCTGCCCAATGGCCTTTCGGTCCGTGCCGTCAAGCCGCTCGAGCATTATCAAATGAGCTACGAGGGTATCGACGACACATCATTCGAACTGGAATTCCGATCCCTCATGTCTCCCTTCGACATGAACGATCCGGACATGGACCCCATGGCGGCAGGCCGGATCGGCGCGGGCTGGGGCGGTGCCGCCTTTTCCGGCCATTACGAGATTACCGGGCGGATCACCGGCCGGCTCACCCTGCGCGGGCGCGAATATGCGGTCGATTACGTGGATACGCTCGACCGGAGCTGGGGACCGCGCAAGGAAAGGGCAAATGGCAATGCGATCTGGATTCACGGCTCTTTCGGCGAGGAACTGACCGTCCATGCCTTTCTCGGGCTCGATCCGGCGCGCACCAGCGCGTTCGGCCCGCTGATCAGCGGCTATGCCCTGGCGGATGGGGAGTTGAGCGGGCTGGTCGCGGCCGAAGGTGGCGCGGAACGTCACCGGCTGCTGCCGATGTCCAACACGCTGCACGTCACGGACAAGCTGGGCCGGTCTTTCAGCCTGACCGGCGCGGCCATCAATGGCTGCGTCTGGGCGCCTTTCCCGTCGATGGTCTATGCGCAGAGCTTCATGCGGTGGAACTGGAATGGCCGGATCGGCCATGGCGTGCAGCAGGATGTGCTCAGCCGGGCCTACCTCACGCGGGAGCGCGATCTGATCGCGCGAATCTGACGCGACAGAGATTTCTGCGACCATCCTCAGCCCCGGTCTGGAATGCCAGGCCGGGGTTTTTCCTTTGCCCGCCACCACCATGGAATGAATTACATTTCACTCATTGACAGCAAAATGTAATGTAATGTATTACATTGTGAAGCGGTGAACTAAACCGCCATTGGGTTGAAAGGGAGAGGAGAGGGTCGAGCAGGAGCGATTCCCGTAGCCTGGGCGCCGATGCGCTGGCCGCCCGGATTTGCCGATGAGACGGCGGTCGGGTCATGGGCCGGCTCGGGCAAGGCCAGTTTCAGGCGCTGTAACTTTAACGCATTAAAGCAATGGAAGAAGATCGGCCATATCTGGAAACCCGGCGGGAGGGGGCGGGCAGGCTGTGTCTCGATAAGATTTGGAAAACACAAGAATGAAATTCAATAAAAACAGATAGATATAATTATCAAATCATTAAATGGTTTATCCATTTGACTCGTTCCGGGCAGAACTTTACGAGAGGCATTCGGATGATCCCGATGGGGCAATGGCCTCGTCATTCCGGGCGTGCCGGTTCGGATGAGGTTCGCCATTCGGGATAAGATATTGATTTAATGAATTTATCTTCGGCTGGTTTTCAGCTCGTTCAATAAGATAACGGTGCAAGGAGAGGAAAATGGAATTGAGGTATGGGAAAGCGTTGCTTGCCGGGGCTGCTGCACTGGTTCCTTTCTCGGCGGTGCATGCCCAGGGCGCCCCTGGCGATGAGATCGTGGTCACCGCGAACAAGCGCGAAGAAAGCCTGAACAAGGTCGGCCTGACAATCACGGCAATCACCGGCGAGGCGCTGGCCGAGCGCAAGGTGACCTCGATCGAGGATATTGCCGCCACCGTTCCGGGCCTCAGCTTCGCGCCCAGCGCCACCGCTACCCCGATCCTGACCCTGCGCGGGGTGGGCTTCAACGAATATTCACTGGGCGTCTATCCGGCGGTAACCGTCTATATCGACCAGGCGCCGCTGTCGTTCCCGGCGCTGACCGCGCATTCCGCGTTCGATCTGGAACGGATCGAAGTGCTCAAGGGGCCGCAGGGCACCCTGTTCGGCCAGAACTCGACCGGCGGCGCGATCAACTACATCGCCGCCAAGCCCACCGATACGTTCCAGGCCGGCGGCGATATCGGCTATGGCCGGTTCAATGCGATCGAGGGCAATGCTTATATCTCCGGCCCGCTGACCGAGACGCTGCGCGGCCGCATCGCGGTGACCGGGCTGAACTCCGACGGCTGGCAGAAGAGCTACACGCGCGACGACAAGAACGGCAAGCAATCCTATATCGCGGGCCGCATGCTGCTCGACTGGGATGCCAGCTCGGCCCTGCGCTTCCAGCTCAACGTCAATGGCTGGCGCGACAAGTCGGAGCCGCAGGCGCAGCAGCTGATCGCGACCCATGAAGGCATCGGTGGCGACACGCCGCCCCTTCCGCCGAGCTTGAGCAATGCGATCGACGATCCGCTGCGCAACGCCTATCAGCCGCCGCTGATCCCGGGCGCGCCATCCGCCAACCTGAGCTATCCCTTCTCGCCGCTCAATCCGCGGGCGGCCGACTGGTCGACGCTCGCGCTCGATCCCAACACCGCCACAACCCAGGGGCCGGGCGGTACAAGCGATCCCGCGACCGCGTCCTATACGGAATTCGAGCCGCGCGCCAACCGCAGGCTGTTCCAGGCTTCGCTGCGCGCCGACCTCGATGTCACCGACGACATCACCCTGACCTCACTCACTTCCTATGTCGATTACAAGCAGCGCCAGACGATCGACAGCGATGGCATGGCGATCGTCGCCTACGACTTCCCGATCTCGGACGGCACGGTGAAGTCCTTCAACCAGGAATTGCGCATCGGAAACGGCGCGAGCAATTCTTTCCGCTGGCTGCTCGGCGCGAACTATGAGGACAGCAAGACCTTCGAGGATCTGCTGATCCGCTATTGGGGCAACACCAACTACTCGCCGGGCAACTTCTATATCAATGCCAGCGGCGACAGGCTGAACCAGAAAATCCGCAATTATGCCTTCTTCGGAAATCTGGAGTTCAGCGTCACGCCCGAACTTACCCTGAAGGCCGCTGGGCGCTACACCAACTCGCGCATCCGGGCGCGTAACGCCTCCTACTCGCTGGCTAACGGCAATCTGGACGATCTGTTCAATCTGCTGGGCGGCTATTCCGACCAGCCGTTCACGCCGATCGGCCCGGGCGACAGCTATACGCTCAACTCGCTGCAGCTTGGCCTCGACCTGCCGAAGGGCCTCACCATTTTGAGCCCGCTCACGACCACCAGCGCTTTCGGCATTCCCGGCATCCCGTTCCAGGCCCAGCTGAAGGAGGACAACGTGTCCTGGCGCTTCGGGGCCGACTATCAGGCGACGCCCGATCTGCTGCTATACGGCAATGTTTCGCGCGGCTACAAGGCGGGCAGCTTCCCGACCGCGGCGGCCGCGTCCTACACCTCGATGCTGCCGGTGACGCAGGAGAAGGTCACGGCCTATGAAGCCGGCCTCAAGGCATCCTTCGCCGACCGCAAGATCCAGTTGAATCTGGCGGGCTTCTACTATGATTATCGCAACAAGCAGGTCCGCGGTAAGCTGTATGACGTGATCTTCGGCACGATCGATCTTCTGGTCAATGTGCCCAAGTCCCGCATCTGGGGCGCGGAAGCGGAGTTGACTGTCCGTCCGGTCGACGGGCTGACCCTGACCGGCGCAGTCACCCATCTCAATTCCAAGGTACAGCGCTACATCGGGTTCGACGGCTTCGGCGGCGTCGATAATCCCGACTATATCGTCGGTGGCGACAACCGGGAGGATCTGTCGGGCAATCCTCTACCCTACACGCCGAAATGGGCTGGCGTGTTCAATGCCGACTACAAGTTCAGCGCGCTTGGCGGGCAGCCGTTTCTCGGCTTCACGGTCAGCGCCCGCTCCGGCCAGGATGCGGCGATCGGGGGCGGCGTGACCACTCTGCCTGACGCACCGCGCTACCGGATCGCGCCTGGGGTTAGCCGCTTCCCCTACACCGTCGACGGCTATGCCACGGTGGATGCCCGCGCTGGCTTCGAAGCCGAAGATGGCGCATGGCGCGTCATGGTGTGGGGCAAGAATATCTTCAACAAGTACTATTGGACCTCCGTCATCCCATCCAGCGACTCCTCGGGCCGTCTGGCTGGCAGGCCCGCTACCTATGGCATAACCTTTGGGTTCAAGATCAGGTGATACGATGATTACAGATGCAGACATCAAGCTTCACGTCCCCGATAATATTCCGTGGAATTGGGCGGAGACAGGCTATTTCAACTTCTACATTCCCGAAGCGAACATCTTCGGCTTCGTCTACATCGTCCATCGGGCGGGAGTGGGAGCGACCATCTCGGATATCGAGATCGTCGATCGGCCCGGTTTCAGCGCCGATGATGCGGTCTATATCGATCTGATCAACCACAATCCGCTGGTTGAAAAGGCAGAGGATTTCACGCTCGAAACCGGGCTGAGCTTCCGCGCAAAGTCTATCCGGGACTATGAGATCGATTATCGTGCCGGCGGGATCGATTTGCACCTCGAATGCGAGGCGCTGATGGAGCCTTACGATATTCACGATCCGGAGATGGACCCGATGGCGGTCGTCGACGAAGCCGCCGCCATCGCCAATACCGGCTTCGGCTCCGCCTACAGCGCGCATTTCGACATGACGGTCAAGGTCGTCGGGCGCCTGAAGATCGGCGGCAAGGAATATCCGATCGATTGCGTTTCGACCATGGATCACAGCTGGGGTCCGCGCCCGGAAAACGGCTTCCATCCCATCCTCTGGGCGAATGCGCATTTCGGCGAGAATTACAGCCTGCATGGCATCTTTTCGGTCGACCGTGACGCCCCTGTCGGCCAGCAGCATGTGTTCAAGCATGGCTATGCGCTGATCGACGGCCAGGTTCGGGGCGCCAAGGGCGGCCGGATCGGAACTCTCCGCCCGGAGCTTTTCCCGACTTCCATGGAAATGACGCTGATCGACCGCGATGATCGCGAGCACACGGTTTACGGCTCCGTGCTCACCCATCACCCGTGGGTGCCCTATGGCAACAATCTGTCTCCGATCACCATGACCCGCTGGCACACCACGGATGGCCGGGTGGGTATCGGCACCTATCTCGAGGGTTTCCCTCTCAACCGGATACGCAAGTAAACGCTTCCCGGCGGTTCGATCACGTTACGTCGCCAGGCTTCGCGCTGCGGAGCCTGGAGCGTATTTTCGCCTCCTCATGGAGATTGCATTTTGACTCCCAGTATAGATCTTCGCATCGCCACAATGCTGCGTGCGATGCAGGAAGTCGTTTCTCCTGCCATCGACGGCAACAACAGCCTTGCGCGGGAGCAGGCGGCGCTGGTGATCGGCCAGTTGAAATTGCTGGCGGCGCAATGGAACAAGGCGGAAGACTACGCGAAGGCCTGCCTGGCCGATCTGGTTCAATCCATCGAGGGGCTGGATGCGCAGGGCGGGGAACGCACGCAGCAAGCTTCCGCCGGCCTGATCGCGGCGATTGCGGGCAGTGCCGACTGGTCGGCCGAACAGCATTTCAAGGCGGTGATGGCGGGCGCGGACGCGCTTGTCCGGGCTGCCGACCTCGATGGAGAAGCGGCGTTCCGCACAGCGCTCCGCAAGGCGCTGCTGGCCTTCAGCAAGCGGCAATCGCTGCGGGACCGTTCCTGGTTCCAGCTTAGCGGCTTCGATCTGAAGCCCGATGAACTCCACCCCGTCGACGACATTATCAAGGGACATGCAAGTTGATCTCCGATATCGATGATATCGAACCGCGCATTCGCGAAATATTGCACGAGAAACGCGCCCGCCGGCTGCAGGGACCTTATAGCCCGCGAACAGTCGCGCAGGTGAGCGAAGGCCTCTCGCGTCTTCTGGCCGAAGAGGGCGGCGCCATTTCCGATGTGCGCCGCATGTCGGGCGGTGCGTCGAAGGAGCAATTCCTGTTCATCTACGACGGGCCGCGCGGGCGAGAGCAGCTTGTCCTGCGCATGGACCCGCTCGAGGGCCTGCTGGAAACCTGCCGGCGCCGGGAAGCGCAGGTGTTGCGTGCGATGCGCGATGTCGTGCCGGTGCCGGAAGTGCTGTATGTCGATGCCGACGGCTCGGCGCTCGGGCTGCCTGGGCTGGTGACCAGCTTCGTTTCGGGCGTGGCCAAGCCGCCGCAGGCCGCTGCCTCGGTTTCCGGCCTGCGCACGGATTTCGACGAGGGCTGGCGTGCCTTGCTGGCTCCTGCGTTCATGGACAATCTGATCAGGATCCACGGGTTCGATTTCCGCTCCGCCGATCTTCCCGATTTCGCGGTTCCGGACGCGGATCCACTGCAGCCTGCGCTCCGTCAGGTCAATTGGTGGGCGCTGGCATGGCGCGACGATGTGGTGGACGCGTTTCCAATCATGGCCATCGCCGAAGGCTGGATGCGGGAAAACCTGCCAGCCTGCAATGAGCCCGTGCTGGTGCACGGGGACTATCGCACGGGCAATTACCTGTTCGATCCCGAAGATGGCCGGGTGACGGCGGTCCTTGACTGGGAGCTGGCGCATATCGGCGATTTTCACGAGGACCTTGCCTGGAACCTCCAGCCGATTTTCGCCAACAAGGGGGAGGATGGCCGGGAGCGCATATCCGGCCTGTTCACCCGGGAAGATTTCCTCGAAGGTTACGAGCGCCATTCCGGCCGGGTGATCGATCCGAAGACGCTGCATTTCTATAATGTGCTCAATGCATGGAAATGCGCGGTGATCGACCTTTCCTCATGCCTCACGGCTGCAAGGGACGGGAACAATCATCAGGACGTCCTGCTGAGCTGGCTGGCCACCTCGGCGCATATGGTGCTCGACCATCTGGCCGAACTCCTGGCGGAAGACATCCACTAAGTTCGCGGAAAGAGGCAAGGACGTGCGCGGGCGGCTCCGGCTGCCTGCGCTGATACCGTTTGTGTTGCATGGACGGAGATATGCCCGAGGGCGAAAATCAGCTCCAATTGAAGACTGATTGGTGCACCTAATGTCCACCCCCTGACGAGGCCTAAACTTCCCTAATTTACGCCGCGATCTGCTAGCTGTTTTGGAGAGCGGACAAGCTGGCTTAAAGGAGCTTTCCTCTGGTTCCCGTTTGTAAGTCTTAAGGTTTGGCGATTGTATACCTTGCAAACACGTCCTTCACAAAGCAAAGGAAATATCCGCACCTCCTTGCTTTAGCGGGGAACACCCTCTTTAAGCAGGGCTTCTTCCCATGATGTGAGCGTCATCCCACGTTCTTGTTTCTTGCGTACTTTGGCCACCATTGGCCCCCATAGGCGCGCTCGCCGAGCTGCCATAAGGTCTTTGTCATGCTGTTTGGAACGCTCTTCCCGTTCTTTCCGCTCTTTAGCTAGTTCGGCCTCTCGCTTCACCCGCTCTTTATGTGAGCGCGCAGGCCGCCCCGGCTCCGAACTAACGTCGATCACCGCGCCTGGGTCCTTTGCGCGCTTATCCGCCTTGTCCCATTTGAGCTTCGTCATTCCGACTTCTCCGGCTTCGGCTTCACCTTCGCGATCTTCGCCAATTTCTCATCCCAACGCACTTCATCCTCGTCCGCCTCTATTTCGCGGGCGAGCTTCTTGAACTTGTCGAGCTGGGAGGAGTTATCCCCATCCTGCGGCTTCATAGTTAAGAATCTCCTTGCAGGCTTGATAGCGCGCCCTTATCAAGAGCCGGTGCCCGCTTGGCGGAATGGTAGACGCACCGGTCTTTAAAACCGAAATCCTTGGCGGGATGTGGGGGTTCGAGTCCCCCAGCGGGCACCAGGTCTTACTTCCAAAGGACTATACAATGGCAAGAGAGAGCAAGCAAATGAGCATAGTCAAAGCCCAGCTTGAGGCTGTGCGGGCTCAGATCGAGCGGTTACGTGTCAAGGAGGAAACCTTGATCGAACTGTTGCGTGAACTGTCAGGCGAACCACCCGTCGCGGAGAAAACCGCTCGGAAACGCGCGCCCAGCGTGAAGCCTCACGTTCTCGACTTTATGCGGGAAATGGGAGAGCGTGGTGCAACAACGACTGAAGTCGATAACGCGATCCGCGCCCTTAACCCGGATGTTGCCAAGGATACTGTTGGTTCCGTTCTTTCTCGGCTCAAGAGCGAGGGCGCGCTCGTCTATGACGGAGAACGCTACTACGAAAAGCGCCACGCTCCGCAGCGCCCTTTTGACGGAGGTCTGCGAGCAGTGAACTAAAATTGAAAACGCCGGGAGGTTTTAGCTCCCGGCGTTTTTGCTGTGTGGCCCTCGTAGCTCAACTGGATAGAGCAGGTTCTTCGTAGGTCCCCGGCTGCTGGTTCGAGTCCAGCCGAGGGCGCGCACGGCGGAAGGTAGTACCTTGGCGGGATGTCTCACTTCCAAGTATGCTTCTAAGCCATACCCACCTTAAAATCCCGTCAATGCTGTTGATAGCTGATCAGTTTGACTCGTTATCAACGGCGATGAGGTTTGGTGATCCAGCGTGAACGGTTTCGCCTTCGACGTGATGGTCGCTTGAGTGGAGACTTTGATAGTCCGGTCTATGAAGCGTAAGTGAGCCGCTTGCCAACGATGCCTGACAGCGCCGCAACAGAGCGGTCGGTGTCGTTGCGGCCGAGTGCCGCGCGGTTGTTATAGCGGAATTCGAACTCGGCCAGATAGCGGTGTAAATGCTGCTCGCCGCAGTGCTGGTAGACGCCCTTCATGCCACGCTTGAAGATGCTGAAATAGCCTTCGACAGTGTTGCTGTGGATGCTGCGATCGTCGGGATCGACATAGATGCCGCGACCGTGCGCCGTCGTGCCATGGGCGGCGAAGAACTTGCCCATGTCGCGATAGCCGCTGTGTTCGTCGGTCATTACGCGGCCCTCGCGGGCGACGTTCGCCTTGACGATCGGCATAAGCGTCTCGGCCTTCACGTCGTCGATAACCATGGTGCGGGCTTGGCCGCTATCACGGTCAACCAGCGCCAATACCTTCATTTTGTGATGGAAGGCGCGGCGCTTCGGAACGCCCTTGAGCTTGCCGATGAAGGTTTCGTCAACTTCCACTGCACCACCGTTGCCGCCGAACGGAGTAAGGTCGCCAGAAGCCATCGCTTCGCGGATACGATGGGCGAGGAACCACGCACTCTTGTAGGTGATCTCAAGCATACGGTGGAGTTGGTGCGCCGAGACGCCCTTCTTGCTGCTCGTCATCAGATAGACGGCTTGCATAGCCTTGTGCAGCGGAAGGCGCATGTGCTCGAACACCGTGCCGACCTTGACGGTGAACTGCTTCTTGCAGTCGCCGTGACGCCACAGGCCCTCACGAATGCGCTTCGCCGGGTTCGCCTTGACCTTCGTGATCCGGTCCATGCCGCCGCAATGAGGACACACCGGCTCACCAGCCCACACGATGGTTTCGAGGTGGGCGAAGGCCGCTGCTTCACTGTGGAACTCAGGACGGGAAAGGGCAGACATGGGGTTGAACTCCTTGCCGGAGTTTATGCCATTTCAGCACCGTGTTTGCAAGGTATATAATCGCCTAAGGTTTAGGGGCGTTTGCCACATGGGCGAACTGGTAGATCATTAAGGCGCTTTCGTTCCGGAAACGGAATAGTCTCTATTTTACATCGACTTATTATCATGCGTAGCTTTCCCGAGTCTCGCAGCTGCCTTTTTATTGCTCGCGTAGAGCGGCGGCACTGCGCGTTTGTTCGGGGAATTTCAGCAGAAACTCCGAACTTCGAATGATTGCCGATGCGATTGAACGGAGAGAAGTGATGCCAGTTGAAATTCTCGATAAAGCTACCGGGACAACCCAAACGGCAACTTTGGATTCAATCGCTGTCAATGGCCCAAGCGTAGTCAAGTTGCCGGTCGAACGGGAAAATCTGGCTGCGCTTGAACGCGAAGGAAACGATCTTCTCATTCGTCTAAAGTCAGGCGAGGTTATCCGGGCCGCGAACTTCTATCTCGTTGCCACCGAAACCGATTACAGCGAGCTGGTCCTTCAGGAAGATGACGGCACGCTCTGGCTCGTACGCGGTACTGACAGCCTGGAGTTTTATGAACTGGATGGACTTGGCGATCTTCTAGCGGGTTCGTCGGTTGCGTCGGGTGATGGTGGCGCCGACCTCCTTGTGCCTGCTTTGGGATTGCTAGGAGGCGCGGGCCTGATCGCAGCCGTCGCAAGCGATGGAGATGATGATACGAAGGCCGTTGTCCCCGTCGATGCTGATGCTGACGCCGATGCGGACGCGGACGCCGATGCTGATGCTGACGCCGATGCAGACGCTGACGCTGATGCTGATGCCGACGCTGACGCTGACGCGGATGCTGATGCCGACGCGGATGCAGATGCTGACGCCGATGCAGATGCTGACGCCGATGCAGATGCTGACGCCGATGCAGATGCTGACGCCGACGCCGATGCTGACGCTGACGCTGATGCTGATGCCGATGCAGATGCAGATGCAGATGCAGATGCAGATGCCGATGCAGACGCCGACGCTGATGCTGACGCGGATGCGGATGCGGATGCAGATGCCGATGCGGATGCAGATGCAGATGCCGACGCGGATGCTGATGCGGACGCTGACGCTGACGCAGATGCTGATGCTGACGCCGATGCGGATGCAGATGCCGACGCTGACGCTGACGCTGACGTAGATGCGGACGCCGATGCGGATACTGATGCGGACGCCGATGCCGATGCCGATGCGGACGCTGATGCCGATGCGGACGCTGATGCTGATGCGGACGCCGACGCCGACGCCGATGCTGACGCGGATGCCGACGCCGATGCCGATGCGGACGCTGACGCAGACGCAGACGCTGACACCGAGGCTCCGGAAGCCCCAGTGGCAGAAGTGAATCAGGAAACTGGCGCAACCGTAACAGGCACAGGCGAGCCTGATGCCCTTGTTACAGTCTATGGCGGGCTTGACGGAACGACGATACTTGGCACGGGCACAGTCGCTCCGAACGGAACCTTCACGGTCAATATCGATCCGCCGCAAACGGATGGAGAGCAGTTGACGGTGACGCTGACCGATGAGGCAGGCAATGAATCGCTGCCTGCTCTAGTCGACGCTCCGGACCTGCTGATTGCGATCGACAATGAGGAGACCCTGGACCTCGACGTTGTCCCGACACAAACGCCTCAGGACACTCAGTCGGCTGCTATTGGCAGCCTTCTGGATCTCGGATTGCTGGATGATACAGTCACTCTATCGCTCCTGACGGCAAATAGCGTGCTGACCTTCGATGTGGCGGAAGGCACTACCAGACAGGTGACTCTCGACGGTGCCGGCCAAGCACTAGCCGCCTTGAATCTAGATGGAGACGCCAGCTTCGATCTTCAAATCTACCGGGTTGCGGATGGTGGCACGGAAGGTGAACTGGTTGACGAGCAGGCCGATTGGCTTGTCTACAATCCTGGATTTCTGGGTGTTGTCGGCTCGAGTTGGAGTGCGGAAGCGTTGATTCTGCCCGAGTTTGAAGGCGGTTACACTTACTATGTCGTCACCGGCAACTCGAGTGGTGGCATTCTCGATGTCGCACTGTTGCCTACGATTACGGTCGAAACCACATCCGACGTCATCTTCGACTACAACAATCCGGAATCGGTTTCCGGCTCGGTTTCGGGCAATGTGATCAGCGATCCTGGGCCGGATGGAATCGATACCGCTCCTGTCGGAACGGTTGTAACCGATGTTGACGGGACGCCTGTGGAAGCAGGTGGAACGGAGATCGAGGGTGATTACGGAACGCTCACCATCAATCCGAATGGCTCCTACAGTTATGAGGTCGATCCGGATTTTGCCGGTTCTAGCGGGGCGCAGGACGTCTTCACCTATACAATCGAGGCGCCAAACGGTGAAACGGAGCAAGCAGAGCTGACGATTACGCTCAATCTTTCGGCGCCTGGAGAGGAGCCGGAAGTATTCGCATTGACCAGCTTCATGGAGGGGGATGTCATTCCGCTGGGCGAGTCAGCATCGTCTTCGAATGAGCCAAATGGTGAACAGAAGCCGTCCGACAGCTTCGAATTCGAACTGTTTGAAGGAAAGGGCGACTTGCTGGATGTCCTTGAAGGCTACCTGCAGCAACTGGGTGAATCCGACAGTGACGGAGATGCCGAAAAGGGCGCTCCGCAAGGGCCTGCGGGCGATGGCGATCAAAGCGATCCACCTCCCGCCAACCCGGATGCGTTGGATGATCCACTGGGGTATCTAGCTGATAATCAAACGCAAAATTCGGATGACGATAACCATTCCTTAATCTAGCCTCGAGAGGCTAAAGGCCAGGAGCACCATGGAATGTCCGGTGTCTCCTGGTTTCGGCCACACAACAATAATACGAGACTATGGGATGAGATGGCAGGGTGCATGGGCACGGGTAAATCATGACCTGATCGCGGCCAGACGATATTTCCTTGGTGGAGGCGTTTTCCTGCTGGCGAGCGTGGCTGGTGCCGCCGACTACGGCTTCGGCGATCAGGGGCCGCTTCTTACGCTTGAAACAGCCGTCGATGAAGCCGTGGCCTGGCACCCCTCCATCGAGGAAGCATCCGGCAATGTGGACGCTTCCACAGAGAACATCGCTGCCAGCAGGGCGGGCTATCTTCCCCAGATCAGCGTCGGCCTCGGTTCGGGTTACGACAATACGGTCAGGAGCAATTGGCGCCCGCGCGCAAGCGTATCGGCATCGCAGATGCTGTATGACTTCGGGAAGGTTTCCAGCTCGGTTGCGATAGCCGAAGCCGATACAAGGGACAGTGAAGCCCAATTGCTGCAAGCCGTCGACAGCCTGGTTCGCGACACGAGTTACGCCTTCGTCGAAATCCAGCGGACGAACGATCTCCTGCAGGTCGCCGGGGAACAGCTAGCGAGCATCCGCGAGATCAGCGAACTTGTGGGCCATCGCTTCGAGCGAGGCGCGGCAACCCGCTCCGATGCGTTGCAGGCCCGCGCGCGTGTGCAGGCAGCGCAAGCGACCATCGAGGAAATCGAAGCGGAGCGCGAGCGCTGGATAAGCAATCTGGCCTACCTTCTCGGCAGGGAATCCATCGGAAATGTTTCCGCCGATATGCCAGACTGGTTCCTTACCGCTTGCGATCAGGATGCGGTGGACTGGGGGGCCGTTCCCGCGATCATGCAGGTGAGAGCCCAAAGGGATCACGCATTGGGTGAACTCGACAGGAGCAGGGCGGATGGCTTGCCCACCGTTTCGTTCGGCGCGGATGCGGGAACGGAAATCGCCGATCCGGTTTCCGGCCGGAAAGAATACAGTTTCGGCCTCAATATATCGAGCGCGCTTTACAGCGGCGGAGCCAGCAAGGCGCGGGTGCGCAGCGCCACGGCGGCGCTGGGAGCGGCAGATGCCGCCGAAGCCAAAGTGCGCAATGAGATACGCCGGCAGTTTGCTGAAGCCCGTGGCCGGATCGACGGCTTTACCCGGGTGATGGCTACCCTCGACCTGCGCGAAAGCAGCATGAGGGAAACTGGCAAGCTCTATCGCCTGCAATATCTGGAGATGGGCACGCGGACATTGGTGGATCTGCTCAATGCCGAGCAGGAACTGCATCAGGTGCGGTTCGAATTCGTCAACACGAAGCATGATCTGCGCCGGCTCCAGGCCGATTGCCTGTTCTTCTCCGGGGCCACGCGCAGCGCTTACGGCCTGAACAAGAGCGCTTTCGCGGAGAGGGTGGGATGAAAGGCGTGGTTGAAAAGACGGCCGACGCAAGTTTTCAGGCGGATCGCTGGATCGAAGCCTTCCGCGAAGTGGCGGGATATTATCGCCTGCCCGTATCCTCCGAAAACGCGAGGCGGATCGCGCAATGGGAGAGGGGAGAGACGGAAGATCGCCAGATACGCACCATAGCGCGCAGTATCGGGTTTTTCGTCCATTTTGCGGCGCCGGAGGGTTTCAGGCTCAGCAGCGGCAAGCTGCCTGCCATAGCACAGCTCGCCAATGGCGAACTCGCCATAATCTCCGCGATCGGATCGGCGGGCCAGGCAAGCGTGTCAATCACGGGCGAAGGGGGTTTGCGGAACAGCATTCCCGTAGAGGAATTGATGCGGGATGCGGTGCGCTTCGTCCTGCCGCGCCCGTCGCGCACGGTGCCGGATGCTCGAGTGGACGCCTATATCCGCCCTTACAGGGAACACTGGCTGCGGCTTCTCCTGCTCAAGGATGCGCGCTCCTACGGTCCGATCGTGATCGCGTCCCTCATCGCCAACGCGCTCGCGCTCGCCAGCGTTCTGTTCTCGATGCAGGTCTATGACCGGGTGATTCCGGCGCAATCCTTTCCGACGCTTTACGTGCTTTTCATCGGAGTGCTGCTGGCGATCGGCCTCAATTTCATGCTCCGATGGCTGCGCATGAACATTATCGACGTGCTCGGAAAGCGCGCCGACATGCGCATGTCCGATCAGGTGTTCGGCCACGCCCTGCGGGTCCAGACGCGCGAGCGGCCGTCTTCGACCGGCACCTTCATCGCCCAGCTTCGAGATCTCGAGCAGCTGCGGGAAATGCTGACCTCGACCACGGTGTCGGCGATTGTGGACCTTCCCTTCTTTCTGCTGTTCCTGCTGATTCTGCTGTTCATCGCGGGGCCGCTCGCGCTGGTGCCGCTGGGAGCGCTGGCTCTGCTGATCGTGCCGGCGTTGCTCGTCCAGCGTCGCCTGCGGGCCTATACCAGCGAAGCGATGCGGGAAGCGTCGCTGCGCAATGCGATGCTGGTCGAAGCCGTGCAGGGCATCGAGGACATCAAGGCGCTCCAGGCCGAGGAACGCTTCCAGCAGCACTGGAATCATCTGAATTCCGTGACTGGCGATGCCCAGCTCAGATTGAGGGGGCTTACCAACAGCATTTCCGCCTGGAGCCAGAGCGTCCAGACCGGCGTCTATGCGGCTATAGTCTTTTTCGGAGCGCCACTGGTGATGGCGGGCGAAATGACCACCGGCGCGCTGGTCGCGGCATCGATTCTGGGTTCGCGGATGATGGCGCCCATCGCCCAGGTCACACAGGTTCTGGCCCGGCTTCAGCAGGCCAAGGTCAGCGCCGCGAGCGCGGATCGGATCATGGCCTTGCCGGTGGACAATCCGGATGACGAGCACCGGATCGAAGTGCCGTCGATCGCCGGAGACTTCGCGGTTCATTCCGCGGTCTTCAAATATGGCGATTCCAATTCTCCCCCGGGGCTCGCGATCAAGGAATTGCATATTCGGCCGGGAGAGAAGATCGCGGTGCTGGGGCGCAACGGTGCCGGCAAGTCCACCTTGCTCCAGGGCTTGTCTGGTCTTCTGCGCCCGGATTCCGGTGAAGTGCTGCTGGACAATTTTGCGCTGCATCAGATCGATCCGGGCGACGTCCGCAGGGATGTTGGCTTGCTGACGCAGAACAGCCGGCTGTTTCACGGCACGATCCGGCAGAATCTGACCCTCGGCGCGCCACGGGCTTCGAACAGCGATATCGCTGCCGCGTTGGAAATGGTTGGAGCCGACGAGTTCATCCGCCGTTCGCGCGCGGGCCTGGAGCATGTGGTGCAGGAGGGCGGGGGCGGCCTTTCCGGAGGCCAGATCCAGGCTTTGCTGCTTGCGCGGCTGTTGATCCGCGAACCCAGGATTTTGCTGCTAGATGAACCCACAGCCTCGATGGATGAGACGACCGAGCGCCTGTTCACCGAAAAATTCAAGGTGTGGAGCAAGTCCAGGACGGTCATCCTGGCGACCCACAGAATGCGTCTCCTCGATCTCGTGGATCGGATCATCGTCATTCACAATGGCGCCATCACGCTCGATGCCGGGAAGCAGGAAGCGCTATCCATTATGCAAGGAAAGAGCAAGGCGGCATGAGCGCCGAACCGGACATAGGCGACTGGCTGGAAGACGGCGGAAAAGGTGGCCGCCTGAAGCGCTCGAAATGGCTGGTATGGGGGCTGCTGGCGTTCTTCGTGGTCGCGTTTGCGTGGGCCTCGCTTGCGGAGCTGGATGAGGTGGCTACAGGCAGCGGGCGTGTGGTCCCGACCTCGCGGGAGCAAATCGTTCAATCCCTCGAAGGGGGCATTCTCGCCAAACTGCTCGTCAGGCAGGACGATATCGTCAGGCCCGGTCAGGTGCTGGCGCAGCTGGACCCCACTTTGGCGCGCTCCACCGTGGAGGAAAGCGCCGCGAAATATCGCGCCGCGCTGGCGGCGGCGGCGCGCCTTCGCGCGGAAGTCAATCAGACGCCGCTGACCTTTCCGGCGGAATTGGATGATTATCCCGATCTCAAGGCAGCGGAGACCCGGCTCTACACGGCGCGGCGGCGCAGCCTGACCGATTCGATAAGTCTGATCGATGAATCCCTGGCTCTCATCGGCAAGGAAGTCGCCATCGGTGAATCGCTGATCGAGGTCGGAGCGGCCAGCAATGTGGAAGTCATTCGCCTCAAGCGGCAGAGAGCCGATCTCGCGTTGAAGAAAGCCGATCTGCGTTCGCAATATATCGTCGAGGCCCGAGAAGAACTGGCCAAGGCGGAAGCGGAGATCGAGACGCTCGCTCCCGTCGTCACGGGCCGTTCCGACACGCTCAATCGCCTGACTCTTCGTTCGCCCGTGCGCGGCATCGTGAAGAATATCGAAGTGTCGACCGTAGGAGGCGTCGTGCCGCCGAACGGGCAGGTGATGGAGATCATTCCGCTCGATGACAGGTTGATGATCGAAGCCCGCATGTCTCCGCGCGACATTGCCTTCATTCATCCGGGTCAGCGAGCGACCGTAAAGATAACCGCCTATGATTATTCGATTTATGGCGGTCTGGACGGGGAAGTGACTTCCATCTCGCCTGATACCATCCGGGACGAGGTGAAACCCGAGATATTCTATTATCGTGTGTTTATCCGCACCAGGACGGATTCTCTCATCGACAAGCAGGGGAAACGATACCCCATCGTGCCTGGCATGATCGCCACGGTCGATATCCACACCGGGCAGAAGACCGTCCTGCAATATCTCCTGAAACCATTGAACAGGGCGCGGGAAGCCCTGCGTGAGCGGTGAACGCTATGTGTCGCCCGCTTCTCGATGAACTCTATCGCGATTTGCAGGACATCGCTCCGGCGAAGGTGGAAGGCGAGGATCGCTTCATACTTTTCTTCTCTTTCACCGACGGCACCGAACGGGCGAAGGTTGTCACGGTCAATAGCGCTTCTCTCGATGAGGCATGGCGGGAAGGAAAGGTGCAATTGCTCGCCAGCGGCGTTGAGGCCCGCTGGATAAGAATTGATTGGGTGGAACAGGTCGAACGGCAGAGCTGGAAAGCTGTTCGGGCCACGCTCGATAAGGTCAAGCGCAATTATTTCCGATTGGGCATTGCTCTCGATCCGGCCTTTCGCCACGCCTTTCTGGAAACCGAGCTGAATGGAAATGCCATGCTGTATGGCGGTGGGACGAAGGCTTCCGCCATACTGAATGAGCACAATTTCCGTATCTATGCCCGGAAGCGCCATGGGCTTCGGGATGTCTCCTTCGCGGATGAAGACCCTGTCTGGGTGTTCACGACCAAGGCGGTTTTTATTCGCGATGACGGAGCCGGTGTTCAGAGATTGGGGGGGAGCGGGCTGGACGCGGGCCGGCGGACGATCGACAAGCTGACCGCCGACGATCTGGAGAGGCTGATCGCCGCAGGCAGCAATTATCTTGCTTCACAGGTTCGCGAAGACGGATGTTTCCATTACGGCTGGCATCCCTGCTTCGACAGGCCGATCGGCTCCTACAACGGTCTGCGCCATGCCAGTTCGCTCTACGCGATGCTGGAAGCCTGGGAGGTCACGCGCAGCGATGCGCTCAAGGACGCGATCGATCGCGCCCTTGATTACCTGACGAACAAGCTGATCCGGACGATGCGATTGCCTGAAGGTGGGGAAGCGGCGTTTCTCGTCGATGAAGGGAACGAGATCAAGCTGGGGGCCAACGCCGTTGCCATTCTGGCGCTGGTCAAGCACGCGGAACTGACGGGTGCCAGCCGTAACGCCGGCCTGCTTGAAAAACTGGGCTTGGGTATTCTCCACATGCAGGACCCTGCCACGGGAAGTTTTGTCCACGTGCTCGATTATCCGACGCTCAAGGTAAGGCAGGCCTTCCGCATCATCTATTACGAAGGCGAGGCGGCATTCGGCCTCCTGCGCCTTTACGGCTTGACGGGAGATGCCCGCTGGCTGAAAGCCGTGGAGAATGCTTTCGAGCATTTCATTCGGGAGAAGCACTGGAAATCGCATGATCACTGGCTGAGCTACTGCGTCAACGAGTTGACGCTGCATCGCCCGGAAGAACGTTACTATCAGTTCGGTATCGATAATTTCCGCGACTATCTGGATTTCGTTCTCAAGCGGATCACCACATTCCCCACGCTGTTGGAACTGATGATGGCGGCGCGGAAGATGCTGGAGCGGTTGCACGCGGAGCCGGATCTGTCGCATCTGGTGGGCGGCGTGGACCTTCCCCGCTTCTACAAGGCGCTGCACCATCGGGCGCATTATCTGCTCAATGGTCATTTCTGGCCTGAGCTGGCGATGTTCTTTGCCGCGCCATCCAAGATCGAGGGCAGTTTCTTCATCCGTCATCACAGCTTCCGGGTGCGGATCGATGACGTCGAACATTACCTGTCCGGCCTCATCGCCTACCGTGAGCATCTGCTTGCGCAGGGTTCCGATGGACGCGCTCCCGAGCTGGGTTCTGCCGAGGACACGGCAATCCACTGGACCGCGACCCATGTGGCACGGGCAACGGGAGGGCGGTGGACTTCCCGCCTCGCCAAGGATTGGCGGGCAAGCGGCCTGTGCATCTTCCCCCCCACGATGACGCCGGGTGACATGGTGGCTGTGCGGCTGAGCGCGGACGAAAAAGGGGTGGCGCCGGAAAGCCTTTCCCGCCTGCCAAGCCAGCCGCGCGCGCTAATAACAAGTAATCCCGGCGGCCTTTCTCTGGACGGGATTCCGGTCCTGGCGGTGGACAATGTGGGCGAGGCGATCCTCGCGCTCGGGAAATATGCCAGACAGCGAATGAGCGGCAGGCTGCTGGGTGTTACCGGCAGCGCGGGCAAAACCACCACCGTCGCTATGCTTGCCCATGCGCTTCAACCGTTCGGCCCTGTCGGGCAGACTCGGCACAACGCCAATCTGCCTTTTGGCATCGCATGGAACTTGGCGTCGATTCCATGGGACACGCCTCATATCGTACTGGAACTGGCAATAGGGCGCATGGGTTTCAACGCGCGTATGGCGCGCCCGGATGTGGCGATTTTCACGAATATTCTGCCTGCGCATCTCGAATACCATCGCAATGTGCAGACCATAGCTGAGCGCAAGAGCGCCATCTTTCGGGGAATGGAGCCAGGGGGCATCGCTGTATTGAATCGTGAAATGGCCGAGTGGGAAACCGTCCGGATGGCGGCCAGGGCCTGCGATCTGACCGTGCTCAATTATGGCCGATCGGCAGATTGCGAATACCGCCTGCTTGATTACGATCCCGCCTCTCGCACGATCTCTGCCAGGATCGGATCGCATGATCGGAGCTATCGGATCGGCGCTGAGGGCGAGCACATGGCTCTTAACAGCCTCGCTGTTTTGGCGGCCACATCTGCGCTGGGACTCGATCCGGAGCCGGTAATGGAAAAATTGGCCGGTTTTCGATCCCTTCCGGGGCGCGGTGAAGAATTGCCAGTCGACGTAAGCGGGCGGCGCATAACGCTCATCGACGATGCATATAATGCCAATCCAGGTTCCATGGCCGCCGCGCTCGCGCGTCTGGGGGATAAGGTGGGCAAGGGCCGACGCGTCGCCGTTCTCGGCGAAATGCTGGAACTGGGCGATGGGGCAGCCGCCTACCATACCGATCTGGCACCTCTGATAGAACGGCACCGCATCGATCGAGTTCATGCCGTGGGCGCTCTTTACAAGCATTTCTGGGGATCGTTGCCTGCATCTAGCCGGGGGGCGAGAGTCGATTCATCCCATATGTTGCAGCCCGTGTTACGGGATGAGTTGCGCGAAGGAGACACGCTGCTCGTAAAAGGGTCGCACGGGGCGCGGCTATACGAACTGGTCGACTGGCTGAAGGATGGGGCGCCAGCGCTTGGCAGGCATCTCGGTGCCATGCTGTATGACGTTGATACCGGGCGAACCCTGAAACTTCATGGCGAGGGGAAGGTGTACCCTCCCGCCTCGCTGACCAAGCTGCTCACCTTGGGATTGATCGATGAGCGTTTGCGCGAGAGCGGAGAAAGCGCGGAGAACGAAATCCGGATTTCGCCGCGTGCCGCGGACGTAAACAGTCACTGGGGCTTCAAGGCCGGTGATCGGGTCCGGATCGAAACTCTGATGCGCGCGGCCATGACGGTAAGCGCGAATGAGGCGGCCAATGCCTTGGCGGAATGGCACAGTGGTTCTCTGGAAGCGTTCACCGATTGTCTGAATCGGCGCGGGGCCGAATTGGGCATGACCGACACCTGCTTCTCGTCGCCGAGCGGCCTGGGCCGCGGGCAGAAGATCACTGTAAGGGATGCTTTGACTCTTGCTCGCCATATTCAGGATGAGCATCCGAATATTGCCCGTTTGGCGACCGCACGACGCTTTGAATGGAACGGCAAGGGGCAGAACAACACCAACACGCTCCTGAGTGAAATCCCCGGAGCCGATGGTCTCAAAACCGGCAGATTGGGGCCGTGTTTCAACCTCATATTTTCAGTGGCGTGGCCTGAGGGGCGGCGTCTCGCAATAGTGCTCGGCGCGCGATCACGGATCGAACGCGACGCCGCGATTAAGGCTTTACTCGGACGGGAATCATAACAGGCGCATAGTTAATGTCAGAATTGACTCACAATATCAGTAACGCCAAGCCAACTTCATTGCCTGCCGTGCGGCGTAGGGTGGAAAGCTTCGTTCGATCCGCTCAGGAAAGTTCGATCGAGGAGCAGCAATTGGTGGAAGGGGCGAGGCAGCTGCTTCGCGCGCGACTTAAAACGGTGAAGCGTCTCCCGAAGTGCCTCCCCCGCGAATCCGCGTGGGACATGATGCTGATCCTGTTGATCAATGGCGCGGAAGGCGGGATCCTTTATATCAAGCAGTTGATACTCGCTTCAGGTGAAGCTCCTGCAACCGCCATGAGAAAGATCGACCGGCTCGAAGAAGGCAATATGCTGGAAAGGGTGCCTGATGAACTGGATCATCGCCGCGTGATAGTTAAATTGACAGAGCGGGGGCGTGAGGCCATGATTCTGATGTTGAAGGATATTTTTTCCTCCAATGTCGAGCCCGATATTAGACCCGTTCCCTATAGTCCGATAAGTAACGGATGATAACCTAATGCGATAAGGAGTTCTGATTGTCCGTCGTCAGAACATTTGGCGCAGATCGCGGCGTAAATTAGGGAAGTTTATGCCTCGTCAGGGGGGTGGATATTAGGTGCAGGACGCGGTTCTTGAGGGTCTGATGCCAGCGTTCGATTTGGGGATGCATCGGGGTGCCGCGGACATGGCTCATGCCTTTGGCGCCGATCCGCTCGACCAGTTCCTGGGCGATGTAACTCGGGCCATTATCGCTGAGGAGCCTCGGCTTGTGCACGACCATGGCCGACGAACAGCCCGAAGCTTCGAGGGCCAGTTCCAGCGTGTCGGTGATGTCCCCGGCGCGCATGGTGGTGCAAAGGTTCCACGCGACGACGTAGCGTGAGAAGTCGTCGAGCACGGTCGACCGATACACCCAGTCCCACCCGATAATCTTGAAGTAGGTGAAGTCGGTCTGCCACACATCGTTCGACCGCGTCGTTTTATCGGGACCGATTACCAATGGCATAAGGCCTGCGCTCAACTCCAACAAGCGGCTTGATCGGATCGTCCATCATCCCAGACAAGCTTCATTTAAACCATCGCCTTGCGAATGAGATATCCACGCCGCGTAAGTTCGGCAATGAGATGATCATCAGGGGCCATTTTTTACCGATGGCGAGCATACACCCGCAAGTCGACCGAGGACGGGCTGGAGCAGGAGTTAACAGCCTCGATGCCCAGCGTGAGGCATGTGAGGCCTATATCCTGAGCCAACGGCACGAAGGCTGGTCGCTGGTTCCCAGCCATTATGATGATGGCGGTTACTCGGGCGGTAACACGGAACGTCCCCGGGATCGACGAGGCGGGCCAACTGCGTACAATGTTTGCTACCGCGCATTTGCTCACGATCCAGCTTCGCGAGGTATCAAATGCAGAACCCGCACTGCGCCCCTGGTTGGATCGTTGCAGGTACAAAGAGATCACATCGTCATAAAGCTTAGGCCCGATGCTCTCGGTATCGAGACAGATGCCCCATGGAACTGGTGCATCCCCCTTCCGCCGCGCAAGCCCTTCCGCGAAGCGAAACTCAGGATCGATGCCGATACCAATGAGTTGAGTCCGGATGCAGACCTGCTCAAGCTGTTGGCAGACGCCATGGCCGCGCAGCAGCTGGTATTTGCATCACCTGAGCTCAGCCTCAATCAACTGGGCAAGCGCGAAGGACGACGGTGCCGAACCCAGCTGGCCCGGCTGTTGCGCATCGCATGGCTCAGCCCGAGAATCGTTGAAGCCATCGCTGATGGCTCCCAGCCCAGGATGCTAACCCGCAAAAGTCTGCTGACGGGCAGCATCCCAACCAGCTGGTCCGAGCAGGAACGGCAGTTCGGGTTCGCTGCATGAGCGCGGAATAATCTCGTAACCAGAGGTGAAGCCGGGTTCTTCGCAGTGGAGAATCCGGCGATTTTATTGCTTCTGAGCGGCGTCTGAAACGCGTCTTTGGCTTCACTCAGAAACTGATGCGCGCGCAAAGCCCGCAGAACTGTGCCACTTTCCCCGAGGGGTAAGTTAAGTTCCTGTAATTGAATTATTTTTTCACTGACTGGTGCGGTCGAGAAGACTCGAACTTCCACGGGCTTTCGCCCACAACGACCTCAACGTTGCGCGTCTACCAGTTCCGCCACGACCGCAAAATCGACAAGGACCGGGTCGGTCCCTGCGGGGTAGGAGCGCGCCCTTAGCAAGTAGATTTGCCCCCTGCAAGCGCCCATCGGCGGGTTTGAACGATCGGTTCGATTATGGCGCGATCCGGGCAGGGAAAGCGCTGCCTATTCGGGCTTCCAGCCGATTTCCGCGAACTTCGCCGAGCGCGGGACGTCGGTCACCGCCTCGTTGATGGAAACGCTTTCGCCCGGGGCAAGGCTGCGCCTGGGCGGAGCGACTTCCCAGCTGTAGACGATACGGTCGCGCGCATCGCGCAGCACGATCAGGATCGATGGCACGTCATGGGCGGTCTTCCCCACATTGGTCACGGTGCCGCTTGCTCCGAAAAATTCGGTGCCGTTGGGAAGGGTCCGCCGGTCCTGCCTTTCGGCGGGGAAATCGAGCACCAGATCCGGCTGGGCCTGCGCGAAGGTGGGGCGGCTGACCGGCACCCAATCCGGCAGGCCCCAATAGCTGGCCGCCCCCACCAGGCCGACCGCGACAGCGGCGAAGACCGCAGCGGCGATCGTGAGCATTTTCAGCCTGTTCCGCCGGGGACGGAACGGCGGCTCATGATCGAAATGAGAATAATCATCCTCGTAATCGGCGGGCGCGGCTGGGGGCGTATCCGCGTCCTCGCCCAGCGGCCTGGCGGCGAAGCTGGGAGGCGCGGCCACCGTGTCATCCGCTTCCGGCGCCGGATCGACGGTTTCCTCAACGGCGCCGCCGGGTTTTTCCTGCGCGGTCCCGGCGGTCTCATTATCTGGCGATGCCGCGAAATTTTCGGTGAAGGCGGGGCGGGGCGGGGCCGCTTGTTCCGCATGGCCGGGCTGCGCGCTGGCTTCGGCGAAGGCCGGCGGCTGGGGAGCCGTTGGCGGTGGCGTGATTTCAGGGCCTTCCTGGAACCAGCTGTGCCGGCATTTGGCACAGCGGACCGTGCGGCCTTCCACCCCGATGGCGCTGTCGGGAACGACATATCGCGTAGCACAGGCGGGGCAGGCGATTATCATGCGTAGTTCTTAAGCATGAGTGAGGGAACGCAACAAGGTCGCAGCGCCTTCACCCGGCCCATATAAGCCCTTTATCCACATCGCTTCCATTGCCTCATCCGCGCAATCCTTGCCTGGCTTCCTGTGCAGCGATGGTTTTCAATTGGTGCAACAGCGCTTATAGCCCGCCGGAAATGTCCCTGCGACACGTAGCCTCCCTGCCCACGAGCCCGGTCCGGCCGCGATGAGTGCCGAAGAGGGCCATATCGTGCGCTTCGACAATGTCGGCTTGCGTTACGGCACCGGCAAGGAAGTGCTCGGCGACATTTCCTTCACGCTTTATCCGGGCAGCTTCTATTTCCTGACCGGCGCGAGCGGCGCGGGCAAGACATCGCTGCTGCGATTGCTTTATCTCGCGCAACGTCCCTCGCGCGGCGTGATCAGCATGTTCGGGACCGATGTGATCACCCTGCCACGCGCACGGCTCCCCGGCTTCCGCCGCAGGCTGGGCGTGGTGTTTCAGGATTTCCGGCTCGTTCCGCATCTTTCCGCCTATGACAATATCGCCCTGCCGCTGCGGGTGGCCGGGGTTCCCGACGAGGATCTGCATCAGCCGGTGTCGGATATGCTGGACTGGGTCGGCCTGGTCGATCGGGCGGACGCCAGGCCCGCCACGCTTTCAGGTGGAGAGCAGCAGCGGGTGGCCATCGCGCGGGCGGTGATCGGCCGGCCCGATATGCTGATTGCCGACGAACCTACGGGCAACGTCGACCCGGAGATGGCGGTCAAGCTGTTGCGGCTGTTCGAGGCGCTCAATCGGCTGGGCACGACCGTGGTGGTCGCCACGCACGATCTGCACTTGCTCAAGAAAGTGCCGGATTCCCTGATCATGCGGCTCGACAAGGGGCGCCTGAACGATCCCACCGGCGCGCTCCGCTATCCGCCTCGCCGCCCGGTCATGCCTGCATGAGCCAGGCGCCTGCATTCCTGCGGGGGGTGACCACCCGACTTTCGGGGCTGGCTGGCAAGAGCGGCCGCCAGCTTCTGCCTCAGGCTCGCCTCGCGGGGCCGATGCTCTGGGTGATCGCGATCATGATCGCCCTGACCGTGGTCGCCGCGGCCGGCGGGCTGGCTCTCGCCAATGTGGCTGGCCAGGCTCGTGGCGAATTGTCCGGCGCGGTAACCGTGCAGATCGTGGAGGCGGGCGCCGAAGCGCGCGAAGCCCAGGCGCAGGCTGCCCTGGCGCAGCTTCAGCGCATGCCGGGCGTGGCGGAGGTCGCGCGCGTGCCGGATGAGGAAATCGGCGCCTTGCTGGCTCCCTGGCTCGGCGAGGCCAACCTTGGCGGCACGGGAGACGCTGCCATCGCAGTCCCTGCGCTGATCGATCTGCGCCTGAACGGAGCGGCGGACAAAAAGGCGATCGAGGCATTGCGCGGAGCGCTGGCCAAAGTGGCGCCTGCCGCGCGGGTCGATGCCCAGGCCGATTGGCTCAAGCCTGTCTTTTCCGCGATCCATTCGCTACAGTGGCTCGCGGCCTCTCTGATCCTCCTGCTTGCGGCAGCCACCGTCGCCGCTGTCTGGCTGGCCGCCAGGTCCGCGTTGGGCACCAATCGTGAAACGATCGAGATCGTGCATCATCTGGGCGGGACGGATGCCCAGATCGCGCGCATCTTCCAGCGTTCGGTGGCAGTTGACGCCGCCCTTGGCTCCACCGCCGGACTGGCGCTGGGATTGATCGCCGTGCTCATGATGGGCAGCCGCTTTGCCGCGCTCGGGTCCGGCATGGTCGCGGGCGGGGGCCTTCGCTGGCAGGATTGGCTGCTGATCGCCGCGATCCCGCTGGTCGGGACAGTGCTGGCGGCATTGACCGCTCGCTTCACCGTCATGGCGGCCTTGAGGCGCATGCTATGATCCGGCGCATCCTCGCAGGGGCCGTGATCTTCTGGCTGCTCGGTTTCGTCCTGTTCTCGGTGGCGTTGCCTCAACCGGTCGACGAGGGCAAAACCGATGCCGTGGTGGTTCCGACCGGATCGGGTGGGCGAATTGCAAGAGGGCTCGAAATTCTGCGCAGGACGCAGGCCCGGAAGATGCTGGTGACCGGCGTCGATCCGGAGGTGAAGCCGAAGGAGTTCGCGGCCCAGTTCGGCGTGGAGCCGCAACTGATGCAATGTTGCGTCACCTTGGGTGCGGAAGCGGCCGATACGCGTGGCAATGCCTTGGAGGCGGCGGATTGGGCCAAGCGGGAAAAATTGCGCTCTCTGCGCCTGGTGACCAGCGATTGGCATATGCGCCGTGCCGCATTGGAATTGAGGCGCGAGCTTCCGGATGACATCGAGCTGATCAAGGATGCGGTTGCCACCCAGCCGACGCTGCGCACCCTGTTTCTCGAATATAACAAGCTGCTTGCCAGCTTTCTGGCCCCCATTGCGCTGCGATAAGGCTTCGCGATGATGGCCGTGCTGCGCAGTCTCGCCTTCTACGCCGTCTTCTATGGCGCCAGCGTATTGTTCGTGCTCGTCGCAGTTTTGGTCGCTATGCTGTTTCCACATGCCGGGCGAGCAGTGCCTGAGCGATGGTCCGCCTTCCATCGCGTCTGCGCCCGTCATATTCTCGGCATCGATATCCGCATCGTGGGGGAGCGGCCTTCACAACCCGTCCTCTATGCCTTGAAGCATGAAAGCTTTTTCGAGGCCATCGATCTGCCCACCCTGATCGATCGGCCGGTGATTTTCGCCAAGGAAGAACTGTTCCGGATACTGGGCTGGGGCCGGGCCGCGCTGGCCTATGGCGTGGTGCCCGTGCGACGCGACAAGGGAGCGGCCGCCTTGCGCGACATGGTGACCGCGGCGCGATCATTCGCGCGAAGCGGGCGCCCGTTGGCGATCTTTCCGGAAGGCACGCGGGTGCCGCATGGAGCGGCTGCACCGATCCGTTCGGGCTTTGCGGGCCTGTACAAGCTGCTCGGCCTGCCGGTCGTGCCCATCGCCGTGGACAGCGGCCCGCCCTATCATCGCCGATGGAAGCGGACGGGCACCATCACCTATCGTTTCGGGGAGCCGATTCCTCCGGGCCTGCCGCGCCAGGAGATCGAGGCCCGCGTCCTTGCCGGGATCAACGCCTTGAACGATGGCCAAAGCGCGGGAGGCGCTCAGCCATGATCGCCGCGCCCGAAGTCGGGCCGCGCATCATCCTGCTTCTGTTCGATGATCGACCGGCGGATTGCGCGGGTTCGCGTAAACAGGTCGAACAGAGCGTCGCCATTGCCTGATCTGATGGCGCGCTGCATCGCGGTCAGATCCTCGGTGAAGCGGCCCAGCATTTCCAGCACCGCTTCGCGGTTGTTGAGGAATACGTCGCGCCACATCACCGGGTCGGAGGCCGCGATGCGCGTGAAGTCGCGGAAGCCGCCGGCCGAATATTTGATTACCTCGCCCCGGGTCACATCCTCCAGATCGGAGGCCGTTCCGACGATCGTGTAGGCGATCAGGTGCGGGATATGGCTGGTAACCGCGAGCACGAGATCGTGATGCTCCGCCGTCATGACCTCGACCATGGCGCCGAGCGCGGTCCAGAATTCCGAAAGCGCCGCGACCTGCTCCGGATCGGCTCCATCCGGAGGAGTCAGGATGCACCAGCGATTGTGGAACAGCGTGGCGAAGCCCGCATCCGGGCCGCTATGCTCGGTGCCGGCCACGGGATGCGCGGGGATGATCGGCTGGCCGGGCAGCGCCCTGGCCAGGGCGGCGCTCACGCTCTGCTTGGAAGAGCCGACGTCGCTGACCAGCGCCCCGGGCTCCAGCGCTCCGGATAGTTCGTTCGCAGCGTGCTCTATCGCACCCACAGGGACACAGAGGATGACCAGATCGGCACCACGCGCGGCCTCAGCGGCACTTTCGCAGATCTCCTGCGCGAGCTTGCGTTCGGCCGCGCGGAGACGGACTTGCGGATCGCTGTCATAGCCGGCGGTCTTCACTCCGGGCAGGTGCTGGCGGATGGCCAGCCCGATCGAACCGCCCAGCAAGCCCAGGCCGATGATGGCGACCTTGCCGAAGGTCATCTCGCGGTCGCTCCGGCCATGGCCTGAGTCATTTCGCGCAGCGTCGCCGTGATTTCGTCCATCTGCTCCGCCGTGCCGATAGTGATCCGCAGGCCTTGCGGCAGACCCTGGCCTGGCAGCCATCGCGTCGCATATCCTGTCCGGGCCAGCCCTTCCTGCGCGGCCTCGGCGGTGAGAGCGCCTTCGAACAGGATCAGCACGAAATTGGCCTGGCTCGGGACCGGACGCAAACCGTGATTGCCGATCTGTTCGAGGGCGGCAACGAAACGGGCCCGCTCCGCCCGGTTATGCTCGCGCGAATGGCGGACGAAATCCTGGTCTGCCAGAGCGGCCAGCGCCGCGGCCTGCCCGGTGCTGGACACATTGAACGGGCCGCGGATGCGGTTGAGCGTCGCGATCAGCCCCGGCGCGCCGGTCGCCCAGCCGATCCGTTCGCCGGCAAGACCATAGATCTTGGAAAAGGTGCGCGTGACCAGCACATTGCCGTGCGCGGCCGCCAGCGCGAGGCCGCCGTCATCGTCTTCCGGTGCCAGATATTCGGCATAGGCCTGATCCAGCACGAACAGCACGTCGGAGGGCAGGGCGGCGTGCAGGCGGGCGATCTCGCCCCTGGGCAGGAAGCTGCCGGTCGGATTGTTGGGGTTGGCGATGAACACGACCCGGGTCTTTTCGTTGACCAGCGCCAGCAGGGCATCGACATCGGTTCCGTAATCGCGGTCGGGCGCGATCACCGGGGTCGCGCCGCAGCGCCGCGCGGCGATGTCGTAGACCGAGAAGCCGTAGCGGACGTAGATCACTTCATCGCCGGGGCCGGCATAGCCCTGCGCGGCGAGGTTCAGCAGCTCGTCCGAGCCGGTGCCGCACACGATCCGGGCCGGGTCGATCCCGTGGAGGTCGCCGAGGGCCTCGCGCAATGCGCGCGAATCCGGATCGGGGTAGCGGGCGGGCGGCACCGCGCCGCGCATCGCGGCCAGCGCAGCCGGGCTGGTGCCGAGCGGATTCTCGTTGGCGGACAGCTTTATCAGTTCCCGGCCGTCATCGGCGCGCGACTTGCCGGGCACATAGGCGTGGATGGCTTCGATCCACGGCTTGGCGATGGGGAGCTTCTTATTCACGCGCGGGCGCATAGCCGAGCTTTGCCGTGATTGACAGCCCGGTCATTGACAGTGCGGCGGGCGTCCCCCAATTCGCTGAACCAGATATGGCTACAACTCTTGCCTCCACCAGCCCTAACATCCGGCTGCCGGAACCGCTTCCGCTCGACAGCGGGCAGGTGCTCGAATGCGTGGACATAGCGTTCGAGACCTATGGGGAGCTTTCCGCCGACCGGTCGAATGCGATCCTGATCTGTCACGCGCTGACCATGGATCAATATGTGGCCAACCCGCATCCGATCACCGGCAAGCCGGGCTGGTGGTCGCAATCGGTCGGGCCGGGGAAGGTGATCGATACGGATCGCTTCCATGTGATCTGCGCCAATGTGATCGGCAGCTGCATGGGCTCGTCCGGCCCGATGAGCCTTGCCCCCGATGGCGCGCCCTATGGGATGCGGTTTCCCGTCATCACCATTCGCGACATGGTGCGCGGGCTGGTGCGGCTGCTCGATACGCTCGGCATCGAACGTCTGCACACCGTGATCGGCGGCTCGATGGGCGGGATGCAGGCCCTGAGCCTTGCCGCCAATTTTCCCGAAAGGACGGAGCGCGTCCTGGCGATCGCCACGACCGCGCGCCACTCCGCGCAGAACATCGCCTTCCATGAAGTCGGGCGGCAGGCGATCATGGCCGATCCGAACTGGCAGGACGGCAATTACTACGGCACCGGCAAGCCGCCCGATGCCGGGCTGGCCGTGGCCCGCATGGCGGCGCACATCACCTATCTTTCCGAAGCGGGCCTGACCGAGAAGTTCGGGCGGCGGCTGCAGGATCGTTCGGCAAAGAGCTTCGGCTTCGACGCGGATTTCCAGGTCGAGAGCTATCTGCGCTATCAGGGCCTTTCATTCACCAACCGGTTCGATGCGAATTCCTATCTCTACATCACCCGGGCGATGGATTACTTCGATCTGGCGGAGGAACACGGCGGGCGGCTGGCGGATGCCTTCGCGGGCGGGAGCGCCCGGTTCTGCGTGGTCAGCTTCGATACGGACTGGCTCTATCCCACCGCCGAATCCCGCAATATCGTCCATGCGCTGAATGCGGCGGGCGCGCCGGTCAGCTTCGTCGAACTGTCCGCGCCCTATGGGCACGACAGCTTCCTGCTCGACGTTCCGGCCCTTGACCGGGTGATCCGGGGATTCCTCGATCAATGAGCGGCGTGGAACTCAGCGAAGACCGGGCGCGGATCGACGTGGCGCGGGTGCTTGGGTGGCTGCGGGCCAGTTATTGGGGGGCGAGCATGGATCGCGCAACGCTGGAGCGGGCGGTCGCGAACTCGCTTTGCGTCGGCGCTTATCGGGATGGCCGGCAGATCGGCTTCGCCCGCGCGGTGACGGATCGCGCCACCATGGCCTGGCTGACCGACGTCGTGGTTGACGAGACTGCCCGTGGACAGGGCATTGGAAGGACAATGGCGGGTTTTCTGCTGGAACATCCGGAATTGAGCGGACTGCGGCGGTGGGGGCTGGCCACGCGCGATGCGCATGGCGTCTATGCCCCGCTGGGCTTCGTTCCGCTGGAAAGGCCGGAGCACTACATGGAACGGCTGGACCCGGCGCACAAGGCGGCGCTGGCGGGATGAGCGCGCTTCGTCCCGATCTGGCGGTGATCGCCGACAATGTCATGCCCGGCTCGCGCGTGCTCGATGTCGGCTGCGGCGATGGCGTGCTGATGGCCGCGCTGCGCGACGAGAAGGGCGTGGATGCGCGCGGCATGGAGATCGACCCCGAAAAGGTGGAGCAATGCGTCAGCCGGGGCCTTTCCGTCATTCAGGGCGACGCGAACAGCGACCTCGCCTTCTATCCGGACGATGCCTTCGATTACGCGATCCTGAGCCACACCCTGCAAACCACGCAACGCCCGGATATCATGCTGGACGAATTGCTGCGGATCGGGCGGCAGGCCTTCGTCAGCTTTCCCAATTTCGCGCATTGGCGGGTGCGCCTGGCATTGCTGTGGAACGGGCGGATGCCGGTGACCCGCAACCTGCCGCAGAACTGGTACGATACCCCCAATATCCATCATCTGACAGTGGAGGATTTCCGGAGCCTGCTGGCCGAGAAGGGGGTCCGCGTCCAGCGCAGCTGGTTCCTCGCCAATGATGGGCTGATCGGCGCGACCGGCGCCAACTGGCGCGCGCAGAACGCGGTGTTCCAGCTTTCGCGCTAATCTTTGCGCTGCCCGATCGCGGCAAGATCGGCCGGCGTGTTCACATTGCCTGGCGGTTGGGCCAGCTCGACGCAGCGCGCGCCGATGCTCTGGGCAAAGACATGCAGCGAGTGCTTTCCGTTCCCGCTCAGAATCCGCTCCAGCACCGGCGCGGCCCCGGTTGGCCACAGGCCGATGATGGGCTGGCTGGCCACGCAGGCCGGGGCCGGATCGAGCAGGAGCGGCAGGTCTTCCGGTAGATCCACGGAATCCACGCCGCAGCTCAGGACCGCCTCAAATCCGGCATCCCGCGCGTGATGAAGGCCCGCCGCCAGTCCCGCCAGCGGGCCCATGCCGGGGCGGGGCCAGTCCGGTATGCAGGGGGCGGGGCCGGTTTCCCGCCCGGCGATGATAACCTGCTCGCACCAGCCGGAAAGGTTCTCTATCGCTCGCGAGATCAGGGTTTGCCCGTTCAGTTCCGCGAGCGCCTTGTCGCTTCCGAAGCGGCTCGATCGTCCGCCGGCCAGGACCAGTCCCAGAATCATGCGCGCCTCATCGCGGGTGGAGTATTGTATGGCCGGGGTTCATCGAAGCGGACTATAGGCAGGCCATGACGAACCGCATCCTTTTTCTCGGCCTGCTGCTCTTCGCCGGAGCCGCTCCGGCCGCCGCCGCCGAGGCGACGCCCCCTCTCGACGAGGCGCGGGCAAGGCTCACGCCGGAACATCGCATGCTGCTCCGCTGTTCCGCCGCCTTCGCGGTCAATTCGCAGCAGATCGCACAGGGCCCCGCCGATCCCGCCCTGCCGCCGTCGCTGGCGGAGAGCGGGAAGGAATATTTCGTCAGGGCCGGGGCGCAGCTGATGGACGAGGCGGGAGTGACCCGGGAAGAGATCGTCGCGCTGCTGAAGGAAGAGGCCGCCCGCCTGGCCGAGCCGGTGGCATTGGCGGCCGCGATGCCGGGCTGCGTGGCATCGCTGGAGGCGTCCGGCCTGTAGAGTGATTTGGAAGCAGGTGGAATCACTGGCCGGCTCGGAAATCCCGGAACGAGGTAGGGCGCGGGCGAGGCTTCAAGGGCCGGTTTTTCACCGATAATTTGTTGCATGACCGGTGGACGTCTCGGCGCGGTTGCGGCATGAAGCGGCCTCGATGTGGCAGCTTTACCAGTTCCCCTTGTGCCCATTCAGCCGCAAGGTCCGTCTGCTCCTTGGTGAAAAGGGGGTAGGGTACGAATTGTGGCGGGAAAATCCGTGGGAAGGGCGCGACGAGTTCTTCCAGCTGAACCCGGCCGGGCGCACGCCTGTTCTCCATGACCCGGAAAAAGGGATCACCCTGGTCGATAGCCGGGCGATCTGTGAATATTTCGAGGAAACGGTGGAGCGCAGCCCGATGATCAACGGGACCGCGGCCAATCGTGCCGAGATCCGCCGTCTCGTGGCCCTGTTCGACGAGAATTTCTTCGCCGATGTCACTGCGCCTCTGCTCGAGGAACGGATGAAGAAGCGGCTGGTCTATCGCGCCCCGCCGGATTCGCGCCTGCTGCGCGATGCGATGCGGATGGCCAATGAACATATAGATTACATGGATTATCTGATCGACACCCGCCCGTGGCTGGCGGGCGCGCAGATGAGCCTTGCCGATCTGGCCGCGGCGGCCCAGCTTTCCGTCGCGGATTATCTCGGCGGCATCGACTGGAGCGGCCATGAACAGACCCGCGGCTGGTATTCCGTGTTCAAGAGCAGGCCCAGCTTCCGCCCGCTGTTGAGCGAGCGGATGGATGTGATCCAGCCGCCAGCCCATTATTCCGATGTCAACGCCTGAACGGGCCGCTATTGACGGCTCTTGCGAGGCGGATGGGCCGTCCCATATCTGCAAACGGCGGCCAGTAAGGACCAAGAAGGACGGTGACCCATGTCTGACAAGGTGGAATTGAACGACGCCCAGTGGCGCGAGCGGCTGACGCCGGAACAGTATCGCATTCTGCGGGAGGCGGGGACGGAGCGCGCCTTCACCGGCGAGTATGAGAAGAACAAGTCGCAAGGCGAATATCGCTGCGCCGGTTGCGGCCAGCTGCTGTTCACCTCCGACACCAAATATGACAGCGGTTCGGGCTGGCCCAGCTATTACCGGCCCGTCAGCGGCGATGCGGTGGAAGAGCATTCCGACCTCTCGCATGGAATGGTGCGCACAGAAGTGCGGTGTTCGCGCTGCGAAGGCCATCTCGGCCATGTCTTTCCGGATGGCCCGCGCCCCACGGGCCTGCGCTATTGCATCAACAGCGCCGCCCTCGATTTCGAGCCAAAGGAGTAGATCGGGCCTGATGAGTGGCGGTCATCGTTAACGCTGCGTTACAACTTGATTGTGCAGGCGGGGATATTGGCCGGTGTGGCCGGCCATGTGGGATTGAACGCGCAAGATGAATAGAGTGCGGGGCGCTGGCGGCTCGGACGGGCCGAAGAAACCGGGGGTGGTGCGGCGCTGGATGCGCCGGCTGTTCCTGTGGGGCGTTGCATTCGGCGTATTGATCCTGCTGGTTGTCGGCATCGCCGTCGCCATGGCGTCGCGTTCCTTGCCGAGCTTCAATGAATTGATGGAAAGCGAGGTCGGCCAGACCATCGTGGTGCGGGCGCGGGACGGGTCCGAGATCGTGACCCTGGGGCCCAGTCCGGGTGACTGGCTTGCCTCCGGCGACATCCCCAAGGTGATGAAGGATGCGATGATTTCGGTGGAGGACCGCCGTTTCCGTTCGCATTTCGGGATCGATCCGATCGGTCTGGCCCGCGCGGTGTGGGTCGCGTTCCATGATGACCGGCGCATCGCTGCGACATCCACCATCAGCCAGCAGCTTGCCCGCAACGTGTTCCTGAACAACAGCCGGACGATCGACCGCAAGCTGCGCGAAGCGGTGCTGGCCATGGCGCTGGAGGTCAAGTTCAGCAAGGAGCAGATCCTCGAGCTTTATCTCAACAAGGTGTATTTCGGCGGCGGCGCTTACGGGATCGACGCGGCCAGCCGGAAATTCTTCAGCCATTCGGCCCGCAACCTGACCGTGGCCGAGGCGGCGATCATCGCCGGGCTGGTGAAGGCGCCGTCGCGCTATTCGCCCACAGCGGATGTCCAGGCGGCGGTGAAGCGGGCCAATGTCGTGCTGGCGATCATGCGCCAGAACGGCGTGCTGGCCGCGTCGGAAGCCGCTGCGGTGGATGTCTCCGCCGTAAGATTGAAACAGGACGAGGGCCAGAATTCGATCCGCTACTTCACCGATTGGGCGCTGCCGCAGCTCGATCTCCTGCTGCCCGAAACCTTCGAGCCGCTGGAAGTGTGGACGACGCTGGATGTCGGGATGCAGCGCGCGGCCACCGCCGCGATCAAGGCGAATACCCCGCGCGATGCGCAGGGCGCGCTGGTCAGCCTCGATCGCGATGGCGCGGTGCTGGCGATGGTGGGCGGCACGGATTACGTCTCGTCCAATTACAACCGGGCGGTCAATGCGACGCGCCAGCCCGGCTCCGCATGGAAATTGTTCGTCTATCTGGCGGCGCTGGAGGCGGGCTATATCCCGGATGACCGGGTGGTCGACGAACCTGTCACCATCAATGGCTGGAGCCCGCGCAATTCCGGAGGCGGCTATGCCGGGCCGATCGACGTGCGCACCGCATTCGCCTATTCCAAGAACACGGTCGCGGCGCAGCTGGGCAACGAAGTCGGGTTCGGGACGGTTGCGTCCATGGCGCGCCGCTTCGGCATCACCACCCCGATCAACACCCTTCCCTCGATGGTGCTGGGCACCTCGGACGTTCGCGTCATCGACATGACCCGGGCCTTCGCCGCGGTTTCGGCGCGCGGCACGGCGATCGAGCCTTTCGGCATCGTCAAGGTGACCACGGCCGATGGGGAACTGCTCTATTCCCACAAGCCGACGCGCGCGCAGCAGCTCGTTCCCGATTATGTGGCGGCGGGGATCGTCGACATGCTGCAGACCGCCGTGAATATCGGCACCGGCAAGGCCGCCCAGATCGGCCGCCCGGTGGCGGGCAAGACCGGCACCACCAGCTCGAACAAGGATGGCTGGTTCCTGGGCTTTTCCAGCGGCATCACCACCGGCGTGTGGATGGGCCGCGACGATGCCAAGGCGGTCCCCGGCCTGCAGGGCGGGGCCGCTCCGGCGCGGGCCTTCGCCGCCTATATGCGCTATGCGGTCGCCAAGCGTCCGGTCGAGAAATTCGATACCGATCTCAAGCTGCCCGAATGGCAGCTGGAGCCTGACGACGAAGCCCTGTTCGGCGAGCCGGGCGATTACTACTATGTGGACGAGCAGGGCAATCTGGTGGACCCCAACCGCCGTTCGGATGTTCCCGCGCGCCCATTCCCGCCGGAAGGCGAGCCATCGCCCTCGGGTCAGCAGAACCAGCCGCCGCCCGCGGCCAGCGGCGATTTTCTGGATCGCGCCATCGGCGCGTCTCCCGAGCCATCCGCGCGCGCCCCGGACACCGCGGGCGACGTGACGGTGCGCAGCGGATCGCGCCCGCAGGTTTCCCCGCCGTGAGGCGCTGAAGCCTCAGCCCAGCACGTTTCCTGACAGTCGATTGCGGAAAATATGGTTCGCGGCGGCGCCCGTCCACCATGGGCGCCGCCAGCGATCTTGTTTGCCGAACCTGCCTAGACTCGTTCGGTGATTTCCGAGCCGGCAAGCGATTCCACTTGCTTGGAAATCACTCTAGCGCAAGCGGATCGGCACATAGGTTGCGGGGCGCCCGCGCCGCTGGATCTGCAGCAGCACCGCCTCGCGCCCGCTCGATTTCGCAGTGCTGACCGCCGTTTCCAGATCGGTCGGCTGCGTGAGCGCCTTGTAATTGGCGCTCAGGATGATGTCGCCGCGTTGCAGCCCCTTGGTTCCGGCATCGGAGTTCGGATCGACCCCGGCGATGACCACACCCTGGGTATTGTCCGCCGCGCCGAGCTGGCGGGCGATCTGCGGGGTGAGCCTGATGACCTGAATGCCGAGCGCCTTCTCCACCACGCCGCTGCCGGGGGTGGCTTGATCGCCGTCCAGCCCGCCCTGGGCGTCAGGGTCGAACATCTGCTGCTGGGCCAGCTCTTCCTCGCTCGGGCGCTTGCCGACAGTGGCGGTCACCGTCTGGCGCTTGCCGTCGCGGATCAGGTCTATCGCAATGCGCTTGCCGGGCTGGATATTGGCCACGAGGAAGGAGAGGGTCTGGTCCGGAGTCACATCCTGGCCATCGACCCGCAGGATCACGTCCCCAGCCTTGAGGCCGGCCTTTTCGGCTGCCTGGCCCGGCTCCACCGCCTGGACGAATTCGCCGCGATTATGCGGGATTCCGAGCGAATCGGCGAGATCCTCGTTGATCGGCTGGATGCGGATGCCGAGATAGCCCCGCTCGATCGCTTCACCCTTCATCAGCTTGGTCACGATGGGCTGCGCGATTTCGGCCGGGATGGCGAAGCCGATCCCCACGCTTCCGCCCGAGGGCGAGAAGATGGCGTTGTTGATGCCGATGACATTGCCTTCCATGTCGAACATCGGGCCGCCCGAGTTGCCGCGATTGATCGAGGCATCGGTCTGGATGTAGCGATCATAGGCGCCGCCGGAGCCGGTGTTGCGGTAGACCGCCGATACGATACCCGCCGTCACGGTGCCGCCGAGGCCGAACGGATTGCCGATGGCGATCACCCAGTCGCCCACCCGGGCCTGCGAGGAATCGCCGAATTTCACGAAAGGAAAGGGCTTGGGGCGGGCAATCTTCAGCACCGCGAGATCGGATGCGGCATCGCGGCCGATCAGCTTGGCCGGATATTCCGTGCCGTCCGGCATGGTGACGGTGATGGTTTCGACCTGGCCCTGGCCCTCGGCGGTGATGACGTGATTGTTGGTGACCACATAACCATCGGCGGAAATGATGAAGCCCGAGCCCAGCGACTGCGCCTCGCGAGTCTGCGGGGCCGTGGGCATTCCGAAGAACTGGGCCAGCGGATTATTGGGCACCTGCAGGCGCTGGCGGGTGGAAATATTCACCACCGCCGGCTGCAATTGCTGGGTCAGGTCGGCGAAGCTTGACGGCGCGCCTGCTCTCGGCACGACCGATTCCATCTGCTTTTCATCGTTCTGGGCAACCTGCGCACCGGCCGGCACCCCCGTGACAAGCGAGATTGTCGCGCCGCCGATCAGCAGCGCGGCCGATATTCCATAGGCGTATCGCACGGGCTTCACGTCCTCTCGTTCCTTTCAGTTGCGGGGACATCGCCCCGGCTCAGCTGCGCCGATTCACGCCTTGCGGCCTGAACGGAAATTGAATGGTTCACCTTCCACCGCGGAACTGACGCAGATATTCATTGTCTGGTGAAAGTATGATGTTGCTGCTTCCCTGGCCGCTCCGGAATGTCGCGTCATAGCTCTGCATGGCGCGATAGAAGTCGTAGAATTCCGGGTCCTTGCCAAAGCTGTTGGCGTAGATGCGCGCGGCTTCGGCTTCCGCTTCGGCGCGAAGGATCTGCGCATCCTTCAAGCCTTGCGCGCGAATGGTCGCGGCTTCCTGGTCCCGCGCCGTCTGCATCCGGGTGAACGCCGATTCGAGTGGAGTGCCGTCGGGCAGGTCGGTCCGCTTGATCCTGACGTCGAGCACCTGCGCGCCATATTCGCGCGCCTGACGATCGAGGCCCTTGCGGATATTGGTCATGGCGGAGCCGCGTTCCGCCGTCAGAAGCGCGGCAAACCCCCGGCGCCCCAGCTCCTGACGGAGAACCGAGGCCAGGATCGGCTGCAACTGCTCGGCGACCTTTTCCTCGGTCCCTGCCGTTTCCACCATCCTGATCGGATCGATGATCCGGAATCTTGCATAGGCGTCCACCTGGAGGCGCTGCTGGTCGTTGGACAGCACCTGCTGCCGTTCCATGTTGACCGCCAGGATGCGGCGGTCCACCCGCTGCACCTGTTCCAGGAACGGAATGCGCAGCACGATGCCCGCGCCGGTCTTGCCGAATGGCTGGTCGGGGCGAAAACGGTTGACCACGCGCACGGGATCGCCGGTGCGGACTATCACCGCCTGTTGCGTTTCCGGCACCACGATAACGCTGGAGAACAACGCCACCACCAGCGCGATCAGCGCGACGATCGAAAATTTATGGTTTTCCCAGAGTTTTTCCATCGTCTCAGTTCCCCGCCTGCTGCTGCGGCTGCTGCTCGGTCGCGCGTCGCTTGATTTCGGGCAAGGGCAGGTAGGGAGTCACGCCCGGGGCTTCCACTATCGTCTTGTCGGTCTGGCTCAGAACCCGTTCCATAGTTTCGTAATACATCCGTCGGCGTGTCACCTGCGGCGCGAGACGATATTCCTCATAGACCTTGTCGAAGGCGGCGGCATCGCCCTGCGCGCGGGCAAGCAATTGCTGCGCCCATGCTTCCGCCCGGTTTCTTTCGCTTTGCGCGTCCTGCTGGGCGGCCGATACGCCCTTGAAGGCTTCGACCACGCGCTCGGGCGGGTCGGTCTTCTTGATCTCGATGCCCTGCACGGCGATGCCGGAGCCATAGGCGTTCAGTACCGCCTGCATCCTGTCGCGCACGCGCTGTTCGATGTCTCCACGGCCAGCGCCGGACAGCACGCGATCCAGAGTTTCTTCGGCGACCGAGGCGCGCATCGCCGCTTCGGCCACTTCGCGCACCGTTTCCTCGGGCTGCGCCAGCTGGAACTTGTATTGCTTGAGGTCCTTGATGTTCCAGCGGATGAGATAGCTGAGATCGACCAGGTTCTGGTCGCCGGTCAGCATCAGCTTCTCGGCCTCGCCCTCGGGAATGGTTTCGCGCCGGATGGAGGTGACGTCGGTGACGTCGACGTTCTGGATCGGCCACGGCAGGGTCAGCGAAATGCCGGGCGTGATCGTGCGGGAATATTTCCCGAAGGTGGTGACCGTCCCTTCTTCCTTGGGTTCGACCTGATGGATCATCGTCACGCCGAACCACACCAGCACGATGCCGCCCAGGATGAACGGGAACCAGCTCCCGCCGCCGGGGCGTTCGGGCAGCCGGAAATTCGGACCGCCCGGCCCGCCGGTCTGCCTGCGCGGCCCTTCCGGGCCGCGCGCGCGGAAGATGTCCTCGATGCTGGCCGAACGGCGCGGTTCGTCGCTGCTGCCGGGCGGGAGCCATGGATTGCGCGGCCCTTTGGGCGGAGGGGGAGGATTTTCTCCGGTCTGCCCCGTGCCATCCCGAGCGCCTTCGGGATCATCCCCGCCGCCGCCCTGCTTCCCATCATCGCCTTTGCCGCCCCAAGGGCTGCGCTTGCCGGCCATTGCCAGTGCTATGCGTTCGAAAAACCCGCCGATACGTTCCATGACACTCTTTATAGGGATCGAGCGGCACAAAAACAGTGCCTCGGCTGCGAATTTCGCTAGGGAGGCTTTGTGATGGACCAACAGGTACTGAAATCGAACCTTCCGGATAATATCAGTGCGCGTCTCCAGGCGCTGAGTTTCAACGATGGCGCGGCCACTCTCGTGCTGGATGCGGGGGGGCTGGATGCTGCTGCGCGGGCTGCTCTGGAGCTTGCGGTCCATGCTGCATTGGAAGGTCTGGAAGGGGTTCGCGAGGTGCGGGTCGCGCTGATGGGTGAAAAGCCCCGGCGGCGCATCGTGGCGATCGGTTCGGGCAAGGGCGGCGTGGGCAAGTCCACCCTGACCGCCAATCTCGCGGTGGCGCTGGCGCGCATGGGCTTCAGGGTCGGCGTCGTCGATGCCGACATCTACGGACCTTCCCAGCCCAAATTGCTGGCCAGCGAGGGAATCCGGGCCGGGGCGGCGGAAAAGCAGCTGCTGCCGGTCGACGGGCCGGAGGGGGTGAAGGTGCTGTCGATGGGCCATCTGGTCGATCCGGGCAAGGCCATCGCCTGGCGCGGGCCGATGGCGGCCGGGGCGCTGGGCCAGCTGATGGAGGCGGGTTGGGGCGACACGGAATTGCTGCTGGTCGACCTTCCCCCGGGCACCGGAGACGTGCAGCTTACCATGATCCAGCGGCACCGCCCCGATGGCGCGGTGATCGTTTCCACTCCGCAGGACCTTGCGCTGATCGATGCGAAACGGGCGATCCAGCTGTTCGATCAGGTCGGGGTGCCGGTGATCGGCCTGGTCGAGAACATGGCGGGATATATCTGCCCCCATTGCGGCAAGGGCAGCGATCCGTTCGGATCGGGCGGCGCGGAATCCGCCGCTGCCGAACTCGGCGTGCCGTTTCTCGGCCGCATCCCGCTGGCGATGGAAATACGGGAGGCCAGCGATGCCGGAACGCCGCCCGCCGCGTCCGCCGCGCCGGAAGGCGCATCCTTCCACGCGATAGCCGGCGGGCTGGCAGGCTGGCTGAGGGGCTGAGGCCGGCGCGATGGAACTGACCCGCCGCGGATTGCTGATCGGAGCCGCCGTGGGTGGCGGCCTGCTGGTGGCGTTCGGTCTGCGGTCCCCGCATTATGCGCCGCCGCTGGAGCCGGGGAAGGGCGAATATGCCTTCGGCGCCTGGATCAAGATCGGGACGGATGGCGTCGTCACCGTCGCCGTTCCGCAGCTCGAGATGGGGCAGGGCGTCACCACCGTTTTGCCGCAAGTGGTTGCGATGGAACTGGGGGCGGATTGGCGGCAGGTCGCCGTGGAGCCGGCGCCGGTCAGCGGCGTGTATGCCAATATTCCCCTCTCGGCGCGCTGGGCGCCGCTATGGCTGCCGGTGATTTCCGGCCTGGGCGATGAGCCGGACGATTGGCTGGCCCGCCGTTTCGCGCAGGCGCGCCGTTTCATCGCGACCGCCGATGGCATGTCGCTGGCCGCCTATGAGCAGCCCTGCCGGGAAGCGGCGGCCAATGCCCGCGCCCTGCTGGCCATGGCCGCGGCGGACCGCTGGAACGTCGCATGGGAGGAATGCCAGGCCCAGGGCGGCTTCATCCGCCACGGCGAAAAGCGCGCGAGCTTCGCGGAACTGGCGGCAAAAGCCGCGGACTATTCCCCGCCCGATCCGCCCCCGCTCCTCTCGGAAGCGCCGGCCGAGAAGCCCGGTGCCTTCGTATCCGAGGCGGCGGGGCCGATAGACGCCGAAACTCCGCTGGACTTCCCCAGGCTGGATCTGCCCGCGAAGGTGGATGGCACCTATCTTTTCGCCGGGGATGTGCGCCTGCCCGACATGGTGTTCGCGGCCATCCGCCATGGGCCTCTCGCGCAGGCTGAATTGACCGGCTTCGACAAGGCGGCCGTGGCGGGCATGCCTGGCCTTGTGGGCATCGTGCGCGGCAAGCGCTGGCTGGCGGCGGTCGCCACCAACTGGTGGGCGGCGGAGAAGGCGGCATCGGCCATGGTGCCCGAGTTTCGTGTAACCGGCGTGGTTTCCACCGCGCGGATCGAGGAGCGGCTGGATCGCGCGGTGCGTAGCGCAGATCCCCACCGGATCGTCACGCGTGGCGATGGCGGGGCGGAGATGGAAAAGCCCGACGTTGCAATCCGCTACGATATAGCGCCCGCATTCCACGGCACCCTCGAAACGGCCAGCGCCACCGCCCGCTTTCAGGATGGACGGCTGGAACTGTGGCTGGCGAGCCAGGCCCCGGAGCAGGCCCGCCGCGCCGCTGCGGCCGCGCTGGAGATCGATGAAGCCGACGTCGTGCTCTATCCCATGCCCGCGGGCGGCAGTTTCGACCGGCGGCTGGAGCACGATCATGCCATCGAGGCCGCGCTGATCGCAAGGGAAGTGGGCAAGCCGGTCCAGCTGATCTGGTCGCGCTGGCAGGAGCATCTGGCCTCCCGCCCCAGAGCGCCCGCTGCGGCAGTCCTTTCGGCGCAGACTGCCCGGGATGGCGCGATCCGGACCTTCCGCGCGCGGTTTGCCGTTCCCGCGACAGGCCGCGAATTCGGCTATCGGCTGTTCGACAACGCCACGGCCTGGTCCGCCGTGGAGAGCAGCGCCGGCAAGGCCGATCCCATGGCGGTGGAGGGGGCCGATCCGTCTTACTCTATCCCCAACGTGGCGATCGACCATGTGCCGGTGGACATCGGCCTGCCGACCGGGCGGATGCGGGCGAATGCCCACGGCTACACGGCCTTCTGCGTGGAGAGCTTCATTGATGAGGTGGCCTATCGCAACAAGCGCGAGCCCTTGTCGTTCCGGATGGAAATGCTCGGCGGCGATCTGCGCCTGGCGGCCTGCCTGCAGCGCGCGGCCCGGCTGGCGCAATGGGATGGCGGCAAGGAGCAAAGCGGGCAGGGGCTGGCCTGCCATCGCATGGGTGGCGTGGAGCAGGGCGGCTGCATCGCGGCCATCGCCACGGCGAACCGGGCCGAGGGCGGCGTGCGGGTGGAGCGGATCGTGGCGGTGGCGGATATCGGCCGGATCGTGAATCTCGACATCGCCCACCAGCAGATCGAAGGCGGGCTGGTATTCGGGCTTGGCCTCGCCCTGGGCGCCAGCCCGATCTACGAGAAGGGATTGCCCGACAAGGTCCGGCTCGGCAGCCTTGCCCTTCCTGCACTGGCGGATTGCCCGCAGATCGACGTGCAGTTCATCCCAAGCGAGGCCGATCCGTTCGACCCCGGTGAACTCGGCGTCGCGGTTGCCGCCCCTGCGATCGCCAATGCGCTGTTTTCCGCGACCGGCCTGCGCCTGCGCCGCCTGCCGCTGCTGTCGGAGGGGTTATGACCCGGCCTTCGGATCATCCCCCTCTCCCCACCGGCCGGGTGGGCGTGCTGCTTGTCAATCTCGGCACCCCTGACGCGCCGCAGCCCGGCGCGGTGCGCCGCTATCTCAAGGAATTTCTGTCCGACCCGCGCGTGGTGGAAATTCCCGCCTTGCTTTGGCAACCGATCCTGCGCGGCGTGATACTGAATGTTCGTCCGAGGAAATCCGCCCATGCCTATCGGCAGGTCTGGACCGACAAGGGTTCGCCGCTCGCCGCGATTACCGCCGAGCAGGCCGAAAGGCTGCAGGCCCGTCTGGGTAAGGATGTCACGGTCCGCTGGGCAATGCGCTATGGCAATCCGCCGATAGATGCCGGAATCAAGGGGCTTATGGCGGCGGGATGCGACCGTATCCTGTTCGCGCCGCTTTACCCGCAATACAGCGCGGCGACCACGGCAACGGCGGTGGATGCCGCCGCCGAGGCGCTGGGGGCCATGCGCTGGCAGCCGGCCATGCGGACCCTGCCGCCCTATCACGACGATCCTGCCTATATCGCCGCGCTGGCCGCCGATCTCGCCGCGCAGATCGACGCGCTGGATTTCCGGCCCGAGGTGCTGGTGCTGAGCTTCCATGGAATGCCGGAACGGACGCTGCATCTGGGCGATCCCTACCACTGCCATTGCCGCAAGACCGCGCGTCTGCTGGGCGATGCGCTGGCTCGCCCCGATCTTCGGATCGAGGTGTCGTTCCAGTCCCGCTTCGGCCGGGCGAAGTGGCTGGAACCGGCGACGGACGCGGTGCTGGTTCAGGAAGCGCAGGCGGGCACCCGGCGGCTGGCGGTGGCCGCTCCGGGCTTCTCGGCCGATTGCCTGGAAACGCTGGAAGAGCTGGCGATCCGCGGGGCGGAGCAGTTCCGCGAGGCGGGCGGGGAACGCTTCGCCGCGCTCGCCTGCCTCAACGCAAGCGAACCCGGAATCGACATGCTGGAAACGCTGGTCCGGCGCGAATTGTCCGGCTGGATCGCCTGACCGCCGTTCGGCCGATCAATGCTCCGGGCGCCCGCGCAGAGGTGGGCCAGAAAAGCACACAGAGGCACCCGGAAGCAGCAGAACGATGGTCGACCGTGACACACGGGCGGCCATGCGCGCTCAGAAATCGATCGCGATTCCGTCCTTCACCCAGTCGCCATAGCGGGTCGGGGAAAGGCCGTCCGGATCGGCCGTCTTCTTCGCCGGTTCCGGCCTGGGCGCCGGAGCGTCGCTCCAATAGGCGGGCTTCTTGAAGGAGCCGGGACGGCGGGTCGCATGCTGGGTCATGCCGCGCATGATGATGCGGCTGGAGCATAAAGGCAAGCCGCTGCGTGGAGGGCGGCTGCCTGCCGCCTCGGGAAAAGCGGCGCCTGCTGCTTCACGCCGGGGCTTCGACCCTCTAGGGGGAAGGCGATGACCGACATTCCCGGCCTTGCCGCGCGCCGCGCCGCGCTGAAGATGCTCGACGCCGTGCTGCGCCGGGGCGAGACGCTGGATCAGGCGGCAGGTGGGGCGATGCAGCATCTGCGGGAGGGGCCCGACCGGGCGCTGGCTCGCGCCATCGCGGCGGAGGTGCTGCGCTGGCTGGCGGATCTCGATGCGCTGATCGACAGCGCCACTCGTCAGCGCTTGCCCGATGACGCCAAGCCGCGCGCGGTGCTGCGCCTGATGCTGGCGCAATGGCTGCGGCTGGGAACTCCGCCCCACGCGGTGGTGGCGACCGGCCTGCCCCTGCTGGCGGGCGGCCCGCGCCGCCTGGCCCATGGCGTCTTTTCGACCCTGGTGAAGCGCAAGGCACATCTGCCGGACGCGCCGACCCTGCCTGCGGAGGTGGTGGCGCGCTGGGGCGGGCAGGCTGCCGCCATTGCCGCCGCCCTGGCCGATCCGCCGCCGCTGGACCTGACCCTGCGCGACCCCTCTGCGACCCGCGAGTGGGCCGGGCGGCTGGGCGCGATCTCGCTCGCGCCAGGGCATCTGCGCTTGCCGCGTGGAGCGGCGGTGGAAAGCCTGCCGGGCTTTGCGGAAGGGGCGTGGTGGGTGCAGGATCTGGCCGCGAGCCTGCCCGCTCGCCTGCTGGGTGCGGGCGATGGTAGGCGCGTGCTGGACCTTTGCGCCGCGCCGGGCGGGAAGACGCTGCAGCTGGCGGCGGCGGAATGGCGGGTGACGGCGCTGGATGCCAGCGCCAAGCGGCTCGAACGCCTGCGCCGGAACCTTGCCCGCACCGGGCTGTCCGCCGAGATCGTTACCGCCGATGCGCTGGCATGGGAACCGGCGGAAGGCTTCGATGCGATCCTGCTGGACGCGCCTTGCACCGCCACCGGCACCTGCCGCCGCCATCCCGATGTGCTGCACCGCATCGGCCCGCGCCAGATCGCGGAGATGACCGAGCTGCAGGCGCGCCTGATTGAACGGGCATCGGGCTGGCTGAAATCCGGCGGGCGGCTGGTCTATGCCGTCTGCTCGCTGGAGCGCGAGGAAGGTGAGGAACAGGCGGCGCGCATCGCGCTCCCGGCCGATCCGATCATGCCTGATGAGTTGCCGGCCGGTCTGGCGCCCACCCCGCAAGGCCATGTCCGCACCGCACCTTCCCAGCTGGCGGAAGCGGGCGGGCTGGACGGGTTCTTTATTGCCCGGTGGCGCGCCGGATAGGTCGGGATCAGGCTCCTACAGGTTCTGACCCTGGCTCTTCACCCTGGCGGCGAAGCTCTTGCGCAGCTTCATCAGCTTGGGCGGGATCACGGCCAGGCAATAGGGATTGCGCTGCCCTTCGCCGTCCCAGTACTCCTGATGGTAATCTTCCGCCGGATACCATTCCGCCGGGCCTTCGATAGTCGTCACCACATTGCCGCCATGTTCCTCGTTGGCGCGGGCGATCGCCGCCTCCGCTTCGGCGCGCTGCTCCTCGCCGAGCGGGAAGATGGCGGAACGGTACTGGGTGCCGATGTCGTTGCCCTGCCGGTTGAGCTGCGTCGGATCATGCGTCGCCATGAAAACGTCCAGCACCTCCGCATAGGAAATGACCGCCGGATCGAATTCGACCTTGATCGCCTCGGCATGGCCGGTCGCGCCGGAGCACACCGCGCGATAGCTGGGGTTGGGCACGCTGCCGCCGATATAGCCGCTTTCGACCGCGCTCACCCCGATCACGTCGCGGAACACCGCTTCGGTGCACCAGAAGCAGCCGCCCGCGATGATTGCCGTTTGCCTGGAGTTCATGTCACCTTCCTTATCCGCTGCCGGGCAAAATAGGACGGCAAGACCGACTTGTCATCGTTTGAACCGCTTCTACTGTTATGCCAAGCCAGCCATACCTAGTGGGAGAATCGAAATGCGCCGCCGCCTGCTCGTCATTGCCGCCACCCTGGGCTTCGTCACCTCGCCGCTGCCCGCCGAAGCGGCCCCGGAATCCAAGGATGCCGGCATCTGCGAAGCGTGCGCAACCGCGCTCGATCTCACGCTCGACAATGCGCGGCGCGCGGAGGACCGGGCGCGGGACGAATATCGCCATCCTGCCGAAACCCTGGCTTTCTTCCGGGTGGAACCGGGCATGACCGTGGTGGACTATATGCCTGTGCCGGGTTGGTATACGCGCATTCTGGCGCCCTACCTGGGCGACAAGGGCCGCTATATCGGCCTCAATCCCGATGTCAGCACGGCCACTGACGCGCAGAAGGAATATTTCGTCAATCTTGCAGGCACTTTCCCTGCCAAGGCCGCGGAATGGACCGGCCTCCCGGCGGACCGGATCGCGGCCTACAATACCGACAGCTTGCCGGAAGAGCTGAAGGGCACGGTCGACCGGGTGCTGATTTTCCGCGAAATGCACAATCTGCACCGCTTCGGCTGGCTTCACCGCGAACTCACCGCGATGCGCGGCCTGCTCAAGGATGGCGGGATGCTGGGCATTGTCCAGCATCGGGCAAAGGCCGATGCGACGGCGGCCTATACCGATGGCAACAAGGGCTATCTGCGCGAAAAGGACGTGATCGCGCTGGTCGAGGCGCATGGTTTCGAACTGGTCGGCAAGAGTGAGGTCAATGCCAATCCGCGCGATACGGCGGATTATCCGGTAGGGGTGTGGACCCTGCCGCCGGTGTTGGCCACCAAGGCGGATGAAGCTCGCTATCGTGCGATCGGCGAAAGCGACCGGATGACGCTTCTGTTCCGCAAGCGTCCCTGATATTCGGCGCGCCATGGCCCAGATCACCGTAGCAGCCCTGCAGCTTGCCTTGGCAAGCGAGGATGAGCGCGAGAATATCGCCGCCGTTTCCGCGCTTGTGGAAGAGGCGGCGGGGAAGGGCGCGCGGATCGTGCTGCCGCCGGAGCTGTTTTCCGGCCCCTATTTCTGCAAGCGGGAGGATGAGGTGCTGTTCGCGCTGGCCCGGCCCACGGCGGAGCATCCTTCCGTCATCGCGATGCGGGCGCTGGCGGCCAAGCTGCGGATCGCGATCCCGACCAGCTTCTTCGAGCGGGACGGGCACCACTACTACAACACGCTGGCGATGATCGACGAAGGCGGCGAGATCCTCGGCACCTATCGCAAGAGCCATATTCCGGACGGGCCGGGCTATGAGGAAAAGTATTATTTCCGCCCGGGCAATGATGGCTTCAAGGTGTGGGACGTGGCCGGAACGCGGATCGGCGTGGGCATCTGCTGGGACCAGTGGTATCCCGAATGCGCCCGGGTGATGGCGCTGATGGGCGCGGAGCTGCTGTTCTATCCCACCGCGATCGGCTCCGAACCCTATGACCCCGATCTGGATACCAGCCGCATGTGGCGGCGCGCGATGCTCGGCCATGCGGTGAGCAATTGCATGCCGGTGATCGCGGCCAACCGGATCGGCGTGGAAGATGGGCAGCGCTTCTATGGCCACAGCTTCATCAGCGACGAATGGGGGGATTTCCTGGCCGAGTTCGGGGCGGGGGAAAGCGGGGTGCTGCTGGCGACGCTGGATCTGGCCCGCGCGGCCACCCATCGCGCCGGCATGGGCTTCTTCCGCGATCGCCGTCCGCAACTCTATCGCCGGATCAGCGAGGACATCTGACCCACCGCTATCTCATCGCGCTCGGCTCCAATGTCCGGCACCATCGCTTCGGCCCCCCGCCACGCGTGCTGGCGGCGGCTCTGGCCCGGCTCGGGAAGAAGGATGTCGCGATCGAGGCGGTCGCGCCGGTGATGCGCAGCGCTCCGCTTGGCCCTTCGCTGCGGCGCTATGCCAATGGCGCGGCGCTGGTGCGCACGAAGCGCGCGCCGCCGGAATTGCTGGCGCTGCTCAAGCGGACGGAGCGGAAATTCGGCCGGCGCGCGGGTGGGCGGCGCTGGGGCTCGCGCGTGCTCGATCTCGACATCGTGCTGTGGGATGGCGGCGCATTCGCCGGGCCGGGATTGACCATTCCCCATCCCGCATTCCGCACGCGCGAGTTCGTGCTGCGCCCCGCCCGGGCGATCGCGCCCCGCTGGAAAGATCCGCTGACGGGCCTGACGATCCGGCAATTGCATGCGCGCTTGACCCGTCCGGTTCCGCTGCCTAGGGCAGCGGCGTGGTGGGGCCCTTAGCTCAGTCGGTAGAGCAACTGACTTTTAATCAGTAGGTCGCTGGTTCGAACCCAGCAGGGCTCACCACCTTTTCAATGACTTACGAGTGATTGAGGTGATGCACAACGTCCCAATGGGCCGTTGGGGTACCAATGGGGTATCAGCTGATGGAATGCTCAGCGATGAGCGATTTTCTCAAGCAGCCTCGTCGCGCAACAGCGAAAACATGGGTATTTGACGAGTGAACTGGATGCGGTCGTCCCAAGAATAGCGACTAGCACGCTCACGCACCGTGCTACCGATCACCTTGCCTGTGCTATCCTTCTTATCAGCAAGAATGACGATCTCTCCCGCATCACGCAGTTCAGCGAGCTGGCTATCAACAATCTTGGAAACCACCGGAGTATCGTTGGCGCGCAAGGCAAATAGGTCTCGTTTAGTCACCGCTGCGCCACCAATCGTTGCCGTATGAAGCAGCCTCGGTATTTGTTCTAGCAACAGCTTCTTCGATCGGGCCTCAGCATTGTCGTCGAACGTGTAGTCCATCATGCCTTGCCGCATATCAACACCAGGGTCGAAGCCAAGCGCATCCAAGCCAGGCCCACCGAAATGCTCCATTGTGTTCTGTATACCCCAAAACACGTTCCCCATTTCTTCACGCGCCTGATGGTGCTTCGATAAATGTAGCAGCCAGTAATCTCTGTGTGATTCGGGGGGATGGATAAAGAACGGCGTGTAGAAGGCTGCTCCAGTGTGTCCTTGGATGTGCTGATAAAGCGTGTTTTGGATGATCCGTTTCCAGCCCTTGTTGTTTTTCATAGCAATGAGTTCACGGGCATCTTCACGGTTTAGATCGATGTTAGCGAGCGCGCGGATGCTAGAGTTTTTCTCACACAGTAGGTTGGCCAGCGCATCAACCATGAAGGTCAAGACGATCTCGGGATTGGTTAACTCACCCATGATCTTTCTAACCGTGGCGAGCTTAACGTCGCTCCAACCATATTGATCGAGGAAAAATAGCGAGCGATGGGCGCGACCTTTCTTACGAATTGAGTCGATCACATTTGGGGCGGCTTCTTCAAAAGTTGATTTGACGAGCCGGATATCCTTGCCCAGCCTATCACCGAAACCACGCTTGATGAGTAGATCGCGCAAATAGGCGAGGTGCTCCGCGTTCTCATCGATGAACACAAAGTCTGCTGCGATCGTAAATCCTCGTGCGCGCGCTTCTTCAAGGGCACTTTGAGCCTGCTCTACAGCATGCAACATACGTAGAGGTGACCCATCCACTTCGGCTCCATCCAGCCGATATCTCCCCCCGCCGCAGAAGCCATCTACAATGGTCAGATTAAGGCGAGTTTGGACATGGCTCTTCGTCAAAGTGTCGATGTAAATTCTGACGTACCGCTCGAATATTTCGTGCTTCGCCACGCTGTGGACTCCGAGTACCGGCGGTTCAGCACCGATCTTCCAATGATATCCCGTCTCGCTCTGGCCGGCAGTGGTGGCAGATTTCGGCTTGGCGAGTTCATACAGCCCCGGCAAGGGAAGCAGATCTAATATATCGGTCGATTTTTTCTTCGCCATTCACAGTTCCACCGTTTTATCGCACGATAAACAAACCGCTTCACATAGTGTTCTATTCATCGCGATCGTCAAGGCCGTTACCTTGACACAGGACGGCTTGAGCCTGAGCGCGAAAGGCAAAGGTTGCCACATGATTCGCACCGTGGCAATGTTCCAGTGATGTTCTGGGGAGTGTAATGGCAGACGGCAGCGCTATCGAATGGACGGATGCAACTTGGAATCCGATAACGGGCTGCACGAAGATCACCCGTGGATGCGACAATTGCTACGCAGCCCGATTTTCCGAGCGCTTCCGAGGAGTGCCGGGCCATCCATTCGAGAACGGGTTTGACCTAACGCTTAGACCGGAACGCCTTGCGCAACCAAGGTCGTGGCGTCGCCCGCGCATGATTTTTGTCAATTCCATGAGTGACCTGTTTCACAAGGAAGTACCGCGACCGTTCATAGATCAGGTCTTCGACACGATGGAGGAAGCCGATTGGCACGTCTTTCAGGTGCTGACCAAGCGTAGCTCTCTAATGCGCAACTACCTCCGCCGCCGCTATCTTGACCGCTCACCCCCATCCCATATGTGGTTCGGCGTCTCTGTCGAGAATGCGTCGGCTCGATCGAGGATCGAGCATCTCCGCCAAGCTCCCGCTGCCGTGCGTTTTTTGTCAGTCGAACCCCTTATCGGAGCGGTGGGCGAACTACAGCTTGATGGCATTCACTGGGTAATCGCCGGTGGCGAGAGTGGCCCGGGAGCAAGACCCATGAACATCGAATGGGCTCGCCAAGTCCGCGACGAATGCGAGCGGCAAAAGGTCGCCTTCTTCTTCAAGCAATGGGGTGGATTTCGTCCAAAATCGGGAGGACGAGAGCTTGATGGCCGGGAGTGGAACGAGATGCCGCTTACGTTTAAGGCTGCATAAGCGTAGCCTGCATTAGGAAATGCTCTTCTCCACGCATTCATAGGTATCAACCAGAAACTTCAAGCTCATATTATCTGCAATTTGGTCATGCGGAATAAGCGCATAACGCCAAGGCTTTCCGCCACTCTGCCGAGCATGTTCGCTTGCCCACTTGCACCACTGAACTGCCACATCGCGCTTCGCGAGCACATCCGCATCGTTCATCTGGGTGGCCATCTTCGGCTCAAGCATCAAAATCTCGTCCGCTGTCTCAGCAACGAAATCGGGACGATATTCCAGATGGTCGCTGCCCTTGCGGTAGAACATTTGGAACTGACCTTTTGCGGGCCGCAACCACTTTTCCGCTTCGCGTTCCAAGATGACGGCGAGCTTGCGTTCTGAGTCGGAATCAAACCGCGCGACATTGGTCAGGCATTTTTTGAAGCCGCCAAAAAGATATCGAGCCATGTTGCTCTTATCGGCTGGTGGGCTGCGATAATCGAGAGGCTCCCCGCGCTCGGCGGAATGGGCACTCTGCTTGATCTCGGTGAAGCCGCTCGTCACCACGTGGTGATATTCAACCGTGTCGTCCATCCAAAAATGATCGAGCATCTGAGCATGAACGGCTCGCGCGATATTGGGCTGCTCCAACTGCAACAAGCGTAGCGTGTCCTCTGCCGAGAGGTAGGAATGGAAATGCCGCACGACTTGACCCGCCAGATCGTAAAGCAGGTCGGCATTGTCGTCATAGGACACATCGGGGAAATCGATCAGGCCGCTAACGACATAGTCCTCCGGACGCTTCTCGAGAAAATTCCCTTGCGACATACCGATGGAATGGCCCTCGTTTCGCCCCAGATACTGCGCCCAGAGCGTTTCCTCGGGCGCGGCATAAGTCATGCCGCTGAGGTCGAGCGTGAACGGCCTGAACCCCGCTTTGACTTCCCCCTTAGGCGACACCGAAATGCGCGGAATGTTGATCGTGCGGTCAACCACGAGCGCGGCCGTTTTGGCAATCACCTTGGCGAAATCTGGTGGCGGCGGCGCCACACCTTCCAGTTCCATTTGCTGCGGTCGGTACTGGCTCTGGACCTCCCGCACGAGCTGAGCCTGCACTTCAGGCCGCGAGATGTAGCTGATGTCAGGAACTGTCCCCGGTGAACGTGACAGCTTGCGTATCGCTTCATAGGCGAGTTGCGCGACCTTTTCGGCCTCAGGATTGTCGAAGGCTCGCGCCGGTGGCGGCCCCGCGTATTTCGAGCCTTCCTCGCTCTGCACCGTTGTGATGCCGAGGCTCCCCAAGATCGTCGGTGCGGCCACTACTGTGACCGTCCTGCGTTCCAAGACCTCATCGTCCAACACCAGCGCTTTCAGCCGGATCGGAGAGTTAGGATTGTTCGCCTCGTCCACGATCTCCTGAAAACGGTCGTGCGCGACGATATTGAGCCGATCGACGGCAGCCACGCCGGTGCGCTTCCCATATGGCAGACGCAGGCCGCGCCCAATGCTCTGCTCGATCAGCGTCCGGGCATTGGCGGCGCGCAAGGGAACGATGGTATAGAGGTTGGTGACGTCCCAACCCTCTTTCAGCATGTTGACGTGGATGACGATCTCGACCGGATTGTCGGCCTGTTCGACGGTCAGCAGCTTTTCGACCGTCTCCTCTTCCTTCACGCTGGAATCGACCTGAATGACCTTATCGGCATAGCGCGCCTTGAAGAACGCTTCCGATTGGATCAGCCGCATAAGCTCGGCCGCATGGGTCGTATCGCGGGCGATAACGAGGACGAAGGGCTTGACGATCTTCACGCCGTTTTCACGCGCGTAAGTTTCGAGCTCGACCTTGACACTTTCGTGTAGGCGGATGCCGTCCTCCAGCTTCATTTGCTGGATCGCTTCGGCAGACTTACCTGCCGCGATAAAGTTTTTCCGGGTAACAACGGCTGGGTCTTTGACGAATCCGTCATCCATCGCGCGGGCAAGCGGATAGTCGAACACGACGTTGCGGAATGCCACCGGCCCCTTGCTGCCCTCGACAAACGGCGTGGCCGTCAGTTCCAGCCCAAGCACCGGCTTCAACTCGTTAATCGCCCGCATTCCTGCCGTGGCGCGGTAACGGTGCGATTCATCCATCAGCATCACAAGGTCATGCTGCTTGGACAGATAATCGAAATAGCTATCCCCCAACTCCTCTTTGAACGACCGGATACGCATCTGCTTGCCGCCGCGCACCTCGGACGTGATCTTGGAAATGTTGAAAATGTTGATCTTGCAGCGGAGCACATCATCAAGCAGCGCGCCCCGGCTGTCATAGTTATCGCCAGTAATGACCTCAGGTGTCAGTACCGCAAATTCGTTGATCCCCTTGAACACATATTTAGCCGTGTTCGCGGTGAAATCCTGAATGAGTTTCTGATATATCGTAAGGTTGGGTGCGAGCACGAAAAAGTTATTGATGCCGTGGGCAATGTGTAGATAGGCAATGAAAGCACCCATCAAACGAGTTTTGCCGACGCCTGTTGCCAGCGCGAAACAGAGCGAGGGAAACTCCCGCTCGAAGTCGGTGACGCCGGGATATTCACTTCGAATAATGTCGAGCGCAGTGGCCAAATCGGTATTGCCACGCGGCGGCACTATCTCAGTAATCCGGTCGAGGATCGCCAGACTATCCCGTTGCGGCGCGCGCAGGCTGAGACGACCCGAAATCGCGTTGACATGGCGCTGATTGGAGGACGACGGCTTGCTCATATGTCGCCCTCCCCATCAAACAAGCCGCCTTGTGCGGACGTTGGCGGCACGGGGTCAGCCTCGGCCATAGGGAGGTTCGCGACATTCAGCGAATAATCGTCATGGCCCCATTCGCACTTGCTGCGAATGTGATTGGGAATCTTACGCAGCGTTAGATTGGTGAAGTGGTCCGCATTGCCGCGCCATGCCGCGCAAAGCACAAGGAGCGAACGTCCGTCGCCGACATCATCGGAAAGCGCCGCCAACTCCTCCGGCCCAAGCGTCTGAGTAGTGACATATAGGAAGTCCGTTTCCGACGAATATCCCTGCTGCCACCAGACATCCGAGCTGGGCGCATAGGTGAAGCCCTCCAGCTTGCACAAAGCCTGCGCCAGCATCGCCGCGTCGTACCGCTTCGAAATAACTTCGCGCCCCCACTTGTCTGTTTCGAGTAGCGACGGGCCTAGATCGTAGTAGCGGAAACCCCCGCCGCCCTGCCATTCGACCACCTTGCTTATGCCACCCTGATCGCTGCCCTCGATCACCTTCTGCAGGCGCGGTACGATGTGCGTGGCACAATGATCGCCCAACTCAACCATGACCCAGCGCCGACCCATTTTGTGAGCGACAGCGCCAGTGGTCCCAGAGCCAGCGAAAGAATCGAGCACAAGATCACCCGGACTAGTCGCAATATCCAGAATTCGCTTTAGTAACCTTTCGGGCTTTGGTGTCCCAAACCATTCCTCCTTCGTCCATTCTGGAAAGAGCTTCTTCTGCTCAAACTTTGCCTGCCTATTGTGACCCGTCTCGTCCAAATTGGTCCACAGCGTAGACGGCGGTAAGCCCTTTTGCTCCCACAGGTAGGTTCTCCGACGAATTGCCTTGCCATTCGGCGTAAACCGAATTTCGCCGGTTTTAATTTTCTCGGAAAGAGTCTCTTTAGACCAGCGCCATCCGTTAGCCGGAGGCTTGATTTTATGACCCTGAGGAGAAATCAAGTCGAAAATAAGGTTCTCTCGATATGCAGGCGAACCTAGCGGATTTCCATCGAACCACGGCCCACGCGGATCGTTATCGGTGTTTTTGAAATGGCCATATTGTTCATCATTCCCCCGCGTTTTATTGGTGAGCCAATCAGGTTTTTTTGAGTAAACCAGTATATGGTTGTGATCGGTGGAAAACTGCTTAGCATCGTTGTTGCTATTGTCTGATGACTGCCAAACGACGTTTGTTACGAAGTTAACCCTTCCAAAAATCTCATCGCACATAACTTTTAGGTAGTGCACCTCGTTGTCGTCGATGGTGATCCACAACGAACCGTCGTCGGACAACAAACGCCGAATTATTTCCAGCCGATCTCGCATCAGCCCAAGCCAGATCGAATGTTCCAGCCCATCTTCATAATGGGTGAAGGCACTGCCAGTGTTGTAGGGCGGATCAATAAACACGCACTTCACCTCACCGGCGTAGTCCGCTTCCAGCGCCTTGAGCGCGAGCAGATTATCGCCGTGGATCAGCACATTGTCGAAGATGTCATTTTCCGTGACGCGCGCCGCCGCATGATAGCTCTTCGCCGGGTCCTCAATCAGGATGCGCGGTTCCAGCCGAGGCCGGTTTTCCTTGCCTACCCAAGTCAGTTCAAGTTTCTGTTTCTTAGACATTATCACCCTGTGGCGCAGCCATTGCGGGCGGCGCTTGATTTAGCGGATTCCAGATTTCCGCTCTTAACGCGGCGAAGAGGGTTTGGCAGTCGCCTTGTGTCTTGAAGACCGATTGAAAATCGCGAGCCGACTGGAGAACCTGCTGCCCGCCCACATTAGTATAGACCGCGAAACCTTTCCCCACTGCGATCGCGAGCAACTTTTCGGCATAATCGGGCACGGCGGCGGCGATGGCGGCAGCTTCATTATCGGTTAGCCCCAACGCTTCGCCATCCTGTGGTTTCAGCCGGATATATATAGCTGCCAGGACAATCCATCGGGCATGCGTGTAGAACGACTTCGTGGCCCCGCTGCTGGCTCGTGCGCTTTCCGCCATGCCCAGCAACACTATACGCTGTGCCTGTACGGCCCGCCACGCGGATCGCGCCGAAAGCCCCTGCGGAAAAACGCGCTCGTGGCGGCTCGGGCATAGGAGATCATCTGGATAGACGACGTCGAGCGACAGGAGCGAGGTTCGGTTTGCTGCAACGCGAGTTACAAGGTCGCAATCGCCTGTGTTAGCCAGACAGGCGCAAGCCGTCAGGGCTTCGTCAATAGTGAAGTTCGTTGTGTCGTTGGCGGGCGTGTCTTCGTCGAGCCGATAATGATAATCGATCCCATGCGGTTGCAACGTCGCCGCAATCTGACCGTGCAGAGGGTAGGCTGCGGCAAAGTCCTTGAGCACCACGGTGTTCTGGAAATTCGCCGTCCGTGAAATCCGGTCAGCAAAAGCTCGGTCGTCCTCGCACTTCTCAAGTGAAACAATCTTGATGAAAGCAAAGCCCTGGGGAGGAGCCTCAGCGGCTGGCACAGCAACGCATTTGGCGATCGACCCCAAAGTCTGCGCCCCATTGATGATCGCGAATCCCTTTGCCGTGATCCGCTTCCTTTCAGCATTGGCACGGTCAAGGTTGTGCAGCTCCAGCCGATCACAATAGGCGGTGAGGCCGTTATTGAGATAGTGGAACACGCCCGCCTCTTCGGTGAGCGTCTTCTGGATGTCCTCGTTGACGTCGGTGCTACCCTTGAACCCTCGGATGTTGGCGCGCACCAATCGTGCGCCATATTCATCGTGGAGCACCTTCAGCCGCTCGAGCGGGATAAGGCCGTAAATGGTTTCATAAGGCGTCGTGACGTAACCGGGCCGTATGATTTCGAGCTCGACGGTTTCAATACCCGGAGCGGCGTCACCACCACTAACCCAGTCGTTCAGTGTGGTCAGGTTGACAGCTTGAAACGCGAAATAACCATCGGCTTGATCCAGCGAAAATTTGACGCGGAGTGCTTCAAAAAGGTGCTTGCGGTCTTCGGAAATAAACGAGAGCCCGGAATAACAAAGGACCGACCGAACCTGCGTCGATGGGTTTTTTAACGCTGCTTCGAGCTGCGGGAGCAGGGCAACAATCTTGGCATTCTGTGCGAAGGCGTCGAAACGTGCTTCGAGCAGGTTTTCGATACCAATCTTGAATTTTGTCACCTCTCCAAGGTCAGGCTCGCCTGATCCGGCGTGAATATATTTTGATTGCGTAAGCCAAAGCGTGTTGGTGACGGGCGAAAAATAAATGCCGTCGATACCGCCATCGCCGCCACCATCGACGATGCCGTTTGTAGCGTCTTCAATCGACGCACCGCCCAGCTTGTGAAGCGCATAAGCCGATAGCGCACGGCTCAGAAAATTCTTTTCTCGCTGGTCCGCGTCACCAACGGTGCCGGGAGGAACATGCCCGTCAAATAGCTCGTGTAGCTTCGGCGGGAGAGCCAATATCTCAACGGGGCGCATCGCCATCAGACCACGCTCCAGCGGATCGTGAACAGGTCTTCCGCTACGACATTTTGCTCAAGCCGACCTTCGATGCTGGCAATTAGCTCGGATCGTTGTTCGTCAATCTTGTCCTGCGCATCGAACAATGACCGCCGCTTGCTATTGCGCTCGGTTTCCAGCGCCTTGACGGCCTTTTGCCCCGCGAGCTTCTCTTCCAAAGTTAGGGCAGCAGTGGCCGCGCGGCGCGCCTCCTTGATCTGGCGGTCAATCTCCTTGATTTCCCGTTCCAGCCCAACTTTCAGATCGTCGGCCCAACCGTCCAGCTTGTCGGCCTCTTCCTCGAAAAAGCGGGCGTTACGTTCAGAAATAATTCGCCGGATGCGTGTTTGCTGGTCGGTGGTGGACTGCGAGAGTGTCTCGGTAACGTGCACGGGCAACGCGACCTGCGCACCGACATGGCCGCCGATCGTCATCATGCGGCTTGTTGCTTCGTCCGAAAGCACGGTTCCGTTGTCGGCAATGCCCGCAAGCAGCAGGTAATCCTCACTCTGCCCTAGCGCCTCCACCGTAAAGAGCTTCGCTTGCAGCCATCCCGACTGCCCCTTGAGAGGCTCGATTTGCGATACGCGACCTTCATGGTTGGTGAGGTCGAATTTCAGTTCCACAACGTCGAGTTCACGGCCGCGGGCGCGCGCAACGATCGCATCCCCGAGCGGATGATTGACGCGAAACAGATGCGCCTCACCCGTTCGCCGCGGCAACTCATACAAACCGGTGGGGATGGCAGCACCATTTACCCAATCGGGCAGCGCATTCAGGCGGAAACTGGAACCATCTATAAATTGCGCATGCCCATCCAATTCTTGCTGCGCGAGCTTCATCAGGTTTTGCTCGAACTGGTTCAGATACACCTTGGTGTCGGCATCGCGAATTTTGAGCTTGTCGCGCACTTCATCATCGAAGTTTTCCATCAGCTTACGCCGGGCGGACGTCATCTGCTCGTTGATTTCAAGGCTCAACTCACGTTGCAGGCTGTCAAAGGCGACCTTGATTTCATCCTTTGTTCGGCAGCGCTGATAAATTTCAGCAATGCGTTTTTCGAAGTCGACCCCGGACTCGATCGCACCCAGAACCTCATCGCTTGCCCCGAACACTCCCTCGAAAAGCTGAAATTTCTCCGAGAGTAACTCGAATACGCGCTGATCCGCTTCGTTCTTCTGGTTCAGGAAATTGACGACGACCACATCATGCTTCTGGCCATAGCGATGACAACGCCCGATGCGTTGCTCGATACGCTGCGGATTCCAAGGGAGATCGTAGTTCACGACCATCGAACAGAATTGCAGATTGATGCCTTCCGCCCCTGCTTCGGTCGCGATCATGATGCGCCCTTCGTCACGGAAATAATCCACGAGCGCGGATCGCATGTCAGCCGTTTTGGAGTTGGTTATCCGATCCGATCCGGCGTGCCGATCCAACCAAGTGCGGTAAATCTGCTGTGATTCAGGGTCCGTATTCGATCCGTTGAACAGGACGATTCCGTCCGCGTAAGGGCTATCGGCCAGCAAGCGGAGAAGGTAGGATTGTGTCTTTCGTGACTCCGTAAAGATGATCGCCTTTTCTTCCGCGCCTAACTCTTTCGCCTTCGCGAAACCGACCTCAAGTGCCTTAAGCAAAGCAACGCCCTTGGCGTTCTGGGTTATCGAGGTTGCAAGCTCAGCGAACCTTTGAAGATCCGTGATTTCTGAGGCCAGCGCGTTTTGCTCAGCTTCGGACATCGGCTCAACCTCATCGTCGGGCCATTCCTCGGCTGTCTCATCGAGTGCCTCATAATCCTCGTCCAGTTCATCCACCAGCGATGTGACCGGTTGGCTATGATCGAGCTTCTTTTGCAGGCGCGTTGACATCGAGGTAAGTGCCCCCGCAATCGCGAACGTCGAAGACGCTAGCAGCTTGCGAAGAACGAGAGTCATGAGCGAACGCTGACTAGGCGGAAGTGCTTGCAGGTTCGGCCTGTCTAGATAGCCTGTGACCAGATCATATAGGCGGTCTTCCGCCTCACTAGGGTCGAACTCCTCCAAGATCGCGTGTCGCTTTGTGTAAGGCACATATGCGGTCACCTGCCGCCGTAAGGTGCGATGACAAATCGGCTTAAGCCGCTCGCGCAGCACCTCGAAGGCTCGTTCCTGCGACAGATTAGCGAACTGCTCGCGAAAGCTCTTGAGATCGCCGAACGTGTGTTCGTCGATAAAGCTGACGAGGCCATACAGTTCGAGCAACGAATTCTGTAATGGCGTCGCGGTTAGCAATAGCTTGTGCCGGTCGGCCAGCGCAACCTTGAGCGTGTTGGCTATGATATTGGACGGCTTGTAGACGTTCCGAAGCCTATGCGCTTCGTCCATCACGACCAAGTCCCAAGGCGTGGCCTTGACATCTAGCTCCTTGTTCCGCGCGAACTGGTAGGAGCAAATCATTATTCTGTCGGAATGATCGAACGGCCTCAGGTCGCCGGATTTCACTGCGGCGTTGAAGGACTTCGACTCAATGATCGAACATGGAAGAAAAAACTTCTCGCTGAGTTCCTGATGCCATTGCTTGCGAAGGTTCGACGGTGCGACGATCAGGATTCGGCGCTTCCCTTCAGCCCAGCGCTGGGAGATGACGAGGCCTGCCTCAATCGTTTTCCCGAGCCCCACTTCATCGGCCAATAGCGCGCCACGTGAAAGTGGAGACGAGAAAGCGAAGAGCGCCGCATCCACCTGATGCGGGTTCATATCAACCTGCGCACCAGCGACCGCAATCGCTAGCTTTTCAGCGCTGTCCGCCGATCGCCGCCTGACAAGGTCAGTCGCCAGATATTTCGCATGGTATTCAGTGAGCCCCGCCATCCCAGATGGTTAGCCTCTGGCGCTACGAGGGTAAAGTAGCCCGAAAGCTAAAATGTTCGATAAACGTTCCGACTTTGGGAAGGAACCGCACCTCCCCAAGCAAGGCGAGGATTTAGCAGAGGTCCAGCGAGGAGGTCTGCCCCATCGATCCTATCGCTTCCGCCAGCGATTGAACCACCGAGTCCAACTCTGGTTAGGCGGCCAATCCTCGCCATCCCTCTTGATCCTTACGACCTCCAGCCGGTTGAAGCCGGTTCGAACACCTTCGATCGTCACGGGACAATCAAGGTATCGCGTGAGGCCGCGGCTTGGTTCGAGTTCCCATTCCCCGCCCTCGTGGACGGCAATGAAGAACCGATAGCTCGGACGGCGTTCGATGATGCCGCGCACTGTGTGAAGCGTGCCTAGCGGCATGAGGTTGTCCGTCGATGCATTGTCACCTCTCTGTAGTCGATCAGTGACATCGATAAGAAAGTGGCGGCGGTCTGGCAAAGTGAATTGTCACCGATTGTCTGTAGACTGATTGACTACATCACGGTCCATGTCGCAGCGATGGATATCCGGGAACGCCTTGCGAGGAATCTGCGCCTGCTACGGTGGGAGAAAGGTTGGTCGCAGGAAGCGTTTGCGGACGAGGCAGGCTTGCACCGCACCTATATCAGCGACCTTGAGCGCGGGGCGCGGAACCCGACGATTACCGTAGTGGACAAGCTCGCTAACGCCTTGAGCGTGACGCCGGGGCGGCTGCTCGATTAAGCGTCCAGCCTACCCCACGCCACAGTATTTCGCTGAAAACCTTCCTCTAGAGACACATAGCCGCCGTCCGGAGACCCGGAGGCTGGGCCTGAGATGTAGCGTCTTTGGATGTATGATGCCGTCCGAGATGAAGGAGGCTTTCATGGGCGGCATTGGATCAGGCGCGCGGCCTTCAACGCATATCGGAAATGTCGAGGATACACTGGCGCTCGATATTCGCGCTTTGCGGCGGCTGGGCGTCGTTCGTGCCGGTGAATGCACATGCGACACCGTGCACTGGTCGATCGGCGGTCTCAGCCTGTCCAGTGCGCGCCTTCGTATCGATCTCAGCGACATTGAACGCGGCGGCGTCATGGCGATCAGCGCCGATATGCCCGGTGGCACCATCAAACAGCACGTCGCTATCGAAATGTTGCCATCACCATTCGGCGGCCATCGCTGCTACTTCATCTGCCCGTTCACCGCTCGGCGCTGCGAAGTGATCTACTATGCTGGAGGCCGGTTCGGCTCACGCGAGGCGCAACGGCTAAGCTATGCGGTGCAAGGGATGAATGAATGTTCCCGTGCACGCCGCAAAGCCGCCAAGCTACGCAGCCGCCTGTCTGGGGCGGGGAGTGAGCCGCGCCCGCGCGGACGTAATCGGATCGATATGGTGCGACGACTCCGGCAGGCGGAGTTAGAAGCGAAGACACTATATCTCGATCGGCTGCGCAATCTTGCTAATCGGTCTGGTGCCCGACGGATGCCCAGCGACAAACACCGATAAGTCCGAGATGCGGAATTCCGCGATCCGCACCCACGCGATGGCCTCATTTCTAATCAGTGGGTCGGGCAAGTATCGCGGGAATGGTTCACTCGGAGCATTTCCGAATGTTCTTCGCAATCAATGGGTCGCGCGGGAATTTTCCTGACACGGCGCATTCCGTGATCTTAATGGGGTGATGGTCAACGAAAGGAGGCCATCATGTCCGACGACCAACCGCTCGACCGGTCGCATCTGTTATCCCATGCGCAGGCGCTATTCCCCGGTGCGGCGATCGATGTAATCCATACGCCCGACGAGATCATCCATATCGATGTGGACGGGCATCGCTACACGTTCGAGATCGGGAGCGATGATGACGAATATGTCTTCACTGACGGAAAAGCGTTCTTCTCGATCCCGCTCATGGAAATCGACTGGGATTCCTAGGATTTCTCCTGACACGGCTTCCGAACCCATCTTAATGGAAATGTCGGTCCCAACCAAAGGAGATGACCGACATGACCACGAGCCCAACCACGAAACCCGCCACCGCGAGCCCGGCAATCGAAACCACGTCCTCCACGATCACGCTCGATCAACTCGCGCGCGAATTGAAGATTTCACCCCGCGACGCCCGTATGCTGCTGCGCCTTGCGGCCAAACAGACACGGCAATATCCAAACCTCGGCAAAGATCATGTCGCCCGCCAACCGTGGCAGTGGGCGGCAGGGTCAAAGGCGCTGGATGAAGCGCGAAAGGCCCTTACCGCCGATCGTTAAGCGAAAAACTGGCCAGAACTCCCCTATGGGATAATATTGGCCAGTTTCCAGCGTTGCCCGACCTTGATGACGCCCAACGACTTGGCAGCACGCCGCACGGTGCGAGCCGAATGTGAGCGTTTTTCACCGTCGGCAATGACCTCCGCGATCCGGCGTTCGCCTTTGGTCAGCGCCGTTTCGAGGAATTCAATCGCCGCCTTGATTTCGGTATCGGGCCGTCCAACCTTCTCGCTGGATTTGAGGAAGTCCTCCGGCCCGAGTTCGCATTCGCCCTGCCATTCGACTTTCGGGATGATCCGCTTGCTCCGGTCGCCATCGACCAGCGCATAGATTTGCGACGGCCCACGTTCGGACAGGTTGTGCTTGATATGGACCATGACCCGGAGATCGTCATTCTCTGGGTGCTGGCCGATCAGCACCGCCGATCGCGCGGCCGCCGTGATGTCGACCGACCCGAGACCGCGAAAGATCGCCTTGTCCTTCTCCCCCTTGGTCAAGTGCCGCAGAGCGATCACCGTGACGTTGGTCGCTTTCGCGAGTTCAGCCAGCCGCGCCATGAAAGGGCGGGTTTCGTTCGCCTTGTTCATGTCGATGCCGCCCTGCATGTAAGCCAGCAGCGGGTCGAGGATCAGCAATTCCGCCTTTTGCGCGACGATATGCTTTTCAATCCAGCCCAACGCCTCTTCCTCCAGCCGGAAAAACTTCTTGGAGAAGGTGATGCGGGACAGGTCAGCATTCATCCGCATGAGCCGCCGCACCAACGTCGTTTCCGGGTCATCCTCCGCACTCATGAAGAGGACGTTGCCCGCTCTCGGCTTTTTCTGCCCCGGCAGTCCCCGCCCGCTGGATACGGCCGCCGCCAGCTCGCAAAACAGAAAGGTCTTGCCGACGTTCGGATCGCCTTCGAGCAGGTTGATCGCCCCGCGCACGAAATAGGGTTCCCAGAGGAAATCGACGTCACGCGGCGTCACATTCGCCATGGTCTCGAACAGTTCATCGTCGGCTGGATCGTAGCGCATGACGCTGGATGCGATTCGTTCGATATCCTTGTCTGGCAGCGGCGGATTGCAATGTGCTTCATTCACCGCATGGAGTGCGGTGGTGATTACCTCGTCATCGAACCCCTGCCGTCTGAATGACCCGGCTAAGCTGGTCAGGCGGTTATCGCGCGAACCTTTGCGGATAACGCCGCCGCTCGCCTGCGTCTTCTTCGGCTTGAGCGATCTGCTCCGCGCCAGAATGGCATTGAGCACCCGCCCCGGCAGCTTGGCGATAGGTGCTGCCGGTTCATCCGACCGATAACGCCCACCTTCGGGATGTGCGGACTCCGGGAGCAACACATAACCGGACGCAATGATGTCCAGCTTAGGCTCCAAGCCGATCTTGCTTCCCCTGATCCGCCCAGCGTGGCGGAAATAGAGATGCCGTCCATTGCGGGTGATCGTTTCGCGCGTGGGAGGCAACGGCCCGAACCGTTTCAGCGCCGCCTCTCCTTCCGGTCCATCCACGTCAATAATGAGGACCGGCGATGCCTTCGCCACAGCCCCAAGGTTGATCGACGGATCTTCGCTCAGCCATTGCCTGACTATCAAGGCTTCCTCGGTCGCGCTATCCGCCCCGCTGGCGCAAAAGCGCGTGTCAGGCACCTTGGAGCGGGGTTGCAGCGCGACGACACGCATGGATGCTTTCAGGGCGGCCTGCGCCGCCCCGAATTTACGTTTGGCCAGAGGCGTGAGCTCAATTTTGCTCATCGTCGGCCTCCTCAGCTTCGCCAGCCTTCTCGCTTGTGTCGCCAGCTTCTTCGGCTTCGACCGCGATCCGATAGGTCACATGTTGCCCGCGATTGTCCGGGTCTGGCGCGTGAAGATAGAGATATCCAAGGAATCGCGTCATGCGTCGCCTCCCTCGGAATCATCACGAACCGCTCCTACACGCTTCGCCTCCATCTGAACCAAATCCATGATGCGGGTTATGGCCCCGGTGGTCCCCAACCATTGCTGGATGTCCTCAAACGGAAGGTTGGTCTCAAACCCCATCCGTTTTTCTGCTTTCTCGATCTCGGTTCCACAGCATCGACACGTGGAGATTACTTCGAAGTCGATGTGCACCACATTGTTGATAAGCGGCTCACCGAAGCCGATCTTTTCACCTCTGTAATCGAAGATCATCATGCCGCCTCCCGCGCCGCTGCAAGCGCTTCGATATGGGCATGAATTTCGGAGGCCAGCCAAGCGACCGAATGCGCTCCGATGCGGATGCGTTTCGGAAACCTGCCCGCCGCCTCAAGCCGGAGCATGGTGGTGTTGGAGAGCTTAATACCAAGGCGCGACAAGTCGCCGCGTACCAGAAGTATCTTGTTGTTATTTAAGGCCGTCATGAGATTTTCCTTCCATTGTCGTCATCGACGGCAACGAAATATTCCCAGACGGCGAAGAGATTCTACAGAGCCGATGGCACAGAGAAACGGCGTTTCCGTTCCAATGTGCACAGGCACCTATGACGGCAGCGAAATCTCCCCGCAAATCAACCGATCGAGGTTCTCTTCGACGCCGGTGATCTTGCGAAAGATCAGCCGGAACGCGTCCACATAGACCCCGACGCGGCGGCGTAGTTCGGGGTCATAGACGCCTCTGTTGGGGTTCACGGACGGGCAATGCTCGCGCAGCAGGCGCGCGACCGATGCAAACACCTCCGCCCTCAATTCCTGACTGTGCCCGGCATCGTCTGACTGCTGCCCGCGAAGCTGATCCCTGAGCTTGGTCGCCTGTTGCAACAGGTCGGCAAGTTCGCGCGCCATAGTCGTGTTGTCACGAAATACTGGGATCGACAGCGGATAGGGCCATGTCGAGAACATCGGGCGCATATCCTCACCAATCGCTGCTTGCACGCGTTCACATGGGTTGATGACGTTCACATCCAGCCAATCCGCGCGCTTGGTCAACGATAGATTGAATGGCGCGTCCGGCAAGTCGCAGGGCAGCGTCGAGATCACTTCCCGATAATGTGCGCAAAGGTCGATCAGGCCGATCTGGAAGGCTGCTATGGCCGTATCGCCGGTTATGCCGAGGATGTCCGCCAATTCGGCCATGGTTTGAGCATCAAACAGGCTCTGCGCTTCCGCCTTGAAGTTCCTCAAGAAATTCCCCCCATCTGTTCAGAGCATCCCGCTTTTCAGGATCATAGCCGTAGCGATTATAGACCGCCACCACGCCCGAAATCGTGCCCGATACGTGGTTCAAGACCTTCTCGACGACTTGCAGCGCGATGCCCATGCGGGCCATTTCCGATGCAGCCGTGCGGCGAAGGTCATGGAGGCGCCAATTTGCGGTCTTGGACTTGGCCTGAATGCGCAGGACCATCTTGGTGATCCCACTGATCGGGGAATAGCCCGTTGTCGTGAACACAAGGTCCGAGCCTTCGAATCGGGGGATGTCCTTGAGGATAGCCAAGGCGAACGGCGACAACGGCACTTCATGCGCCTTGCCATTCTTCGATCGGGCAGCGGGCAGTTCCCAGACGTTCCGCTCCCAATCTATTTCCGACCACCGCATATTGGCAACTTCGCTACGCCGTTGGGCTGTTGCCAAAAGCAACAGGGTGTAGGGACCAAAAGGGAAAGGTTCGGTCCGGCATCCGCCGATCAGCCGCGTGATTTCATCGCGCGTCAACACCCGATCCCGTGACTGCTCACGCATGGGTGCGCGAACGCCCAAGAGCGGACTGGTTTCGATCATCCCGCGTTCGAGGAACCAGTTGAACATCTTGCGGCTGTAAGAGACGATTCGATTGGCTTGATATTGCGCGCCACGCGCAATGGCGGCATCGGCGGCTTCGAGAATGTCGGCGCGCGTCATAAGGGGCAGATCGCGTTCACCGAAGCGGGTCACGAGTTCGCGCGTCAAAACACGTTCGGTTTCCCGCCATGACCGATTGCGCGGCTTGGCATATTGCTCGATGAATGCATCCACGCCTTCGCGCAGGTTCATGTTCTTGCGACGGCGAACAGCCTGCGGATCGACCCCTTCCAGAATCTCCCGATATGCTGCCCGCGCCTTATCGCGGGCTTCGGCGAGACTGATGATTGGATAGCGGCCGATCGTCAGGCGTCGTTGCTTCCGGCCATAGCGATAGCTCGCTGTGAAGGTTTTCGTACCGTTCGCGTTCACCCGCACGGAAAGGCCGGGGCAATGTGCATCATGCACCGAGTAGCGTTTTCCGGTCGGCTTCAGTGCTTCTAAGGTCTTGTTTGTTAGAGCTTTTGTCATCTGCCATCCTTTCGAATGGCAGTTCAATAATCACCTGATTGACCAAATCTCAAAGAAAATCCTAGGTTGCGGATGACCTGAGACGGAAAAGTGCAGGCCGTATCGACCTAGCGATCTTCATTGCCGCCACTATCCTCGAACAACCGCGCTGCAAATTCGTCGATCTCCGCTCGGTTCCAGACGACAGTTCTCGGAGTCAGATAGCGCCGCTTCGGGAGTTGGCCCTTCGCCTCCAAGCGCAACATCGTTGTATTCGAGATATTGATGCCCCGTTTCTTCAAATCGGCGCGAGTAAGGAAAATGCTGTCCATATCATCTGCTCCATCGTTTGCGATGGCAGCTCAATAATCACCCGGTCAGCGAAATCTCAAAGGAAATCCTAGGTGTAGCTCAACCCAAGACGGGAATTTCGCTTGGCCTGGATTATCGTTCATCCAAGACGAGGTAGTAGCGAGTTCGATTTCCTTTCGCCTTCACGGCGAAGAGCCCGAAGCCTCACAAGTTCGGCCAAATCGCGCGTTGCCGTCGCAGTCGTGGCATCGGTAATCGTCCGATAATTCTTGGCGCTGAGGCCGCCCCTGAAGCCATCGGGGCCTTCGGCGAACATGCGGAGCAATGCCTTCTCCTGCCGTTCGTTGATGTGGCCGCTAAGCCGATCGAGCATCCGCGTCTGGGCGATGAGGAACCGAACGCGCGTCAGGGTGCGTTGCTGCGCTTCGAGCGCGATGTCAGCGAACCATGCTAGCCATTCGTCAATCTGGTTGGTTGTGCTGGCGCGATGCAGATGCTCGTAATAGTCCTTGCGGTGCCGGTGAATGGTTTCGGCCAGTGCGGTGAGGCTCGGCTGCTCGATGGTTTGCGCCAGTGCCTTTTCGGCGATCGCTCGACCAATACGCCCATTGCCGTCTTCGAACGGGTGAATCGATTCGAACCGGATGTGGGCGATACCCGAACGCGTGAGTACAGGGAGCGGATTCGCGCCTCCCGGAGCCGTACCATTGAACCATGCGATGAAGGCGGCCATTTCTTTCGGAACGCGGCTAGACGGCGGCGCTTCATAATGGACGCGGGGCGCGTGCAGCGCACCGGATATGATTTGCATCGGTTGGGGATTGGAACGGTAACATCCAACGTTCGCAAGATCGCGCCTGCCGGTCATCAACATTCCGTGCCAATCAAATAATGCCTGATCGGTCAGCGGCTCGGAGAATGTCCGCCAAACGTCAGCCATCAGCTCAGCCGCCCCGGCTTCGGCTGGGTTCGCACGCCTATGATCGGCTTTGAGGCCGAGATGCTTGGCAATGGACGATTGGACACTCGCGCGGTCGAGAATTTCCCCTTCGATTGCGGAGCTGTCCACCGTCTCTTGAGTTATAAGATCAACCGTCAGCGCCTGTTTCTGCTCGCCATTCACATGAAGCAGCGCGCCGACGATAACGCCTGACCCTCGTATGAATCGCTCCTCTGCCGCCCGCAGACGCGCAGGATCATAGGTGAAGTTCGGCCAGTCGGGTTGTTGCCAGTTCCACCGCATGATCGATAACGCGCTCCTTTATCGATCATGATAGTGGCAAATTATGATTTATAAAATGACAATTTATCGATCACGATACTGAACCCGCTTTCGCCCTGACAAGGCTCCCTCTCCCACGTTATGTTGCATCACCGGGGGGTGCTTTGGATCGACCTCCTCGCGGTCAAGTCGCACCAAGTGCCGCGCGACATTTTCCAGATTTGCAGTCTCAATCGAACGCATGTCGCGGGCATCAGGAGGGTAACAGAGGCACCTTGCTTGAATGATGGACCGTGACATGCGCTGATCCGGAATGCATTGCCCAAGAGTCGAAAATTCATTGACCAAGCGAGCGGAATGAGGCAAAATGAATTGGAGTAAACTACTGAAAAATCACACTTTTAATCAGTAGGTCGCTGGTTCGAATCCAGCAGAACTCACCATTAATTAATAGCTTGCCGCATTATTAAGGGGCCATGGCTCCTCTGTCGGCTCTGCGGTTGCATAACGCATTGCGCCTTGCCGCTCATAGCGTGGGGTCTATCCGTCAGGCCGATTGCGCGACGGAGCCGATCAGCAGCTCGTCAGGCCGCCCCTTATCGCATTCCCATCATCGGATTTGTCAGACGCCCTTGGCGGCGGGGCTTCAGCGCCGGTATGCCCGCCAATGCCGTGGTTGCGCTATCTATCGACCGGGATCAGGCGCCGTGTCGCGACTGCGCGGGGCGCTGGCGGCCCCGATTTTCCGAGCGACAACAAGAGGAAGAGTCATACTATTCGAGAATGGCCCGCGTAGCTTAATTTATCTGGTAAATATTGTAGTAACCTATAAATGATTGTAAATCCTTTGAAACTTGCTAGATTTTCTTCGGTTTTCTTTTGAAGAAGTAGAATAATTCTATGGAGCAAACACAGCCTTTGCCAAGGTTGCGGGATCGCAGCACGAACTCGCCATGCCCGACGACCCCCGTCTGCTGCGGGTCTGCGGTTCCCTTCTGGAGCGGCCATCCGATCCACGCGATATAGATGAGTGGGCCAGGATCGCCGGGATGGGGCGAAGAACCTTCACCCGCGCATTCCGGCGGGAGACGGGCATCGGCTTCGCCATGTGGCGTCAGCAGGCGCGATTGATGGAAGCCATGGCGCTGCTGTCGTCGGGGACGCCCATCGCCCAGGTCGCCTTCGAAGTAGGATATGACAGCCCGAGCAGCTTCAGCGCGATGTTCCGGCGCGCCTTCGGTGTTTCTCCCAGCCAGTATCTCCGATGAAGCCGGAGCCGGCTGCCTCAATGCCCGGCTTCACATGCATGATCTTCCCGATCCGATCCGCATTTCATCCTGGGCCGGAGCGGGGTCGATCACCAGCACCAGCCGTTGCTCTCCCGAATCTCCTATCGGCGGCGAGCGATGCAGGATCGTCGGGTTCTCCTGCCAGAGACGTCCCTTGAACATTGCGACCGAGCCTGTCGCCACCTGCTCGATCCCCGGCCCATCCGGCGCAAGCGCGCCTTCGGCCGATTCCGCTTCGATCCACTGCGTTCCCCGGCCGAGATAGGTGGTGATGGTCCTGACCTTCACATAATCGGCGTGGAACTTCCGGCAGGAGTCGGTTTCCACCACCTCCAGCCTGATCCTTGCGTGGCGGTCGTCCGTGATTGCCGCGTGCTGGCGCGCGAGCATGGCGATATCGGCCCTGAGCGCGGGCATATCGGGATAGCCCGCTTGCTCCATGGCCCCGGCCAGCGCTGCTTCCAGCGCGCCGCTCTCGCTTGCGAAAATCATGTCGTCGACATCATCCAATATGAGGCTTGCCAGTTCGCGGGCCACGTCGCCGGCAAGTCTGCGCCGCCAGATCGCCAGTGCCGTATGCCGATGGTGAATCTGGCGAAGCGCGGTAGGGCAGGAAGCAAGCACTGCCGTCGCTGCTCCGGCGAGCGAGTGCGCCTCCTTGCCCGCGGCCCGTTTCCGCAATTGGGTCAATACCATGATCCTGCCTTATTCAATCCGAATGAGATATGTTATATCATAACTTTAGAAGTGGCTCATGCAAGCTCGGGATGCGAGCCTTTCCACCTTGCGACACGGTCCGATCAGGCCGCATGGCTTCTGAGCCGCCAGTTCATTGCGTGGCCTGCGATCAGAAGCAGGCTCCCTGCGATGGTGAACCACAATTCGCCGCCTTCTCCGACCCCTGGAAGCAGGGCGATGGCAAGACATGCTGCGCCGGCAAGGCCCAGGATGGCGGGGCGGCGCATGCGATGTTTGCGGTAGCCAAGCCAGAATGCCCCCAGCGCGGCGGGAACGACCAGCGCCAGAGCGGCATAATGGAAGGCATCCGACCGGGCGAAAAGACCGAGGGCGCCGGGAAGGAGCAGCAGCAGGATCGGAAGCGCCAGGCAATGCATCAGGCAGAGCAGCGATACGGACACCGCCGCTCCCTCGATGACATTGGCCGGGCGCTGGCCGGAGCTGCGTTGTAAATCATTGTCGGGCATGTGGGTTCAGAATCCTGCTTGAGTTATGATATAACGTCACCTAACAGACCCTCTGTCTCAAGCAGAATAAGGTGCTCTCCGTGAAAATTCGTGTCCTTCTCCTCTCCGCAGCCTCGATTCCGGCAATGGCGCCGCAGGTGGCATTGGCTTCCGCCCAGGCCGGCAGCACCGCAGATCGCGACATCGTGGTGACGGCCTCGGCGCTCGAACAGAAGGCGGACGAGACCGCGACGCCGGTCATCACTCTCTCGGGCGAGGATTTGGTGCATCGGCGCCAGGCAACGCTGGGCGACACGCTTGCCGGGCAGCCCGGCATCAATTTCGACAATTTCGGCGGCGGGGCCAGCCGGCCCGTGATTCGCGGCCAGACCGCGCCGCGCGTCCAGTCGCTTTCCGATGGCTCTCATATCCAGGACGCTTCGGCGATCTCGCCCGACCATGCCGTCACCACCGAGCCGCTTCTGCTGCGCGGGATCGAAGTGGTGCGCGGGCCTGCCACTCTGCTTTACGGCGGGGGCGCCATCGGCGGCGCGATCAACCTGCTCGACGACAAGGTGCCGACCGCGATTCCCGAAGGGGGCGTCTCGGGCGCGGTGGAAGGCCGCCTCGGCACCGCGGACGACGAACGCTCGCTGGTCGGCGGATTGACCGCCGGGATCGGGCCATTCGCCTTCCGGGTCGAGGGCGTCCATCGCAGGTCGGACGATTACCGGGTGCCGAAGCGGTTCGGAGACAAGCATGTCGATGGTTCCTACAACGACACCTCCACTGTCAGCGTCGGCGGCTCCTGGGTCGGCCCGGACGGCTATTTCGGCGCGGCCTACACGCGCCAGCGCAGCGAATATGGGCTGCCTGGCCACAGCCACGAATATGAGGACTGCCACCCCCATGGCAGCAGCCTGCACTGCGGCGGACACGGGCATGACGAGGAGGATCATGACCACGATCACGACCATGAACATGAGCATGAGGAAGTGCCCTTCGTGAAGCTCAGGAGCGAGCGCTTCGACATCCGGGGCGAGTATCGCGATTTGCTGCCGGGCTTCGAGAAGATGCGCTTCCGCATGTCCTTCACCGACTATGAGCATGACGAGATCGAGGAGGACGAGGTCGCCACGACCTTCAGGAACAAGGCGCACGATCTCCGCTTCGAGCTGACCCACAAGCCGATTGGCGGCTTGCGCGGGGTGTTCGGCGTTCAGCATTCCAACAGCGAGTTCAGCGCGGTCGGCGAGAAAGCCTTCCTGCCCGAAAGCGAGACCGCCAATACGGCGCTCTTCCTGATGGAGACGCTGCAGGCGGGGCCTGTCCGGTTCGAGCTGGCCGCCCGCCACGAATGGCAGAGGATCGAGACGACGCTCGACCGGAAGATCAACCATCGTCCTTTCTCGATTTCAGGCGCGGCGGTGTGGGATATCGATGGCGACTATTCGCTGGCGTTGTCGCTCGCCCGCTCGCAGCGCGCGCCCAATGTGCAGGAACTCTATGCCCGCGGCGTCCACCTCGCGACCAACACCTACGAGCTTGGCACGGCGACGCTCGGCAAGGAAACGGCCAAGTCGATCGACCTCACCTTCCGCAAGACGGCGGGGGCCACGACCTTCACCATCGGGGCCTATCATCAGGATTTCGACGATTACATCTTCGCCGACACGCTCGACCAGTTCGAGGACTTCCGCCTGATCCGCTACACGGCGGCCGATGCCAAATTCACCGGCATCGACGGCGAGATCCGGCACCAGTTCACGCCCGATTTCGCCGTGTCGGCGTTCGGCGATTATGTCCGCGCCAGGTTCAAGAGCGGGCTGGGCAATTTGCCGCGCATTCCGGCTGCCCGGCTCGGCGTGCGCGTGGACGGCAAATGGGGGCCGCTGTCGGCCGACGTCGAATATTATCACGTCTTCGAGCAGGACAGGATCGCGGCCTTCGAGACCCGCACCTCGGGCTATGACATGCTCAACGCGACGCTGGCCTACAAGCTCGAACTTGGCCCCAGCGCCAATGTCGAGCTTTTCCTGCGCGGCACCAATCTGGCCAATGAGCTGGCCTTCAACCATGCCTCGTTCATCAAGAACGCATCGCCCCTGCGCGGCCGCAACTTCGTGTTCGGATTGCGCGCGGGCTTTTGATGGGGTGGGGCGTCCGCTGGGCGGACGCCTCAGGCGCGGAGAGGCAGGCCGGGGTCTTCTGCTCCTCCGCGCCACTTTGGATCGTGCCCGACTGCGCGCGCGATCGGGATCGCAGTTCCTTCACGCCCTGTCCGGTGGCATGGTGGACGATGTCCGCATGTCCGCCTGCGCCTGTCCCGGTCGAGCGAAGCGATGCCGATGTCCGCGACGGCAGCCATTCGTTCACCTTTCATCGGCAGTGTCGGCGGGCCATCTGGTAAGAAGGAGATGTCGATGCCGGCGGCTTATCGATCGCGATTCATCCTGGGCCTGGCAATGGCGGCGGCAGTCGGCTTCGCGGGGCCAGGCGAGGCTTCCGCTGCCGAAGAAACGCCGGACCTGTCGCCATCCGACCGCGACAATCGGTATCCCTTTTACATGCCGATGGAGGGTCTGCGCGTGCCGGCGATCACCCTGTTCATCAAATGCGAGGCATCGCGCGCCGCCGGGCAGGAAGTGTATGAAGGGCGCGATGCCGCTTCGCTCTATGGACGGGCCGAAGGCGGATATGAGTTTATCTATGAAGCCGTCGATGGCGCTGGCCGCCCCTGCGTATATCCGTTTTCCCCGTGGTTGCCCCAGATCGCGGGCTCTCTGCAGGGCACGCAATATATTCTGCGTTCTTCCATTCCCGGGCGGCGGGTTACGTTCCGCACTGGTGGCCAATGGGCGACCATAAACCTGCGCATGTTCGAAATCGGGGCGCAGAGAATCCATTTCGAAATGCGTGATATCGAGCTGGATTTCCCGGGCGCCGTCGAAGCCAAGGGCGCGCTCCATCTCGAGGTGGACGGCACGACGCGGCCCGGACTGTTTTCGGCCGTTGTCCGCCGCTCGAAAATTTTCGGCGGCAAGAACGCCGTGTTCGCGCCCGGCGGCGAAACGATGCTCTACATCGAGGACAGCGAGATCGCCGGAAATGTCGGCACAAATGTCGATCAGGAGCACGGGACTTACATCAATGGCACGCTGGTATCCCATTTCCGCAATTCCAGCTGGCGCGGCCAGCTTGCGTGGAAAAACATCGCGAGCGGGCATCAGCTCAAGGACAAGGCCTATCTTCGCGTCTACGAGAATGTGACGGTTTCGAACCTTCCGAATAGCCAGCCGCCTTCGGCAATGCCGCTGATAGATATTTCCGCCTTCGGCTTTACCTGGTCGAACAACCTCAGATTGAAGCGCTTCGCACCGGCGCAAGACCCGCGAGACACGCTTGTCGATTTGCGCACCGAGATCATCTACGGGCCGCGCGAGCATTATCCCTGGAACCTGCTGGTCAGCCCGAACTGGCGGATGCCCGCATCGCCCCTGTCCGTGCTGGATCAGGTCTATCTCTCGGTATTCCAGAACACGTCGGTCGAGAGCTTTCGGACCGAGCCTTATGTATTCGCGCTCAGGCCGCAGGGAACCGGCCTTGAGCCGGGCAGCACGGTGGTCCGGGGGAATGAGCGCACCACGCTGGCCCAGCAACGCATGGTGTCGCTGGCGTTCAACACGACCGGGCGAATTGGGCGTGCCTATTCGCAGGAAGGCTGGACCTTTACCGATCCCAGGCTTCCGGCGGATGCGAATTGGGTGCTCGACCGTGACGCTTTCATCCGCCACGCGCTAGGCCTGATAGGCCGGTAAGCGGGGCCGAGACGATAAGCCTGCTCAGCGCGCCTTTATCCGTGCGCCGCCGGTCAGCGCGTTGCCGGGATTGAGGATCACCTCGTCTCCTTCCGCAAGGCCTTTGGTCACTTCGCCGAAGGTGTCGTTCATCTGGCCGATGGCAAGGGCGCGCTCTTCCGCCCGCCCGCCTTTCACGACGAAGACGCGCCAGCCGCCGTCACCCCCGCGGAACAGCGCGCCGATCGGCACGCGCAGCGCGTCCGGCCGGCGCCACCGGATGATGGTCGCATCGACCTGGTAGCCATGGCCCAATCGGGCGGCCTCTTTCGCCGCATTCTCGTCGAAATGGACGATGACATTGACCCGCTGTTCCTCGATCCCGAGCGCGGAAATCTTGAGCTTGCCGAAAGGCTCGATCTGTTCGACCCGGCCGATCAGCGGGGCAGGGCCGCCCCATTGGGTGATCTCGACCCGGTCGCCTGGCTTAATCCGCACCGCCTCGCGCGAAAGCAGGTCGACCACGACTTCGATCTTCTGCGGATCGCCGATCGTCATGATCGGCGCGCCTTCGGCAATCACGCCTTCGCTTTCGGTGATGACCGAGAGCACGGAGCCGCTGGCCGGCGCGCGCACCGGCACGGGCGTGCCAGCCGATCCGACCGGCTGGCCGAGCATCGCGCGAATGCGCGCGGTTTCGGCCCGGCTCTGGGCGAGCGCGGCCTCGCCGGTCGCAACGCGGGTGCGTGCCGCCTCGAGCTGCGCCCTGGGAAGAAATCCCCGCCGGGCGAGTTCCTCGGCCCGGGCGCGGTCGCTTCTGGCCTGGGCGAGCGTGGCCTGCGCGCTGCTTGCGGCTGCCTGGGCGGCGGCGAGGGCGCCGCGCAGTTCCTGCGCGCTGCGCGGATCAAGCGGGGTGGAGGGACGGCCGGTGATATGCGTTATCAGCGCGCCGCGCGTCACCTCGTCGCCTGCCTCAAGCTCGATGCGCGAGAGGTAGCCGGTGACCGGCGCGGACACGATATAATAGTCCTCGGCTCGCGTCACACCGTCGTCGGTAACTCCCACCGCCATGGCGCCGCGCGTTACCCTGGCGGTGTCTACGGGCACCGAAGCGGGCCAGAAGGCGTACACAAGGCCGAGCAGCAGCATCGCTGCTCCAGCCATGGCCCATCGCCAGCGTTTCACCTTGTCCCACATCACTCGCGCGCCTTCAGTACTCTCACCATGTCCAGCCGCAATACCCTGAGCGCGACCGTGAAGGCCGTCGCCAGCGCTGCTGCGAGCACGATCAATATCGAATAGCCGTAGGTCGCGCGGGAAGGCGCGAAAGGCAGGCGGAAAAGATCGGAGCTGAACATCGCGGTCATCAGTTGCGCCATCCAGTAGCCGATGAGGCAGCCGAAGGGCACCGCCGCGGCGACGAGCAAGGCCAGCTCGCCCAGGAGGACGATGCCGACCTCGCTGCGATGATAGCCGAGCACCCGCAGCGTCGCGAGTTCGTGCGCGCGCTCGGAAAACAGGATTCGCGCGCTGTTGTAGACCACGCCGACCGTGATCGCCGAGGCGAAGGAGATGTAGAAGAACATCATCGTGAAGAGATTCTCGTCGAGCATCTCCTCGAACAGCTCCAGCGCCGCGTCCCGCTCCGTCACGCCGAGCACGACCGGCATCTGCTTGAGCCGGGCGAGGATGTCCCTGCGCGCATCGGGGTCGATTTTCAGCAAGGCCGCGCCGACCGGCGCCGCGTCGCGGGCGAGGGCTTCCAGCGTCGCCTCCGCGGCATAGGCGCGTGCGCCGATGAACTCGTCGACGATGCTGACCACGGGCTGCATCATCCGGGTGCGGCGCCCTCCGAGCATTTCGACATGGACGCTGTCCCCCGCGCGCACTCCCAGCTGGTCGGCAAGCTGGCGGCTCAGCATCAGCCCCGCCGGCGGCAGGGCGATCTCGTTTCCGTCGCTATCGATCCGGGCGGAAAGCAGGGAATCCGGGCCGGAGCTTTCGATCGCGGTGCGTTCCACCCGGTTCCCGTGGCTCATCTTCACCGCGATGGCGCGCGTCGCCTCGACACGCTGCACGCCCGGGATCTGGGCCAGCGCGAAGATCGCGTCCTCGTTGCGCGGCTCGGTGAAACTCACCGTGAGATCCTGGCGCTGGGAGCGGAAGAAATAGGAATTTAGCATCGTCCGGCTCGCGTCCAGGAACTGCATGGTGGCGAAGAGCAGCGCCATCGAGAGGGCGACGCCGAAGGAAGTGACCGCCGAGCGCCCCGGCCAGCGGGCGATATGGCGCACGATCATGTGGCCGATGGCGGAAAAGCCGGCCTTGTGCCCAAGCCGCTCCACCATTCCGGCGCGGTAGGCGGGCGGCGCGGGCGGCGACATGGCGATGGCGGGAGTGAGCCTGATCGCCGCGCGCATCCCGCCGAGCGCGCCCAGGCCCGCCGCCCCGATCGCGAGTGCGGCGGCGCCCAGGACAATGCCGGAAGAAAGGCGGTAATAGAGAAAGGGAAAACGGTAATATTCGGCATAGAGCTGGGTCATCGCCCTGCCTATCCAGATGCCGGCGAGGGAGCCGAGCATGGTTGCCAGCAGCGCGACTGCGACCGCGAACTTGAGATAATGCCAGCCGATCGCCCAGTCCGAATAGCCGAAGGCCTTGATAAGCCCGATCTGCGTGCGTTCGGTGCGGATCATCCGCCCCAGCACGATATAGACGAGGAAGGTGGAGACCAGCAGGAATACCGGCGGGATCACCTTCGTCATCGCGTCGAGCTGCATCAGCTCGTTTTCCAGGAAGGCGTGGCTGAGATGATCCTCCCGCCCGTAGGCCCCGGTGCCCCCATAGGGAGCGAGCAGGGAATCGATCCGGCGGATGACATCCCCTTCCGAAGCGCCGCGTTCCAGGGTGAGGGCGAGCGTATTGATCGCCTCGGTCCGGTCCGTCGCCGCTTCCAGCGCCTCTTCGCCCATCCAGAACACGCCGAAGCGGGAATTGTCGGGGATGAGATCGCCCGGCGCGAGCGCGTAGATATAATCCGGCGCGAGGCCGATGCCGACGATGGTCAGCCGCTGCTTCTTCCCATAGATCAGCGCATCCATGCTGGCGCCGATCGCCAGAGCGTTGGCCTCGGCGAAGGCTTCGTCCGCGACCACCTCGCTGGGCTGGCCCGGATGGGGCATGCGCCCCTGCCGCAAGGTCAGGCGGTTGAGCCGCGAATGGCCATGCTCGTTCACCGAATTGATCAGGGCGCGCATCGGTTCGACGCGATCGGGAAAATCGAGCGTGGCGAATTGCTGGATCGAGCCTTCGGCGCGCCTGACGCCGGGAATTTCAGCCACCCGCGCGACGATGCCGCGCGGGGCGCGGGTCATGCTGGCGAAGACATCGGCGAAATCGTTGCGCGCATAATAGGCGTCGCGGGTCTCGGTGAGCGAGCGATGGACGCTCGTCGAAAGGATGAAGGTCGCGGTCGCCGCCGCGAGCACCAGCGCGATGGCCAGCGCCTGGCCGCGCATGTGCCACAGATCGCGCACCAGCTTGAGATCGAGCGCCTTCACCAGGTGATCTCCGCCGGTTCGATCGGGCGGTCGTTCTCGTATTCCCGCGCGATCCGCCCGTCGAGGAAATGGAGCACCCGGTGCGCCATGGCGGCGATCCCGGCGTTGTGGGTGATGATGAGGACCGTGGTGCCGAGTTCCCGGTTGGCCTGGGCCAGCGTTTCCAGCACGCGGATTCCGGTGGAGCTGTCGAGCGCGCCGGTCGGCTCATCGCAAAGCAGCACGCCCGGCCGCTTGGCGATGGCGCGGGCCACCGCCACGCGCTGCTGCTCGCCGCCGGAGAGCTGCGCCGGGTAATGGTCGCGCCGCTCGGCAAGCCCGACCAGCGCGAGCGCTTCCCCGGCGTCCATCGGAGCTTCGGCGATGTCGGTGACGAGGCGGACATTCTCCTCGGCGGTCAGGCTGGGGATCAGGTTGTAAAACTGGAAGATGAAGCCGACATTCGCGCGCCGGAAGCGGGTCAGCCCTTCCTCGTCCAGCGCGGTCAGCTCGATATTCCGATAGAACAGGGTGCCTTCCGTCGGCCGGTCGAGCCCGCCGATGATGTTGAGCAGGGTGGACTTGCCGCTGCCGGAAGGGCCGAGCAGCACGAGGATCTCGCCGGCGGGGATCGTGAGATCGACCCCGCGCAATGCGTGGACCTCGGTCTCTCCCGTGCGATAGACCTTGCTCAGGCCGGAACCCCGGAAGGCTGCGGGCTTCGTTTCGCCTTCGGGATGGGTGGATGTTCCGCTCATCGGCGGCCCGCAGTGTATCCCGTGGGACGACCCCCGGCAATGATGCGCTTCCGTGCCGCCGCCATTCCCGCCCGATCCGCTGTGCAGCACATGTCTTGCCCCATCCGTTTCTTCGCGAGACCGGCGGCGAAATGCCCCGCGCTCCCGCAAATATGGAATGAGCACAGGCGAGAAGCTGTTTCCTTGCCCAGGATCAAGGGGCAAAGGCAAGGTTTTCCGTGCCAGCGGGCATCCGTCGGATGTTGGCGGCTATGCTCGGGCGGCGCTCTATTTTCGGTCGCGGCCCGGCATGATTGAAGATAGGTTCGGATCATGATCAGCCGACGAACCGCCATCGCAAGCCTGGGCTCCACTGCGTTGCTTCTGGCGATGGCGCCCGGTTCCGCCATCGCGTCCCGGCCCGGAATGCCGCGCCGGCTGCGGGCGGGCGACACCGTCGGCCTTGTCGCGCCCGCGGGCTTCGTCGCCGACCGGTTCGGTCTGGAACAGATCACGGAGACGATCCGGGCCATGGGGCTGGTGCCGAAGCCATCGCCGCATCTGCTCGACCGCTACGGCTATCTCGCGGGGGAGGACAAGCTGCGCGCCGCCGAGGTCACCCGCATGTTCGAGGACAAGGAGGTGCAGGCGATCTTCGCGGTGCGCGGCGGCTGGGGTTGCGCCCGCATCCTGCCCCATCTCGATTTCGACCTGATCCGCGCCAATCCGAAACTGCTGATCGGTTCCAGTGACATTACCGCGCTGCATATGGCGCTGGCCGCGCGCACAACCTGTCCGGGCATCCAGGGACCGAACGTGGCCCATTCATGGAGCGATGCGGCCTGGCGGTCGTTCCGGGGCTTGGTCTTCGACGCCGCGACGCCGACCTACCGCAATCCGGCCGCGGGGGAGGACCGGCTGGTCCAGTCGCAATTCCGCATCCGGACGTTCCGGCCCGGCACGGCGCGGGGGCCGCTGCTGGGCGGCAATCTGTCGGTTCTCTCGGCGCTGGTCGGGACGCCCTATCTGCCTGATTTCGAGGGGGCGATCCTGTTCCTGGAAGATGTCAACGAAGCCGAGTACCGTATCGACCGCATGCTTACCCAGCTTGCGCTGAGCGGCATTCTCGGGCGCGTCGCGGGCGTGGTCTTCGGGCAATGCACGAATTGCACGAACCCCGGCGCGTCTTTCAGCAATTTTACGGTCTATGAGGTGCTGGAGCAGCACCTTGCGCCGCTGGGGGTGCCCGCCTTCCAGGGCGCGATGATCGGGCATATTTCCCACCAGATCAGCATTCCGGTCGGGGTGCGGGCCGAGATCGATGCGGCGGCGGGAACGATCCGCATTCTGGAACCTGCGGTGAGTTGAAGGCTTCTCTCGGCGGCCCCTGCATCACCGGGGCTGCCGGAAACCGGGCGCGCTCCCTCTACGGATCGCCGTAGAGGGAGCGCATGAGGCTCCCCCTCATTGGCCTCAGAAGCGTGCGTTCACGCTCACCCAGTAGCTCCGGGCTTGGGCTGGCCATCGCCCGGAAGGCCGTCGCGAGTTTCGATGGCGATCTGGTCCTGGGCGATAGCGCGATGGGCGGGCTTGCCGCGGCAATCGAGATACCGGCGGCTCGGCGGGCCGCGGACGGGCAATGACTTGCCCCGTTCAATCCGCCAGATCGGCGGCCACCAGCGGCAGGACCCGCGTGACGATGGCATCCACGCCCTTGGCGTTCGGATGCATGCCGTCGGGCAGAAGCAGGTCGCGATGCCCCACCACGCCGTCGAGGAAGAACGGGTAGAGCGGCACCCCGTATTTCTTCGCGAGATCGGGATAGATCGAATTGAAGGCCGCTGCATAATCCGCGCCCATATTGGGGGCGGCGAGCATGCCGGTCAGCATCGCCGGAATCCCGCGTTTCCTGAGTTCGGCCAGAATAGCGTCGAGATTGGCGCGGGTCGCATCCGGGCTGAGTCCGCGCAGCATGTCGTTCGCGCCCAGGCCGACGATTATCAGGTCGGGCTTGCGGTCGAGGCCGTCCAGAGTGAAGGCGAGCCGCTGCAGCCCTGCCGCGCTGGTGTCGCCGGATACGCCGGCATTGAAGACCCGCGCCTTGCTTCCCTGTGCTGCCAGCCCGCGTTCCAGCGCGGGCGCGAAGCCTTGATCGGGCGCGAGATCGTAGCCCGCGAACAGGCTGTCCCCGAATACGACGACGAGCCTGGCATCGGCGGCTGGGGTTGATGCGGTGGCGGTCGCGCTGGCTCGGTTCGGCGCATCGGCCCGTTCGGGCGTAGACGGCGAGCAGCCTATAGCCAGTTGGACAATGAGCAATGACGCACCATATTGCCAAAACCTTCCCGTCAAGGAGCGTCCTTTCTTCATGCATGCGCCAATCGACCCGACCAATATCGCGATTCACGCACGCAATGTCACCCTCTCGCTTGGAACCCGCGACGCGCCGGTCGAGATATTGAAGGGTATCGATCTGGACATCGCGCGGGGCGAGAGCATCGCCATTCTCGGCGCCTCGGGTTCGGGCAAGTCCTCGCTGATGGCGGTTCTCTCGGGGCTGGAACGCGCCAGCGGTGGCACTGTCGTCATCGGCGGGATCGATTTCGGGTCGTTGAACGAGGATGCGCTGGCGCGCGCGCGCCGGGGCCGGATCGGGATCGTTCTGCAATCCTTCCATCTGCTGCCCACCATGACCGCGCTCGAGAATGTCGCGGTCCCGCTGGAACTTGCCGGCGATGCCGACGCTTTCGCGCGGGCGGCGGAGGAACTGGCGGCGGTGGGGCTGGGCCACAGGCTCGATCACTATCCCGCCCAGCTTTCCGGCGGCGAGCAGCAGCGCGTGGCGATTGCGCGCGCCGTAGCTCCTCGTCCCGGCATTCTCTTCGCCGACGAGCCGACCGGAAATCTCGACGCGGCGACCGGGGCGGCGGTGATCGACCTGCTCTTCGCGCGCCAGCGGGCGGCGGGCGCGACCTTGCTCATCATCACCCACGATCCCTCGCTTGCCGAACGCTGCGGCCGCATCGTCGAGATGCGGGACGGCCGGATCGTAGCCGGGCGCGCCTCTTGAACGGCCTCGCCTGGCGCGAGAGCTGGCGGATCGCGCGTCGCGATCTCCATGCCGGTTTTCGCGGGCTTCGGCTGCTTTTCATCTGCCTGTTCCTGGGCGTGGCGACGCTTGCCGCAATCGGCAGCCTGACCGCGTCGATCACGGATGAGCTTGCCGCGCGGGGCCAGACGCTGCTCGGCGGAGATCTGGAAATCTCCATGACGCAGCGGGAAGCCGGCGCGGACGACAAGGCGGCGTTTCGCCGGCTCGGCACCATGAGCGAAACGATCCGGATGCGGGCGATGGCCCAGCGCGCCGATGGCGGGGCGGGGAACGCTCCTCTGGCCGTCCTCACCGAATTGAAAGGCGTCGACGCAGCCTATCCGCTTTACGGCACGCTGGCGCTTCGCAATGGCCGCTATGCCGCGCCGCTGCCGCCCGATCATGTCCTGATCGGCGACGCGCTCGCCGAACGCCTGGGCGTCGCGCGGGGCGGCCAGCTGCGCTACGGCAATGCCATCTTCACTATTGCCGATGTGATCGCGGACGAGCCGGATCGCGTGGGCGAGGGCTTTACCCTCGGGCCGGTCGCGCTGGTCTCCATCGAGGGAATGCGCCGCACCGGACTGCTCCAGCCGGGAAGCCTGTTCGAGAGCAAATACCGCATCCGGACCGCGCCCGGGGCCGATATTGATGACCTTCGCGAGGGGCTCGAGAAAAGCTACGCCTCGGCGGGCTGGGAGTTCAAGGATCGCGACCGTGCCGCGCCCGGCGCGAACCGGTTCTTTGAACGCATGGGCCAGTTCCTCTCGCTGATCGGACTGGCGGCACTGGTGATCGCGGGGATCGGCGTCAGCAACGGCGTCTCCTCCTATCTCGCGCTCAAGCGCGCCAGCATCGCCACCTTCAAGGTGCTCGGGGCAAGCTCAGGGGACATCGCGCGCATTTACCTGCTGCAGGTCGGGGCGGTCGCTGCGCTGGCGATCAGTGCGGGATTGGTCGCGGGGGCGCTTCTCCCATCCGCCATCGTGACGTTCGCTGGCGACATGCTGCCGGTGCGCCCCGGTTTCCACCTCCATCCGCTGCCGCTTGCCACCAGCGCGGCCTATGGCCTGCTGATCGCGCTGATATTCACTCTGCCCCCGCTGGCCCGCGCCCGCACCCAGCCCGCCGCGGCGATTTTCCGCGCGCTCGTCGATCCTGACCGCTGGATCGACCGCGGCAGCATGATGATTGTGGGGGCGGCCGTTGCCGCATTGATCGCACTGGCCTTGCTCACTGCGCGCGAACCGCTCTTTTCGGCTGCGGTGCTGGGCGCGACCGCCGCCGTGTTGGTCGTGCTCCTGTCGATCGGCCTGGCCGTGAGCCGGCTGGCCCGGCGTGCGCCGCGCCTGCGCCACCCGCTCTGGCGCCTTGCCATCGCCAATCTTCACCGGCCCGGCGCGCAGACCTCGGCGCTGGTGATCGCGCTTGGCCTTGCGCTCACCCTGTTCGTCACCCTTGCGGGCATCCAGACCAGCCTCAACGCCGAAATCAGCCGCACGGTGCCCAAGACGGCGCCCAGCCTTTTCGTCCTCGACATTCCCGCCGCCGAGGAGGATCGCTTCCGCGCCCTGGTTGCGGGCGAGGCGCGCGATCCGCAGATCAATATCGTTCCGGCCTTGCGCGGCACGATCGTCGCCTATGCCGGGCAGCGCGTGGCCGATCTGGCGGAGATTCCTGAGGGCGCATGGTTCCTGCGCGGCGAGCGGGGCGTGACTTACAGCGCGCGCTTGCCGGAGGGGAGCGATCTCGTCGCCGGCCGGTGGTGGCCGCAGGATTACAGCGGGCCGCCGCTCATCTCGCTCGATGAAGAAGCCGCCAGAACCCTGGGCATAGGGGTGGGCGACACCCTTACCGTCAATGTGCTCGGCCGCGAGATAGAGGCCTCGATCGCCTCGCTGCGCAAGGTCAACTGGGACACCATGGGCTTCAACTATGTGCTCGTTTTTTCCCCCAACACCCTCGCCGCGGCACCCCATAGCCTGGCGGCGACCGTCACCGCTCCTGCTGGGCGCGATGGCGCCGTGACGCGCGCTCTGCTGGGTGCGTTTCCCGGCGTTTCGGTGATCGCGGTAAAGGATGTGATAGGCCAGATCAGCGGCCTGCTCGAGCAGATGTCGAGCGCGATCCTGGCCGCCGCCTCCATTGCGATCCTCGCGGGGATCGCGGTGCTGATCGGCGCGATCTCGGCCTCGCGCCAGGCGCGCAGCTACGACAGCGTGATGCTCAAGACCCTGGGCGCGACCCGGCTTCAGGTGCTCGGAGCGCAGGCGCTGGAATATGCGCTGGTTGCCGGGACGCTCGCTCTCGTATCCTTCGCGCTCGGCACCGTGGCCGCCTGGTATGTGATCGTGCATGTGTTCGATTTCGGCTGGGCGCCCGATTGGGCCGCGATGCTCGGCACGCTCGCGGGCGGTGCGCTGCTCACCCTCGGCATTGGTATCGCCGGATCGATTCCGCTGATGTCCGTCCGGCCAGCCCGCGCGCTTCGCCAACTCTAGCGGATATTCTTACGGCACGAGGACAGCGGCGCCCTGCAGCCTGCCCTCGCGGAGCGCCGCCAGAGCGTGGTTCGCCTCGGCAAGCGGAAACGGCACCGTATGGCTTTTCAGCTTGCCGACGATGTCCGGCGTCAGGAAGGTCAATCCGTCCTCGCGGGTCAGATTGGCGACCGACAGGATGTGGCGCTCGCCCCACAGATCCGCATAGGGGAAGGAGGGAATGTCGCTCATGTGGATTCCCGCGCAGACCACGCGTCCGCCCTTGCGAACCGCTTTCAGCGCGGTGGGAACGAGGGCGCCCACCGGCGCGAAGATGATGGCGGCGTCGAGCGGCTCCTCCGGTTGGGCCGTGCTCGGCCCCGCCCAGGAGCAGCCCAGCGCGCGGGCGAATTGCTGCGCGTCCGCGTCACCCTCGCGCGTGAACGCCAGCACGTCCCGGCCTTCCGCCACGGCAAGTTGCGCAAGGATATGCGCGGCGGCGCCGAAGCCGTATAGCCCGATCCGCTGGCCCGGCCCGGCCATGCGATAGGCGCGCCAGCCGATCAGCCCGGCGCAAAGCAGCGGAGCGGCCTCGAGGTCGGACAGCCCCTCGGGCAGGGCGAAGCAGAAGCGGGCATCGGCCACCGCATGGGTGGCGTAGCCGCCGTCCCGGCTGGCTCCGGTGAATTGCGGCGTCTCGCAGAGATTTTCCCGGCCTTCCTTGCAGTAGCGGCAATGTCCGCAGGTATGGCCGAGCCAGGGGATGCCCACTCTCTGGCCAGGGGCGAAGCCGATGGCGTCCCGTCCTGCTGCCAGAACCGTTCCGACGATCTCATGGCCGGGAACGATCGGGTAAGACGCCGGGATTTCGCCGTCCACCACATGCAGATCCGTGCGGCATACCCCGCAGGCCAGCACCTTGACCAATATCTCGCCGGGTCCCGGGGCAGGCAAGGGCCCCCGCTCGCCGCGAAGGAGACGGCCGGGGCCGTCGCAAACCATGGCGTAGGCGCTGTCGCTATCAGGCTCGGTCATGCTCGTTCATCTCACCAGGCGAGAGAAACGCCTCTTACGGTTCCGGCCACAGGGCGAAAAAGAGGGCGACGAATTGGGTTGGCCACCCTAGGAAGCGTCGTGGAAATTGATGCATTTTCTAAATGAACAGACCTATCTGGAAAGACGATATATGCCAATCCCAGCGGAGCGACTGTGCTACGATGAAGATCACGATCTTTTCCGTAATAGCGTCCGGCGCTTCTTTGAAAGACATTTGATCCCCAACCTGGATCGGTGGGAGGAAGAGCGTCAGGTCGATCGCGCGTTCTGGAATCTGGCGGGCGAAGCGGGCCTGCTTTGCCCGACCGTGCCGGAGGCATATGGCGGCCCTGGGCTTGATTTCCGCTACAATGCCGTAGTCACCGAAGAGCTGGCCTATACGGGTTCTTCAGCCAGCCTGCCTTTGCAGTCGGATATCATCGCGGACTATTTCGTTCGATTTGGGACGGAAGAGCAGAAAAAGGCCTATCTTCCGGGAATGGTGAGCGGCGAACTGGTCGCGGCCATAGCAATGACCGAGCCGGGCGCTGGTTCGGATCTCAAGGCGATCGGGACGACGGCGCGCCGCGATGGCGGCGATTATGTGATCAATGGATCGAAGACATACATCAGCAGTGGCCAGCATTGCGATTTCGTCATCGTCGCGGCCAAGACCGATCCGGAAGCGGGTGCCAGGGGGATCAGCCTGCTGATCGTCGATGCGGATGCGAAAGGTTTTGCCAAGGGCCGCAAGCTGGACAAGATCGGCCAGCATTCCGCCGATACGTCGGAGCTGTTTTTCGACGATGTCCGGGTCCCGGCATCGAATGTGCTGGGAGAGATCGGGGAAGGCTTCGTCCAGATCATGGAGCTTCTCCCCCAGGAGAGGCTTTCCCAGGCGATCATGGGGCAGGCCGGGGCGCAGCGGGCGTTCGATGAGACCATCGCCTTCACGACGACACGGAAGGCGTTTGGGCAGACGATATTCGATTTCCAGAATACGCGCTTCGTCATGGCGGATTACAGCGCGCAATTGCAGGTCGGCTGGTCGCATCTCGACCGCTGCATCGTCCTTCAGTCGGAAGGCGGATTGAGCACGGCCTCGGCCTCGGCCGCGAAGCTCTGGCACACCGAGATGCAATGGAAACTGGTGGATGCATGCCTGCAGTTCCACGGCGGAGCGGGTTACATGAATGAATATCCGATCGCGCGGATGTGGCGCGATGCGCGGGTCCAGCGCATTTATGGCGGAACATCCGAAATACTTCGGGAAGTGGTCGCGCGTTCACTTGGCCAGGCATGATTGCCGCGGGTCTGCGGTGAAAAGCCTTTGAGGAACGGCGTGGAACGGGCATCGTCACGAGATGCAGGATCGCGCCGATCATGAAGGACATGCCCACCGCACGGACGCCGCCGCCCACGGGCTGATGAAGGACCCGGTGTGCGGCATGGCGGTCGACCCCGCGACGGCCGCGCATCGGACCCGGCATGAAGGCGTGACCCATGTGTTCTGCTCGGCGGGATGCAAGGCGAAATTCGAGGCCGATCCCGCCCGCTATCTGGCGGCAGCGCTAGCCCATGGCGATGCCCACGGCCACTCTCACCATGGCGGCGGCTCCAGCCCGGCGGCGCCTGCGCCGGAGGGAACGATCTGGACTTGCCCGATGCATCCCGAGATCCGCCGAGACAGGCCGGGAAGCTGCCCGATCTGCGGCATGGCATTGGAGCCGCTGGTGGCGAGCGCCGATGCCGGACCCAGCCCCGAGCTTGCCGATATGACGCGGCGCTTCCGGGTCGGCCTTGCGCTGGCCCTGCCGGTGTTCCTGCTGGAAATGGGGTCGCATCTGATTCCGGCGCTGCACCATCTCGTGCCGGTGCGAATATCGATCTGGGTCCAGTTCCTGCTGGCGACGCCGGTGGTGTTGTGGGCCGGCTGGCCGTTCTTCGAGCGCGGCTGGGCCTCGCTGGTCAACCGCAGCCTCAACATGTTCACGCTGATCGCCATGGGAACGGGAGTCGCCTGGCTCTACAGCGTCGTGGCGGCTCTGGCGCCCGGCATCTTCCCCTCCGCCTTCCGCGCGGCCGACGGAACGGTCGCGGTCTATTTCGAGGCCGCCGCCGTCATCACCGTGCTGGTCCTGCTCGGCCAGCTGTTGGAATTGCGCGCCCGTGAGCAGACTTCCGGCGCTATCCGGGCGCTGCTCGATCTCGCGCCGAAGACGGCGCGACGGATCGGCGGCGATGGCGCGGAGGAAGACGTTCCGGTCGAGGCTGTGCAGATCGGCGACCGCTTGCGGGTGCGCCCCGGCGAGACGGTGCCGGTTGACGGCACGGTCGAGGATGGCCGCTCCTCGCTCGATGAATCGATGGTCACGGGCGAATCCATGCCGGTGACGCGCGCGCCGGGCGATGCCGTGGTTGGCGGCACTCTCAACCGGAGCGGCGCGTTGATTATCCGTGCCGTGAAGGTCGGCCGCGACACGATGCTGTCGCGCATCGTGCAGATGGTCGCCGATGCCCAGCGCTCGCGCGCGCCGATCCAGCGCATGGCGGACCGGGTTTCCGGCTGGTTCGTGCCTATCGTGATCCTGATCGCGCTGCTGGCCTTCCTCGCCTGGGGCTTGTGGGGGCCGGAACCTCGCTTCGCGCACGGCCTGATCGCCGCCGTCTCGGTGCTCATCATCGCCTGCCCCTGCGCGCTGGGGCTGGCCACGCCGATGTCGATCATGGTCGGTATCGGCAAGGGCGCGGGCGCGGGAGTGCTGATAAAGAATGCCGAGGCGCTGGAGCGGATGGAGAAGGTGGACACGCTGGTCGTGGACAAGACCGGGACCCTGACCGAAGGCAAGCCCGCCGTGACGCGGATCGTGGCCGCCGGGGGCTTTGCCGAAGATGAGATCCTGCGGCTCGCCGCCGGGGTGGAGAAAGCCTCCGAGCATCCGCTGGCGCTCGCGGTCGTCGCGGCGGCCGAGGCGCGGGGCATCGCCGTTCCGCCGGTCGCGGAGTTCGATTCCCCGACCGGCAAGGGCGCGCTCGGCAGGGTCGAGGGCAAGGCGGTCGTGCTGGGCAACGCAGCGTTTCTCAGGGAATGCGGCATCGACGCTGCGGCCTTGTCCGATCAAGCCGACACTCTGCGGCATGATGGCGCGACGGCGATCTATGTGGGGGTCGCGGGCCAGGCGGCCGGGATTTTCGCCATCGCCGATCCGGTCAAGGCAACGACGGGTGATGCGCTGAAGGCCCTGCATGCGGACGGCATCCGCATCGTCATGCTGACCGGCGACAACCGCACCACGGCGGAAGCCGTGGCCCGGCAACTCGGTATCGACGAGGTCGAGGCCGATGTGTTGCCGGATCAGAAAAGTGCCGTGGTCGCGCGCCTCAAGTCCGAAGGGCGAGTGGTGGCGATGGCGGGCGACGGCGTGAACGACGCGCCGGCGCTGGCCGCCGCCGATGTGGGCATCGCCATGGGCACCGGCACGGACGTCGCCATCGAAAGCGCGGGCGTGACGCTGCTGAAGGGCGATCTGACCGGCATCGTCAAGGCGCGCCGCCTGTCCGAAGCGACGATGCGGAACATCCGCCAGAATCTCGTCTTCGCCTTCATCTACAACGCGGCCGGGGTTCCGGTCGCGGCGGGCATTCTCTATCCCGTGTTCGGGCTGCTGCTCTCGCCGATCATCGCCGCCGCCGCCATGGCCCTGTCCTCGGTCAGCGTCATCGGCAATTCGCTCCGGTTGAGGGCGGTGGACCTTTGACGATACCGGCCGGGCGATTGGCGATTTGCCCTGACCCGGACCTTGTGGCATTTTCCCGGCGCAGGAAGGCACGATTTTTCATAGATCAACAGACTGAGCAAAGCATGGATGCGAACAAGGCCGACGGCGCTGGCGACATCCGACAGCAGCGCGCCGAGCTTACCGAGGCGGATCTTACAGCGGCGGGGATCGATCTCGTCCGGGATTATCCCGGGCAATCCCTGGCCGATCTCCGGCAATATCCGGTCCTGTCCGAAGGCGGATGGTTCATCGTCATAAAGAATCAGAAGACGCTACAGGAAATTTCGCGGCGCCCCTGGCGCTTGCTGGGGCCGGTCGAACTGCTTTCGAACAGCCTGGACCTCGATTGAAATGACCCGGCAATCGCTTCCCGCAGCGCGGGGTCCGGCCCTGGGGCGGCGGTCATGCTGATCGGGGTCGACGTCGGCGGGACCTTTACGGATGTGGTATCCATCGGCGAGTTCGGCATCAGGACGATCAAGATCACGACCGACAGCCGCAATACCGAGCTGGGAGTGATCGCCGGCGCCCGGGAGATAGGGGTGGAGCAGGCGCACGCCTTCAACCACGCCAGCACCCATGGCCTGAACGCGGTGATTACCCGCCGCCTGCCGAAGATCGCGTTCCTAACCTCCATGGGGCATCGGGACATACTCGACGCGGGCCGCACCTGGCGTCCGGTCGCCGACCTTACCAATCCGCACTGGCGCCGCCATTTCGGGGATGCGGCAATGCCTCTGGTGCCACGCTATCTGCGCCGGGGGGTGGTCGAGCGGATCACCACGGAAGGCGAGGTGCTGATCCCTCTGGACGAGCGGCAGGCCCGGGAGCAGATCGCCGTGCTTAGGGAATGCGGGGTCGCGGGCGTCGCGATCTGCCTGCTCAACAGCTATGTGAACCGCGTTCACGAGGAACGTCTGAGCGAGATCGTGCGCGAGGAAATGGGCGATATTCCCTGCTCCATTTCCAGTGAGGTATCCCCGCTGGCGAAGGAATATGATCGCGCCTCGACCACGGTGATCGATGTCTTCATGCATCTGATCTATAGCGACTATACGCAGCGGCTGGACGAGGGCCTGCGCGCGCTGGGGTTCCGGGGCAAGCTCAATTACGCCAATTGCGCCGCCCAGCTGCTCTCGTCAGAGGTGGCGATGGAGCGGCCCTATCAGATCGTCTTCGCCGGGCCTGCCGCCGGGGCGGTGGCCAGCACCCATTTCGGAAAGATGGTGGCCAAGGGCAATCTCCTGTGCGCGGACATCGGGGGAACCTCCTGCGACATCAGCCTGGTCAGCGACTTCCGCCCCTATGTGAACACCACCTTCGAGCTGGAACACGATCTGGTGGTGAACGCCTTGTCGGTCGAGGTTTCCAGCATCGGCGCGGGCGGCGGCAGCCTGGTGTCTATCAGCAATGCCGGGGAGCTGCAGGTCGGCCCCGGCAGCGCCGGTTCGGAACCCGGCCCCGCGTGCTACGGCAAGGGGGGGACGGACCCCACCATGACCGACACCTGCCTGCTGATGGGGATCATCGATCCTGACAATTTCGCGGGCGGGCGGGTCAGGCTCGACAAGGGCCAGTCGAAACGGGCTTTCGAAAGGCTGGACACCAGCCTGCCGTTCGAGGACCGGGTCCGCTTCGCCTTCCATGTGGGGCTCAACAATATCGCCGAAGGCCTGACCAACGTGACCATCCAGCATGGGATCGACCCGCGCGATTTCAGCATCATCGCGTTCGGCGCCGCCGGGCCGATGCTGCTGCCCTCGGTGCTGGACAAGCTGCACGCGGCCGAAGTGATCGTCCCGCCCCATCCCGGGCTTTTCTCCGCGCTGGGGCTGGTCAGTTCGGAGCAGACCTACAGCGACAGCCGCAGCGCCTATCGCACCCTGGCGCCGGAAGTCGCGCCGGAGATCGACGAGGTCTTCCGGGAAATGGAAGCGAATTTGCGGGAGCGCCTGAAGGACAGCCATCCCGACCCGATCTTCATCCGCGCCTTCGATGGCCGCCTGCTCGGCCAGAGCTGGGAAACGCCGTTCATCCCCATTCCGCCCGGAAAGATCAGCCCGGAAACGGTGCTGGAGATGATCGAGAACTTCCACAGCGGCTATGAGTTGCGGGCGGGCAATCGGTTTCCCGGCATTCCGGTGCAGAGCGTGACCTACAGGGTGGAAACGGTGATGCCCACGGCGAAGGTCGATTACCCCCGGCTGGAACGGCGTTCCGAGGGCGCTCCCGCCCCCGACCGCGTGATAACCTTGCATTATCTCGCCCCGGAACCGATCCAGGCGGGCGAATATCGCCGGACCGACCTTCGCTTCGGAGACGAGATCCTGGGGCCGGCGGTGATCCGGGAGGAAAGCGCGACCACCTTCATCCTCAGCGGCCAGATCCTGTCGGTGGGCGAGTTCGGCGAATTGTATATCCGGCGGGCGGACAATCTGTGGTGAGGCTCGGCAGCAGGGACAGCGCGCGCGCTTCTTCTCCGGCCCGGCCGCTGCCGGCGGGGGAGGCATATGGAAGGCCGGATGCCTCCGCACCCGCATCCGGCCCGACCGGGGCGGATGCCCGCCCGATCCGCGAGCTTACCGAGAGCGAATTCTTCGAACGCTACAATACGGATCGGTTCACCGCATCGATTCTGGCGAACCGGATGCAATATATCGTGAAGCACATGAGCACGGTGCTGCTCACCACGTCCTTCTCGATGATCCTGCGGGAATGGTACGATTTCGCCGCGACCATTTCCGGCCCGCCGCAGCTCAACTATCCGATGAGCACCGGATCGGACAGCCTCTCCATCTTCATGTTCACCATGGCCGACGGGGTGCGCAACATCGTGGAGGAATTCGGGCCGGAGAACATCCGGCCCGGCGATGTCCTGATAGCCAACGACCCCTATCGCATCGGGCTGCATGTGAACGACGTCTGCTTCATCCGCCCGGTCTTCTATCGCGGCGAGCTTGTCTCCTTCGTCACCATCAGGGCGCACCAGCTCGATATGGGCGGGATCGTCGCCGGCGGTTTCAGCGGCTCCAAGCACAATGTCTATGAAACCGGCCTCGTGATCCCGCCGATCCTGCTTTATCGCGACGATCAGCCGCAGCGCCCGACCTTCAACCTGATCTTCGACAACGCCCGCTTCGGCGACCTGCTGCTGCCGGACATGAAATCCCTCTACCAGAGCCTGCTGCTGGGCGAACGCCTGCTGATGGAGAGCATCGATCGTTACGAGATCGACGCGTTCCTCGGGGCGATCCGCTATTGCTGCGACGTGTCGGGCGACGCGATGCGCGCGGCCATTCGCGAGAAGATCCCCGATGGCGTGTATGAAGGCGAGGATGCGCTGGATTGCGACGGGGATAGCGAAGATCGGGAATGCCGCCTGAAAGTGAAGATCACCAAGGTCGACGACCGGATGGAATTCGACTTCAGCGGCACCTCGCGGCAGGCGGCCACCAGCATCAATTGCGGCCCGCTCGACGTGAAGGCGGCGGTCGGCGTGGCGCTCAAGATGGCGATCGAGCAGAAGACGCCGCTTTCGTCCGGTTGCTTCCGCACCATCGACATCGTGCTTCCGCCGGGAACCTTCGTCAGCGCGACCCCGCCGCTCGGCCCGATCTTCATGTATTGGGAAGCGTCGTTCGTGGTGGTCTCGGCGATCTATCGCGCGCTTGCCGATGCACTGGGCGAGGATGCGGTCGGGCCGGATTTCGGCTCGATGATGGTCCATAACGGCAGCGGCCAGTGGCCGGACGGCACGCCCTGGCTCTCGGTATCGACCTGCGGGGGCGAGCATGGCCCGTGGGGCGCGACCAGGGCCGGAGACGGCGACAGCTACACCGTCAATCACACCGGCAACAATCTCGATCCCGCGACGGAAGCGATCGAGGGGAGCATTCCGGTGGTGGTGATGCGCAAGGAATATGTCACCGACAGCGGCGGGCCGGGCAGGCATCGCGGCGGCGCGGCGGTGATGCGCGACACGCTGTGGCTGGCCGAAGGCGGCCACAATCTCACTTCCCTTCATGCCAAGACCCCCGCCGGGATCGGGGTGAACGGCGGCGGCGACGGCACCTCGCAGGCCTGCTGGCTGTTCCCCGCGCAAGCCGCGGACCTCAAGCGGAGCGCCGCCGACCTGATCGCGAACGAAGACGCGATCTATGCCCGCTCGGAACCCATCGCGGGAATGCTCGACCCGGACAGCAAGCAGCTCGACCCCCACGGCCGGTATTTCTATTTCGGCTCCCGCCCCGTCTGGCAGCTCGGCAGGGGATGCGCATTGCGCTTCCGCACCGGCGGCGGGGGCGGCTGGGGCGATCCGCTGGAACGCGATCCGGAAATGGTCAGGCGCGACGTGCGCGACGAATATGTCAGCATCGCAGGCGCCCGGCGCGACTATGGGGTGATTATCCGGGGCGATCCGGTGAGGCACCCCGAAAAGCTCGAGATCGACCTTGCCGCCACCCAGGCCTTGCGCTGGGAAATGAAAGCCGCGCGGGGCGGTTAGGGGAACGGCTTTGGAAACGCTCGAGGGCATGCGCCTGTTGCTCAAGGTGGTGGAATGCGGCAGCCTTTCGGCGGCCGGCCGCGCCTCTGGCCAGTCCCCGGCGTCGGTTTCCCGCAAGATCGCGCAGCTGGAGGACGAGATCGGGGCGAAGCTGTTCAACCGGACCAGCCGCAGCCTGTCCCTCACCCATATCGGGGAGGTCTATTACGAGCATGTCGCCCGGATCGTGGGCGAGATCGACAATCTGAACATCGCCATCTCGGAGCAGCAATCCGTCCCGCGCGGGACTTTGAACGTGCGCACGCAGGCCAGCATCGCCACCAGGTTCCTGGCGGACGCCTTGCCTTCCTTCCTCGAACGCTACCCCGATATCGTGCTGCAACTGTCCCTGGGCGAGTTCGCGCCGGATCTGGACAACAATCGCATCGACGTGGATGTCAGGGTCGGAATGCCGGACAATCCGGACCTGATGATCCGCAAGCTCTCGCCCGGGGTGGAGCGCATTCTCTACGCCAGCCCCGAATATCTGGCGAAGCATCGCAAGCTGTCCGGCCCGCAGGACCTGCTGAACCACAATTGCCTTTCCCTGCAGATCGCCTCGGCGGAGGAGCAGAGCTGCTGGTTCTATCGGACCCCAGCCGGGATCAAGGAACTGAGAGTCTCGGGCAACCTGATCGTCAACGATGCCGCGATTCTTCACGAGGCGGTGATTTCCGGCATCGGCATCGGCCTGCTGCCCGCCTGGATGGCGGCGGACGATCTCGCCACGGGGCGGGCGGTCCGCATCCTGCCCAATGTCGAGATGACCCAGACCGTGTTCGATTTCGGGCTTTACGCGGTGTTCCGGAAATCCGATCTGATCCTTCCCAAAGTCCGGGTGTTCGTGGACTTCCTGGTCGAAACCCTGCGCCGCAAGGATGCGGAGATTTCCCGCATCGCGATGAAGGCCCGCAGGCAGAGCGCGGAGACGGACCGGCGGGCGCCGGATGCCCTGCGCTGGATTCATCCCAAAGGGATCGGGTCGCGCTGATTTCGCGATATTTTCCAAGCTAATTCAATATCCTGCAATCATCTTTTCGGATTTTGAAAAGATGTTGCTCGGTCTTTGCGTCTTTTCACATAGATGCGCTGTCTCCTACTCTTCCGGACCAGAGAAGAACGACAGATTGGTCGAGGCCCGAGGGCACCCCCGGGCCGGAGAGGTGCAGGATGAAATTCGCCTACATGCCCGATACCCATTTCGGTGTGTACGATCAGGCCCCGCCGTCGCCGCGGGAAGCCGCCGATGCTTTCGAGCAGATCGTGGAAGAGGCGGTGCTGGCCGAGGAGCTGGGCTTCGACGGCGTGTTCCTGCCGGAGCGCCATGCCCGGGGCGAAACCTTCGTTCCTTCGCCCCTGCTGGCGGCCACCGCGATTGCCGCGCGCACCTCCCGCATCCGCATCGCCACCACCGTCCTGCTGCCGACCCTCTACAATCCGATGCATCTGGCCGAGCAGGTGGCGTTGGTGGACAATCTGTCGCGTGGCCGCTTCACGCTGGGCGTCGGGGTCGGCTACCATCAGGATTATCACCGCTATTTCGGCATCCCCTGGGAGCAGCGCGGCAAGCGTTTCGACGAGATCCTGGATGTGCTTCACCTGGCCTTCGCCGGGGAGCGCTTCAGCTATCAGGGCGAATTCTACCAGTTCGACGATGTCCAGCTGACCCCGCGCACCTATCAGCGGCCCGGCGTGCCCATCTGGATAGGAACCCACAGCAAGGGCAAGCCGCTGGAGCGCGCGCTCCGGCATGATGGCTGGGTGCTGTGGACCCAGCCCGATTGGGACGAGAACGAGCAGTGGATCGCGCAGACGCGCGCCCGCGCCGCGGCGGGCAAGGGCGACTGGACGGTGGTGCTCAACCAGGATGGCTGGATCGGCGACGATCCGGCGGCCACGCGGGCGCGCCATGCGCCCCGCTGGCTGCGGGAGGCCAGCTTCTACGACGAGCATGATTTCGACGGCGAGATCAGCCCCGATGGTGACACCAGCAAGGCCGACGAGGCGGAACTGGCGATCCGGGATTTCGAAAGCCGCCAGTGGCATTTCGGAACGCCCGAAAGCTGGATCGCGCGGGTTCGGGAGATGGAGCGCCGGTTCAAGCCGGACTGGCTGAATTTCCGGCTCCGCACCCCGAACATGGGCAATGGCCCGCCTTACCCGAGCGGAGAGGAAGCGAAGGAAGCGATCCGCCGGTTTGGCACCGAAGTGCTCCCCGCATTGCGCGGCGGAAAAGCCGCGTGACCGGCACGGACGATCGAGAAGGAGAGAGCGACCAGATGGCATTGGATAGTGTGGAAGGCGAATATGCGATCGGAGTGGATGTGGGCGGCACGCATACCGACCTCATCATGGCCACCCCGAAAGAGCTGGTGCGCAGCAAGGCCTTCACGACCCACGGCAATTACAGCGAGGGCATCCTTCGCGCCATAGGGCTGGCGGCCGCCCAGATCGACCGGACGACGGAAGATGTGCTGTCGCGCTGCAGCGCCTTCGTCAACGGTTCGACCATCGTCACCAATGCCATCACCGAATTGCGCGGCGCGAAGGTCGGGGTGCTGATTACGCGCGGCTTTCGCGACACCTTCCGTCTGGCGGGCGGCGCCCGGACCCAGGATTATGACGATCACCTGCAGGTTCCCCCGCCCGAAGTGGTGGAGCGCGATTGCGTCGTCGAGATCACCGAGCGGGTGGAAAGCGCCGGCCGGATCATCGTTCCGCTCGACGACGAGGAAGTGCGGGCCGGGATTCGCACCCTGAAGGCCAATGGCGCGGAAGCCATCGCCGTATGCTTCCTGTGGTCGTTCCAGAACCCGGCCAACGAATTGCGCGTGGGGCAGATCCTGCGCGAGGAATTTCCCGGCACCTTCTTCACCCTGTCGCATGCGACCCACCCGGTGATCGGCGAGTTTCCGCGCTTCATGACCGCGGTGTTCAACTGCCTCTCGCACCGCGCCACCACGCGCTACATAGACGGGCTGAAGGCGGAACTGGGCAAGGCCGGGTTCAAGGGCGCGATGACCTTCTTCCAGGGCATCGGCGGCTCGATCGGGATCGACGCGGTCGAGGAAACGCCGATCACCCTGATGCAGTCCGGCCCGGCCGGGGGCGTGATGGGCGCGCGCCAGATCGCGGAAAAGCTGGGCATCCGCAATGTGCTGGTCGGCGACATGGGCGGCACCAGCTTCGACACCGCCGTGCTCGCCAATCTCACCCCGACCGTCGCGCGGGAAGCGTCCTTCGGGGCCTATCGCACCGGGATCAATATCCTGGACATCGTGTCGGTCGGCGCGGGCGGCGGCAGCATCGCCTGGCTCGACGGGCGCGGCGTTCCCCAGGTCGGCCCGCACAGCGCCGGATCGGAACCGGGACCGGCCTGCTACGCCAGGGGCGGGACGCGCCCCACGGTGACGGACGCCAATGTCATCCTCGGCCTGATCGACCCCAACAATTACCTGAAAGGCGCGCATAGGCTGGATGTGGAGGCCGCCCGCAAGGCCGTGGAAACCCATATCGGCGCGCCGCTGGGCTGGTCGGTGGAGCGCGCCGCCGCCGCCATCTACGATCTCGCGGTGATCGAGATGGCCAATGCGCTGCGCATGGTCAGCGTGGAGCGCGGCTATCATCCGCGCGATTTCACCTTCTTCTCCTATGGCGGAGGGCTGGGCCTGTTCGCGGTGGAAATCTGCCGGCGGCTCGGTTGCCCTACCATCGTGGTGCCAGACAATTGCTCTGCGTTCTCGGCCTATGGCGTGCTGACCGCCGATTATGTCCGCCAATACAACCGCACGGTCAACTGGATGCTGGATGACCCTTCGCAGGTCGATCAGGTCAACGCCGCGCTGGAGGACATGCTGGCCCAGGCGCGCCTCGACGCGCAGAGCGAGAACATCGACATCGCCGCGCTGGAGATCGAGCGGGCGGGCGAATTCCGCTTCCTCGGGCAGGTCCACGAGGTGAGCCAGCCTCTGTCGGACCGGCCCTTCACCGAAGAGGATGCTCCGGCGCTCGCCGCCGCCTTCCCGGATGTCTATGAGCGCAGCTATGGGGAGGGCACCGCCTGGAAGGGTTCTTCCGTGGTGCTGGTCAATCTCTCGATCAAGGCCGTGTTCCGCCGCGAGAAGCCCGCCGGGCGGGAGCAGGAGCCGGTCCAGTCGGCCGCTTCGCCGGAACCCGTCTCGATCCGCCGGATCTACCAGCCCTTCCTGCGCGAGGCGGCGGATGTTCCGGTCTATGCCGAAGCGGCCCTGCCGCCGGGCACGGAGATCGCCGGCCCCTGCATCGTCGATGTCGGCGACACCACCATTTACGTGCCGAGCGGGGCCGTTTGCTCCCGCGACCGCCATTTCAACTTCAACCTCTCGCTGAGCGCCTGAGCCGAGGAGGAAGCGCATGGACATGATAACCTCGAACCAGTTCGACATCATCGATGTCGAGGTGCATCAGAAATCGATCCGGAACATCGCCAGCGAAATGGCGGTGACGCTGATGCGCACGTCCGGCTCCCCCGTGGTGACGGACGCCAAGGATTTCAGCACCTCGATCCTGGACGACAAGGTGGAGCAGCTGACCTTCGCCGGGCACGTCACTTTCCACGTTTCCACCTCGGTGGCGGGCGTGGAGGCGGTGCTGCGCAACAACCGGCTGGAGGACATCCGCCCCGGCGACGGCTTCATCTGCAACGATCCGCACAGTTCCGGCGCGATCCATCAGGGCGATGTCGGCATCGTCATGCCCTTCTTCGCGAATGGCGGGATCGTCGGCTGGGGCTACGTCAATGCGCATCTGCTGGACGTCGGCGGGTCGGCGGTGTCCGGCTTTGCCGCGGGCGCGTTCGACAATTATTCCGAGGCTCTGGCCTTTCCGGCGGTGCGGGTGATCCGCGACGGCCGGATCGACGAGCAGTGGCAGCGCTTCATCGGCAACAATGTCCGGATGGCGGGCACCGTCATCAATGACATTCGCAGCATGATCGCCGCCAACAACGTGGGAAGCCGGCGGATCGAAGCGCTGGTCGACGAGATGGGGATGGAGCGCTTCCGCCGCCTCAACGAGGAAGGCAAGAACCTCTCCGAGCGCGCGATGCGCGACATGATCGCGAAACTTCCGGACGGGACCTACGAAAGCGTCGACTGGGTCGAATATGACGGCCGGGGCTTCGAGGGGCTTTACGAGCTGCGCGTGCGCCTGATCGTGCAGGGCGACGAGATGACCCTGCAGTATCGCGGCGGCCCACAGGTCAACTGCTTCATCAACGGCGCGTGGCCGGCGGTGGTCGGCCAGTCCTGGACCACGCTGCTGGCGCAGCTTGCCTACGACATTCCGGTCAATGCCGGGATCTGGCGGCCGGTGCGGTTCGATCTCGGGCCGGCCGGCACCATCGTCAACTCGGTCGTCCCCGCGCCGGTCACGATGGCGCATATCCAGACGGGGATGCGGATCAACAAGCTGCTGGCCGATGTCATTTCGCAGGCCTGCGCGCTCAGCAGCGATCCCGGGATAGCCTCGCGCGTGGCCAGCCAGTCGGCGCAGGACCAGACCTATTTCACCGCCTTCGGCATTGATCGCCGCAACGGGCAGCCCACCGTGGCTTTCCCGATGTCGGTGGGCATGTCGACCGGCGGCCCGGCGCAGACCAACAGCGACGGCATGGAAGTCTATGCGGCGCAATGCATGTCCGGCTGCGACATGCCGGACGTCGAACTGGAGGAAACCAGCCAGCCGGGGATGATCCTGTGGCGGCGCATCGCGCGCGATACCGGCGGGCCGGGCGTGAGCCGGGGCGGGCTGGGCGTCGATACGGCGATGGCCATCACCCACTGCGAGCAGATGAACGGCGGCGCCTATACCAACACCGCGCTGATCCCGCCGCGCGGCGCGGTCGGCGGCTTTCCGGGCGCGGCCGGCGCGTGGAAGATGTGGCGCGACACCAACCTGCTGCGGCTGATGGACGAGCAGGTCTTCCCGGACGCCGGCAACATCGAAGGGGACCAGCCGCGCACCACCGCCACGGTCACCGAGTTCCAGATCAACCGGGGCGACATCTACGACGTTATCCATGGCGGCGGCGGGGGGCTGGGCGATCCGCTGCGGCGCGACCCGTCCCTGGTCGCGCGCGATGTCGCGAACGATTTCGTGTCCCCGGGTGTCGCCCGGGACATCTATGGGGTCGTTCTGGACCCGCTCGGTGCCGTTGACTACGAGGCGACGAAGACCCGCCGCGCGGAGATCCGCGCCGCCCGGATCGGCAAGCAGCCTTCGCGCGAAATCTCTGAAAACGCTCCGCTTTTCTCGCCGCTCAGGATCGAGGGCGGGGATTGGCGCTGCACCCAATGCGATGAAGCGCTCGGCTCCGCCACGCAGAACTGGCGCGATCATGCGATCGTGGCGGAAACCGAGATTTCCGAACGATTCCAGGAACTCCGCTCCCAGGTAAGGCCGCGCCAGGATGGCGACCCGGTGGTGATGCGCGAGCATTACTGCCCCGGCTGCGCGTCCTCCCTGTCGGTCGATATTGCGCTCGCCGGCAGCGGTCCGGCTCCGCAGAGCCGGCCGGGGGTGATCGACCCGTTCCCGGAGAGCCTGATTCTGAACAGCTGATAAGAAATATCATTTTAAAACAAAATATTACTTAATTCAATATCCATAGGGATCACAAGGAGGGTGAAAGAAATGAAACGGCGTCCATCGATAGCTATGGCTCTATGCGGAAGCTCCCTGATCTGTCTCGCGGCTGCCCCCGCGATGGCCCAGGATGAAAGCACCGGCATCCAGGAAATCATCGTGACGGCCCAGAAGCGGCAGGAATCGCTCAACAAGGTGGGCCTCACCGTGAATGTCCTGTCCGGCGACGCGCTGAAGGAACGGCAGATCGCGAGCATCCAGGATCTGACGGCGGCGGTTCCTTCGATGTCTTATGCCGATACGCCGACCTCCGCGCCGATCATCTCGCTGCGCGGGATCGGTTTCTACGACACCACGCTTTCCGCCACGCCCGCAGTCAGCCTGTATATGAACCAGGTGCCGCTGGCCTATCCGATCATGGCCGGGCACGGCATTTTCGATCTCCAGCGGGTCGAGGTGCTGAAGGGCCCGCAGGGCATTCTGTTCGGGCAGAATTCGACCGGCGGCGCCATCAACTACGTCCCCGCCGGCCCGACTGACACGCTTTCCGCCGGAGCGCGGGTCACCGTGGGCAACTACAATCTGGTTTCGGAAGAGGCCTATCTTTCCGGCCCGCTGTCGGACACGCTGGGTTTCCGCCTTTCACAGCGGATCGAACACGCATCGGGCTGGCAGAAAAGCCTGTCGCGCCCCGACGGGCCGGACAGCCGCAACGGGAAGAAACGGGTATATGAAGGCCGCTTCCTGCTGGACTTCGAGCCGAGCGACACGGCCAAGTTTCAGCTCAACCTGAACGGCTGGCTGGACAAGGGCGAATCGCAGGCCGCCCAGCTGATCGGCTTCAATGTCCAGATCCCCGGTTTCGGCGATCCGGGCGTTCTGGCATCGCCCCTTGCCCCCCGCAAGAACGAGGCCGCCGACTGGGTTGCGGGCCTGCCCAAGCGCGACAACAGCTTCTGGCAAATCTCCCTGCGCGGAGACATCGAGCTGTTCAGCGACGTGACGCTCACTTCGGTGACGGCCTATTCGCGGCTGAAGCAGAACGAACGGACCGACTGGGATGGCACGGCCTTTGACGAACAGCTGTACAACCCTGAAAAGGGCAGCATCAAAAGCTTTTTCCAGGAACTTCGCCTGAGCAACGGGGCCAGCAACCGGCTGCGCTGGATGGTCGGCGGAAACTATTCGGATGACAAGATCGCCCAGTCGAGTTTCTACCGCTGGAACGTCGCCTCCACTGCCAATGCGTTTGGAGTGCATGGTCAGAATATCTTCTATGTGGATCAAAAGACCAAGTCCAAGGCTGCCTTCGCGAACCTGGAATATGACGTCGTGCCACAGATCACGGTAAAGGGCGGCATCCGCTATACCGAGAGCAAGCTGTCCACCAACAACTGCGGTGCCGATATCACGCCGCCGTATAACGTTGGGGAAATATTCTACGGTGCCGGCAATTATACGCCCGGAGCTTGCTATCCGATCAATGATCTTGGGGTAACCTTTGCCGGCGTGGCGCCTGGCACGCCTGGCCGCTTCTTCGACAGCGAGAAGGAAGACAATGTCTCGTGGAAGCTGGGGCTGGACTGGAAGCCCGCCGATGGAACGCTGGTCTATGTGAACGTGGCCAAGGGCTACAAGAGCGGCGGTTTCCCGTCGATCGGCGCCTCGGTGTGGAGCCAGTTCCTCAAGCTCAAGCAGGAATCGGTGCTCGACTATGAAATCGGCACCAAGCTGTCGCTGCTCGACCGGCGCCTGCAGGTCAATGCCGCGGCGTTCTATTACGATTATCGCAACAAGCAGCTGCGCGCCCGCAACATTGATCCCGTCTGGGGCAATCTGGACGTGGTGCAGAACATCCCCAAATCCACGGTCAAGGGGGCCGAACTGGAAATCACGGCGGTTCCGGTCGAAGGGCTGACGCTGATGGCGGCCGGTTCCTACACCAAGGGCGAAATCGACAGGTTCACCGGCATCAACGCCGGTGGCATCCAGGCCGATTTCGCGGGCACGCCAATGCCCTATTCCCCGAAGTGGAACCTCTCTTTCGACGGGCAATACAAATTCCCGGTTGCCGAAACGCTGGACGGTTTCCTGGGCGGCACCGTCACCTACCGCTCGAAGACGATTTCGGTGGTGGGCGGCGAGCAAAATCCGCCCGATGCCGTGCCGAACACCTTCCCGCTGTTCGGCATCGATTCCTATACCCTGGTCAATGCCCGGGCCGGGCTGGAAGGCGAGCACTGGCGCTTCGAGGTCTGGGGCAAGAACATCTTCAACAAATATTACTGGAACACCGCTTACCCCGCGTTCGACACCATCGTGCGCTATACCGGGATGCCGGCGACTTACGGGGTGACTCTCAGCCTGACCCTGTAAGGGTGATCGGGCGGCGCGACAGGGGGCAGGGCGCACCTGCCCCCTTATCGGCCAGTCATCGGGTGGAACGGGCCTTCGCCCTCAACGCACTTCAATCGTGAGATGCTCTATTTCATGCACCGGCTTCAGGCGCTGCCTGATAGTCTCGTGATCCGCGCCGATTGCGCTCACGATCGCGGCATGGGCGCCCGGGCCTACCCGCCATACGTGCAAATCCGTGATCCTGGCATCGCCCGGTCCTTCGACCTGCTGCTTGATCTCGTCTTCCAGTGCCGGATCGGTGGCGTCCAGCAGCACGGCGGAGGTGTCGCGCATGAGCGCGAATGACCAGCTGGCGATGACAATGGCGCCGACGATACCCATTACCGGGTCGAGCCATATCCAGCCCAGATAGCGGCCGCCCAGCAAGGCGGCGATCGCCAGAACGGAGGTCAGCGTATCGGCCAGCACATGCATGTAGGCGGAGCGCAGATTGTTGTCGTGCTCGTGAGGATGCCCATGATCGGTGGGGTGATCGTGACCGTGGCCGTGATCGTGCCCATCCCCATGCCCATGTCCGCCCAGAAGCAAGACGCTGACGATGTTCACCAGCAGGCCGATAATCGCGATGGCCGTCGCTTCCGTGAACGCCACGGCACGCGGATCGAGAAGCCGGGCAAAGGACTCGACCGCGATGCCCATCGCAACGAGGCCCAGCACCAGAGCGGAGGCAAATCCGGCGAGATCGCCGATCTTGCCGGTGCCGAAGCTGTAGCGCCGCCCATGGGCGTGGCGCTTTGCGTAGGCATAGGCCGCGGCCGCTATCCCCAGGGCGCCGGCATGGGTCGCCATGTGGAACCCATCCGCCAGAAGGGCCATGGAATTGAAGGCTATGCCGGCAACGATCTCGCCCGCCATCATGGCGGCCGTCAGCAGCACGACCCACAATGTGCGGCGCGCGTTCCGGTCATGCCGCGCGCCCAGAAACACATGATCGTGGGTAAGGGTCTGAATTTCACTATCGAGCGACATTGCCGTCTCTACTTCGCATAGCGGCGGATGGTCGCGAGAAGTTCGTCCGCGCCCTGTGCCCGCTCTTCACTCGTGAGGCCGGGATTCAGCACATGCTCGCGCATATGATCTTCGACCAGCTCATCCATCAGACCCAGCACCGCGCCGCGAACCCCGGCCACCTGGTGCAATATGGCGGCGCAGCCTGCCTCTTCGGTGATCGCGCGCTCTATGGCGGCAATCTGGCCGGCGATGCGCCGGACTCTCGCGAGAAGCTGCTCCTTGTTCGATTTCGTATGTGCCATAGGATACCCCCCTATCCTATATAGGCGCGTTTCGCAATGCGGCCAAATCGGACGTTCCATCTTGCAACCCATTGCGGGCGATCAGGAGGTTATCAGGTCGGCTTGATTGTCGATGGCGCGGTCATGCTTTGTGCGACCTCTCGCAATTCGCCACGGGCCTGCCGGACAATCTGCCATCCGCCGCTGACGCCAAGACCCGCGAGGATAGCGGCCACGGCGATGTCGGGCCAGCCCGTCCCCGTTCCGAACACCCCGACCGCGGCGGCGACAACGGCGATATTGCCGATCGCGTCGTTGCGGGAGCAGATCCAGACCGAGCGGCGATTGGCGTCGCCATCGCGGTGCCGCCAGAGCATGACGGCGCAAGCCAGATTGGCGATCAGCGCTATCACGCCGATCACGCCCATCGTCTCGGCCTGGGGCAGGGTTCCCGCCAGCGCCATCCATACCGTGCTGCCCAGCACCCACAGGCCCAGCACCAGCAGCGACGCGCCCTTGAGCAGCGCCGCCCGCGCCCGCCATCGCAAGGCCAGGCCGGCAACGCCGAGGCTGATCGCGTAATTCGCGCTGTCGCCCAGGAAATCGAGCGCGTCGGCCTTCAGTGCCGCGGATTGCGCGGCGACGCCCGCGATGATCTCCACCGCGAACATGCCGGCATTGATGACGAGAGCGATCCACAGCACGCGTCTCCACGATGTGTCGGAAGTCGAAGGAGGAACTTCGCATCCCCCACAGCATCCACCCGCCATTTGCCACCTCGAATCTTGCAATCCGATCCCTATATGCACCCTGTAGCAACTACAGGGTCAAGCCCATGGCATTCACAATCGGCGAACTCGGCAAGGCGACCGGGACCAAGGTCGAAACCGTGCGCTATTACGAGCGGATCGGCCTGATCCCGAAACCGCCGCGCACCGATGGCAACTATCGCAGCTATGGCCGGCCGGAACTGGAGCGCCTTTCCTTCATCCGGCGCGCGCGGGGTCTCGGCTTCTCGCTCGATCAGGTGCGCGCCCTGCTCGACTTGTCCGATGATCGCGACCGGGATTGCGCGATGGTGGACATGGTGGCGAGGCAGCATCTGAACGAGGTCGAGCGGAAGATCGCGGACCTGACCGCGCTACAACGCGAACTGGCCGCGCTGCTGCAATCCTGCAGCGGTGGCTCGGTGGCGGATTGCAGGATCATCGAAGCCCTGGGACCGGCGCCCATATCGCCCGCGGCGGCCGGACAGGCGACATGATCGCCGGCGACGGCAAATGACTGAAAAGCTGCGTGCAAGATGTGCGGGCGGCGCTCGCGATCGGGCAGGAGGCCGCTGCCCTAGGAACGAGTTTCTGCCTCATCAATTTCAATCAAGTGGCGCTCGAATACGCCACGGCTGAATAAGGCTAGTTCCGATGACCAAATTATTCCTCGCGTTGGCTTGTTCGACTGCCCTGCTTGCAGGGTGCGATAATTCCCGGGACCGCGCGGAAGACAAGCTGGAAGCGGACGCGGAAGCCAGCGCGGTTGCCGCTGGACCGACGATTGCGGCGCTCGGTCTGACGGAAATGCAGATCCTCAATGCCGACCTCCTTGGGGCCAATGGAATTGATCTGGGAGATGTGGAAGCCGTCCTGAAGGGACCGGACGGCAAGGTGGACCGCCTGCTTGTCGAAGTCGAAGACAGCAATCCGGACAAATTCGTTGCCGTGCCGGTCGCCGGCCTGGCCGTCATCAGGCAAGGCGACGACATCGATCTGTCCTCGGAAATGACCAAGGCCGAGCTTATGGCTCTTCCGGCCGAGCCAATCCCCCGGCCGTAACGTTCCATTCCCTGGAGCTTCATTTCACGGATGTGGCGGGGCACCCGCCTGAGCCGATGCCTGATCTGTAGAAGCACCTGTGCAGAAAGGGCTTGAGCCTTTCCTACATGCCTCCTCTCTGCCACATCAGGGGGTGGCTCTTTCGCACCGTCTATCCTTGATGCACCGCCGTGTCGCGCAGTGGAGTTTTCCGCATGCGGACCGTGTATGCGGCTGCCTTTTTCGGCGCCGATCGGTCCGGTAATTTTCTTTCCCTGAACAGTGTCAACCCTGTCAACCTTGGTGCCTCTTGCGGCAGGCTCTTGAGTGATTTCGAAGCAAGTGGAATCACTTGCTGACACGGAAATCACGGAAAACGGGTAAATTCCAGACTTACTCCGATTCAACCGGAACCGGAGTAAGTCTGGGCGGCTGGCCAGCGCCTCGATCAACGAAGGCAAGCCATGCCCGCGATGGCCGGCGCCCGGAAATATCGGCGTTCGATGATCTGGATCAACGCTCGGATAGGGGATGTCGGGTAATCCCGGCGGGAACTCGACAGTTGGCCGAAAACAGATTCCCCGCAATGACCTTCACGGCATTTCTTTCCGCCGTTCTGGCGCTTCTGCTCGCGCCCGGACCTACCAATACGCTCATCGGACTTGCCGGAGCGAAGGCCGGGGCAAGCGGCGTGTTGCGCCTGCTGCCGGCAGAACTGCTCGGTTATCTGACGACGATCCTGGCATTCGCATATCTGGGCGCGGAAATGCTGGGGCGTTGGCCTCAGGCGGCCGGAGTGCTCAAACTTGCCGCGGCCCTGTGGGTCATGTTCCTTGCGATCCAGGTATGGAGACGGCGCAACGATGCCGGCGCGCGCAGCGAAGTGACTGTGCCGAAGGTCTATCTGACCACCCTGCTGAATCCCAAGGCGCTGATTGTTGGCCTCGTTCTCCTGCCCCCGCTCGAGGACCCCGGGTTTCCTGCGAAACTCGGGCTGTTCTGCGTCGCGGTGGTGGGGGTGGCGCTGCTATGGGGCACGGCTGGCGCATTGATGCGAAACAGGGGACGCGATGGCCGCCGTCTCGATATGCTTCAGCGGATCGCATCGGTCTGGCTTGGGATCGTTTCGCTGACGCTGATTACAAGCGCGCTCAGGGTGTGATGCCACGCCCCTGGGCCGCCAGCGCCGAGCGGTCTATGGATGCAATGTCGCGAAAGCCGGACAGCGCCATGGCAAGCTCAAGCTCGGCGCGCAGGATGCGGATGACATGGGCCACCCCCGGGGCGCCCGCCGCCGCCAGGCCATAGACATAGGGCCGGCCGATGAGAACGGCGCTGGCGCCGAAGGCAAGCGCACGCAGTATATCGCTGCCACGCCGGATGCCGCCGTCCAGCAGGACCGGCACTGCGGCGGCCACCGCTTCGACGATCCCGGGGAGCAGCTCGATTGTCGCGGGCAACCCGTCGAGGGAGCGCCCGCCATGGTTCGATACGATGATCCCGTCCATGCCGGCCGCGATGGCTCTGCGGGCGTCCTCCGGATCGGTGATGCCCTTGAGCAGGATCGGAAGCCGGGTCAGCCCGCGCAGCCATTCGATATCCGCCCAGGCGGGCGCGTTTTCCAGCAGCGGCGCGCCGAACAGCAGCATTTCGGGCGAGGGGGGCGGCAGCATCCGCATGCCATGCAGATTCACGGCGCTGACCCCGTCCGGCAGGGCGAAGCCGGCGCGCTGTTCCCGATTGCGAAGGCCGTTGACAGGGGCGTCCACCGTCACCACCAGCGCGCGATAGCCGGCGGCCTCCGCTCGCCGGACGAGATCGACGGTAAAGTCCCGGTCGGGCTGGATGTAGAGCTGGAACCACAGCGGCGCCCGGGCATGAGCGGCAATGTCCTCGATCGGCGTGCTGGCCTGGGTGCTGGCCACCATGGCGGTGTCCAGGGCCCCGGCCGCGATCACTGTGGCAAGTTCGCCGTCGGGATGGGCGAGCTTCTGGAAGGCCACGGGTGCCAGCAGGATCGGCGCGGTCAGATCCATGCCGAGGAGCGAGACGCGCGTGGTCGCGCCCGAAAGGTCGCGCAGCACCCGCTGGCGCAGCGGGAGCCGGGCAAAAGCGGCGATATTCTCGCGCAGGGTCCATTCATCGCCCGCGCCGCCCGAGATATAGGCCCAGGCCCCCTCGGTCATCCGCTCGCGCGCCAGAGGTTCATAATCGCCGAGCGCGGCCACAAAGGAAGGGATGGCTTCGAGCGGCGGCTTGGTCATGTGACCGCCCATTCGCGCAGCAGATTGTGATAGAGGCCGGTCAGCCGCACGATCTCGGGATTGTCCGGATCGCGCGATGCCAGGGCTTGGATGGAATGGTCCAGATCGAGCAGCATCGCGCGGCGCGTCTGCTCGCGCACCAGGCTCTGAATCCAGAAGAAGGCCGCATAGCGGCTTCCGCTCGTCACGGGCGTCACCTCGTGCAGCGTGTTGGCCGGATAGAGCAGCATGGAGCCCGCCGGAAGCTTGATGCGCTCTAGCGCCCGGCCGAAGTCCGCGACAAGCTCGCCCCCTTCATAGCTGTCGGGATCGCTCAGGAAGAGCGTCGCCGAGAGATCGCTGCGGACCCGCTCTTGCGAACCCGGAACGCTGAACACGGCGCTGTCGATATGACGGCCATAGGCGCCTTGCCCGGAATAGAGATTGAAGCGCGGCGGCAGCACCTTGAGCGGAAGCGCCGCGGCGATGAACTGCGGCGTGGCCGAGAGCCGGCCAAGAATGGCGTTGCCCAACTCGATCCCGAGCGGGTCGTTGTCGGCCAGCTGCCGATTGGCCTTGGCGCGGGAAGCGACATGACCGGCCGTGCCCGCGCCCTCGGCCCAACTGGCCTCCGACAGGCGAGCACGGATTCCGGCGGCCTCTTCCGAGGACAGCACCGCCGGTATTTCGATCATCATGTGCGCTTCCTCTCTGCGTCACCGTCAGCCAGGGCCGACGGCGACGCAGGAGATGCCGTCAGAACCGAAAGCCCGCACTCACCAGCCATGTGCGCGGCGCGCCCAGCGTCGCGCGGCTGCCGTTCCAGTTGGTCGACAAAGCATATTTCTTGTTGGCGATATTGTCGACATTCAGGCGGACGTCGATGTTTTCGGTGACATCGTAGGACAGGAGCGCGTTGAACACCGTGAAGCTGGGCAGCTTGCCGTAACGTCCATTGGGAATGATCCGCAATGCATCGTCCGGCCGTCCCAGATAGCGCGACCCGGTATGCTGAACGCCCGCGCCGACCGTCAGGCCGAACGGCAGTTCGTAGCTGGTCCACATTGTTGCCGAGAAGTTGGGCGTGAAGGCCAGCCGATCCCCGTTTGTGCTGGTGAATGCGCCATAGTCGCCGGACCCGCTGGCTCCGGCCCGGCGGGCATCGTCGAGCGCTTGGCTGATCTTGCGCTTGCTGTCCATGATCAGCATACCCCCGAAGATATTCCAGGCTGGGGTGATCTGTCCCGTGGCGCTAAGCTCGATCCCTTCCACGACCTGCTTGTGATAGCCTTGCAGGCTGTCCGCCGTCTCGCCTGCCAGGCGGCCGACGACAGGCACGTTGCGCTTCTCGGTGCGGAACAGCGCGGCCGTGGTCGACAGGGCGCCGTCGAAGAAGTCCCACTTCAAGCCGATCTCGTAATTATGCGACCGGACCTGTTTGGCGTCGGGGACAAATCCCGGGAAGGCGTTGTCGCCGGTGCGCGAGATGTCGGGATTCGAGAGATAGGAGCCGGGCGGAAGAGTCGAGGTGCCGAAAGAGGCGTAGAAGCTGCCCGCCTCGACCGGCTTGAACACCAGGCCGACCTTTCCGCTGAATGAAAATTTGTCGCGCTTGAAACTGTCGGCGGCGCCGGTGGGCAACCCGGCGGCGGTCAGGCTGTCGATTTCGACCTCGTAGTTTTCGCCCCGGATGCCGCCGGTGATCTGGAACTGTTCGCTGAACTCGATCGTGTCGTAGAGGTAGAAGGACAGCGTATCGACCTTCACCCGCGCTGTTTGGGTCGCATTGAAAGGCGCCGCGCCCACGCGAATGGGATCGGGATCGAACAGGCTGGTCGATCCGGGCGCGGGAACGGCGGCGCCGAGGCGATCGGCATTGGACTTCTCGCTGGTGAATTCGACGCCGAGCGCAAGATTGTGCGAAATACCGCCGGTGTCGAACTTCGCCGAGAGGTTGGTGATGTTGCTGATGCTCTTGTTGACGCGATCATAGAACACCGTGCCGGTGGGAACGCTGAGCGTCGCGGGAGTGAAGCCGGTCGGATTGGTGAAGCGCGAAGCCCGCTTGATCCGGGACCAGCGGGTCTGGTTGCTGATCGTCACGGCGCTCGACAGGTCATATTCGAGCCTACCCAGGATGGAGTCCGCGGTGGTGTCGTCGAAATCGCTGGCAAGGCCATAGAAGCCGTCGCGCGGTGCCCCTTCGGTCAGCGGATTGTAGGCCGCGGACGCATCGAACGACTTCTTGCGGATGGTTGCGCCGGGCACGCCCCAGTCGGGCCGGTCGTCGCGTTCCAGATGCTCCCACGAGAGGATGGCCCGCAGGCTGGTGCCCAGCCCGACCGCGACCGACGGCGCTACGCCCCAGAACTTGTTCCTGGCCAGGTCGCGCCCGGGCACGCCGCTGTCTTCGACCACGGCGTTGAGGCGGACCGCGGCCGTGCCGCCGATCGGCTGGTTGATGTCGATCGTGCCGCGCTTGCGCGACTTGCTGTCATACTGATCGAAGCCGAAGCTGATGTCGCCCGAGACGAACCCGTCGAGCGTCGGCTTCTTGGTGTTGATGTTGACATAGCCAGCCGCGCTGCCCCGGCCATTGTCGGCGGCGGCGCCTTTCACCACTTCCACGGATTCGACGTTGAAGATGTCGCGCGCATAGCTGCCGGAGTCCCGGCTGTTGTCGATGAACACGTTGCCGCTGGAATCGAAACCGCGCAGCGTGAAATTGTTGGTCGAGGTGGCGAAGCCGTTCTCGCCGGCATCGAAGCTGATGCCCGGCGTATTGCGCAGCACATCGGCCAGGGTGCGCGCGGCGCGGTCGCGGATAACCTCCTGCGGAATGACGCTGATCGTCTGCGGCGTGTTGAGCAACGGCGCCGTGCTCTTGTCGGAGGCGGTTTCCGTCCGGTTATAGCTTTCGTCGATGGCCGTGTCGGTGACGGTCACGCCCCCCAGCCGTTGTTCGGGCTCGGACCGATCCTGAGCGAGCACCGGCGAGGTGCTGGCCATAAGGCCGATGCAGCCAAGCGCCAGCATGGCGCTGGGCGAACTGGCAAGTCCCTCGGGCTTGCTTCTTCCGGTTTCCTTGATCATATCCCTCACTTTACGCTACCCCCTGGTAATGCTAATCACTCGCAATCGTGTCATCCTAGGGGGAGATCGCGCCGCCATTGTCAATTGATGGTGCGCGACAGCAACAATTCAAAATTCCGATGCAACAATCCTGCAATAAATCCCTGGATGAGGTCGGCCCGGCTGGCGAAACGAGAGGGCCGCCGCTGCCCTCGCTGCTGATCGTCGACGACGATCCCGGAATGCGAACGGCCCTGATCAAGATCCTGCGCGCGAATGGCTATCATTGTCTGACCGCCGTGGACGGCAACGCCATGTGGGAGGTCATCGGCAGAAACAGCTTCGATCTCATTCTGCTGGATGTGATGATGCCGGGCGTCAGCGGGTTCGACCTGTGCCGGCAATTGCGGTTTCAGGACGGCAATCAGGTGCCGATCATCATCATCAGCGCGCGGGGCGAGGAAGCCGACCTGGTGACGGGGCTGGAGCTTGGCGCCGACGATTACATCGCAAAGCCCTTCAGCACCCGCGAACTGCTGGCCCGCATCCGGGCTGTGCTTCGTCGCCCTCCCCTGGTGGTAGATCCCGCACCGCGCCGGTCGGAACTCCTGCGGTTTGCCGGCTGGACGCTTGACCTTCGGCAACGGCAGCTGTTCGCCGGTTCGGGGGCCCGTGTTGAGCTGTCGGGTGCGGAATATGATTTGCTGGTGGCGCTGCTCGAGCATCCGCAAGTGGTGATCGGTCGGGACAATCTGCTGGAAATGTCGCGCGCGCGCCTCGGCAATGCCTCCGACCGGACCGTGGATGTCCATATCTGCCGGCTGCGCCGCAAGCTCGGCGATGAGGCGGATCGCACCTTGATCCGGACGGTGCGGGGCGCCGGCTATATCTTCACCCAGCCGGTCGAACGGGTTTGAGCTGGCCTCTTCGCTGGATAGATGGGCTGCGTGGACGGATCGCCGCGGCGCTCCTTGCCGCGCTGTTCGTCCAGTTCGTGGGCGGCGAGATCATCTTCAAGCAGCTCGAAACCGATCGGATGCAGCGTAATCGGGCCGAACGATTGGCCGAGCGCCTCGTCATGGCCGAAGAACTGATCGCCACCAATCCCGATAATGCGACGATCGCATTGATGCACAAGCTGTGGCGAAACAGGTTGACCGTCACCAGAACGGCTGCGGCCCCCGCGCTGCTTCCTTCCGATCCGCAGGACGAACTGGAAGAAATCCACGCGCGTATCGCGGCCGCTCTGCCCGGCATTGCCACCGATTCCCTCCGGCTGGTCAGGATCGGCAATACGCTGGAAGGGGCGATGCGGGCCAGGGACGGAAGCTGGCTCCACTTCCGCTCGGAAGGGCATTTCAAGGGCAACCCGATGATGCTCCACTATACGGCCTCGGTGCTTCTGCTGCTGGGCTGCGTGGTGCTGATCGCGCTGCTGTTCGGCCGGATGATCGCCCGGCCGCTTCATCAGATCGTCGAAGCCGCGGAAACCGTCCGGCGGGACGAGCCGGTCTCGGTCACGGTAGAAGGGCCGCGCGAGGTCCGGCAAGTGGCGAGCGCCTTCGAGGCGATGCAGGCGCGCCTGCTCGCCCATGTCCGCGAACGCGTCCAGTCGCTGGCGGCCATGTCGCACGACCTGCGCACTCCGCTTGCCCGCCTTCAGCTGAACGCTTCGCTGGTGGAGGATCAGGAGACGCGGGCGGCGATCGAGCAGGATGTGGCGGAGATGGGCGCGTTCGTCACATCGATCCTCGACTATCTGCGCGGTGACGATCCCGAGCCCGAGCAGCTTGCCGACATATCGTCGATCATCCTCACCGTGATCGACGAGGCGCGCGATCTCGGAGCCAATGTCACCTTCAGCGGGCCGGAACGGATGGAGCGCGTCACCCGCCCCCTGAAGCTCAAGCGCCTGATTCGCAACATCGTTCAGAACGCGGTACGCCACGGAGGCAATGCCCGGGTGAAGCTGGAGATCGAGCATCAGAGCATCGCCATCATAGTCGAGGATGACGGGCCGGGCATCCCGGAAGACAAGTGGGATGCCGTATTCGAACCTTTCGTGCGGATCGAATCCTCAAGGAACAGGCAGACCGGCGGCGCCGGTCTCGGCCTTGCGATTGCAAGGCAGCTGGCGGGCCGTCTGGGCGGGTCGATCGGCCTGGGCAATCTCGACAGCGGCGGGCTTCGGGTCGCCATTCGACTGCCTGACGAGGATCGTTCCCCTCCCGGGCTTGTCGGCGGCTGAGCGGCTTGCCCGCGCGGAGCGCGATTCAGCAAGTTGTCGGAACATCACCACATTTCGTCGTGCAAGCCGCGCCTTGCCCGGCGAGTTCACCTGACAGTCAGGAACGGCAAGGGATCGGCGGGATCGTCACCCCAATTTCGGGGCAGGGACGGGTCACAGACATGTCATTCATGAGCTTCCTCTCGGTCGGCTCCGCCGACCTTGCCATCGATTTGGGCACGGCGAACACAGTCGTCTATCTGCGGGGGCATGGCATAGTGCTGGCGGAGCCGTCGGTGGTGACGATGGAAACGGTCGACGGCAGGCGCCGGGTTCGCGCGGTGGGGGATGACGCCAAGCTGATGATGGGCAAGACGCCGGTCAATGTGCAGACGATCCGCCCGCTGAGAAACGGCGTGATCGCCGATCTCGATGTCGCCGAACAGATGATAAAGCACTTCATCCGCAAGGCTCATGCCAATCTGGGCGGGCGGCTGCGGGGCAATCCCGAAATCGTCCTGTGCGTGCCTTCGGGTTCCACGCAGGTGGAGCGGCGCGCGATCCGCGAAGTCGCCTCCAATGCGGGCGCGCGCAAGGTCTGGCTGATCGCGGAGCCGATGGCGGCGGCGATCGGGGCGGACATGCCGGTGACGCAGCCGGTCGGCTCGATGGTGGTCGATATCGGCGGCGGCTCCACCGAGGTCGGCATCATATCGGTCGGCGGACTCAGCATGAGCATGTCGGCCAGGGTAGGGGGCGACCGGATGGACGAGGCGATAACCTCCTACGTCCGCCGGTATCACGACCTGCTGATCGGAGAGGCGACGGCGGAGAGGATCAAGAAGGAATTCGGGCGGGCGCTGCCCGAGGAAGGAAGCGCGGCGACGCCGATCCTGATCAAGGGGCGTCACATCATTCGCGGCGTCCCCACCGAAATCACCATCACCCAGGCGGAGCTTTGCGAAGCGTTGAGCGAACCCATCACGCTGATTCTGGAAGCGGTCCGCAAGGCGCTGGAGATCACCGCGCCGGAAATCGCGGCCGACATCATCGATGGCGGAATAATCATGACGGGGGGCGGGGCGCTGCTGTCCCAGATCGACGTTCTGCTCTCGCGCGAGACGGGCCTGCCGGTCAGCATCGCGGAAGATCCGCTCAACTGCGTCGCGCTCGGCGCCGGGCGGGCGCTGGAGGATGCCGGCTATCGCGGCGTCCTGCATGTGATGTAAGCTGCTTCCGCATTGCTGGAAATGAGGTTCCGTTCGGCGAGCGGAACCGCCGGTGCATGATTTTCATCGGTCGTATGGTCCTGCGCCGGGAAAAAGTGCATCAGCGGGCCATGGCAAGGCAAAACATTGCGATAGTCACCGGGGGAGACACGCTCGAGGCCGCGAGTTCGGCGGCGAGCGCGCGCAATGTTCATGAGCATCTCGATCCCGCGCGGTTCAACCGCTTCCTGATCTCGGTCGAGAACTGGAAATGGCGGCTTGTGCAGGCGGATGGGATGGATGCCGCCCAACTCGCCGATGCGAGGATCGATCTCGCCGACTTCACGCTTGCCGTGGGAGCGGATCGAATTCGGTTCGACGCGGCATTCATCGCGATCCACGGGGCGCCCGCCGAGACAGGGCATCTGCAGGCTTATTTCGAGCTGGTCGGGCTGCCCTATACCGGGTCGGGCATCCTCGCCTCCGCGCTCGCGATGGACAAGCAATCCTGCAAGCATTTCCTCGCCCATGCGTTGGGCATCCCGACCCCTGTGCATCGCTATGTCACAGATGGCGAAGAGGCATTCGATCCGGCCGCGCCGGGCATCGCCTTCCCCTGCATCGTCAAGCCGAACTCCTATGGGTCCGGCATGGGGGTCGCGCTGGTGGCGGATCGGCAGGCGCTTGAGAGAGCTGTGAAACGCATCCACGCGCTGGGTCAGGACATATTGATCGAGCAATTCATCTGCGGGCGGGAATTTACCGTCGGCGCGCTGATGCTGGACGGAAAGATCGAGATACTGCCGATTGCCGAAGTGTTTCGCCCCGATCATTCGGCCGCGCTGCACGAGGTGGGAGAGGTGGTCTTTACCGACAGGCAGTCCGCCGAACTGGGGCTGGACCCCGATCTGCCGGATGGCTGCAAGGAGCGGCTTTGCGATTTGACCGCAAGGATCGGGCGGGCCATGAATTGCCGGAGCTTCTACCGCGTGGATTATATGCTGGACCGGGATGGTGGCGTCTATTTTCTCGAATTGAACACGATCCCCGGAATGACGCCGAGAAGCGTGTTCACCCGGCAGATGGAACGCGCCGGCATCGGGCAGGCGGATATTTACAACCGGATCGTTCAGGACATGCTGGCGCGATCAGTCGCCGGCGGGTGACGGCTCCCGGAACGCGAAGGGGAGATCGCGATCTCCCAGCAGGATCTGCGGCAGTTCCGCATACTGGAATTCCGGCGGGGTGGCGGACGGGGTCAGGCTGTTCACGAAATTGAGGAGGTTCCCCGCATCATTGGACGCGGCGATCGTGTAGAAATTGCCGCTGTTCCAGATGATGACCGCCGTGGAGAAGAGTTCGCTGAGGGAGCCGGTTAATTCCTCGAGCGTGACGAGTTGCCTGTCCATATTGTGGACGATGGTCTGCTTCTTTTCCTCGATCTTCTCGCGCGAGAAAAATCTCGCCTTGAACTCGTCGTCCTTCTGCCTCTCGCGCCGTGCGAATTCTTCCGCGTCCGGAAGCCAGAATTTCTCGAGAAGGACGAATATGCCGTCGCTGCGAAGATTTTGGGCCGCGATCTGGATCGGGGCGAGCCGCGACTTTCCATACATCTGGAAAGTGGTGTCTTCGATTACGAAGTCGAACCCGTCCTTGAAGTCATGAATGCCGCGTTCCGGCAGGGATGCCGCCGATACGTCGAAAAACGGGCCGAGAAAGAAATGCGCGCTGCCCGGCGGCCGGCCATGGTGGAATGCAGCTTCATTTTCCCTGTTGGGGCTGCAGGTCAGTGTCCTGATCCTGCCTTGGGAAATATCCGTGAGCGACCGGGCGGTGACGCCCGAAGCATCCCCGAGCGTGTAGACATCGAGCGGGCGCTGCCGCGTTTCGTCGATCCACCGGCCATATCGCAGCAAGGCAGCCCCGAACCTGCATTGTTCCTCGAGCACATAGGGCAGGGATGCGATGAAATGCTGGTTGAACGTGCCGGCGTGCCGTTCGCGGATCTTCGCATATTGCAGGCTCAGGCCATCGTGGCGCAGTAGCTCAGGGTCCAGTATGATCGGAAAGTCCGGCGCGCCCTTGCGGCCGGTGGCAAGATCCGAAAACTCGCCCAGCATATGGGTAAGCCGGGGGGATTGCCGCGCCGAGGCGATATAGGCCGCGATCTCGGTTTCGGATATTGCCATGCCGGTCAGTCCCGGAGCGAAGGCTGGGGCAGGCGCAGCCCGACTATCTGTTTCAACTCTTCGGGCGCGGCGAGCGGAATGGATTCCCCGCTATGGCGGCGCAGCACATCCAGCCAGACAGGATCGACTTTCCCGTCATCGGCCATCGTCACATCGACGCGATCCATCGGCATCCCGAGGCTGGCCAGTTCCTCCGGTGTGCAAATGACGACAATGCGCGAGACGGCTGCATTGGTGAGCAATGACCGCGTGGCGTTCACGGGATTGCGCGCATTGATGAGCAATCGGACCGGACCTACGCCGGCGCTGTTTCCACAGCGCCAGCCCAGCCCGGGCTGGGCAAGAAGCTCGCTGCTATAGTGTTCGGCTTCAGGCTGCGATGCTATAATCAGCATGGAGGGTATCCTGGCCGGTTTCGGGCCGAGGATGATGTCGCCGATGCCGCCCACATCGCGATCGTCCACCAGATGCCCGCGCAGGGAAGGGTAGAGGTTTATTTCGAGGAACTTGCCGATCTCCTGATAGGAGCGGGAAATATCCGGGGTGAGATAGTCGAAACCCACCACCTTGAGGCAGAGAGTTTCCGCCAATGCCTCGACGATGAACTTGATATCGGGATGAACGAGATGCGACACATCGGTGTTCGCCGCGCCGGTTCCCTGCAGCGGGATGCTTCTCAACCTTATTTTCGTGCCTGCCTCGGGCACGGAATCCCGGCTGTAGCCCTGCTTTGCGAGAGCGGAATCGAAGTCCGCGTCGAACGGGACAGGTCCGAGGTAGCTGCCCGGCGTTGCGGTGGCCGTGCGGGAATCGTTGAAAGCCCGGCCAAGCGCGAGAATGGTGCTTCGGCCATCGCCGGTTACCTGAGCCGGATCGCGCCGCGTCGCCGCAACGAATTTGCCGCGAACGACGAGAAGGCGGTGGACGTCGCCTTCCACATGGGATTCAATCATGACCGGAGCGGAGGAAACAGCTCTGGCGCCGGCAAAGGCTTGCGTCAGTTCCTCCATATCCCGGATGTTCACCGAAACGCCCCGGGCCTGCCCGCGGTCGATCGGCTTCACGACGCAAGGCCAGCCAATTTTTTCAGCGGCCGTGCCAAGGTCATTCACGCCCATTACCAGCATATGCGTGCTGACCGGCGCGCCCATGGAATGGAGGTAGGCTTTGCTCAGGACCTTGTCGCCGGCAATCCTTTCCCCGATGGCGGAATCTTCTTCCGAACTGCTTTCGAAAAATCGAGCGGAACGGCAGCCCCACCCGAATTGCCATATCTTCAATTTCCGGAAGAAGGGGAGCCAGGGCAAATCCCTTGCCCGGGCGGCTTCCATCAGGATCTTGGCCTGGTAGTCCGGGTGAAGTACGCGGCATTTCCCCCAGAATTTCCCCATTATCCGGTCCGCCTGTTCGCGGTTCAATGGACCACGGCCCGCTGCCACGAAGAATTTCGCGGCGAGGTTGAGGCATTCCTGAGTCAGGTCCGGATCGTGAAAACCCAGCCACAGGGCAATCCCGTCATCCGTCTGCCTGGCTCCGCCGGAATGGATAAATCCGCGAACCTCGTTCAGCGCCGCGAGCGACCATTCCACCAGATAGCGGGCCACGAAGAGTTCCATGCTTTCTTCGGGCCGGCGCGGCGTTCCGCGCCACCATGCCCCAAAGCTATCGGCCATGCGGGCCGCATGGATTTCGAGATCGGGGTTGCCCGCCCGATCGATGCGGAAGTCGAAGGCGATGACCGGATCGCCGGCATGGGGATTGGGGCCGAAATACCGCCGGGCATCTGCAAAGCTAATCATCTGTTTCGTCCGAATATTCGGGTTCAGCCCGGAGTCTGCACTGTGGAGTGGAATGGATGCGCTCCCAGGCGGCAAAATCAAGTAACCTCATGAGTGTCGATCTTTTTCTCCACCACTTTGCATGTTGTCCGCGCCAATGCGTATGATGGGCGCTGCGTCTTCTGCCTTGGGCCTTCTCGCCCCCGCGCATGGCGGAAACAAAATCTTGGGCGGCGGAAAAAAACTGTTACGCGATAAAACTCAATTCGTTTGATAGAGAATAGCCGTCCGGTGAGGGTGGTTTCCTCTCCCTCCGCCTTCACCGGACCGCGGCTTTTGATAGATGACAGCTTGCTCCGCGTCACCAACGGCTAAAGCGCACGAAACCTACGCGACAACGCCGGCTTCGTGTCTTCCACAGGAGAATACGAATGAGTTGGAACATCAACCGCTCCAGCTTCAGCCCGGCGCAAGGCCGCAATATCCCGCCGCTGCCGCATCCGTCATGGATCCATGGCAGCCGGTCGAACGATGAAGGGCCGCGCGCCCTCACCGCACAACAGTTCTGGGAGCGGCTGGGTATCTGACTATCTGACGATCCAGCCGCTTGGCGGAACGCTTGCCGACCGTTCCGCCTGTCCAGTTTTTGTCGGCAACTTGCTCAATTGCCTTCTCTTCCAACCTGAAAGCCGGCCCTTCCGGGGGCCGGCTTCTTTTTTTTGCTTTTTGCTGCGGTTGCTCGGCATTGCCCGGCCTTCGCCCGGTTCAGCTTTCGCGGAAGTCCGTAGGGAGGCCAGCCTCGCGCCACTGGACGAGTTCGGCCCTTTCCTTCTCGATTTCTTCCGAGATCATGTCGTTGGACATCTGGCCGAGGACGAGCTGGCGGGGCGGGTTCGGCGCGTCCACCGCGTCGACGATCGCGCGGGCGCACAACACCGGATCGCCGCTTTGCTGGCCGTTCATGTCGCGGCTGAAACGAATCCCGACGCCCACGGTGGCGTCGTAGTCATCCGCCCAGGATTCGCCTGTCACCAATGACCGGCCCGAGAAATCCGTGCGGATCGGGCCAGGCTGAATTGAAGTCACTCCGATCCCCAGCGGCTCCACCTCGGCGCGCAGCGACATGGACAGCCCTTCCACCGCGAACTTGCTGGCGGAATAATATCCGCTGCAGGGCATGGCCACACGCCCCACCATCGAGGAGATGTTGACGATCCAGCCGCGGCGGCGGGCGCGCATTCCGGGCAACACGGCGCGCGTGGTGTTCGCGAGGCCGAAGAAGTTCACTTCGAACATGCGGCGGACCGCCTGCTCGTCGGCTTCCTCCACGCTATGGAGATAGCCGTAGCCCGCATTGTTGACGAGCACGTCGATGCTGCCGAAGTGATCTTCCGCCGCCTCGATCGCGGCGGAAATCTGTTCGGGAACGGTCACGTCCAGGGGCAGCGCGATGGCATTGCCCCCGCTCTGCGCGACGATTCCGTCGAGATCGCCCGGGTTCCTGGCGGTGGCCACCACGCGTCCGCCCTTTTCCAGGACTGCCTGCGCGATATCCCGTCCCAGGCCGGAGGATGCCCCGGTGACCAACCAAATCTGTTCGCTGCGCTTCACTGTCATTCTCCCGCCATGCCGATTGCAGTCCGCTTTCCAGAGCCAGCCGCCTACGCCGTCCGAAAGGAGATCCGGTTTCCGGGCATGAAGCGGTGCTGCGTCTGATTCTGCTTGTGATCTTATTGGCGCAGCGAGGAGCAATCAACGCAATGCCAAAAAAGATTCGGGATCGGATGATTCTATGTCATTCAGAGCCTCGGACCGCCTAGATACTGCCCCTAGAAGCCGAAGGAAATCCCGAGCCGGCCCATGACATAATCGTAATCCAGGCCGCCGGAGATCGAATTGTTGGTGTATTGGACTTCGAGGAATCCATTCACGGCGCGCGCCCTTGCCGGGCTTTCGACCTTGAGGCTGGCGAAGCGGGCCTCCTGCCACTTTGCCCCGGTGGCGTGCTGCGCGCCATACCCGCCCGCCACCTGATACATCCAGCCCGCATCGTCGAAGCGACGGAGTTGAAGCACCGGCAGCACCTGAACGTAGTCGCGCGGCGAGAAGTAGTCGAATTCGTTGGGCGCGGTGGAATGATAATAGCGCGCCCGCAATTGCGCGCTGAGGCCCCATTCCGGCTCGATCACGTGAATATAGCTGCCGCGCAGATGCAGGCGTTCGTTCTTGCCGGTGAATTTCTGCACCCCGGCCATGGCCGTCACCACGTTGCGGTCATCCAGCGGCAGGTCGAAATTGGCGCCGAGGAAGGTGTAGTAGATGCCTTTCCGCAGGCCCTGCGGAGTCTCGATGATCTCGCGCTCCACGAAATAGCTCTGCTTCCAGTCCGCGCTGCGGATATTGGCGGAACCCAGCACGGTATGCCCATCGGTGCCGATCCGCGCCTGCCACAGCCACTTGTCGGAGATCGTGTCGGCGAGGTCGAGATAGGCCCGTTCCTCGCCCTTCGTTTCCTGGCCCAACGGCTTGAACCAGGCTTTCTCGAAGGCGACACCCATGAATTTGTCGCGCCCCGAGAAGTTCAGGAGCGCCCGGCCCATCACCTTGAGCACGTCGGTATCTTCCGCATCCGCGCTGGCGAAGATTTCGACGCCCGCGCCGGGGCGCAGGCCGCCGATATGTTCCGGCGGCGCGATTTCCTGCGCGGACGCATGGCTGACGGAAAGCATGCCACATGCCAGCGCTGCCAGATGGCGAAGACGGCGGATCATTTCGTGCCCCATTTCTTGCGCTGGCCGGTCAATTCGGAAAGGTAGCCCCACAGGCAGATGGGCTGCATGACGAGCGCATAGATCACCACGTAGAACAGCAGGCCCAGCAGGTTGCGCCTGATCCTGAGGCCCTGGTTTCGGAACATCCTGCGCTGGATGAAGAAGATCACCGCGTTCCATATGACGGCCAGCGGCAGCAGCAGCAGGGTCAGCGGGCCGGCGATCCAGTAATAGCCGAGCAGGGCGGCGATAAGCCCCGGGATGAAGATGAAGGTGAAGGTCAGGTCCAGGGGGAGGAACAGCATGTTCCACCAGATGAATAGCGTGGTCAGCCGCCGCTTGAACAGCAGGCCCTTGTGCTGCTCCAGCGCTTCCACCATGCCGCGCGCCCAGCGCTTTCGCTGACGGTAGAATTGCCGGAAGGTGGCGGGGGCATCGGTGAACACGATGGCGTCTTCCGCATATCCCACGCGATAGCCGCGCTCCAGCATGGCCCAGGTCATCACGATATCCTCGCCCACCGTGTTCGGCCATCTTCCCACCATCTCGAGCGCATCCTTGCGATACAGCGAGAAGGCCCCCTGGGCGACGAGCGTGCCGTGATACATGCTCTGCATCCGCTTCACGGCGGCGATGCCGTGGAAATAGTCCCATTCCTGTGCGCGGGTTATCAGGTTCTCGCGGCTGTTGCGGACCAGCACGGCGCCGGCCACCGCCATCGTGCCGGGCGGGTCGGAAAGATAGCGCTCCACGATTTCCCGCAGGCTGTCCGAACGCAGCCGGCTGTCACCGTCGATCGTGCAGATCAGCCCGTGGCGGGAGGCGGCCAGGCCGCTGTTGAGCGCGGCCGCCTTGCCGCGGTTATGCTCGAAATCCAGCAGGCGGATCTCGATATTCGGCGCGCGGGTCAATCGCGCGATGGCTTCCCGCACGCGCGCTCCCGTCCGGTCGGTGGAGCCGTCGTTGATCACCAGCGCTTCGACCGGCCCCTGGTATTTCAACTGCGCAATGCTCTCCAGGGTGGCGGCTATGCCGGTCTCTTCATTATAGGCTGCTATCAGGAGACTGACGCCGGGATAGCTTTCGGGCAACCGCCTTGGCGGCCTGCGGTCCAGCAGCAGCGACGTTGCCAGGAAGGCGTTCATGAAGCCCGGCACGAATGCGATGAAGGTCAAGGCCCAGAGCGCGAAGATCGGATGCGTCAGCTTCCCCAGATCATGCATCCAGGCGCTCGCCACGGAGACGCTGAACAGGGTCCACAACAGCGCGGCCAGAAGCGCAAGCGCATATTTCCACCGGATGGAGAAATAGATGGGCCGCTTATGGGAGAGATTTCCCGCAGGGAGTTGGACTGGTGCGTTCATGCCATTACCCGCCTTCTCGAATGCTCAAGAGGGGCGCGCTCAAACCTGAGTGCTTGCGAGGGCACCAAATGTATGAAATTCAATTATAAAATATGATGTGTAATGCATCCGTCAAACCGGCGGAACTCGTATATGCCATACTGTATTTTTCACGGAAAAATCCGTGCCCCTCGCCCCAATTATTAAATCAGTTTAATGAGAAAATAAGGTGCTCGAAAAAAGTAATTTATAATCTGATTTACATATTGAGTCGGGTTATCTGCCTCATTTGCACTCATTGCCAGTTCGGCCTTCGCGGTGTCATGTTTTGAGACAAATGGGATGGCATCGTTTCAGAAAGAGCGAAGGGGGCAGACGCTGTCGCGCCGCCCCCTTCTTTCGCATCTTGCTTCGGCTTCAGTTGAACTTGAAGCCGAAGGTCACGCCGTAAGTGGCGGGCATGCCGGCAAAGCGCGCCTGCGAGTCATTCGACGGGATGACCGTGGTCCAGTAATATTTGTCGAAGATGTTCTTGCCCCACAGCATCACCTTCCACGCGCCATCGGCCGCTTCATAGCCGATGCGCGCATCGACCGTGGCGTAACCCTTGATGTTGAAGACATTGTCGACAATGTCGGGGCGGGTGAACGAGGTTGCCGAATAGGGGAACGGAATGCGGTTGGCGCCGATCGTGGCGTCGGAGTGCGACCGGGCGTTCACGCTCACGCCGGCGAAGGCCGCGCCGCCCGATTCCATCTGGTGACGATAATCGACATTGACCACGCCCGACCATTTCGGAGTGAAGGGCAGCGGATCGCCGGTGAAATCGTCAACCTTGGCGTAGATGTTGTTGTTCTTCGGGTCCGCCGGGCTCTCGGTCACCTTGGAATTGAGGTAGGTCACCGCGGCATTGATGGTCAGGCCATCGACCGGGCGGGCGGTGATGTCCGCTTCGGCACCGTAGATGCGCGATTTAGGCACGTTGATGAGCGCATCGAGCCCGCCGAACGTCGTATCGAGCAGCTTGCCGCGGATCTGCTTGTCCTTGTAATCGTAATAGAACGCGGCTGCGTTGAGCTGCAGCTTGCGGTCCGCAAGCGTCGCCTTGAAGCCGCCTTCATAGGCAGTCACCGATTCCTGCGTCACCGGCAGCATGCCCAGATAGCTTGCGACGGAAAGGCTGGGGAAGCTGCCCGCCTTGTAGCCGCGCGACACGTTGGCATAGAGCAGGAAGTCCGGATTGACCTTGTAGTCCACGCCGAACCGCCAGGAGACGTTGTCTTCCTTGAGCTTGCTCGTGATCGGCGGGCCATTGGTGAAGTCGGCCGCGAAGGTGAAGCAGGTGCCATTGATGCCCGCGCCGCCGAACAGGGTTTCGACCCGCCCGGTCGGGGTGGTGTAGGAGCAGATGCTGGAATCGATGGTGCTGTTGGTGTAGCGCGCCGCGCCCTTCAGCGTGAGCTGGTCGCTGACATCGAATTCCAGATTGCCGAAGACCGCATAGTTCTTGATGTCCTGGCGGTTGGTCACGCCGCTGGCGTTGATCCAATTCAGGCCGGGGGCGAAGTTCGAATTGTCGAAATAGCGCAGCACCTGGTCTTCATAGGTGGTGCTGTCTTCGTAATTGGCGCCCACCAGCCAGCGCAGGCGGGATGCGCTGTCGTTCGCCAGCCGCAGTTCCTGGTTGAAGGTTTCGATGAAGCCATTGTTCTTGTCGAGATCGAAGGTGACGAGCGCATTGCCGTCCTGATCCACATTCTGCTTCTGATCGAAATCGGTGTAGGATGTGAGCGAGGTGAGAGTGATGCCTGCGCCAAGCTCGATATCGGCGCGAAGCGCGAGCTGCCACAAGCGCCGGTCCGACCTCGGATCGAAATTGACCAGCTGGCCGGTGCCCTGAACATAGCCGCCCTGGCCATTGCCGGGCGCCCCGCCGAAGGCTTCCGGGGTGAGGATCGCGCCGGTGCCCGGATCGACGGCATAGGATGTCCAATCCGCCGCCCGCGCATTGTTCGGCGCGAACGGGGACGCAATGATGCGCGCGGTCGCTTCCGCGCCGTCGATCGGGTTCTGCGGATTCACGCCAACGAGCTGCTGCGCCTGCGGTTGCGACTTGTCGATCCAGCCATTCGCGTTGAACTGGAACTTGATGCTGTCGGACGGCTCGAATTCAAGCAGAAGACGCCCGGCCACATAGGATTTGTGGCCGTTGGTGTCGCCGGGGCGCGTGATGCTCTTCTGCCAGTCATCCGAATTGAGGCCGTTGACGGCGACGCGCATCCCCAGGCTGTCGGTGAGCGGACCGCTGATGAAGGCATTGCCTTCGATCGTGTTGAAGCGGCCGTAGCTGATGTCGCCGCCGGCCTGCCAGGTGTCGGTCGGCTTGGCGGCGATGTAGTTGATCGCGCCGCCGGTGGAGTTCTGGCCGAACAAGGTTCCCTGCGGGCCTTTCAGCACTTCCACCCGTTCCAGGTCGAAAGCGGCATGGCTGGCGAGGATCGGGAAGGGCAGGGGCGTCTGGTCGAGATAGACGCTGACGGCCGGGTAGACGCCCAGGGAGCTTTCCTGGAAGCCGATCCCGCGCAGCGTGAAGATCGGGGTGTTGGTGGTGCTGGACGAGAAGGCGAGGCCCGGAACGATCGAGGCGATGTCTTCCAGCGAAGTGATCTTGCGATCCTTGAGCGCTTCGCCGCTGATGGCCGTAATGGTCAGGCCCACATCGTTGAGGTTCTGTTCGCGCTTGTTGGCGGTGACGACGATTTCATTGCCGGATGCGCCGCCCGCTTCCTGGGCATGGGCCGCCGTGAACGCGGCGGAACCCGCGATCGCGAGCAGAGCCGCGCTGTGACGGAATCCTGCCTTTGCCGATAAAACCATTCAATCCCTCCCTGATGACGCCCGGCATCGTTGCATTTGATGCCTCATTGGTGCGACCATTTTTATGGTTGGCCAGCGAGCCGGTCAAGCGGTGTAATGGCTTTCACAACGGGTTTCCCCGCCCTGTGGCGAGGATGCCACAGGCCCATGCCCGCAATCCCTGCTCAAATCGCCTGGGTGTTTGTCGCGAAGTCGAAAAGGACGCGATTGGTTTCCTCGCAATGCGCGCGAATGATCGCTTCGGCGGCTTTCCCGTCGCCCGCTCTCATCGCCGCGACCGCATCGCGGCGGGCGATTTCGCCTTCCCTCGCGAAAGGCCAGGTCTGCATCTGGGTCAGCATTTCCTCGATGATGTCCGCCATTGCGTCGACCAGCACGGCGAGGAGCCGGTTGCCGGATGCCCGCGCGGAGATCCTGTAGAACTCCGTGGACGCCCGGACCGTGGCCACCTGCTCGCGAGTCCGCCGTATGTGTTCGAGCTGCTGGACGTTCCGGTCCAGCTGCAGGAAATCCTCTTCGCTCCCGCGTTCGGCCGCAAGCCGGACAGCCTGCCCGAATATCGATGCGCGCAGCTCGAGCAGGTCATGCAGCGGCAGGCGGCCAAGGATCAGCATGTTGCGGATGGCATAGGCGATTCCATCCGAGCCGATCTCCCGGATGAAGGCTCCGCCCCGCGCGCCTCGCTCCAGCCGCAGGACTCCGGACATTTCGAGGCTTCGGATGGCTTCCCTCACGGTCTGCCTGGCAACGCCCAGCGAGGCCGACAGATCCCGCTCGGCGGGCAGCTTGTCGCCGGACGAGAACGTCTTCTTGCGGATGTTCTGCAGGATATAGGATTGCACGATGTCCTGCCGCCGGACGAGGCTGTCCAGCGCTGCAAGAGGCGCGGCATTCTCCCCGGCAATCTCCGCGCCGGCTGCATCCGCGAGCGGTTCCGGCTGGACGGCGCGGGCGGCCCCCTGGCTTCTTGCCGCCTGCTCGGCCAGTTCCGCATTGCGGACGATCCCGGCGCAGCGGGTGTAGAACTGCTGCCCCGTCTTGGTCAGGCGGAAATGACGGGGGCCGCGTTCCAGCAGGGTGACGCCCAGCTCCGCCTCGAGCGCGGCGATCCGCCGGGACAGCGTCGACTTCTGGATGCCTATCTTGCGGGCCGCCGCCGCCAGACCTCCACAATCCGCTATCTCGGCAAAATAACGGCAGTCGTTGAGATCGAGCATGCATTCTGGCTAAGAGGGAGCGCCGCCCAATTCAACAACAAGCTGTCCCGGATGGGCTGGCCGCGCCCGAAAGGCCTTGTTCGGATTGCGGAAAAAAGAAGGCCCAGCCAGATGGCCGGGCCTGGAAGTTTTGGGAGAGGATGCCTGTAAAGGCAGTTTCGCGTTGCCCTGAGCGCACTCTTCTCACAAGCGTGAAAACCTCACGCCGCGTTGCACATTTTGCAACACGGGCGGAAAACCGCGGAAATCCGAGATTCCATCGGCTTGAAATTCCCTGCCTCTTTCATCCGAAAGTGACGATTGACAGGATCGGCGGCGCGTGCGCTAAACTGGGCATACAAGAACAACAGGCAGATCGGGCAGAGGAGCGGAGCAATGTCTCAGCCTCACAACATCCTTGCGGCGCATCGCCCGGCATCGATGCGCGAGCGTGTGAGCGAGGAAGAATGGGCGGCGCGCGTCGAACTCGCCGCGCTTTATCGCATTCTGCATCATTTCGGCATGACCGACCTGATCGCCAACCACATCACCATGCGCGTGCCGGACGGATCGGGCCATATCCTGATTAACGCTTATGGCCTCACCTATGACGAGGTGACGGCGTCCAATCTCTACAAGATCACGATCGACGGCGATGTCGTGCTCAAGCCGGATGTGGAACTCGGCCTCAACCCCACCGGCTATACCATTCATGGAGCGGTTCACCGCGCGCGGGAGGATGCGCATGTGGTGATCCACACGCACAGCGCGGCCGGAACCGGCGTGTCGGGAATGAAATGCGGGCTGCTGCCGCTGTCGCAGCATGCCGCGCTGGTCGAACGGGTAGTGGGCTACCACGATTACGAAGGCGTCGCGCTCAACTTCGAGGAGCGGGAACGGCTGGTCGCCAATCTCGGCAGCGGCAACTTGCTGATTCTGCGTAACCACGGGTTGCTGGCATGCGGGCGCACTTGCGGAGAGGCGTTCCTCTATCTCTACCGGTTGGAAATGGCCTGCAAGATACAGGTGGCGGCTCTCGCGGGCGGGCTGGACAACGGCCTGGCGATGTCGGGCGCGGCGCTGGAGAACACTCGCAACATCGCCATCGCCAATCCGGGGCTGGTGGGCGGCGACCTGCAATGGAAAGCGCTGTTGCGCCGCATGGATCGGATCGATCCGTCCTACAAGGAGTAAGCACATGACGCTGGCAGACGCAGCGATGCAATCCGTGACAGGCGATCTTCCCGACGATCGCGTGACATGCTGGACTCTCGGGGAAGGGCAGCCGCCGCTTTTCGTCGAAGCGAAGGAAGGCGCCTTCGCCACGCTGGAGGATGCGGTGGCCTGGGTGAACGGGCATCGCCACCGGCTCGACGAGCTGATCGCCCGTCACGGGGGCGTGGTGCTGCGCGGGTTTCCGGTCGTGACGTCCGAGGATTTCGGGCAGGTCGGCGCCTGTTTCCCGCCCTATACCGGCGGCTATCAGGGCGGTGCGGCCGCGCGCCGGGCGGTCGCCAATGGCGTGTATGAAGCCACGCAGCGCACCGGCGACCAGCGCATCCCGATCCATCAGGAAATGTTCTATCTGCGGGACTATCCCCGCCGGATCGCTTTCTTTGCGAAGAAGGTGGCGGAGGAAGGGGGCGAAACGATCATCGCCGATATGCGCAAGGTCACGAGCGAGATGCCGGCATCCATCCGCGGCAAGCTGGAAAAGCTGGGGATCGAGAATGTCCGCAATTTCGCCGCGAAGACGGGCAGCACGCAGGAGACGCGCCTGATGGACAAGCGCGGTTGGGATTTCGCCTTTTACACGGAGTCGGAAAAGGAAGTGGAGGAGATCTGCGCCCGCCGCCATATGCGCCCGCATTGGCACGAGGACGGCAGCCTGACCGTATTCAATCTGGAAGATGCCTTCGTGACCCATCCGGGCACAAATGAGCGAGTCTATCGCGGCGGGGTGCATATCGCGCATTTCTATCGCGGATCTTACGACAATACGGGCCAGGCCGCCGAGTTGCGGCAGCAGCAGAAATTTCCGTCCGGCGCCTATCTTGGCGATGGCGGCGAATTGCCGCCCGAAGAGGATGCGCAGTTCCAGCAACTTGTCGACAGATTTACCTATTCATGGCCGTGGCATGATGGCGACATTATGATTCTGGATAATTTGCTGACCGGCCATGGCCGCAATCCGTTCAGCGGAACACGGGCCACCGAGGTTACGCTGCTGGATTGAGCCTGGCAGGGCCGCAGCCCTGCCGCATCTCATGCGTCGGCCCTGTTCCAGGCGACGAGTTCCACGATGTTGCCGTCGGGGTCGCGCGCATAAACGAAATCGGCGCGGCCTACCCCCGGAATGGGGCCGGTATCCACGATCTGGCCCTGCAACTGGCCGCCCGCGGCCAGCATCCTGTCGAGAGTTTCCTGCACATCGTCCACCACGAAGCAGACATGCATCAGGCCAGGGCGATCGACCTTTCCGGGCACGGACGGGTCCGAACCTTCGACCTTGAATATTTCCAGGCCCGGCCCGGCCTCTCCATGGCCGGGCAGCCTGAGCATGAAGCCGGTGATATGCGCGCCGTCGAGGCCGGTGCCGCGCTCGATCCAGTCGCCCTGGAGATTGCGCGGCGGCCCGCTGAGGACGCAGCCGAATACATCGACGTAGAAGGCCGCGAGCCTTTCCGGATCGTGGGAAACGATATTCGTATGATGAAATGTTGCGCCCATCCTCGTCCCTTTCTTTTTGCCTTCGCGCGACCTGGCCCCATGCCAAGGGCTTGTCGCGCGGGCTGTCTATGTGTCTCTTACCTTCTCGCAGAAACGCGGCTTGTGCAATATCGGGCCTATGAAGATTGAGGCCGGCGCAGGCCCGCCGCCTTGCCTGTTCAAAGGGGGTGGGTTCGGGTTGACGTGCATCGGGGCAGGGTCCACTCCAACCATGTCAAAACTGCTTACGGTGTCGCACCCCGGTAATCATGATTAACGATAAGCCTGCTTTGCCGAATGCCGGAACCGTACGAATCCACTTGCGCGGAGATATTCCCGGGCCGGCTTACGGGGTCCTGCAATCCACTCTGCTGGCCGAGATAGAAGTGCCGGTCGAAGGCGTGGATTTCCAGGATGAAGACTGGGATCGCGTCGACCGGCTCATCGGCCCGTATTTGTCTCGCGCCGCCGAGCGGGACGAAGCGCCATTCCCTGACAATCTGGCCGACAGGATACTGGATCTTGCCGTTTCCTGCTTGCGCAATGCGGGCCTGCCGATTTTCTGCGAGGCGCGGCTCATCGATTGTCTGCATGGGCAAGATCGCTTCACCCTTCGGGCCGCTTTCCCTTCGCTTGCCGGAAATGGGAAGAATATTCTCAATGCCCTGGTCTGGGCTGTCTCGACGATCTGGCGGGCCTTGCAATCGGGTTCCACCGGCAATCTGGAAAACGCCGAGAGGGCTACGGCAACCAGGCATGGCGAACTGGTGGAAAAGCTGGGAAAGCTGAAGCTCGGCGGCACGAATACGCTGCGTTTTCTGGAGGCGGCCCATGCCGCCGATATTCCCGTGCCCGCCCTGTCCGACATCTATTGCCAGTTCGGATGGGGGAAGAACCAATTGCTCGCCAAGAGCAGCATATTGAGCACGACCCATACCCTGCCGGTTGCGATCGCGCGCGATAAATTCTCCACTTCGCAGATGCTGCGCCGCGGGGGGATTCCAGCTTCCGTCCACGATTTGGCGGATTCCTTGGAACATGCGCGCAAGATTGCGGCAAGGCTCGGCTATCCGGTGGTGGTCAAGCCCATGAACCTGGATGGAGGTCTGGGGGTGTTCGCCGGGCTGCGCGACGAGCGGCAATTGGCGGATGCGTGGAACGAGGCGAGCACGCATGGCCGCAAGATCCTCGTCGAGAAGCACTGCGAAGGGGAAGATTTCCGCCTGATCGTCATCGATGGCGCTTTGCGATGGGCGGTGGGCAGGCAGCCTGCCGGCGTGACCGGGGACGGCAGGCACAGCATTGCCGAACTGGTCGAAATCTCGAACCGCGATCCGCGCCGCGGCTATCATGCGACGGCATCATTGCGGCCCCTGACCCTGGGCGATGAAGCGCTGGGGCTGCTGGATGAGCAGGAATGCACGCTCGACAGCATCCTCGAGGCGGGGCGTTTCGTGAGATTGCGGCGCGCGTCCAATCTTTCGTCGGGAGGCCTGCCGGTGGTCGTGACCGACGCTGTGCATCCTGACAATCGCGCTCTGGTCGAGCGGGCGGTCGATCTGATCGGCCTCGATGTCGCCGGAGTGGACATGATTATTCCCGACATAGCGAAATCCTGGCGCGAAGTCGGCGGCACCATCATCGAGATCAATGCCCAGCCTCAATTGATCGCGGCTTCGCAAACCCATCTCTATGGCGACATCCTTCGCGCGCGGATAAACGGCAATGGCCGCATCCCGACAGCGCTTCTCCTTACCGGCAAGGACAGCGGCCTGATCGCACGGCTCCTCGAGCGCCTGGCCGGGCCAGACTTCGCGGGAGTCGGCCTGGCCGCGCGGGGGGAGGCCTATCTCGGCGGTCGTTCCATCGGCATGAGCGGCCTTTCGCCATTCCATGCCGGGCAAGCGCTGCTCATGCATCGCGATGTCGAGGCCTTGCTGGTGGCGGCGGACGACACTTCGCTGCTCAAATCGGGCCTGCCGTTCGATCGGTTCGATATGCTGGTGATCGCCGGGCCATTGCCTGACACGGACGATGGCGAGCGGGATGATCTCGAACAGCTGATCGATCTCGTGGCGGAGCATTGCGCTGGCGATATCGTGATGACAGATGACGCCCCGGTGGAAAGGCTTTCGCAGCATCGCAAGCTCCAGAAGCGGACCTCGCGGCAGATGGATACGGAAAAGCTGGTGTCCCGCCTGCTCGCGCATGCGGCCGGGGGCAAGGCAGATCGCGTGATCCGATGAGCGTTCTTCCGCACGCATTGAACCTGTTCGGGGTCGACCGGCCCACGCAGCAGGGCGGCCAGTATATCTTTCACCTGCCCCGCAGGGCAAAGGCGCATGTCGGATTGGGATGTCATCGCCGGGTCGCCTATGGCCGGGATGGCTTCGTCGTGTCAGCGAACGGCGGCTCCGCCAGCATCCCCTGCGCGGGCGATCCGCTGAACCAGATGCGGAGCCTGCTCGATCCGGGCTTCCCCAGTTTCTGGATGATCAGCCCCGACCTGGGGCGGGCGGTCCATGACCCGGATCTGCCCTTGATATTGTGCGTGCAGCCCGAATTGGAAGTTTCTATCGAAGGGTTCGGGAGCCATTGCGGGCTGGAAGGCGCGCTTGCGGCCGAACCCGCGGAGGGTTGGCAATGCCAGCCGGACGAGGAATTTCTCGAACGCCTCGCCCGGGGGATTGCGATCCTGCAGGATTATCCCGACGGGAAGATGATCCTCACCCGATCCTATCAACGCGAAACCGGATCGCGTGACCCCTTGTCGCTCTTCGCCATTTTCGCGGGTTCCGAGCCGACTTCGGCCTGCAATCATTATTTTCAGGTCGATGCCGGAGTGGCATCGCTTGGCTGCAGCCCGGAAAATGTATTCGAGGTGCATGAAGGGCGCCTGTCCTTCGATGTGGTGGCGGCAACGCGCGGCAAGTCGGACGATCCCGTCACCGATGCGCGCTGGCGCGAAGCTTTGCGCAACGATCCCAAGGAACGCCGGGAGCATCTGATGGCGTTCGATCGCTACAAGGCCCGCATCGAAAATCTCGTCGAGCCGGGAAGCCTGAACATCGAATTCCAGCTCGAGATCCTCGAACTGGGCAACGTAAGGCACTTGTATTCCCGCGCATCCGGAGCATTGCGGGAGGATTGGGACTGGATGCGCATCCTCTCCGATTCCTTTCCCGCGCTCGTTTCCTACCCCGATGCGCTGCAGCCGCTGGCGGACACGCAGCAAGATCCCCTGCGCTATTACGGCGGGATACTGGGAAGAGTCTCCGCGGATGGAAAGGATGCCGCCTTCTACCTGAACCTCAGGGCGGCGCTGGCCAAGCATGGCACGCTTTACACGCAGGGCGGCGTGGGGGTCATCGCCCAGTCGGAGCCGGACAAGGAACTGCTCGAGGTCAGGAACAAGCTGCGCGGCCTTTTCAAGGCAGTTGCCGAGTGGGAAGGCAGACCGGCCTGAGGGGCCGCCATCGCGCCGATCAAGGCCAGGAACTTCGATTTGCGGCGACTCGGAAAAGGGTAGTAAACTGCCCCGGATGGATCGCCGCAGCACTTCGCAGGCCAGCATCTGGTCCTATTCCCCAGCCAGTTCCAACGACTGGCTGGCTTCCGCCGCGTTGGCCCCGGTTTCATTCAATCTCGCGGTCTGGGATTACTGGGCGGAATTTTCCGAACTCTGGTGGAAGAACGTCTTCACCTCCAGATATCACCATGGACATCCGGATCATTGCCAGCTGGAAGTGCCCGATCCGATCGAGGAAGAAGGCGAGCACGATCTGTTCGCCTGACGTGCCGGGGCTGCCGTTTCTCCGTTAATCGCCTTCCTGGCCATATCCCCGCCACCGATCCCCGCCAGATGGATCGAGGCAGGTGCAGCGCCGGGCCGACGAGCTCCCGGCGCTGCCTGCATCGGGAGTCCATCGGACCCCGGGCAGCAGGTAAATCCAGACCCTCCGCGCTCTCGTCATCCGCGTTGGAATTACACGGCGGAACTGAAGCGGGATGGCGATCCCGCGCGATAGGGGTCGAATTGCGAGGCTATGGCGCGAGCATAGGCAAGTCCGGCGGGCGGGATGACGAGCTTGCCCTCTTCGGCCACAAGCAGGCCCTTTTCGATGAAGGGGGCGATGCCCGGATAGACTTCGGTCAGAATGGCCCGATCCACGCGGGCTTGCCCGTGGCATAGCAGGCGTTCGATGATCCGCCCGCGCAGGCGATCCCCGGCCAGGCGGAACACGCCTTTCGAAACCGGAAGCTGGTCTTGCGACAGCATCATCCGGTAACGGCCCGAATTCTTTTCGTTCTGGACGATCAGTTGCGGAAAGCTCGAAATGGCGGATGCGCCGAGGCCGATGGTCACCGGGGCGTCGTCATCGGTGAAGCCCTGGAAATTGCGGTGCAGCCGCCCGCTCAGCGAGGCTTGCGCCAGCGCATCGCCCGGCAGGGCGAAGTGGTCGAAGCCCACCGGCTGATACCCCTGATCCACGAACATCCGGTATCCGCGCTCCGCCATCCTGAACCGCTCATATTGGCCCGGCAGCGCCGACGCATCGATCCGCCGCTGTCTGGGGATCAGGTGGGGCACATGGGCGTAGCCGAACAGCGCGACGCGATCCGCGCCCATGGCGACCGTGGTTTCTATCGTGTGGACGAGATCGTCCATGATCTGGCCGGGCAGGCCATACATCAGGTCGAAATTGAGCGATGCGATGCCGACCTTGCGCAGCAGGGCCACGCTGCGCGCGATGTCCTTCATCGGCTGCTCGCGCCCGATGGCCGCCTGCAGATGCGGCGCGAAGGTCTGAACGCCGAGGCTCGCGCGGGTCGCGCCGATTCCGCCCATCACGGCGCCCCAGCTCTCGTTGAGGGTGCGGGGGTCCAGCTCGATCGAAATGACGGGATCGGTCAGGCGGAAATGCAGCGTCAGCGTATCCATGAGCCTGACGAAGTCGGTCGGGGCGATGGCGTTGGGGCTGCCCCCTCCGAATGCGACATGCCGGATCGATGCGCTGCGCGGCAGCCGCGAACCGATCATGACGATTTCGTGGTAGAGCGAGTCGAGATAGCTCGCCAGCCTTTGCCGCCTGTTGGCGGCGCCGGTGTTGCAGCCGCAATACCAGCAGATGCTTTCGCAGAAGGGGATATGCACATAGAGCGAAATCTCGCCCCGCGCCTGTTCCAGGGCGGCGAACACGTCGGAGGGGCAGACCCCGTCGGCAAATTCGGCGGCGGTCGGGAAGCTGGTATAGCGCGGGACCGGCTTTGCCAGCAGCTCGGGGAAATAAGGCCACATGACGCCGCTTAGACGGCAAGCGCCGGCGGCATTCATTGAACTGGATCAAGAATCGCCCGCGGCGAATCCTGTCGGGGCCAAGGTTCTGACCCTAGCCAGCGCGTTCCAGCAGGGTTTCCGGATCGAGAATGACGACCGCGCGGCGCGAGGGCAGGTCGATGATGCCCTCCGCCTTCAGCTTGGTCAGCTGGCGGCTGACCGTCTCGATGGTCAATCCCAGCACATCGGCGATCTGCTGGCGCGAGAAGGGCAGCTCGAATTGCTGTTGCTGCGTGGCCGGCACATGCCCGCAACCCTGCGGCATCATCCGCTCCGCGATTTCGAGCAGGAAGCTGGCGATCCGTTCGCTCGCGTTCTTGCGGCCCAGCAGCAGCATCCAGCGCCGGGTTCGATCAAGCTCCGCCAGGGTCCGTTCGAGAAGCTTGTGCTCCAGCTTCGGGTGCGAATGGGCGAAAGCGTCGAAATCGGCGCGGGAAAAGACGCAGACCTTCGCCTCGGTCAGCGCGGTCACGCTATGGGCCGTGGTGGAGCCGAACGGCCTGCCGATGAAATCCGACGGATATACGACGCCGACAATCTGTTCCCGCCCATCTTCCGTGCCGGTGGACAGCTTCAGCAGCCCTTCGATGACATTGGCGACAAGGATGGAATCCTCGCCTTCCCACAGCAGGGACTGGCCCGGCTGGAGCGTGCGGCGCCGTCCGATCGTGCTCAGAGCGCCGATCTCCGACGCGTCCAGCGCTGCGCATATGGCGCTATTGCGTACAACGCAGGTGTCGCAGAAGCTCATTCTTCCGCGCCTATCAAACAGCAGGTCCGCCAGCAATGGCAATTGCGCGCGCCCGGTATTATGATCCCCTCGTGAACGATCCGCAGCAACCCGCCGTCCTTTTCGTCTGCCTGGGCAATATATGCCGCTCTCCGCTGGCGCAGGCCGCGTTCGAGCATGCGGCCGAAAAGGCGCGATTTCCGGCTTTCGCGGATTCCGCGGGCACGGGAGACTGGCATATCGGCCGCCCGCCCGATCCGCGTGCGCAAGCGGTCGCGCGCCGCCACGGCATCGATATCGCAAGCTATCGCGCGCGCCAGATCGAAGCGGCCGACTATTATCGCTTCAGCCATATTTTCGCGCTCGATCACGCCAATCTGAAAGACATCCTGGAGCGTATGCCGGCAGACGGCACGGCGCGGGTCAGGCTGCTGCTCGATATGGTGGATGGCCGGGCCGGGCAGCCGGTGGCCGACCCCTATTTCGGCGAAGAAGCGGGCTTCGACATTACCTGGCGGGATGTGACCGATGCGGCGCAGGCCCTGATCCGGCAACTCGCCCGCCGGGAAGATGGGGCGGGGAAATAACCGCTTTGCGATCCGGCGATTTGGAATAGATAGACGCGATGTCCCGCATGACGGTCAATGGTCGCCCGGTCCGCTTCGCGCTCGACCCCGACACGCCCCTGCTCTGGGCCTTGCGCGACGCGGCCAATCTGACCGGGACCAAATATGGCTGCGGAACCGGCGACTGCGGGGCCTGCATGGTGATGGTGGACGGGGAAGCGCTGCGTTCGTGCCTGATCACCATCGCCGAGGCCGAGGGCCGCTTCGTCACCACGATCGAAGGGATTTCGAGAGATCGGTCGCACCCGGTCCAGCAGGCGCTGGTGGCCGAGCAGGCCATTCAATGCGGCTTCTGCACGCCGGGCATCGTGATGAGCGCGGCGACATTGCTGCGCTCCAATCCCGCCCCTTCGGATGAGGAAATCAAGGCGGCGATTCCCAACCTTTGCCGCTGCGGTGTCTATCCCCGGCTGGTCCGGGCGGTGCAGCGCGCGGGGCGGGTGATGCGGCGCCTGGAGACGATCAGTGCCGCTCCTGCGCCCGGCATCAGCGCGGAAGATGCGGCAAGGGCTGTTCCGGCCATGAATCCTGCTAAGGAATCCGAAACAGATTGAGTGCGATCTTGGCGCATGGCGTCTCGACCGCTAGGTCCTGACCCCAGGCGGGCAATGACCTGCGAAAAGAGAGGAATGCAGTGGTGAAGGCGACGATCTGGCACAATCCCAATTGCAGCAAATCCAGGCAGACCCTGGCCATTCTCGAGGAAACGCCCGGCCTCGAAATAGAAGTGGTCCAGTATCTCCGCGATCCGCCCTCTACCGAAAAGCTCGCCCAGTTGTATCGCGATGCCGACATGCCCGCGCGGGAGGGTTTGCGCCTTGCCGGGACGGATGCGGAGCAGCGCGGGCTGACCGAGGCCGATGACGCGGCGGTGATCGCGGCAATGGCCGAAGACCCGAAACTGATCGAGCGGCCGCTGGTGGAGACGGCGAAGGGGGTGCGCCTGTGCCGGCCCCCGGAAAAGGTGCGGGAAATCCTGTGACAGCCTCAGCCCGCCGGTGTCCGCGATTGCTGCGCGCATTTCCTTGCGCTAGATTCGCCGCGTCCGGCTTGCAATCACCCGGCTATTTTGCAAACGCCCGCGCGGCGGATCGGCCCTCTCTTTCGGGCCGTGTTGAAAAGGGACCCCCATCTGCATGACCGGAAGCGAGCTTTCCTTCGAACGGCGCAGCGCGCGGTGGAAACGCGGCCTGCAGCGCGTGCTGGGGCCTTGGGGCGTCTTTTTCGAAGGATTCCTCAAGCACCCGGTCATGGTCGGTTCGATCATCCCGTCGTCGCGCTTCACCATCGCCAAGATGCTGGCGCCGGTGGATTGGAACGAGTGCAGGCTGTTCGTGGAATACGGCCCCGGCGTGGGCACGTTCTGCAGGCCGGTGCTGGAGCGGCTGCGGCGCGACGCGACCTTGATCGTGATCGACACGAACCCGCTCTATATCGATTATCTTCGGCGCACGATCGGCGACAGCCGCTTCATTCCGGTGCTCGGTTCAGCCGCCGATGTCGAGGAAATCATTCGTGCGCATGGTTTCGACCATGCCGATTACGTGCTGTCCGGGCTGCCCTTTTCCACCCTGCCGGAAGGGGTGGGGCCGGCGATCGCCGCTGCCACCCACCGGGTCCTGAGGCCCGGCGGGGCGTTTCTGGTCTATCAGTTCAATGCGAAGGCCCGGGATTTCATGGCGCGGCACTTCACCCGGATCGATCAGGGCTATGAGCCGCTCAACATTCTCCCCTGCCGCCTGTTCTGGGGCTGGAAGGAAGCGGACGAAACCGCCGCAGAGGCCTGATCGCTTCTGTCGGCCGGGTTTATTCGCCAGATCTACTCGAAAGTCTGGCTGATGGCTTCCGGCGAAGGGCCGGACAGCTGGCGATGCGCCGAAGCGATGATCGCGACGAAATAGACCACCATCAAAGCCCCAGCGAAGCCGGACAGCACGCCATTGGCGATCTGGCTCACGATCCCGGCGCCGAGCGCGATCATCGAGATCAGGCCGACGATCATCGAAATCACGATCATGATTACGACGAAGGCCAGGAACACCAGGAAATAGAAGCCGAAAAGACGCAGGCTGTTGCCCCTGGTCAGGTTCCATGATCGGCTCAGGGCGCGGATCGGATTGCGCAACCCGTCGATCACGATGACCGGCGCGGTGAGCGATGTCTTGGTCATGACATAGACCAGGCCGACAAAGCCCAAGGGAAACAGGATGGCGGCCAGCGCGACCGAGCCGGAAGCGGTGGCGGCGCCGACGATAACGACGAAGCCCAGCGCAACCGCAACGCCGAGCAGCAATTGCGCGGCGAAATAGGGCAGAAAGCTGACGGCTCCGGCCTTGAGCGCTTCGCCCACCGTCGGGCGGCGCCGGTCGGTCAGCAACGCAAGCAGGGCGAGAACCCCTATCGCCTGGGCTATGCCGACAACGATGAGCCAGGGCGCGGCCTCGGCATAATAGGTGCCGACCATGTTCATGGCCTGCGCTTCATCCATCGTGCCCGTCGCTTCCGGCATGGGCGCGAACAGGGCCATGGCGAAGCTGGGGAGGAAAAAGAACACCCCGGCGATGATGGCCAATACTTGCGCATTGACCGAAACCATGCCGCTCGCCTCTCGCCACGCCAGGTTCATGTCGAATTTCACGGGTGTTTCCTCATGCCTCGGCTGACTTCGGGCTTGATAAGCACTCCCGATGGTTCCACGCAAGCGGCGTAATGGATGCATTGGGACACATTGCGGGATCGGACGGTATCGAATGGCGGCTGAGTGCCGCTTCGGTGCCCTACCGTGCCGCTCTGGCGGAAATGGAGGAACGCAACCGCGCCGTATCGGATGGGCAGGGGCGGGAACTGATCTGGCTGCTGGAGCATCCGCCCGTCTATACCGCCGGAACCAGCGCCGCCGCGGCGGAATTGCTCGATCCGCGGTTTGAAGTGGTGGAGACGGGGCGGGGCGGGCGCTACACCTATCACGGCCCGGGCCAACGCGTGGGATATGTGGTGCTGGACCTGTCGAAACGGGCGCGGGACGTGCGCCATTTCGTCCATTCCCTCGAAGGATGGGTAATCGATACGCTGGGCGATTTCGGCATCGAGGCATGGCGCGCGCCGGGGCGGATCGGGATCTGGACCGGAGATGCCGATGGGCGCGAAGCGAAGATCGGGGCGATCGGGGTGCGCGTGCGGCGCTGGGTGACGATGCACGGTTTCGCGGTCAACCTCGCTCCGGATCTTGGGCATTTTTCCGGCATCGTTCCTTGTGGTATCGCGGAGTATGGCGTGACCAGCCTCGAAAGATTGGGGGTTGCGGTTACGCCGGAAGATTGGGATCGGGCGTTGATCGCGCGCGCTGGCGGCTTCCTCGCCGCGCTGGAAACGCCACCTGAGGAGTGAAGTCCAAGATGAACCGTTGCCTGCCTCTGGCGCTTCTGGCCACTGTCCTGCTTTCCGCCTGCGGCGGCGGAAAGAATGGAGATGGAGACGGCGGGGCTTCCGGCCAGGTGGCGGAAGGCACGATCAGCGACGCCATGCTGCCGCTCGACACCGTGCGTTCTCAGGCGCCCCTGGCCGCGCCGGAAGCAACAGCGAGCGGAACGCCGGGCGCGAAGAGCACGGGCGCCGCCTCGGGCGGTTCGGACAATGCCGCGGCGGCCGAGGCCGACGAGGATGACGCCCCGGCCACTCCTGCTCCTGAAAGGGAAGCGCCTCCCGCCGATCCGATCGGCGCGGCTATCTCAGGCGAATAGATTCGGCCCGAGCGAGGCCTGGGGAGGCAAGACTCTCCAGGCAGGGGAGCCTTACGACCTCGCGCCCAGATCGCCCTTGCCGATCGTGCCGCTGGCCATCTCCAGCATCCGGTCGAGGCTTTTCTTCGCCGCCAGCCGCAGGTTCTCCTCGATCTCGATGCGGGGCTGCAGATCCCTCAGCGCGGTGTAGAGCTTTTCCATCGTGTTGAGCGCCATGTAGGGGCAGATGTTGCAATTGCAGTTGCCGTCCGCCCCGGGCGCGCCGATGAAGGTCTTTTCCGGAATAGCCTTTTCCATCTGGTGGATGATGTGCGGCTCCGTCGCCACGATCAGCGTGTCGCCGGGGAAAGTCTTGGCGAACTGGAGGATGCCGCTGGTCGATCCGACATAATCGGCATGGTCGATGATGGTCGGGGGGCATTCCGGGTGCGCCGCGACGGGGGCGTCGGGGTGCTCCGCCTTCAGCTTGAGCAGCTCGGTTTCGCTGAACGCCTCGTGGACGATGCACACGCCCGGCCAGAGCAGCATTTCCCGGTTGAACTTGCGCGACAGATAGCCGCCCAGATGCCGGTCTGGCCCGAAGATGATCTTCTGCTCTTCCGGAATCTGGGACAGGATCGTTTCCGCGCTGGACGAGGTCACGATGACGTCGGACAGCGCCTTAACCTCGGTCGAGCAGTTGATGTAGGTGAGCGCGATATGATCAGGATGCGCTTCCCGGAACGCCTTGAATTTCTCGGGCGGGCAGGAATCCTCAAGGCTGCACCCCGCTTCGAGGTCCGGCAGGACCACGATCTTGTCGGGCGAGAGGATCTTGGCGGTGTCGGCCATGAACTTCACCCCGCAGAAGGCGATCACCTCGGCATCGGTGTCCGCCGCCTTGCGGGACAGTTCGAGGGAGTCGCCCACGAAATCGGCCAGATCCTGAATCTCCGGCTTCTGATAGTAATGCGCCAGGATCACGGCCTTGCGCTCCTGGCGGAGCCGGTCGATTTCCGCGCGCAGCTCGGTGCCCGTCGGGACTTTGGTTTCAACGCTCATTGTGCGGTCTGTTCCTCTCCGTCGAAACGGACATTGACGGTGACATCCCCGAAGCCGGCCACTTCCAGCGGGATCGCCAGATTCTGGCGAATCGCATCCTTGGCTGCCGTTCGGGCGAGATTGACGAGTATGGGATTCGCCGCCTGCTCCATTGCCTGCGTTTCCGCAAGCCGCGTATTGCTGCGGGTCAGCTTGTCCTGCGCATCGCGGGTGATCCAGATGCCCTCGCGCAGATATTGCGCCCGGGCTTCGTCCAGATTGGGCTTGCCGATGGAAATGGACGGTAGCAGAACCGACAGGGTGCGGCTCTGGTCGTTCCAGCTTAACCGATCGCGATTCATCTGCGACAGATCGAGCGTGTAATCGACGCGCGCCGGGATGACGGCGACCTGACGGGACTGGATCGCGCCGAACAGACGGCTGTCCTCGGATGCGACCACCGGCGCGAGCTGCGCGGAGAACACCGTCAGCCGGTTCTGCTTCTCGAATGCGACAAGGCTGGTGCCGAGCGGATCGCCATTATTGCTGTCCGGCCCCAGCGCCTTCCACGCCAGCCCGATCGCCAGAGCGAAGGTGACGATGAACAGAAGCCACGGCAATGCCGAAGCGCGGGCCAGGCGGCTTCGGACCGTGCTGCTTGCCGATTCGGACGGTTTCAGCTCGCTATCTGCCATACTTCCCCCGAGCGTTCGACTTGCCCCCGCCGTTCCAGGTCGATGAGATGGGCCAGCACGGACATGCCGGCCGCCGGGAACAGGTGCGGATCGGTGCCCTTGTACATTTGCGGAACCATGTCGGGAATATTCTGCGGGCCTTTTTCAAGCTGGCGGAGCACTTGCCGCTCGCGCTGGCGGCGGTGGCCGATCATCCCCCGGACAAGCTGCTTCGGCTTGTCCACCGCAGGACCGTGCGCGGGATAATAGACCCGGTCTTCCCGCTCATGCAGCAGGTATAACGAATCCATATAGGCGGCCATGTCCCCATCGGGCGGGATGACCACGCTGGTCGACCAGCTCATCACATGGTCGCCGGTGAACAGGGCGCCGGTTTCCTCGAGCGAAAAGCAGAGGTGATTGGAGGTATGGCCCGGCGTCGCGACTGCCACCAGCGTCCAATCCGGGCCACTGAGACGTTCGCCGTCAGCCAGGATACGGTCAGGGGCATAGTCCGTATCGAAGGGTGCATCCTGGCGCGGGCCTTCGGTCGATAGCGCCAGCGGGGCGCAGCCGATGATCGGCGCGCCGGTGTGCTGCCTGAGCGGAGCCGCGGCGGGTGAGTGATCGCGATGGGTATGCGTGCAGCAGATCGCCATCACCGAGGCATCGCCGATCGCCTGGATCAGTGCATCCAGATGCGCCGGCTCATCCGGCCCGGGGTCGATCACCGCGATCCTGTCGCCTTCGCCGATGAGATAGGTCTGCGTGCCGGTATAGGTGAATGGCGAAGGATTGGGAGCAAGGACGCGGCGAACCAGCGGCTCGAGCCGTTCGGCCGTTCCGGTCGGCCAGGGTTTGGGCGGTCCTTCCATGGCTGGCATATGGGGGCTAGTTGCCGCTAAGTCGAGGGTAAGCCGGTTCGGTTTCAACGGGCCGCGCTTGAAAAGGGAGAAGGCATGCCGGGCGATCTCATTCTCGTTCTCGATGAAGGAACCACTTCCACCCGGGCCATGATCTTCACCGCCGCCGGGCTTCAGCTTGCCGTCGCGCAGCGGGAATTGATCCAGCATTATCCTGCCCCGGGGCATGTCGAACACGACCCGGCGGAAATCTGGGACAAGACGCTCGGCGTGGCGCAGGATGCGGTGCGCCAGGCAGGGGGCGCCGAACGGATCGCCGCCATAGGCATAACCAATCAGCGCGAAACGGTCGTGGCCTGGGACAAGGCTGGCGGGCAGCCGTTGTCCCGCGCGCTGGTCTGGCAGGATCGCCGCACTGCGGCCCAGTGCGGGCAATTGCGCGCGGCGGGCCATGAGGATGCGGTGCGGGAGAAGACCGGGCTGCTGCTGGACCCTTATTTTTCGGCCACCAAGATGCGCTGGCTGATCGACAATGAGCCGCAGGTGGCCGCGGCGGCGGCAAAGGGCACGCTTGCCTTCGGTACGATCGAAAGCTGGCTGCTCTACAATCTGACAGGCGGCGCCCACCTGTCGGATGCCAGCAATGCCAGCCGGACCTTGCTGCTGCCGCTCGAGGGGGCATCATGGGATGCGGGGCTGTGCGATCTGTTCGGCGTGCCGTCGCGCGCCTTGCCGGAAGTATGCGACAATGCCGGGCCGATCGCGTCCACCAGCCCCGACCTGTTCGGCCGGGCGATACCGATCTGCGGCCTGGCCGGGGATCAGCAATCCGCCACCATCGGGCAGGCCTGTCTCAACCCCGGCGATTGCAAGGCGACCTATGGCACCGGCGCCTTCGTGCTTTCGAATATGGGAAGCACGGTTCCCCGGTCGGCCAACCGCCTGCTTGGCACGGTGCTTCGCCAGCTTGGCGGGCAGCGCCATTATGCGCTGGAAGGTTCCGTCTTTGTCGCGGGCAGCCTGATCCAGTGGCTGCGCGATACTTTGGGCATCATTTCCAGCGCGGATGAAACCGCGCGGCTCGCGGCCTCGATTCCGGATTCAGGCGGCGTTACGATTGTCCCGGCCTTGTCCGGCCTAGGTGCGCCACATTGGCGCCCCGAGGCGCGGGGAGCCATCGCGGGGCTCAGCTTCAACAGCGGCAAGGCGCAGATCGCCCGCGCCGCTCTCGAGGCGATGTCCCATCAGACTCATGATCTGGCTCGCGCTTTCGAGGCCGACGATGCGGGCTGGACCAGCTTGCGGATCGATGGCGGCATGAGCGCGAACGACTGGATGGCGCAGGATCTGGCGGATATTCTGCGCCTGCCGGTCGAGCGCCCGGATTATGTGGAAACCACCGCGCTGGGCGCCGCGGTGCTGGCCGCGCTGGGCGTGGGGCTTTATCCCGATCTCGAAAGCGCCGCGCGATCGATGCGGGGGCCGGCCCGGATTTTCGAGCCGATGATGGAGGATGGCGACCGGAGGGAGCGTCTGACGCGCTGGCAGGCTGCCATCGCTTCCGTCTAGGTTCGGTTGTATAGCCGTTGTGTGCCTTGTTGCGCCGTTTCAGATGCGGCTGACGGCTTGCCCCAGCCGGTCGCGCAGGCGATGGATGGCGCCGGGATGGGCGGAAAAGCCATCGCGCCAGGCGTTGTCGAGCCGCGCTATGCGGGCATGAAAGCGCTGGGTCCGGCCGATAAGCTCGCGCAGGGCCGGGTCGAGCAGCGCATAATTCTCGGCGTCGATTGCCGCCTTGTCCCTTGGCAGCCGTCCATGCCGCCGCAGCTGAAATTCGCTTAGCTCGCCATTGAAGTAGGCGCGCTGGTTGAGCAGCCATGCGATCGTGTGCATCATCCGCGTGGTTGCGCGCAGCGCTTCACAGGAAAGCGCGATCCGGGCCAGATCTTCATCTTCCGCCAGCCTGCTGATCCTGCCCGACATATCGAAAGCGTCGCGCACATTGTCGGCAAGCACCATCGCCTCGCTGTAAAGCGTTTCGATGATATGCGGGTTTATGTTCGCTGGCCCTGTCATGCGCGAACCCATGGCTAATCCAGCAGGGGCGGCAAAGCCAGAGAGCGGAGCGAATTGTCCCAATGCAAATTCGCCTTGTCCCGCTGCGGAACTGAATTTCGCGGCGCTGCCTGCCTGCGCGGCGAGGAAGCAACGGCGCGCACCAGGCACTGCGGGCAGCCCGCCGCCGGCCGCGTCAGGCGATGATATCCGGAATGAGATAATCTTCCAGAATGGCGATCTGGTCCTTCAGCAGGAGCTTGCGCTTCTTGAGTTGAGCGATCTGAAGCTGGTCGGAGCTGCCGGAGGCGGAGAGGGCTTCGATCGCTGCGTCGAGATCGCGATGTTCGATGCGTAAGGCCTCCAGTCGCTTGCGCATCTCCTGTTCGGTCACCGGCAAAGCTCCCCGCAATTCGTGATCGGACCATTCGTCTCGCGCCCGTGGTCGCTTATCGAAAGCTCGACGGATCGGCTTCGCAAAATAGGCAGAATATGTTTCAATGACAATCACGCGACTCCGGTTTGCCGGAGCATCGCGGTCCGCGCCGACAGGCGCACGCTAGAGGAAGGAGATAGCCTATGGAATCGCCTCACGTCAGCGCATTGCAGCTCAAGCATCAAGGCCTGGAACAGAAGATCCGGGCGGAGATGAGCCGCCCTTCGCCGGATGAGGGCGCGATCCAGTTCCTCAAGAAGCAGAAGTTGCGGATCAAGGAGGAGCTGTCCCAGCTCTGATCGCATACCGCGCCCGCCCGCCTCGCGCGGGCTGGCGCTCCTGCCTCGCCGGAATCAATTAGACGCGACCATGCGTTCCCAAATGGCGCGATCTGTTATACTCGCAGAGTATGACCGCTGCCACCAATGCTGCCCGCACGATCCTCATCCGTCTGCATGACGTGATGGCTTCCCGCTTGCATGCGCAGGCGAAATTGAATCAGGTCGTTGAGATAATTGGCGAAAGCCTCAACAGCGAAGTCTGTTCGATCTACTTGCTGCGCGAAGGCATGCTGGAACTGTTCGCGACCCGGGGCCTGAACCAGAGCGCGGTTCACGTCACGCGGATGGCGGTTGGCGAGGGCCTGACCGGCACGATCGCCGAAAATGTGGAGACGCTCAATCTCGCGGAGGCGGCCGCTCACCCGGACTTCCAGTATCGGCCCGAAACCGGCGAAGAGAAGTTCCATTCCTTTGCCGGCGTGCCGATCGTCCGGCGGGAACGCGCGGTCGGCGTTCTATGCGTGCAGCATGTCGACCCCCGGCGCTACGAGGAGATCGAGATCGAGGCGCTGCAGACGGTGGCCATGGTTCTGGCGGAACTGATCTCCAATGCCGACCTGATCGACGAGGAGGATCTCGACAGCAGCAATCCGGCGCTGAGCGGGCCGCAGATCATCAGGGGCCTGTCGTTGGTGAAGGGCCTGGCGAGCGGCGTGGCGGTCTATCACCAGCCCAGGGTGACTATCGAGCAGGTGGTCGCGGAAGATGTCGAGGCGGAGCGGCAACGGGTCTATCTCGCTTTCGACAAGATGCGCGAACAGATCGACCGCATGGCGAGCCAGGCGGAGTTCGGCGTCGGTGGCGAGCATGAGGAGGTGCTCAAGACATACAAGATGTTCGCCTATGACGAAGGCTGGACGCGGCGCATCAACGAGGCGATCGATTCCGGCCTGACGGCGGAAGCGGCGATCGAGCGGGTGCAGCAGCGCACGCGCATGCGCATGCGCCAGATCGACGATCAGCTGCTTGCCGAGCGGATGCACGATCTTGAAGATCTGGCCAACCGGCTGCTGAGAATCGTTTCCGGCCAGCTCGGCACTGCGGCGACCAAGGGCCTGCGCGGCGATGCGGTCCTGATTGCGCGAAACCTCGGCCCGGCCGAACTGCTCGAATATGACAAGCGGCGCCTGAAGGGCGTGATCCTCGAGGAAGGGTCGCTCACGGCCCATGTCGTGATCGTGGCTCGCGCGATGGGCGTGCCGGTGCTGGGGCGTGTGCGGGGGTTGCGCGGCCTTGTGCGGGAAGGCGACGAGATATTGCTCGACGGGGATACCGGCACCGCGACCGCGCGCCCGACAGTGGCCATGCAGGAGGCGTTCGAAGCGCGGTTCGCCCGCAACAAGGAACGGCAGGCCGCCTATGCGAGACTGCGCGATGTCAGCCCGATCAGCCGCGACGGCAAGCGCATCAAGGTCATGATGAACGCAGGCCTGCGCGACGATATGCCGATGCTCAATCTGACCGGCGCGGATGGGATCGGGCTGTTCCGGACGGAATTCCAGTTCCTCGTCGCCGCCGCCTTGCCCGCACGGGAACGGCAGACCCGGCTCTATCGCGATGTGCTGGATGCAGCGGGCGACCGGCCTGTGGTGTTCCGCACCGTCGATGTCGGCGGCGACAAGGCGCTGCCTTACCTGCGCGAGAGCAACAATGAAGGCGACGAAAATCCGGCCATGGGCTGGCGCGCCCTGCGTCTCGCGCTGGAGCGGGAAGGATTGCTCAAGGCGCAGGCCCGCGCCTTGATGGAAGCCGCCGCCGGGCGCACGCTCCATGTTATGTTCCCGCTGGTTTCCGAGCCATGGGAGTTCGATGCCGCGCGGCAAGTGTTCGAAGGGCAGCGCACCTATCTCAAGGGCCAGAAGAAACCCCTGCCCGAAGCGATCTATTACGGGGCGATGCTGGAAGTGCCGGCGCTGGCGGAAGTCCTCGACGTGCTCATCCCCAAGCTGTCGTTCCTTTCCATCGGCACCAACGATCTGACCCAGTTCCTGTTCGCGGCGGACCGCGCCAATCCCAAGCTGGCCGAAAGATATGACTGGGTGAGCCCATCCATCCTGCGGTTCCTGCGCCGTGTCCTGGACAACACCAAGGGCAGCGGAGTCGACGTGGGCGTGTGCGGGGAAATGGGGGGGCGGCGGCTCGAGGCGCTGGCGCTGCTGGGCGTCGGGTTTCGGCGCCTGTCCATCACTCCGGCGGCCGTGGGGCCGATCAAGGAACTGATCTGCAAGGTCGATATATCGGAAATCCGGGCAGCCATGGAGAACTGGCTGCACAATCCCCCTGTCTCCCTGCGCGCCGAGTTGAAGGCATGGGCGGATGAGAGAGGCATTGAAACCGATTGAATAACAATCAGTCTTCGTCGCAACTGGCAACCGGCCGGTCGCGGGACTATGCTGGTAAATGCGGCCTCGCTTGACTTGTGATGCAAGTCAATTTTGTGTGAGTCTCGATTTGGTCCGGTGACGCCATGCTGGGGGGCGAGGGAAAGAATGGTCATACAAGAACAGGAAAATCCAGGTCCTGACGGCGGTTCGGGCGTCGACGCGGGTTTGCGTCAGGCGCGTCTGGACAAGGGCCTGAGCCTTGCGGACGTTTCCGCCGCGCTGAGAATTTCCGAGCGTCATCTGAAAATGATCGAGGATGGCCAGTTCGCGGACCTGCCCGCGCGCACCTATGCGGTGGGTTTTACTCGCAGCTATGCGCGTCTGGTGGGATTGAACGAAGCCGAGGCGGTTGCGGCAGTGCGCAATACCCTCGATTCCACGCAGGCCGACCGCTTCCGCCGAATGGGCAGCACGTTCGAGCCGGGCGATCCGGCCCGCGTTCCTTCCGCGCAGCTTGGATGGATCTCCGCATTGGCGGTATTGCTCCTGCTGGTGGGCGGCTTCATGTTCTATCGCAGCTTCTTTTCGCCCGCGGAGACACTCCCTCCCCTTCGGGAGGAAACCGAAGCTCCCGCTCCGGCGGGCGTTCCGCAGCCCGCGCCCGCGCAGCCGGCGGTATCCGGCCCGGTGGTCTTCACTGCGTTGGAAGACGAGGTCTGGGTGAAATTCTACGATGCGCAGGGCAAGCAGCTCATGCAGAAGCAAATGGCGAAGGGTGAAACCTATACGGTGCCGGCGGACGCGCAGGGGCCGCTGTTGTGGACGGGGCGGCCGGATGCCTTGTCGATAAGCGTTGGCGGGCGCCCGATCCCCCGCCTGAGCGAGAAAGAGGGCATCGTTAAGGATGTTCCCGTCACTGCGGAAGCGTTGCTGGCGCGCCCGCCCCGGCCGCAGCAGACCGCCGCCGCCGCTTCGCCCACAGCTTAAACTGCCCGCGCGCTCGACAGGCTTCGCCTGCTTCGGCAAAAGCGGGGCATTAATCTGCGGTTTGGCGTCGCGCCGCCAAGGTGCAGCTTGATCGGGTATTTTGGACAGGAGCAGATCGGATGATCGGGAAACGCGCGCGCATTTTTGCGGTTACTGCGAGTTTTGGGGCAATCCTGGCGGGAAGCGTGCCGGTTCCGGCCATCGCGCAGGTGGACGACGCACGGGTCCGCAAGATAGAGGCCGAAATACGGGCATTGCAGCGCAAGGTGTTTCCGGGCGGGGACAGCCGCTTCTTCGAGACTCCGGCGACCGGCGCATCCGCCGCCGCGGGGCAGGACAAGACCCTGCCGCCCGCGACCACGGCGGTGACGGATATTCTTGCTCGGCTCGATGCGCTGGAAGGCCAACTTGCCCGGCTCACATCCCAGGTGGAAACCAATACCAACGCGATCGCCGCGCTGAACAGGGTCGTCACGCAGCTGCATCCCGATGCGGCTGCGGCGCTTGCCCCCGCCAGCCCTGTCGCTCCGGCGGCAGGATCGCCGGTTGCCGTTCCCGTCGCGCCTTCGGTCACGGCCCCGGCGGCGCCGCTGGCCGCTGCCACGCCGTCTCCCGCGCCAGCCCCGGCCGCTGCCGCGGCGACGCCCGCTCCAGCACCGGCCCCCAAGCCCGCCGCGCCGAGCGCGCAGCGCCTGGCGGCGGTGCAGGCGATCGCCAAGCCCAGCACCAACGATCCGGGGGACGACGAATATACTTACGGGTTCCGCCTGTGGGAGGCGAAATTCTATCCGGAAGCGCAGCAGCAATTGCGCCTCTATGTCGACAAATATCCCAGTCATTCGCGGATCAGCTATGGCCGCAACCTGCTCGGCCGCGCCTATCTGGACGAGGGCAAGCCGGCCGAAGCCGCCCCCTGGTTCCTCAAGAATTACCAGGCGAACAAGCAGGGGGATCGGGCAGGGGATAGCCTGCTGTATCTCGCTGAATCCATGATCGCCCAGAAAGACACCTCAAGGGCCTGCATCGCGCTGGCCGAATTCGGAGATACCTATCCGGCGCTTGCGACCGGAAGGTTGCGGGAACAGTATGAAGCAAACCGTCGTAAGGTCACCTGCAAGTGAGAGCTTCCCCCATCCGCTGATCGCTCGCTTCGCGGGCGATCTGGCGCGGCTGTGGCCGGAGGGCGGAAAGCTGGGGCTCGCCGTATCGGGCGGCCCTGACAGCCTCGCCCTGCTGCTGCTTGCCGAAGCGGTGATGCCGGGCGAGGTCGAGATCGCCACCGTCGATCACGGGCTGCGGACGGAAAGCGGCTCCGAAGCGGCGATGGTGGCGGAACTATGCGCCGGGCACGGAATCCCGCATGAAATTCTGGCGGTGAAGGTCGCGCCCGGCAATCTGCAGGATTCGGCACGGCAGGCGCGTTATACGGCGCTCAGGGAATGGGCGGTTCGCAAGGGCGTCTCGGCGATTGCCACTGCCCATCATGCCGATGACCAGGCGGAAACCCTGCTGATGCGCCTCAATCGGGCCAGCGGCGTTGCGGGGCTTGCCGGGGTGCGCGCGCGTGGCGCCATTCCGGGATCGCAATTGCCGGTTCTGCGGCCTCTGCTGGGATGGCGTCGCGCCGAACTGGCCGAGATTGTGTCCGCTGCGGGGCTGGAAGCGGTCCGGGACCCGAGCAACGAGGACCCGCGCTTCGACCGGGCGCGCATGCGCCAGGCCCTGCAAGGGTGCGACTGGCTGGATATCGGCGCACTGGCCACCAGCGCCAGTCACATCGCCGATGCCGAGGTCGTGCTGCAGTGGGCGGCCCAGCGCGAATGGCAGGAACGGGTGCGGATCGATGAGGACGCGATCCGCTATCGCCCCACCGCACCGGGCGCCGTGATGCTGCGGGTATTGGGCCGGGCCATCGCCATGCTCGGCGGGGAAGCCCGGCTCGGCAATGTGGCCCGGCTGCTCAATCGCCTGCTGGCCGGCAAGGACGGCACGCTGGGCGGGGTGGTGGCGCGTTGCGACGGGGGCGAATGGGTGCTGCGCAAGGAGCCGCCCCGCCGGGTCTGAGCATAGGCTCAACTGGCAGCGAGATTATCTCCGACACCGATCATCTTGCCACGGCTGATCAGAATCTCGTCACCCAGCTTGGCTATGGCAAAAAGCTTGGCGGCAAAGGCGTTCGGCGTGCCGATGCAGCCATGGCTCGCATAGCCGTTCTCCACCTCGGCGCCATGGATGCTGATACCATCCCAGGTCAGCCGCATCATATAGGGCATCTCCGCGCCATAGATGTTGGAAACATGATCCTTGCGCTTCTGCAGGATCGGGAATTTGCCCAGCGGCGTGGGATAGTCGTCCGTGCCCAGCAGCACCGCCGCGGCGCCGATCTCGTGGCCATCGCGGAAGACCGAGATCACGCGGGCGTCCAGATCCACGGTGACGACGATCTTCCCGGTCGCGGGAGCGGCGCTTTCGTCCCAATGCCACTCGCCATATTTGATCGGGCCCTGGATCGGCAGGATGCTCTTGATGACAAGGGGTTCGGCAATGGCGGGCGGGGCGCCGGCATCATTCGCCACCAAGGCACTGGGGGAGGCATCGGAGGCATCGGACGGCGTCTCTCCTGCCTGAACCCCGTTCGCCCCGGCCAGATCCTGATCGGCCATGGCCAGAACCGGCTCGCTTTCCGGGCGAGGCGATTGCGCGGAGGTGCGCTCGCCGCCCTTCTGCTCGAGGATATGGCCGGTCACCGCGGCCGAACCGAAGAACAGCAGCACTGCGCCAGTCACTGCGCCGATCACTTTCCAGACGATATTCATGGCTGCACTATGCCGGTTAATGCGATTCGGTTCCAGTCGTGCCTTTGCCTGCGTCTCACCACGAGACGCGCGAGATCCAAAGGTTAACAGAACGGGCGAAGATCAGCCGTGCGCGCCGAACTCATTGGCAATGGCGGTGCCGATCCGCAGGCTCAGGCGATAGGCCCGTTCGATCGGCTCGATATAGTCGCGCTGGATCTGGCCGTAACCCTCGTCCGCGTCGTCCGGGTAATCGGTGCTCTCGTCCAGGGTGAAGTCCCCGATCTTGGGAAAGCTGGTGGGAAACGCGCGCCGCAGCTGCCCCAGTGCTTCATCGATGCGCAGGGTGAACACCATTTCGAGCACGTCGTCGCGGCTGATGTCATTGGCGCGGCTGAAAGCCGGGACGGAGACGGCCCGCAGGAACATGAACTGGAACAGGGCGAGGCGGACCGCCTGCAACACGCCGATGGCCCGGCGCACATGCTCCCGGTCGGGCAGGGGGTTCTCGTCCGGCAGATGCTCGAGCAGGCGATGCAGCTTGAGCGCATCCACCCGCAGGCGCGATGCGAGCCTGCGGTAAACGCCGTTCCGGTCGTCCTTGGTGAGATATTCGGCTAGGACCTGGCACGCGCCGGACAAGTGCAGCTCCGTGCCGCGATAGGGGCGGCTGGCCCAATAGGCGGAATTGAACAGCTCGCCATAGGCGGCCACCGTCTTGATGCTGGCCAGGGCATTGGCGGCGCGCACCAGCCGCACCAGCTGGCGTCCGCGCTCGCTTTCGCGCAGCAATGCGGCAAGCTCTTCGTAATTGCCGTCCGCTGCCGTGCCGAAACCGGCGATGATGTTCACCGGATAGCCGAGCTGCTGGAGGATCGCATTGTGTGGGATGGCGCGGATCTGCCGCAGGCTCATCTCGCGGTCGGCGGCCAGGTCGGATTGGCGGCGCGACTTGCGGCTGCCGGTCTCGTTGAGCAGGCCCAGGCCGAAGGCGGTGACCGCCCGGGCATAGGTCCGGCTTTCGAGATGCTTGCGCTGATGGTCACGGATCGCCCGATAGAAATCGAGGCTGATGTCGGTGCGGCGGTAGAAGGGGTCGGTCGGCGCGTCTGGGTCCGTCCCGGCGGGGTCCGCTTCGGCAATGCGGGTGAGGGTCGCCAGCGCGAGTTCCGGCGTATCGAAGAACATATAGCCATCGCCGCCCTGGAAGCTGACTTCCGGCTCCAGCCTGATCCCCGCGCGCACGAAGCGCCGCCGCGCCCAGGGTGAAAGCGGCCAGCCGAGGCGATCCTCGAAGGAATCGGGGTGGGCGCCGCGCCCCATGCTCTCGCCATGGGTATTGAAGACGAGTGCGGCGACATCGGTGAGTTCATTGGCGACCATCGCTTCGGCGAGTCGGCCTTGCAGCCGTTCGATGGCGAGGGCGGCCGGAATCTGGCCAACAAAGCGGCCCGCATCGGAAAAGCCGGTCTGGATTGCGATGCGCCCCCTCCGCCGCGCATAGGCGCGATAGGCTTCCTCCGCCAGCAGCGCGTCGAGAAAGCGGCCGCCATGCTCCAGCGCGCTTTCGGTTTCGAACAAGGGCGAGACGTCCACCTTGTTGTCGATCCCGAAAAGCCGGGCGAAGTAGAGCGCGGCCAGCACGGTCGTCGGCTGCTCGCATTCGGCGATCAACATGCGGATCGGCGCGTCCGCGTCGATATGGTGCAGGATTTGCGCCATGGCGAGGAACTGCCGGATCGCCGTGCTGCTTTCGATCGCCAGCGCGCCGAAATTCGCGCGCAAGGGCCTGACCGCGGCGATCAGCTGGCGCAGCTTGCCCAGCGAGGAACGGCTCGCGAGATCGAGCGTGTCGTCCGGATCGATCCGCCGGCGGATGGCATTGTGCAACTGGCTGGAATTGACCCGGAAATGAATCCAGCCCGCGCCCAGGCCGTCCGCGCGCATCGCGGCGGCGAGCGTCTTGAGCGCGATGGCGGGTTCGTCCGGTGCGTGGCGGGCTTCCTCCTCCAGCTGTCGGATCAGCGGAGCGAGCGACAGCAGCTTGTCGGGGTGGTCCTCGGTCAGCCGGTTGGCCGCGGCGGACAGCGCGGCAGGCTCGCTCAGATCCCCGGCGAAGTCAGCCGCCCGTTCCTGCGACCAGCGATGCGCGCCGCGCAGCCCGGGCAGCAGCGGATGACCGGGATCGATCCGCTCCAGCGACAGGACATAGCGGCCAAGCCGTTCCTCCTTCTCCGCCAGCCGGAAGCCGATGCTGGTGTGCCAGGCGATGTCGGTGCGGCCGTCCATGTCGTAGCCGACCCAGCTTGCGAAGCGGAACGGAAGGGGCTCGAGTTCACGCCACTTGTCGGGCCAGAGCCGCTGCGCGTTTTCCAGCAGGCGAGTGACGATCGCGTCGCGGGCCTCCGCGCCATGGCGAATGGCCCGCAAGGCCCGGTCATGTTCATACTCCAGCGTGATGGACGGGCGCTCGGGGCTGGCCACGCATACGCTGTTGTCGATCGGGCCTTCCTGCGAGGCGCTGAGGGCAATCGCCTCCGTCTGGGCCGGGGACAACAGGAAGGTCGGATGGGCGGTGAACACTGCGTGGATTTGCGGGCTTTCCCAGCGCGCGCGGTAGGTTTCGAAATCGCTCCCTGCCAGTTCGTCCAGCCTTTGCAGATTGCTGTGCGGCGAGGTCGGGGCGACCAGCCGGCGGAGCCGTTCCGCGCGGCTGTGCAATGCGTCGCATTCAATCTCCGCGACCAGCCCTTCAATGGCATCGAGATCGAGGCCGCCCGATTCCAGCTCGCGCGAGAGATCGAGCGAGAGCTGGAACACCGGGTTGAACAGCGGCGTTTCCTGCGTGAGTTGATGCAGGACCTGCAGCCGTTCGTGGAGCTGGGCGACGTTTTTCATGCGCGCAGTTCGCTCGCCTTGCGCGCGGCCCGTTCGATGGCGGCGAGGTCCGGCGGTCCGGGGGGGACGATCCAGCTTCCGCCGACGCAGAGCACGAAGTCTTCGGCAAGCCATTCGGCCGCGCTGTCCTGCCTGATTCCCCCCGTGGGGCAGAACCGGCATTGCCCGAAAGGCCCGGCGAGCGCCTTGAGCGCGGGCAGTCCGCCGGAAGGGATGGCGGGGAAGAACTTGAAATGGGCGAGGCCCAGATCGAGGCCGCGCATGATGTCGCTGGCTGTCGACACTCCGGGCAGGAAAGGCAGGCCGTGGCTGGTGACGACCCGGGTGAGATTTTCGGTGAGGCCGGGGGAGACGATGAACTCGCTGCCCGCTTTCAATGCGGCTTCGCATTCATCCGCGTTCGTCACTGTCCCGGCGCCGACGATGGCGCCGGGCACCTGCTTCATCTCCCGGATCGCCTCGAGCGCGGCAGGCGTGCGCAGGGTGACTTCGAGCACCCGCAGGCCGCCCGATACCAGCGCTTCGGCGATTGGCCGGGCATGACCGGCATCCTCGATCACCAGCACCGGGATGACCGGCGCGGCGAGCATGATGTCCTGGATCGGCGGGATCATGCGGTTTCTCCTGAAAACTGGCGCTGAAAGGCGGCCGCCGCGCCGAACAGGCCGGGCTGTGGATGGGTCAGGAGCTTTACCGGGATATTCGCCATCATTCCTTCGTATCGGCCCTTGAAGCGGAAGCGCTCCGCGAAGCCCGAGCGCGGCAGCAGATCGCGCAGCCGATAGCCAAGCCCGCCTGCGATCACCACGGCGCCGGCGCCATGGGCCAGCGCATAATCGCCCGCGACGCTGCCGAGCGAAAGACAAAAGCGGTCTATCGCGGCTTTCGCCAGCCCATTGTCCTGGCTCAGGCCCGTTTCCCACAAGGTCCGGTCGTCCTGTTCCGGGGCTGCAACGCCCGTGGCGGCGGCCAGCGCCTGATAGATCTCGACGAGGCCGGGGCCGGATACGACCCGCTCCACCGATACGCGGTCATGCCGGGTCCTCAGCCGGGCAAGGATGGCGTCGTCCAGTGCGTCGACCGGGCCGAACTCGATATGGGCGCCTTCGGTGGCCTGCACATGGTAGCTGCCTGTGCCGTCGCGCCAGAAATGGGCGATGCCCAGCCCGGTGCCGGGACCAATCACGCTGATCGTGCCGGAGGCGGGCAGCGGCCGGTCCGGCCCGCTGATGTGGAGGAAGTCGCTGTCCGGCGCCTGTGCGGCGGCATGGGCGACTGCCCCGAAATCATTGAGCATGCTGATCCTGCCCAGCCCGAGCCGATCCTTGAGCCGGGCGGTATCGACCACCCAGCTGTTGTTGGTCATCCGCACGATGCCGCCCGTGACCGGTCCGGCGATCGCTATCGCGGCGGCTTGGGGAAGCGTGCATCCGCAGCGCCGTTCGAACTCCCGCCAGGCCTGCTCCAGGCAATCGTAATCGCTGGTCCGGAGCGTTTGTGGCTCCTCCAGCGCGATCGCCCCATCCGCCCCGACCTCGGCAAGGGCGAAGCGGGCATGAGTCCCTCCAATGTCGAGAGCGACGAGCCCGGTCACAGCCCGGCCACTGCCAGCATGGCCGAGGCGCCCTGTTCGGCACCATCCGCGTCGGCGCGAAACATCGCGAAGAGCTCGCGGCCCGTGCCCCATGCGGGCGCGGGCGGAGCGCAGGGCGCGCGCGCCGCCAGATCCGCATCGGTCGCAAGCAGGCCCCGTTCCGCGCACAGCCTGATCGTGTCGCCATCGCGCAGGAGCGCCAGCGGCCCCCACTTCCCGTCCTTCGTGGCCAGGGCCTCAGGGGTTACGTGGATCGCGGCGGGCACCTTGCCGGATGCGCCCGACATGCGCCCGTCCGTCACCAATGCGACCCGATGCCCCCGGTCCTGCAGCACGCCGAGGGGCGGCGTGAGCTTGTGGAGTTCGGGCATGCCATTGGCACGGGGCCCCTGAAAGCGCACCACCACCACGACATCCTTGTCGAGTTCTCCGGTGGAGAAGGCGTGGACGACATCCTCCTGCCGGTCGAACACCCGGCAGGGCGCCTCGATGGTCCAGCGTTCCTTTTCCACCGCGCTGGTCTTGAAGGTGGCGCGGCCGAGATTGCCCTGCACCAGCCGCATTCCGCCATCGGGCAGGAAAGGGTGGGCAACGGGACGAAGCATGGTGTCGTCGCCGCTTTCGCCGGCCGGGCGCCAGGCAAGGGCGCCGCCTTCCAGCACCGGCGTTTCGGCATAGGCCGACAGGTTGCTGCCGGCCACCGTCCGAATATCGCGATGGGCAAGCCCGGCATCGAGCAGTTCGCCGATGACATAGGCCATCCCCCCGGCGGCATGGAAATGGTTCACGTCGCCCGATCCATTGGGATAGACCCGCGCGATCAGTGGCACTGCTGCGGAAAGTTCGTCCAGATCCTGCCAGTCGAGAACGATCCCGGCGGCGCGGGCGATGGCGGGCAGGTGGATCGCATGGTTGGTGGAGCCGCCTGTGGCCAGCAGGCCCACCGCCGCATTGACGATGGCTTTTTCATCGACGCAGCGGGCGAGCGGGCGATGATCGTTCCCTTCCCCGGCAATGGCGGCCAGCCTGCGGGTCGCGGCGCGGGTAAGCGCGTTGCGCAGGGGCGTGCCGGGCTGGACGAAGGCGGCCCCCGGCATATGCAGCCCCATCAGTTCCATCATCATCTGGTTGGAGTTCGCGGTGCCGTAGAAGGTGCAGGTGCCGGGCGAATGATAGCTGGCGCTTTCGCTTTCCAGCAGCTCGGCGCGGGTCGCCTTGCCTTCGGCGTAGAGCTGGCGGACCTTCTGCTTTTCCTTGTTGTCGATGCCGGACGGCATCGGGCCGGAAGGCACGAAGATCGCGGGCAAATGGCCGAAACGCAGCGCCCCGATCAGCAGGCCCGGCACGATCTTGTCGCAGATGCCGAGCAGTGCGGCGCCGTCATACATCGCATGGCTCAGGGCAACGGCGGTGGAAAGGGCGATGACGTCGCGGCTGAACAGGGACAGTTCCATGCCGTCCTGCCCCTGGGTCACACCATCGCACATAGCAGGCGTGCCGCCCGCGACCTGCGCGGTGGCACCCGCTTCCCGCGCATAGAGCTTCATCTGCGCCGGATAGGTCCCATAGGGCTGATGCGCGGAAAGCATGTCGTTATAGGCGGTGACGATAGCGAGGTTGGGGCCGCGCCCTCCGGCGATGGCGGGCTTGTCCTCCAGCGCGGCGGCGAAGCCATGGGCCAGATTGGAGCAGGCCAGGCTGTCGCGGCCGGGCTGGTGCTCCGCCGCGCGCTCCATCAGATCGAGATAGCGCCGCCGGGAATCCGCCGACCGTTCGACGATCCGCTGCGTGACCCGCGCGATCGTGGGGTGAAGATGCTCGCTCATGCGCGGTTGCTCGTGCCCGGATTATTCATGCCCGCCTACTCATGCCACGTGACCCCGTCGCGCTCGGTCAGGGCGATGGCGGCGCTCGGGCCCCAGCTTCCGGCGGTGTAGGGGCGCGGCTCCAGCGCGTCCTTGTCCCATCCGGCGCGGATCGCATCGATCCATTCCCATTGGGCCTCCACCTCGTCGCGGCGGACGAACAGGGTCTGGTCGCCTTCGATCAGGTCCAGCAGCAGCCGTTCATAGGCAATCCGCCGGTGCGTGCCGGTGAACGCATCGGGCATGGCGATGTCCAGCGGCACTTCGCGCAGGCCGATCCCGTCGCGGTCCAGCCCGGGCACCTTGGCCATCAGCGACAGGGTGACATTCTCCTCGGGCTGGATGCCGATCAGCAGGCGGTTGGGCTTGGTCCGGGCACCGTTGCCCGCGAAGATCGAATGCGGGATGCAGCGGAACTGGACGACGATCTCCGTCACCCGCCTGGGCAGGCGCTTGCCCGTCCTCAGGTAAAAGGGCACGCCCTTCCACCGCCAATTGTCGAGATGCGCCTTGAGCGCCACGAATGTCTCGGTGGCGCTGTCCCGGCCAAGCTCCTCGTCATAGCCCGGCACGGCCTTTCCGCCGATCGCCCCGGCGCGATATTGCCCCGTCACGCTTTCGCCCGCTGAAATCGGGCGCAGCGCGCGCAGCACCTTCACCTTCTCGTCGCGGATCGCGGTGGAATCGTAATGGACCGGCGGCTCCATCGCCACCAGCGCGAGAAGCTGGAGCATGTGGTTCTGCACCATGTCGCGCAATGCGCCGGCGCCATCGTAGAAATCCGCCCGGCTTTCGAGGCCGACCGTCTCCGCAACGGTGATCTGGACATGATCGATATAGGCGGCGTTCCACAGCGGCTCGAACATCAGGTTGGCGAAGCGCAGCGCCAGCAGGTTCTGGACAGTCTCCTTGCCGAGATAATGATCGATCCGGAATATGCGCTGCTCGGGGAAGGCCCCGGCCACCGCGTCATTGATCTTGCGGCTGCTGGCAAGATCGTTGCCGAGCGGCTTTTCCAGGCCGATCCGCACATGCTCGCCGGCGAGGCCGCTGGCCGCCAGCCCGGCGATGGTCGGCTCGAACAGGCTGGGGGCGGTGGACAGGAATATCGCCAGCCCGTTTTCCGGTTCGCCCACCTTCCGCGCCAGCCGGTCGAACCCGGCCGCGGTCGAGGCATCGAGCGGCTGGTAGCTCAGCCGGTTGAGAAAGGTGGCGATCCCGCTCTTGCGGCCTTCCGGCAGGTATTTTTCCAGCGCCGCGCGGGCAAAGTTGCGATACCTGGCATCGTCATATTCCGAGCGGGCCGTCCCCACGATGGTCAGCTTCGGATCGATCAACTCGTCCGCATCCAGCGCGCATAGCGAGGGCAGCAGCATGCGCTGCGCCAGATCGCCGGTCGCCCCGAACACCAGCAGACGGTCCGCCGTGAAACTCATGCGCGGATACTCCGCTGTGATCCGTTCATTGTCACCCCTTAATGTCCCCTTGTTAACGCAGTTTGTGCGCCGCAACAAAGAAATGGAGCGCACAAGGCGGAAAAGCGGGTTTCACGTTTGCAGCCGGACCGCGATCTCCTTGTCGGTGAGGAAGGATGGTCCGAAACTGGCAAGGAAGCTGACGTCCGCCGCATCCCGGCCGACGCCGATCTTCACGGTTGCGGCGGGATCGGCCATGCCGGTCGCATCGACGATGTGCCAGCTTCCGCCTTCACCGCCCGGATCGGCCAGGAACACCTCGGCCACGGCGTGGAAGTCCTGCGGTTCCACGCCCGGCGCGAAGACGCTGGCGTAGCGGGCGGGAATGCCGGAAGCGCGGGCGAGCGTCACCATCACATGCGCGAAGTCGCGGCAGATGCCCCGCAATTCCACGAAGGAATCGAGGGCCGTGGTGTTGGCATCGCTGGCGCCCGGCTCGTACCGGAATTTCCGGGCGATCCAGTCGCATATCGCCGCGATGCGACGCCCGCCCGCGACCTTGCCGAATTCCGCCTCCACGAATGACTGGAAACGCCGGGCGGGGCAGTAGCAGGAATCCAGCAGATATTTGACGGTTTCGCCTGGCAGGAGATGCGCGGGAAGGCTGTCCAGAGCGGCCAAATCGGCGATCACGCGGTCTATTTCCACGCTGGCGGAGTAATCCACCGCGAGCGGGCCTTGCCCGCGCAGCCAGATCCGTTCTCCGATCCCGTCCTCGGCGGGCACCCGCGCGCAATGCTGCGCCGGGGGAAGGAGAGTATTCGCCGAGAGGATCGTCTGTTCCGGGATGGCCGCCGCCTCGAACTGCAGCAACACGTCGCCCGGGCCGTCGAGGGTGAAGGCGAAGCGGCAGGCAATGTCGATCGGCATGAATCCCTAACGGCGAGGCTGGCCGTAAGTTTCGTCAATCGCCGAAAATATGCAGGGCGACCTCGCGGCGATGCGGGCTGGCGCGGTGCTCGGCCAGGTAGATGCCCTGCCAGGTCCCCAGCAGCATCCTGCCGCCGGCAACGGGAATCGACAGGTTCACTCCGGTCAGCGTGGCCTTGAGATGCGCCGGCATGTCATCCGGCCCTTCGTCGTCATGCTCGTAATGCAGGCCTTCGGGCGCCACGCTGTCGAGCCAGCGGAGCAGGTCCCGCCGCACGGCGGGCGCGGCATTTTCATTGATGAGCAGCGAAGCCGAGGTGTGGCGGCACAGCAGCGTGAGCAGACCCTCGCGCATGCCGGTCGCATCCAGCCAGCGCGCGACGTCATCGGTGATGTCGAGCAATCCCCGCCCTGTGGTGGAAACGGCGAGGATCGTGCTCGCCTGGCGCATCACCCTGCAATCACGCCGAACAGATCATGCGCGTCGGCATCTTCGATCCGCACGGTCACGATGTCGCCCGGCTTCACCTCGGACGCAACATCGCGCAGGAAGACATTGCCGTCGATCTCCGGGGCATCGGCCTGGGAGCGGCCGGTCGCGCCGATGTCGCCGTCCTCGTCCGGTTCGCCGACCTCGTCGATGATGACCGGCAGCAGCCGCCCGACCTTGGCGGCCAGCTTTGCGGTGCTGATCCGCTCGGTCACTTCCATCAGCCGGGCGTAGCGTTCTTCCTTCACCTCCTCCGGCACCGGATCGGGCAGGGCATTGGCCGGGGCGCCCTCGACCGGCTCGAAACGGAAGCCACCCACCCGGTCGAGCCGGGCTTCCTCCAGCCATTCCAGCAGATAGCGGAAATCCTCCTCGGTTTCGCCGGGAAAGCCGACCACGAAGGAGGAACGGATCGCGATCTCGGGGCAGATTTCGCGCCATGTCCGCAGCCGTTCCAGCACCCTGGCCTCGTTCGCCGGGCGCTTCATCGCCTTCAGCACATTGGGGCTGGCATGCTGGAAAGGAATGTCGAGATAGGGCGTCAGCAGCCCTTCCGCCATCAGCGGGATCACCGCGTCGACATGCGGGTAGGGATAGACGTAATGCAGCCGGACCCAGGGCGCCCGCCCTTCCGGCGTGCGCAGTGCGCCCAGTTCGCGGGCCAGGTCGGTCATATGCGCGCGTACTTCGCGGCCCGAAGCGCCTCGGGGCCACTGGCGCGGCTCGTGGCGGATGTCGACGCCATAGGCGCTGGTGTCCTGGCTGATGACCAGCAATTCCTTCGTCCCGGCGGCCACCAGCTTTTCGGCTTCGAGCAGCACCGCGTCGATCCGGCGGCTGGCCAGCTTCCCGCGCAATTGCGGAATGATGCAGAAGGCGCAGCTGTGGTTGCAGCCTTCGGAAATCTTCAGATAGCTGTAGTGGCGCGGCGTCAGCTTGATGTCGCTCTGCGGGACGAGATCGACGAACGGCCCTTGCGATGGCGGCGCCGCGTCATGCACCGCTTCCACCACGCTTTCGTATTGATGGGCGCCGGTGATCGCCAGGACATCGGGGAAGCGGGCGCGGATCGCCTCCGCCTCGTTGCCCATGCAGCCGGTCACGATCACCCGGCCGTTCTCGGCGATCGCTTCCCCGATCGCAGCCAGGCTTTCTTCCTTGGCGCTGTCGAGAAAACCGCAGGTATTGACCAGCACGACGTCCGCGCCCGCATAGTCCGGGCTCATGGCATAGCCATCGGCGCGGAGCCGGGTCAGGATGCGTTCGCTGTCGACCAGCGCCTTGGGGCAGCCCAGGCTCACCATGCCGACACGACGCGCTTGTGGAATTGTCGTGGCCATTTCGCGGCGCGCCCTACACCTGTTGCGCGCTTAACGCTACAGTCGCGGCGAACGGAGATGAACAATGGGACCCGTGAACTGGACAGGGGTGGTCATTGCCGCGATCGTGGCTGGCCTGGTGGCGCTGGGCTGGTATGGCCCTCTCTTCGGGCGGGCGAAGCTCGCGGAGGTCGGGCCGGGCCGCCTGGCCGGGCGCAGGCGGCCGGGGGCGACTTTCCTGACCACGGCGATCCTGCTGTTCCTGACCGCCGCCATGATGGGCCATATGTTCGCCCGCGTCGGGCCAGACACGCTGGATGCCAAGCCGTGGCTCTATTTCATGATGTCGGGCGGCCTCGCCCTGTTCTTCGTGATCCCGGCGCTCTGGCTCAGCTATGCCCATCAGCGCATTTCCACCCGGCTCGCGGGGATCGACGCAGGCTACTGGCTGTTCGCCTATCTCGCGATGGGGCTGGTATTCTGGGTGGGCGGATAAGCCTTCCTGCCTGTTTTCCGTGATTTCCGGGTCGGCAAGCGGATTCCACTTGCCGCGAAATCGCTCTAAAGGTCGCCGTTCTCGGGGGTGGGGATCACCTCCACCACCACATCGCCGGCGCGAAGCTCGGACGCTTCGATGTCCGAATAGCTGAACGGCTGCCCGTCGCGGTAAATGCGCAGGCCCAGCCCGCCGCTCGCCAGCTGCTTGATCGACCGGCCGACTTCTTGCGCCGCGACCGGCCTTTCGACCAGCTGGACCTTGCCGCTGACCGAGGCAAGATCGGTCAGGTAATCCGCCACATGCGTGCCTTCGGCCGAGCCTGCGAGAAGAAGGCCGGTGAAATGCACCGGATTGATCACATTGTTGGCCCCGGCCTGATGGGCGAGCAGCTCGTTGTCGGTGGCGCGCACCACCACGCTGATCGGCACATCCGGGGCCAGATGCCGGACGGTCAGCACGATCAGGATCGATGTGTCGTCCCGCCCGGCGGACACCAGCACGCTCTTGGCCTGCCCGATCTGCACGGCCATCAGGGTATCGTCGCGGGTCGCGTCTCCCGCCATGATGTTGCATCCGAGCGCTTCCGCTTCCGACAGGCGGCGTTCCAGCGGATCGATCACCACGATGCAGCTCGGCTCGGTCCCGCGGTCGATCAGTTCCCTCACCGCCTCCGATCCGCTGATGCCGAAGCCGAGCACCACGATATGGCCGGAAAGCTGTTTCTGGATGCGGGCCATGCGCCATTTCTCCCAACTGCGCTTGATGATGAAATTATAGGCGGTGCCCACGAAAATGAAGATCACGGCAAAGCGGATCGGCGTCACCACCGCCGCCTCGATCAGCCGTGAGCGGTCGCTGACCGGGGCGATGTCCCCGAAGCCGGTGGTGGTGACGGAGATCATGGTGAAATAGACGACGTCGAGGAAACTGATGACCCCGTCATGATGGTCCACCAGCCCCTCGCGGTCGGACCAGTGAAGCAGCACGACGAGGAAGATCAGCGCCAGCGCGGCGGACAGGCGGATGCCCACGTCCGCCCAGATCGGCATCCGGACCGCGCGGCGGAGCGGCTGGAAACTCCAGCGGCGGCGGAAGAGCCGCCAGTCCCTCACGGGGCGCTGGAACCTGCGATAAGCCTGGAAGGATCGAGCGGCATGTTGTCCTTGCGTATCTCGAAGTGCAGGGCGGGGCGATGGGCCGCGCCGGTCCGGCCGGCCTTGCCGACCACGTCCCCGGCGGCGACCCGGTCGCCCACCTTTACGCTGACAGAGGAGAGGTGGCCATAGGCGCTGTGCCAGCCGTTGCCATGCTCCAGCACCACCAGCGTCCCGTAGAGCTTCGGTTCGTCCCCGGCGAACACGACCTTGCCGGCCGATGCGGCCTTGACCGGAGCGCCTGCCTCGGCGGCAAGGTCGATCCCGTTATGGCTGTCCGCATTGCCCGGCGCGGTGAAGCCGAGCAGGGTCTGCCCCCTCAGCGGCCATTGGAAGGCTGGCGTGGTGCTGGCGGGCGCGGCAGGCTTGGGCGCGACCGCGACCGGGGAAGCGGCGGGGGCTGGGACGGTGGCCTTGGTGATGGTGGGGATCACCAGCTTCTGCCCGGTGCGCAGGGATGCATCTTCATCCAGCCCATTGGCGAGCGCGATCGACTTCCACGCCACGCCATAGCGATAGGCGATGTCGAAGCCGGTTTCCCCGCTTGCGACCACATGGGCGCGCTGGCGCGGGATGATGAGGGTCTGTCCGGCCTGCACGCTATAAGGCTCGGCCAGCCCATTCGCCTCCGCGATCAGGCCCATCGGCACGCCCGCGCGGTTGGCGATGCCGCCCAGCGTTTCGCCGGGCCGCACCACATGCTGGGTTTCGGTGGCTTCGCTGGCGGTGGCGGCGGGCTGGGCCGGGGCCGGGGCGGTCTTGACTGGCGTCGCCGGCTTGGCCTGCGTGGCTTTCGCGCTTGCATCCGGCTTGGCGGAGCTTGCCGTCGAAGGCATCCTGCCGCCGGGAATGACCAGCTTCTGCCCCGCGCGCAGCGCATAGGGTTCCTTGAGATCGTTGGCCTTGGCCAGTGCCGAGGGGGAGACGCCCGCGCGATTGGCGATGCCGTTCAGCGTCTCGCCGGATTTGACGACATAGCTTTCCCCGCTCGCCTTCTGGCCCGTCGCGGCTTTCGCCTTGTCCGTCTTGACGTCATCTTTCTTCCCGGCCGCCTTGCCCGGAATGGTCAGGGCCTGGCCGACGCGCAGGGCATAGGGCGGCTTGAGGCCGTTGGCCTTCGCCAGATCGTCCGGCTTCACCCCGGCGCGATTGGCGATGCCGTTCAGCGTCTCGCCCTGCTGCACCTCATGCTTTCGTTCCTGCGCCGTAGCCGGGCCTGCCGCGGCGAGCGCGAGGGCGAGGCAGGTCAGAAGGTAGGGCCTGGTCATGCATATCTCCCCGAAAGCATCGCAAGCGACGGATCATGTGTATAGTCGAGCTGGAGCGGCGTTACCGACACGAAGCCATCGGCGATCGCTTCCAGATCGGTGGAATGCCCCGGCGTATGCTCGATCCCGTGCAGGCCGAACCAGTAATAATGGAAGCCGCGCGGGTCCGTCCCCTTGACCACGGTTCCGCGCCCGTAATCGTGGAAACCCTGGCGCACCACGCGGATGCCGCGCACGGATTCCCCCGGCAGGGGCGGGAAATTGATGTTGACCAGCGTACGCTCCGCGAAGGGCGCGTCTATGATCGGGGCGATTGCCCTGGCTCCCCATTGCTCGGCTGCGGAAAAGGAAACTTCCTCGGCCGCGTCGGCCCGGGCATAGACCTGGCTCAGCGCGATCGAGCGGATTCCGGCCAAGGCCCCTTCCAGCGCGGCGGAAACGGTGCCGGAATAGGTGACGTCGTCGCCCAGATTGGCGCCGCGATTGACGCCTGACAGGATCACGTCGGGCTTGCGGTCCATCACCACGCGCAGGGCCAGGTTCACGGAATCCGTCGGCGTCCCCCTTACGGAGAAGCGCTTCTCGCCATGCCGATGCAGCCGCACCGGCTGGTGCAGCGACAGCGAATGGCCCGCGCCGGACTGCTCCTCGGCCGGAGCGCAGATCCAGATATCGTCGCTGAACTGGCGGGCGATCCCCTCCAGCACGGCCATGCCGGGGGCATGTATCCCGTCGTCATTCGTCAGCAGGATGCGCATCGGGCCCCCCTTTCCCGGCCAGACGATCAGCTAAGCCTTGTGATACCGCCCATGTAATGATGCAAGGGCCCCGGTATGTCGACCGACCCGTCCTCGTTCTGGTAATTTTCGAGGATCGCCACCAGCGTTCGCCCTACCGCAAGGCCGGAGCCGTTGAGAGTATGGACGAATTCCGTGCCCTTGGCGTCTTCCGGGCGATAGCGCGCATTCATGCGCCGCGCCTGATAATCGCCGCACCACGAGATGCTCGAAATCTCGCGCCAGGCGCCCTGACCCGGCAGCCAGACTTCCAGATCGAAGGTCTTCTTCGCGGTCGCGCCCATGTCGCCCGCGCACAGCAGCATCCTGCGATAGGGCAGGCCCAGCACCTCGAGGATGCCTTCCGCCGATCGCACCATGTGCTCGTGCTCGGCCTGCCAGTCATCCGGGCGGCAGATGCTGATCAGTTCCACCTTCTCGAACTGGTGCTGGCGGATGAAACCGCGCGTATCCTTGCCGGCCGCGCCCGCTTCCGACCGGAAGCACGGGGTCAGCGCGGTCATGCGGATCGGCTGCGAAAGATCGTCGATGATCCGGTCGCGCACGGCATTGGTCAGGCTCACTTCGGCGGTCGGGATCAGCCAGCGCCCGTCCGTGGTGCGAAACAGATCCTCGGCGAATTTGGGCAACTGCCCGGTGCCGAACACCGCCTCGTCGCGCACCAGCAGGGGCGGGGCGCATTCGACATAGCCGTTCGCGCCGCTCTGCCGGTCGAGCATGAATTGCCCGAGTGCGCGCTGCAGCCGGGCCATCTGGCCGCGCAGGAAGGTGAAGCGGGCGCCGGAGATTTCCGCGCCGGTTTCGAAATCGAGGCCGAGCGCGGGGCCGAGATCGGCATGTTCCTTCGGCTGGAAGGCGAACTCCCGCTGCTCGCCCCATTGCGCGACCTCGACATTGGCGCTCTCGTCCTCGCCCGGCGGGACGTCCTCGGCCGGGAGGTTCGGGAGGCGCGCCAGCAGATCGTTCAATTGCGCGCCCAGCTCGCGCTCGCCGGTTTCCAGCTCCGGCAGGGTCTGCTTCAGCCCGGCGACTTCCGCCTTGAGCGCTTCCGCCCTGTCCTTGTCGCCCTGGGCCATGGCCTGGCCGATCTGCTTCGATGCATCGTTGCGGCGGCCCTGCGCCTCCTGCATCCGGGTCGTTACCTCGCGGCGCGCGCGGTCCAGCTCTAGGATCGCGGCGGCGGACGGCTCCACCCCGCGACGGGCAAGGGCGGCGTCGAAGGCGTCGGGATTGTCGCGGATCAGGCGGATGTCGTGCATGGGGCGGGGCTATGGAGTCTTTGCCCGTGCCCGGTCAAGCGTCACCTGACGCGCTCTGCACAGCGGCGGCCTGCACGATCCGGGATCGGCCTATCTGCGGCGGCAGGTGCTGATGCCGAAAGGGATATAAGCCGGGCAACGGCGCGTGAGCCCTGTCGTCAGCGGGATCAGTCCGAGCCAGCCCCATGCGGTTTTCGGCCCGACGAACACCAGCGCGATCAGGACCAGCCCGGCGACGATGCGCAAGATCCGGTCCGCGTTGCCTACATTCACCCTAAGCATTGGCCATCTCCTCTCCCGCCCTCATTGGCGGCTGGAGAATGGCGCTGCCTTGATCCGTGCAATCCCGGAATGATGCGGAGGGGAATGGTGGGCGCGGCAAGGATTGAACTTGCGACCCCACCTGTGTGAAGGGTGGGAAACTGCACATTCTGAGACTTATTGAAACACAGAAGTGATGATTTTATGGGGTTTTGTTGTTCCCCTATGTTGCAATTTGTCTCCCTATGTGTTCGACACAAATTCGACACGCACCAGCGGGATGGCAAGATGGCAGATCTGAGCAAGGTTTCCGAACGGGATAGGTTGAAGCCAAGGCCAGGGAAGGCTCCGCATTGGCAACGGCTTCGTGCCGGGTGTTTTCTGGGTTTTCGCCCTGCCATCGGTGGCGGTGTGGGAACATGGGTTGCCCGCGTTCATGACGCCGACGCCGACAAATATCGCGTCAGGTCACTGGGCGACTTCGGGACACTATCGGGAAGCGAACGGTTTGCCGCTGCGAAAAAGGAGGCGGAAGCATGGGCCGAACTGGTGGAAACGGGGGGCGTGCGGGAGGAAAAGATTGAGACCGTTGCCGACGCTGCCCGAGCCTATCTCAAGAATAAGGCGGACGCGAACGGGATCGCCGCTGGTGTGTTTCGCCGCCATGTGTTCGATGACCCGATTGCCAAGGTGAAGCTCGACAAGCTGCGGCGGCACCATTTGACGGCATGGCGCAAACGGCTGGAAGATGCCCCCGCGCTAATGAGCCGGAACAAGGGTGGCGTGACGCGCTCGAAAAAGCGGGCGGCTTCCACCGTCAATCGCGACATGGTGCCACTGCGGGCGGCTCTGGCGGCTCTGTTGCCCCCCGGCGCACCCGGAACGGATGCAGCGTGGCAAGAGGCCCTGAAACCTGTGAAGGGGGCTAGCGGGCACCGGACGCTCTATCTGGACCGTGACGAGCGCAGGAAGCTGCTGGCTCATGCCGAGGGCGATGTTGCGCCGTTCCTTCACGCGCTATGTCTGTTGCCATTGAGGCCCGGAACGCACGCGGGGCGTGTGGCTGGCGACTTCGACAAGCGGACGCGAACACTGGTTATTGGGCGGGAGACCAAGACAGGGAAGGCCCGCAAGATTACCGTGCCGCAAGCGACGGCGGATTTTCTGGACGGAGAGGCAAAGGGCAAGCTGCCAGTCGCGCCATTGTTCCGGCAGGCCAGCGGAAAACCTTGGGATAAAGACGCATGGAAGGGGCCTATCAAAGAGGCTGCTTTGGCGGCGGGGTTGCCAAGCGGGACTTGCGCCTACACGCTCCGCCATAGCGTGATTACCGATCTTGTGACAGGCGGATTGCCTATACTCACCGTCGCGCAAATTTCCGGAACAAGCGTGGCGATGATCGAAAAGCACTACGGGCACCTTGTCGGCAACGGTGCGGAGGAGGCGTTGTCGCGGCTGGTGCTGTGACAATTGAGGGGATTGCTTACGCTGCGCCTGGCAAAACGAATATGTGCCCATTATTAAATCTGGTGGGGGATAGGCAGGCCAGCCGACAAGCGCGCATCCCACGTGCTTCCCCGCTACCCTTCGGGAACCGCTAGGGAGGCGGTATGGATGACAGTAACCTCACTGCCGCATTGCAGGCCAATCCTTCAGAGTGGGATTTGGTTGGCCCGACTGCCGAGGCCGATATTCGCCGCGCGATAGCTCGTTACGGAGATGCCGCCGTTAAAGCGGCGGTGAAGAACCTCACCAAACCGAAGCGAGGGCGCAAACAGGAAAGAGATTGGCCTGAACTACGTGAATACATAGAAAAGGATGCGAGGGAGTGGCTCGCTGGGGGCGATCCTTTTAAGACACGCACAAATTACTCTATCGCACAGGACTTTGCCGCGAAGAATCCAGGGCATGGCGCTGTTTCGACGCACAAGCGGATCGAACGGAAACTCGCCAAGAAGCCATATGATCGGCGCTGGTTTGTGCTTGTCACTGCTATGCATTTGAGCCGCGACAGCCTCCCCCATGCGCAACATATCCGTGCGCTAGAAGAGCTGGCGCAATTGAACGCCAGCGCAGGGATTTGGCAAGAGGCCCTGGAATTAGCTCAGTCGGATATTGCGGACTATCAAGCAAAAACGGGCGGACCTCCTCAGGCCAGTCTATCCATGAAGGAGATCCAGTCTGGCGCGCGCAATGCATTGCTGGCGGCTGTGCGCCCCCTCAACCGCCAGGGTGGGCTCTTTGGTTTTTTACCTCCGCTGTCCGCATTGAGCGGCCAAGCCGAATAGGGAGGAAATTCCGGTTAATTTTGTCGGGCGGGAATTGCGTCAAATTAAGTCAACTTCCCGAACGTCCCGCCGCGTCATAACTGGTGAGCCGTCCCGAAACACAGGGGGCGGCCATGGCACAAAGAGCACTAACTACCTGAGCGCTTTTTGTGGTGTAGATGGACTGCCGCCCTCGCAACAGAGAAAGGTCGGCAACATGGAAGCACAGCCCCGCGATCCGCTGGTTTACAGCATCAAGCAAGCTGGAACCGTATCAACCCTATCGAGGGCGGCGCTCTATCGTCTTATCCGTTCTGGGGAGTTGAAAGTCCACAAGGTGGGCAGGCGCACCCTCATTCCCGCTGACAGCCTTCATGCGCTGATTGCGGGGGAAGCGTGATCCATGTCGGTTCTGGAAAGGGGTCCGCTCCCTGAAAAGCGAAAGAGCCGTGAGGTGCTTTCCCCACGGCTCTATCCATTGGTCGAAAAGGTGCTGGCAGGCATTAACATCGACGATTTCAATATAGAGCAGACGCGCCGTTTCGGCAACGCCTTGCTTCGTGCCCGCGATCTGTGGTCCGATCAATACCGTGGCGGTCGCCGGTATTCTGACCGGGAAACCGCGCAGGTAACTGGCCTGGTTCGTCGGACTGGGGGTGCGAAATGAGCGCCCTCGATCCGCGCGATATTGAGCGCTTCGGAAAAATCCTCGGCCTGCTTTCCAGCAATCACGATGGCGAGCGGGCCGCAGCCGCATGGAAAGCCAGCCAGTTCCTCGAAACCAGGCAATTGGGCTGGGGTGATGTCACCGAGATGCTGAAATCCCCGCCCGTCATCATTCGCCCGCAGGTAATCAATCCGTCACCAGCCGATGCGCCACGCGCGCACCAGATGGATGCACGGCGTTGCCTGTCTTCCACGATCCGCTGGAAAGAGCACGAATCCAGGTTTCTTCAACAGATGGCCGCGCAGCAGCGCAAGCCGACCGAGAAGCAACAGGATTGGCTGGATGCCCTGTCAGATCGGGTGACGCGCTTCTATCGGGAGAACGCCTGTGACTTCTGATCCTGTTGCGGCGTTCCTGGACGCCATGGAAGCGGCTGGCGTTGTGCCGGTGGAGCCCATCGCTGACCGGCTGGGGCCTGATCGCATTTACTTCCGTTGCGATTGCGACAGCAAGAAAGGGCGTAAGACCGGCTGGGCCAAGCTCTATCTCGATGAGCACCCAGCCGGATCGTTCGGCAATTACAAGCTCGGCATCGTCCAGACATGGCGGCTGTCGAACGACCGTTCCTTGACCCGGAAGGAGCGCGCCGAAATCGAGAAGGCGCGCCGTGAGGCAGCGGCAAAGCGGAAGGAAGAGCAGGAAGCGCAATGGCGCAATGTCTCGGAAGCTTGTGCCGCGGATTGGGAACGCTCCAGGCCGGTCAATCCTGAACACCCTTACCTGGTGTCGAAAGGAATCGTCGGTGAAGGCCTGCGCCAGTTCGGTCCGCGCCTGCTGGTTCCCATGTTCGACGCCGATGGGCGGCTGTGGAACATTCAGAGCATCGGCCCGGATGGCGGGAAGCTCTACACCAAGGGCGGACGTGCAACCGGCCTGCTGATGGTTCTGGGTGAGCCCATGGACCGTCTCGTCATTGCAGAGGGGTATGGCACCGCTGCGGTCATCAAGCGGGCAACCGCCCTGCCTGTCGTCGTTGCGTTCACCGCCGCTAATCTGGTGACGGTGGCCAAGGCCATGCGGGACAGGTTCCCTGATGCCGAAATCGTGATTGCGGCCGATGATGATGCGCATCTCCTCAGCCATCCCACCATCCAAAGAAATATCGGCGTCGATGCCGCCCAGGCCGCTGCACGTGCGGTCGGTGGGCGCGTCGCGCTTCCGCCCCGGAGGGCAGCATAATGAAAGAAGCAGCAACAGCCCGCGATTACGCGGATGTCGGCGCTGACATGGGCGACGAGGCAATTGCTGAAAGCCTTGGCAGGGCCATGCCGGAACCCCGGTTTCCAGCAGGATTCAAGATGACGGCAAAGGGCCTGCTCCTCGATTCTGACGATGGCCCCCGCCATATCGCAGGTGCATTCGATGTAATCGCCCAGACACGGGACCGGCACAGTCAGGCATGGGGTGTATTGCTCCAGTGGCGGGACGACGACGGCGAACCGCACCGCCTGTCGATTGGCCGAGCCCTTCTCGCTGGGGATGGTCGCGAAGTGCGCCACATGCTCCTTGACGGGGGACTTTATGTCTCGCCTGTCTCCAAGGATCGCAATGCACTGCAAACATTCTTGTCGATGGTCAGGATCGACCGTCGCGCACGGGCGGTTTCGCGGGTGGGCTGGCAGGATGGCAGCTATGCCTTGCCTGATCGCACCATTGAAGATGGCTCGGGGGATCTGGTCGTTTACCAGGGCACGGCGGCACTCGACCATGAGTTTCGCCGCCAAGGCACCCTTGAGGGGTGGCAGGACATGGCGCGGCTGGCGGTTGGCAACACTCGCCTCGTCATTGCGCTGTGTGCGGCGTTCGTCGGCCCCTTGCTGGCTGCTACCGGATCGGAAGGGGGCGGGCTGCACTTGCGCGGGCCATCATCCATCGGCAAATCCACTTCGTTGCTCGCAGCGGCAAGCGTATGGGGTTCACCGACATTCGTTCGCCAGTGGCGCGCCACGGCCAACGGGCTTGAGGGCGTGGCCGAACAGGCAAATGACTGCCTGCTGATCCTGGATGAGCTGGCCCAGCTTGACCCGCGCGAAGCGGGTAGCGTCGCCTATCTTCTCGCCAATGGAACCGGGAAATCCCGCGCCTCGCAATCGGGGGAAGCTCGTGCGGCAAAGCGCTGGCTAACCTTCTTCCTGTCGTCAGGGGAAATCAGCCTTGCCGAGCACGCTCGATCCGATGGCCGGGGGCGGCGCTCACCAACGGGGCAGGAAGTCCGCATTTTCGACATCGAAGCGGATGCAGGAAAGGGCTTGGGCCTGTTCGACACGCTGCATGATCTTCCGAATGGCGATGCATTGGCCCGCGCCATCAAAGATCAGGCAGCGCAGCATTACGGGATCGCGGGGCCTGAGTTCGTTCAGCGCTTGCTCGGCAATCTCGACGATACGGCTGCACGTATCAGGATCGGCATTGACTGGTTCGCGGCAAAGTATCAGCCAGTCGGTGCGACCGGGCAAGTTGCTCGTGCCTGTCGTCGGCTTGGCCTGATCGCTATGGCCGGAGAGATCGCGACCGAACTCGGCATACTGCCGTGGGAGCGCTTGGAAGCGGTTTCTGCTGCGGCCAATATCTTCGCTGGGTGGCTTGAAGCCCGTGGCGGCGCTGGCGCGGCAGAGGACAAAACGGCGATTGAGCAGGTTGCCGAGTTTATCAGCACGCACGGTAATTCCCGGTTCCAGCCGATGGACGGCGGGGACAGCACGGTCATCCACAACCGCGCTGGCTTCAAGCGTGAAACCGGCTTGGGCACGATGGAATACCTGATCCCGGCTGCGACCTGGCGCAATGAAGTTTGCCGGGGCCTCAATCCCAAGTCGGTTGCCGCGCTTCTGATTGAGCGAGGCCATTTGATCCCGGATAGCAACGGCAAAGCATCCCGCAGCGAGACTGCGCCGGGCATGGGCAAGGCCCGCTTCTATGTCGTCAGTCAGTCGATTTTCGGAGGCGACGATGCTTGATTGGCTTGATGCTATTCCGAATTTGGGTGTTCTAGGTGTTCCGGGTGTGCAGCCGCAGAAATCCGCCAGTTTTCATGGAACACCCGGTGTTCTTGAAGGTGTTCCCGGTGTTCTGGAGCACCTCGACGGAACACCGGGAACACCTTGCGGAACACCTCACTCCAGCAATAACAATTTGAAAAATAAAGAGGAACACCGAGAACACCCGGAACACCTAAAAACGAGCAATCCCGTTGGTGTTCTGCGTGATTGGCACGACCGGCTTTCTGGCCTGGATATGGCGGTTCCACCTGCCGGTGTGTCTGCTGGATGGTGGGCGCGGACAGTTTCGGATGCCCATTGGATCTACGAGAACTTCGCATCTCGTGCCGTCCGGGATGGATGGTCAGCCCATGATCTGTTCGGGGTGCTTCCCTCCAAGCCCGCATGGGGCGGGATCGTGGATCGGCTGCGCGGCGCGCGCGATCTGGAGATAACCGACTGCCGGGCATTCTGGACGCATGCTGGACATCCCGGCCAGTTCAACAAGGGGGCAGCGGCAATGCTGCTATCATCGGGCCTTGTGCTGCTCTGGGATATGTAAACAAGGAGGCATCTCGCGCCGTCATAGTTCGGCAGCGTAGCCAGCGTATATCGCAAAGCGAGGTTCCCAAGCTCCTTATCGCGGCATTTAGCGGGCGCAGCGGAGTACGATGAATGAGTGACATGCTGCCATCCGGTAAATTGGCCTACAGCGTAAGAGAGGCGTGCGAAGCCACAAGCTTGGGCCGCAGCAGCATTTACAAGTTGATCGCAAACGGAAAACTTGAAACGCGCAAGGTCGGTAATCGCACCCTCATAATGGCGGCCAGCCTCAATGCTCTGATTAATGGCAGTTGACGAATCTGCGGAGATGGTGGCAAGCGGACTGTGCCGAGCGGGTATAGCTTAGTGGTAAAGCTCCAGCCTTCCAAGCTGGCTATGCGGGTTCGATTCCCGCTACCCGCTCCAGCCGCCTGCCCCCCCCTAGAGACATTCAGCAGCAATAGGCTGTCTTCGCATTCGCTTACTGAACGCGCGTTTGAGCTTCCGCAACGGAGCCGCCAGAGCATGCCGTTGATGATCGAGCGTTCTGCTTGGGCGGACGACCTCGGCCACGGTTCTCAGGCTCTATGGGTAACAAGCTCTTCAGAACGCGCCATTCCGCCTCGGTGAGATCGCCCCGGCTCAAACCTGCCTCCAAAAAGCAGCCTTGAATCAATGCCGTTGGTCCGCGTCAACTGCATTCAGCGTTGCCGTTGTTGCAGTCCGCCAGCTTCAGTGTAGCCTTCTCAAGATGAAACTATCCATGGTAGGTCTGTATCGGGCGTTTTCCGCCATTCTGGCATACGCGTGGTCAGCAGTGGCTGCGATAGAGATCAACCAACTTGCGGGCTGGCAATATGATGGCGACCTTGGTTGGTGGCTCGTGACAGCCTATTCAGCACCCGCGTTGGCACTCACTTCACCTCTGTCGCTGCTCGTTGACGACGCAAACGCCCGCGTTTCTATCGCCTTGGTTCTATTGAGCGTGATAACTGTGATATACTGCATACACATCGCGGTATCGCGCCGACACTTTATGCCATCGGGATAGCAGCTGGGCATAACGGTCATGCAAACGCTTGGCCGAAGCGGTTTTTCCTGAATCAAAATTTGTCCACGCCGCCTAGCGTCCCTGAGATATCCGATTGCCTGCGCCCGTCACCCTTACTTGAGCCTTGCTCCCGTCAGGGGTAGTCCACACCACGGTATTGCTCGCTCCCGTGATCTGGATGACGCCTTTAGGCGCCAATGAAACTCTCACTCGATTACCAGCACCTTCGATAACCAGCTGAGTGCAATTGCCGGTAATAGTCATTGTGTTGCTCGCACCAGTGATGTTCGCCGTTCCGCCGTCGCAATCCATCTCTGAGATTTCTCCTGCACCGGTGAAATTCGCTTGAGCCACGACGGGAGCAGAGACGGAGATAGAGGCAATGGCGAGGACATGGGCAAAACGCATGGGAATCTCCAGCATAGATGAAGCGAGAGCCTAGCGGGACACGCGGGCCTTAGGGAACGAGCATCCTAATCACTTTGGCGTGGAACGGGGGCTTCTTGTCGCCCCGTTCGGTTCGCTCTGCCTAAAAGAAAAACCCCCGCCGAAGCGGGGGTAGGCGATGAGATGCGTGACCGCCGACGAATTTCGTCGCTGGTCAAACGGCCTCAGCCGGGTTCTTCATCGTGCGGTTGGTCATCAATACCGTAGTCAGGATCGCTAATGGCGCAGCCTGGACCGTAATCCTGCCACCGCACGCGAAGATCGGTATTGATCCCATCCTCGTCGCACTGGCCGGAAGGATCGTCTTCTTCGGCGTCATCCACGTCACCGCCCGCGCCATCATCGCTTCCATAGATCCGGTCATCTCCAGCCGGGCAGGAATCGTTATCGCTGACAAGGCAGCCAGGGCCGCCTAGCTGGGCATTTGGCGAAGAGAGCGCGAAATCATCCTCCAGATCGGTCGCATCTTCCTGGTCGGGTTCACCATCCATGGCATCCAGGACGGCAACGAGAACCTCGACCGCGCTGGCTATCGTGTTCCGGTCGAATGTCGAGAAGACCTCTCCGATGTTCACATGCTCGCTCATGTCACCCCTCCCTCATTTGAAGGGCACGGAGAGCCTTGATCGCTGAGAGAAGCTGTCGAGCATCGAAATCCAGACTTTCCCCTCGTGCGAGAAGCGCGTCCGGATCACGAGCCATCAGCTCGTTCATCTCGTCCGCATAATGAAACATATGCCGCATGGCGTTCCACAACTTAACTTCGATCCCCGCCAGCGACACAACGTCGAGGTTGAGAATATCGGCATCGGCGGCACCGATGGTATCCCAGAGCGCCTGTGCCTCAGGAGTATATTCGCCGTCATCGTCCTGGGTTTCGAACAAGACTTCGTGGGCTTGCATGGCTGTAACCTTGCGGTACCATGCATCGATGATTTCAGCATCGGGACGTGTCATAACTGCGCCTCCATGCCTTGGAGAGAACGGATCGCGGCCAGAATAATCCGGCCGTTGCCATCCAGTGATTCATCGAGCGCGAGGACCGCGTTTATGTCGTCGCTGATTACGGTCGTTTCGGTTTCTCGATAGCCATCGATATGGACAAGTGCGATCAGGAGTTTGGCGCTGACACCAGCCGGGGTCTTCGCAGGACTCTCCACGATGAGCTTTTCCGCTCCGTGGATCTTGTCCCAAAGAGTTTTTTCCTCTTCGGTGTATCCATGCTCATCCTCTACGCGATCTTCCTCTGCATCAGGAAGGGCGCGATAGGCCAGCAAAGCCTTGCGCCACTCGTCGAACGCGACAAGGATAGCGCTGTCGGTCGGGCACGGGTTCATGACCGTTCCTCCCGATCTGCCTGGGAGACATGGTCATAATGGTGCCGGGCCAATGCAATGAGTGTAGCGACGCCGTGAAGCGCTTGATGCTTAATCTCATCATTGAAGGTTATCAGGGATATCTCGACCTTCGAAAGGTCGCGATACTCATGTGCATCCCGATAGGTGCCTGCTAGAATTGTAAGCAAGGCGTGGGCTTCGGCCAATCGGCTATGAACGCCGTCTCCATGAAACCAGAACGGCGTAGCACCATTGATCTCGAGCGCTTTTAAGGATTTGGGGCTCCACTTGTCCTGATTTGACTCGTGGCGTGCTTCGTCCGCCTGCGCGGCATTGACCCCGGCCACGCCGGGTGTAGGGCTTTGGTCAGCCATGATCGATCTCCATGTGATCGGTTGCGGTCAGGGCCGGTGTGAGGCTGCAACCTCGCATCGGTCCGCCTTGGCATGCCGCCAAGACTGATATAGTTTGTATCAGGGTTAATGAGGTTGCGTCAAGCTTCGTCCTGATATAAATTGTATCTTATGGATGTTAGGCAATGTAAGATGGCGCGCGCAGCGTTATCCTGGAGTGCGAAAGACCTTGCCGAAGCTGCGGGATTAACTCGTGTTACGGTTGCTCGGTTTGAATCGAGCCAGCCAATAGACCAGAAAAGCCTCTCCGCAATGAAGGTTGCGCTTGAGGCTGCCGGTGCTCATTTCAGCCACCGTGGGGGCCGCGTGGGCGTCTCGGTTCCTGAATAATTGACGGCAGGTTCTCCTCAGGCGTAATCCAGTGCAGGGGAGTGCCCATGCTGGAACTGTATGTCGATCAGATCTATAAGGTCGGCCACGGTCTTTTGATCGCGGCAATTGCCTATAAAGCTTACAAGCTCGCCTCTGATGCTGCCAAGAGGTACGGGCGATTCCCGGTGCTCTGGAAGGGTGCGGCTTGGTGCTTTGGCATCGCTTTGGTTGCGGCGTTGCTTTTGGGCCAGCCGTCATGTGACGGTGCGGGAGATCGCATATTTGGGAGTTGCGAGCATCTTGAGAGTGGTTTCTCGCCGACCTTAGAGCAGCGCGGCGCAAGGTTCTTGTATTTCTTCTTGTTGCTATGTCTTCCCGCCGCTTACGGCTCACTGACAGCCAGAGTGCGTGTGCATAGGGACTCATTATAATCCGGCCGTTTTCTAATGGACAATAACGGGTCCCCACATGCTGCTTCCAGACCATCTCAAAAGAAACGCGAATGAGCTTGCTGCCATCAAGGCCATTGCCGAAAGTGGGGATGATCCGCCCGTACTGATGGTGAACATCAACACCTATACCGCCGAAGCGGGTTATCCTGATGGCGATCTCCATCATCAATACATCACGGGCCTGGAAAAACTGCTGAAAAGAGTGGGGGCCACTATCCTCTGGAGACTTCCCGTCCTGGGGCAGCCCGTGGGTGAGCAGCAGCAAACAGACGAAATTCTCGGAGTTTGGTATCCGAGCCACAAAGCATTTCTTGATCTGCCCAAAACAGCCGGTGCGGATGAGAATTACCGCCTCAGAAGGTTATGCGTTCAAGAAGCGGTGATCCACCGCTGTGACGGCAACGCAAACATGAATGGGGCAGTAGGATCGAATGAGGAGCCTTGTAGCGTATGACCGCAGTGGCCGAGAGCGGGCGGTCCATTCTACAAGGCTTGTTGGACATAGGGTCGTCCCGGAACTGGTAGCTGCTTTCCGTCTTGAGAGCGCGTTAAGGCTTCTCCGCATAAGAGGGTGGTGATGGAGATTACCTTCCTTCTCGGCATCGCAGCTCTTTGGCTGGTTCCGCAGGGACTAGCCTTTTGGCTGTTCGAAGGCCGTTGGCGAGCCGCCGCATGGCTGTCTGGTGGTGCGATGCTTCTGGCAATCGCTGTCGGTATCCTAGGCGGGTTGGCTGGCTCCAATCTAGCCCCGATCTGGATAGTCCTTGCCCTGCCGGTTTGCACGGTTTGGATTGTCGGCCTTTGGATCACATACGGGCTTACGAGGCTTTGCCGCGCGAGATGATCGGCCTATGGATCGCAGCGAATGAATCAAGCGCTAGCCAGGCTGAGGCAATGCTACGGATTCTGCGGCTGGTGGTGGCGATGAGAATAGGAATTCGGTACCATGACCTGGAACTATCGCCTGATCCGGCATGATGAGCACATAGCTCTACATGAGGTTTTCTATGATAGCAGCGGCAAGATCACTAGCTGGACGGCCGATGCGATATCATTTGTCGCCGATCTTGATGAAGGTGCCGAAGGTGTCATCGGCTCGCTGGAAATGGCACTTGCCGATGCGCGGAAATACCCTGTGCTGATTGCTAGTGAGTTGCCCAAATGACCAACAATGAACCCGTTGTGCTCCAAGAAGACGAGGTTACGGGCGATCGCTTCCTTGTTTATAGCACTGACAAGGGCCTACGCCTTGACATTCGCTATGAGGGCGAAACCTTATGGATGACGCAGGCGCAGATTGCCGAGCTTTTCGGCGTGGATCGCTCTGTCATCACCAAACATATCGCCAATGTGTATGCCGAAGGCGAGCTTGAGGCTGAGGCAACTAGTGCGAAAATTGCACAAGTTCGCCAGGAGGGCATGCGCCGGGTTGAACGGCAGATTGAGCACTACACGCTCGATATGGTGATCTCTGTCGGTTATCGAGTCTCGTCGGCACAGGCGACCCTCTTCCGGCGGTGGGCGACTGACAAGCTGGTGCAGTTCGCGACCAAAGGCTTCGTCATCGACTCGGTGCGCTTGAAACAGCCAGAGAATGCTGATCGCCTCGCCGAGCTGCGCGAAATCATTCGGGACATTCGTTCCGATGAGGCGAATGTCTATCGTGAACTCCGCCGCATCTGCGCAATGTGCCAAGACTATGATGGCGATTCCGAAAAGTGGCGCGGTTTCTACAAAACCACACAGGCGAAGATCGTTTATGCCGTTACCTCACATACGCCGGCTGAACTGATCAAATCTCGCGCAGATGCAACGCAGCCGGATATGGGCCTGACCACTTGGCCGAACGACAATATCCGCAAGGGCGATGTGACGGTTTCGAAAAACTACTTCGGCGAGTCGGAGGTCAAGGAACTCAATCGCCTCACCACGATCTTGCTCGATATCTTCGAGGATCAGGCCGACATCGGCCGCCTCGTGATGATGGATGACGCCAAGCGTCTGCTGGATGATCAGCTTAAGTCTCTTGGCCGTGTCGTACTCACCCATGGCGGGAATGTTCTGAAAAAGGACGCCGATCGGCACGCTGAACGCCAATACGAGATTTACAACGCAAAGCGAAAGGCCGAGCGTCAGCTAGAGGCTGACAGAGCCATGGCGGCGCTAAAGGAACAGAACAAAGCGCTACCCAAGGCCAAGCGCCCAAAAAAATAGTGCTACCGCTCTACCTGGACCTTGTATAAACAGAATATTCTCCATAAACTAACAAGATTCACTCTAATATATCTTCTAATTTATGTCTGATTACTTGGACAAACTTGGGAATCTTACTTCTCTTTGAGGTGGGGCGACTCACAAGGAGAAGTGCTATGCCATCTAAAAACTTTGTGCCGAAAATTGACTCAGCTCGCGCCTTGGCAATGTATGATGCTGGGGCCAGCGATAACACCATCGCTGATGCTTTTGGAGTAACGCCGAGTGGAGTGTGTTATTGGCGAAGGCGACACGGGCTACGACGCGTCGCCTGTAATGACAATCGGCTGACCCCTTCACAAATCAGGCAGGCGAAGAACATGCTTCGCAGCGGGGCAACCCGAAAGCAAATTGCGGCTTATCTCGGTATTTCCACTTGGACTGTTAGGCAGATGCGCCGTGACATGGACAAGAAGGGACTTCGCCCCTCTGGCGTCAGCGGCCAATCCCTACGCAAAGCTGTCATTAGGGAGGAAAATCTCCCTCGCCGGATCGAAAAGGCAATCGGTCTGCACGTCCCCCGGGACATACGGATGGACGCTGTCAACGAAATGTACCTACAACTCTTGGATGGTAAGTTGCCGCTTACAGAGATAGAGAGCTCCGCTGCAAGATTTCGATCCAGGGCATTCGAGATGGCTGGCTTTAATCGATCGACGCGTAGCTTGGACGAGGCCAATGATAACGGTTTATCCCTCACGGAAACGCTCGCCGATCCCAACTCCCTCGAACCCTTTGAAGAGGTGCTAAAACGCAGGTTCGCTGAGGGCGAGTAAAGCCCTCGCCTTCTCTTAACTTCAACTAGCCCCGCTTCGGTGGGGTTTTTGTTTGCCTTACATGCTTGGTTTGCGCTGTTGAGGATTGGCATATCGCAGCGACATTCCCTTGCGATTCCAATAGGTTTGTGTTACAGCCACTGCACTCAACGCCGTGATGGCAGTGGAGGTGAAAATGCAAGATGTGCACGTATCCTTTCGTGCGAATGGCCGATTGATCGCTGCGCTTTCAGAGCGCGCGCGGAATGCCGGATGTAGCGTTTCTGAATATCTCCGTTCCGTAGTTCGCGAGAAGGTTGGGCTGTGATGCTCGCATTCCTCTCGGGTCCTTCCGTTGACGCAAGGCTGCGGGCGGCAACTGACCGTCAGGCGCAATTCCACTCCGCTGCGGAACTGACGCGTCAGTTCTCGGAGATGACGGGTGTGGATCGTCGCGTGGTCTTTGGCCGACTGACCACCATCGATCTGAATCTGCTGGCACTGCTGGGTTCGCCGCAAGGCTGGACGGCAATAGCGGCTTTCATGGCCTGCGAACTTGGGATTTCCGCTCCCGATCTGGTTCCAACGGTGCATTGAGGGGCGACAATGGCAGGCAGATCGAACGTGTTCGCCAGATTACGGGAAGCAGCGCAAGGCGACTTGCACGCGCAACGCGCACTGGTGGCGCGAACGATGGAGATTGCTTCCACCAGCGATGAGCAGATTGCGTTTTGGGCTTTGAACGAAGGTTTGGTCATCGCCCGGATGGCGGCATTGCATGGCGGCTTCTCCGATGTGGTGGCTGTAATTTCCATGCTGGACCGGGCAGCGGGGATCGCTGTGAGGCATGGAGAGGATGATATTCGCTCCTTTCTCGCAGGGGAATGCGTTGCCTGGATAAACTATCTCGCGGATCGTGGTGACGAGAATGCAGCCACGCGCCTGGTTGAGATCGGCGGGGAGGAGAGCCCTGCCACGATGCTGTTCGCACAGCATTTCCATGAACTGATGACGCTTGGCGAGAAGGATGCCGATAATGCTGTTTAAGCGATTGAAGGGCCGCGGCCTGCTTGCAACCAACAATCCCAAAAACCTGTTCGCACAGGGCGAAGGTCAGGGTGTTGCCAACCCTATCTACCTTCCCCCGGCTCAGGAAATGCCATCTACCGATATACGTGATCCAAATTCCGGCAAGCGCCCGTCTGAACTGGTTGGCGCCCCCATGATCCAGGGTGCGCCGGAAAACTCCGCTCCCCGACAGCCGACGCCTCGTGAAGTGTTCGATTACGAAGGTGCCCGGAAGCAACTGGAAGCGAATAACAAGGCTGCATCCTGGGCGGATCGGTTCGCTCGCGCTGCTGCCTTCATGAATGACGATTGGGGCAGGGCTGCGGAAATCACGGGTCGCATGGCCAGCCGCGCTCGGGACACTGACAATACGATCGAGAAGTGGCGGCGGGAAGATTGGGTAGATCAGCGCCAGGCCGATCTGGATGCCTCACGTCCGACGACGATAGGCCGCGCCCGGATCGTCTACGATCCCATTACCGGAGAGGCCAAGGAAGTTTACCGGGGTCCCGAAGATTTCGAGCTATATGCCAAGCATCTCGGGATTCAGCCGGGGACGGATGAGTATTTCCGGGCCGTTGAGGATTACGTCCTCAAATCCAGCGGACCATCTGCGCATAGCCGCGATCTGGAACTGGATGACCATCGCACCGGCAACGATATAGAACTGGAGGGCGTTCGTCAGGGCCATCGCACATCGCTCGAAGGTATTCGGCAGGGCAACCGGGAGAAGCTCCGCAAGATGCCATTGCCGCCGCGCGCAACCCTGGCTGGTGCGCCGCGCAAGGGCAGTAGCGTGCCGACTGCCATCGATCCCCGGACAGGCCGCAGGATAGAACTGCGCAACGGCCAGTGGGTGCCGGCCAAGTGAGCCTGCCGCCGCTGCCCCCTGGGTTCGTCCTCGACAGCGATCCGCCTCGCAAGAAGCGCAAGGAAGAGGACTTGCCGCAGCTTCCTGAGGGTTTCGTTCTCGATGCTCCAGCACCGAAAGCATCGCGGCAGGACGCGATCCCTTCACTGGGGAACATCACCAACGCTATCGATGGTGACACCTTGGGTCTTGCCTCTGGTGGGCGCGTGCGCATGTGGGGGATGCCCAACGTGCTGGCCGGTCCAGCGCGCGCGCTTGATCCAGTCCAGCGCCAGCGCAACACGCTGGGTGAAGAGTTTATGAGCGGTATCCCCGGCCTTTCAGACAATCTCCTGCCCAAGCGGGATATCTGGGGCAGGCCCATCACATCCGAAGGGACTCCCGGGCCTGATGTGCTGTCGCCTTTTCGGCAGAGTACTGAAAAGAACGATCCGGTTAACAATGAGATGCTTGCCATCGGCGCTCGCAACGGACTGCCGAGCAATTACTATTCCATCCAGGGCGTTCGTCATCAATGGACGCCAGAGCAATACGACGCGCTACAGGAGATCGCAGGCCCCGCAGCTTATTCAAGCGTGATGGACCTTATCAGCAGCCCTGAATGGTCCACGCTGGACGCCAGCAAAAAGCGCAAAGCAGTGGACAAGGCATTCAAGAGCGCCCGCGAAACCGCCCGTGCTATTGTGCTGGGGACATCGGAAAGGACCCAGGAAGAGCAGGCCACCATTTCGGATGCCCCTCGTCTGGGCGATCCCATTGCAGGCGCACCCCTTAAGAGAGACTTGCCCCCGCTTCCGCCCGGTTTCGTATTGGAAGGCGATGCAGGCGGGATGAATATCTATGCCGACATCCAGAGCGCCATTCCCGGCATTCGGATCACATCCGGGTATCGTGATGAGGCCTATCAGGCCGATATGCGCCGTCGTGGGTATCGGCCCGCACAGAATAGCGGGCACCTTTCAGGATCCTCACTCGATCTACTTCCGCCACCGGGCAAGTCGATGTCCTGGCTCAAGCGCGAGGTTCGCAAGTTCCACCCCGACGCTCGAATGCTGGATGAGGGCGACCATCTGCACACCACATTCCCAGGATACTACGGAGCGCCCCCGCTTGGTGGAGCGAAGGGTGCAGGGCTGAGGAACCCACTGCAAGGCATGCCGCCACCGCCACCGGGATTCGTGCTGGACTGATTATGGCACCCCCGCATTCGAAATCTGATGGACCTATTCCGCAGAATGGTCTGGTGTGCGATGACGATGTCACGGCTCGTCCGCCGAGCCGAAATCGTATCCGGACAGAACCCTCTGCTGAAATTCGAGCATGGTCGATTGCGGCCGAAAAGCGCGCACGGTCTCGCCCTATCCCGCCAAATGTTATCCTGGAATCTGCAGGGAAAGATGAAGAAGTTTGGACTTCGCCTCACAGCGACGAGAACACATGGCTGCTCCAGCTTGCGGATGCTCTAGGGACACGATCGCAGGCTGTCATAACTACGTTCATGACGCAGCTTGAAGCACTTTGCTCTCGCGACATCTGGGATGACGAAGCCAGGCAATGGCGGTTGGACGAGAACCAGTTTTCTGCCGCACTTGCCTTGATAAACAGCATCAGGCCGCGCAATGAGATGGAAGCCTGCCTCGCAGCGCAGATGGTAGCGGTGCACATGATGCAGATGCAAACATCTGCACGAGCCCTGAAGCACAAGCACGATATCAAGACCGCAGCCACGGCCAGTAAGCTCGCCCGTACCTTCACGATGCAGATCGAAGCTCTGCAAGCGCTAAAAGGCAAGCGGCGCTCCACCAAGCAGAATATCGTCGTTACGAAGGAGACACACCAGCATGTCCATTATCACGACCACAGGGGGGCAGAAGAAACAGGCCGACAATCCCACGGACGGAATGCCGAAGCTCCTGACGAACGCAAAGCTGTGCGGAGCCAGGAACCGGGCGGGAAAGTCGTGTCGTTGTCCAGCCGTGCGGGGAAAAGCCCGGTGTAGGATGCATGGGGGCCGAAATCCCGGGGCACCGCGCGGCAAGCGTAATGGCATGTGGAAGCATGGTGGATCTACGAGAGAAGCGCTGGCTCTGCGTCGTGCCGCCACGCGCCCCTGCCTGCGATGCCGCAAGCCCTTCGAGAGCGAGGGCAACCATCATCGGCTGTGCGGGGCGTGCTCGAATAGGGCGGCGGAGACCAGTCCCTATGCGGTGTGATCGTCCTCTCCGGCTCCGGCCGCCGCAACAGCGTCGATGACTCCCCGCACGAAGCGGAAGGAGCATTCGAGGATCGAATTGGCCGCGTCGGGCAAACCATCGTCGAGCCCGGAGACCAGCAGGTTGACGACAATGAGGTAATCGCCCTTCGGCAACCGCTCCTGCCCCCGGTAAAACTCGTGCGCGTCTGCGGCAGCAAAGGCGTCCGCCGGGAGATCGAAAACCTTGTGACCGTTTCCGGGCACCACTAGCTGAATCGCTGCGGCCTTGCCATCGGCGGGCCGAAACCCCCAATGCTTCCCATCGTTGGAAATCTGCCTTGCGGCTTCGATGTGATGGCGCTCGACTGGGTGGGCCTGTCGCGCATTGGCGAGGACGCCCAGCATTGCGTCGCCCAGCGCATCTTTCGTCTTGCCGCAGGCCTCGTTGAAATCGTCGTCCGTGAGCCCGAGGGGGTAGTGGAGCCACCTAAGCCGGTCGTGCCCGTTCGCCTTGGCAATCGCGGCGGCGACGTGATCGAGCGCGGAGATTGCATTGGTCGCGCTGTCGGCAAGGACCGGCTTGGCGGCAACCAGCCGCCCTCGGTCGAGATGGAGGCAGTTGAACCACTCCCCGGTGTCCCCGTCCTGCCCCTCGGTGAATCCCCATAGCTTGTCCGGTCCCGCCAACTCGTTGAGCTCGCGATAATGTCGTTGGGCTCGGGCGAGGCAGGCCTTCGCGTCGTCTAGGTTGGGCTTCGCGCACATCAGAATGAGGGCGTGACCTCCTTCTCGTGATTCTCGCCTGAGTCGTCGTCCCACACCAGCTTGACGTGAGCTCGGGATGGGCCGCTGAGATGTTGTATCGCGGCGACTTCCACCCATTGGTGCTGTTCGAGGATCGGCACTGGAAACTTCTGCCGGATGACGTTCTGGGCAAGGACCGACTCACCCTCTTGAAGGTCGATTAGCCGCACGTTCCGCGCTGTCCCTTGGCCCCGATTGAATACCTTGAGCCGCCAGATGCTGCTGCCCAGCCTGCGCTGACCCACCGTGATGAGGTTGGCGGACAGGTCCGCGCGTTTGCTGTCTTGCCCCGCTTGGGTCTCGCGTTCGATGAGCAGCCGGTTGAGCTGTTCGGTGGTCGCGGCAAGCTCGTCCTGTCGCTTGTCGGACCTGTGATTCTTATAGAGCGAGATGCCCGCCAGAAGCAGCGCCAGCCACGCCGCGCCCGCACTGGCGGCACTTGCCCAATCGCCCGGACTCATTTGAGCTTGAAGTGCTTCGAGCTGGAGAAGGCTTTGCGAAGCTCGTCTTGCGCCCACTGGCCGACATCGGCGGCCATCTTGCCCACCTCGTTGTCGATGAGTTCGCCGTTCTCGCGCATCAGCTCCTCGCGGGTGAACGAGCGGTTGCATCCCACGCAACGGAACGGACCCACATCGGTCTCGCGCTCGAATTGCGTCCGGCCGCAAGTGGAGCATTGCATCGACACTGACTTTGAGAATTTGTCGCCCGCCATCGCCCCCTCCTGTTATTATCCGATCTTGCCGTCCCGCTTAGCGATCGCGTCCCGCGCGCCTTGCGGGAGACCATCGAACATCTCCGCTATCCGCTTGGGCTGTGAGATCATCGCATCGGCAATGATATTGACGAGATCGAAGAGCTTTTCTGCTGTGCCAACATCGTCGCGCAAATCGACCTGCCCGGGGTGGACTGCATTGTTGCCAATTACTCGAACAACATCGAGGGCTTGCTGAATCCGAACGTCGAGGCCCTTCTCCACCAGAGCAGCGATATCGCTGTCGATGTTCTTACCATTACCCCCCACTTCCTTGCATAGCTTTTGAATGGCGAGGCGAAGCAGGGCTGACGCACCTCTAGGTGACAGTCGCAAAATTCGGCCCGCTTCGTCAAAGTCGAGGCGGACATCTTCCGGGAGATCGGGATTGGGTAAGGGGGCGTCGCCTCGCACAGGGAACACGAGCGCAGACTGAACCCAAATGGCGACCTTGTCGCAGTTGAAGCAGCGAGAGAGGTCCGCGTTATAGAGGTCCCAATGAACGTAGGAGCCCTGCTTATTCCGTTCGACGAATGGCGTGCCCGCAATCACGCGTTCTGCCCAACGCTGCATCTTCCTGCGTTCTTCGAGGTCCTCGATTGAATCGATGAACTCGCGGTTTAATGTGTCCTCGGAAATCCGGAGGGGAAGCTCGTCCTTCTCCTTTGGGTCGGCCTTTAGGCTGAACCAACTCTGTTTCGCTAATGCACCGCAGTGCGGACAATTAAAGGCCGTCTCTGTGATCGAGGGCGGAACATACTTCGGAACCGGGCTGGACATTGCCCAATTATGCGCCCCCGGCTCTTTCCCGCAATAGCGATAGTGGGGCGGGCTGTGTATAGCTCGATCTACCCGGCTCTACCCCCCGAAGAAAATTGGAGGGCCATAAAACCAGCTAAGTATCTGATTTTATGGTGGGCGCGGCAAGGATTGAACTTGCGACCCCACCCGTGTGAAGGGTGTGCTCTACCACTGAGCTACGCGCCCGCCCGCATCGCTGCCGGCAGGGGCGCGCCTTTGCCACGCGTCTGCGCGAAAGACAAGCCCGGTGTGCGCTGGGTGCCCTTCAATGCGCGTTGGGTGCCCCTATCCACCTCGCGAGGGTGAAAAGCGGGCCGAAATCCGCCTGCCCGCCCGCCGGGGCCGATGCTTGGCGTTGCGGGCATTCGAGGCAATAGGCCTGTGCGCCCTGGGCGCTGAGCAGCAGGCGCGCGTTCTTCGCAAGGGCCTGTCCGAATCCGGCCTGGCGCGCGGTCAGCAGCGCAATGAAATCATGGGCCGGGGCGGCTTGTTCGCTGTCCTTGCGGAGCATTTCCTGCAGCAGGGAGCGATAGGGATCGGTCTTGCTGCCGAGATATTTCGCATGCCATCCGCCATCCTTCAGCCCCGCCTTCCCGGCCGCCCAGGCCAGCGCGTCATCGAGGCCGCCATATTGGTCGACCAGGCCGATCTGCCGCGCGGTCCCGCCATCCCAGACGCGCCCTTGCGCGATCTCGTTGACCTGAGCCGGTGTCTTGCCGCGCGATTTCGCGACAATGGTGAGGAAGCGGGCATAGCCGTTCTCGATCGCGGCCTGCGCCATCGCCTGGGTTTCGGGATTGAGGCCGCCCAGCAGGTCGGGCTGGCCGGACAGCGGCGTGGTGCGGACGCCGTCGCTGGTGATCCCCCACTTGGCCAGCGTATCTTCGAAGGTAGGCACCACCGCGAATATGCCGATCGAGCCGGTGATGGTCCCGGGTTCCGCGAAGATCCGGTCCGCCGGGGTGGACACCCAGTATCCCCCGCTGGCCGCGACATTGGCCATCGAGACGACGATAGGTATCCTGCGCGCCTTGTGGCGGAGAATCGCGCGGCGGATTTCCTCGGAGGCCATGACCGATCCACCGGGCGAATCCACCCGCACGACCAGCGCGGCCAGATCGTCCGTCAAGGCCTCGTCCAGCAATTCGGCGATCCGGTCTCCGCCGGCGGTGCCGGGGCCGGCGTCGCCATCCACGATCTCGCCCGCCACCGTTATCACTCCGATGGCCTTGCCGGGCTTGGGCGGCTTTACCGCCGCCAGCCAGGCGTCCAGCGAGGTATGCGCATAGGCGCCGGGGCTGTTGTCCCAGCTGTCCGCGCCGGCGAGCCGGGCGACCCGGTTGCCGAAGGCCGCCTTGTCCCCCAGCCGGTCGACCAGACCCGCGGCGAGGGCGGCCCTGGCCGCGTCTCCCCGGCTGGCCGTCAGCCATTGCACCGGATCGCGCGTGACCTTTGCCAGATCGGCCTTGGGACGGGCCTTCTTCACATCCGCCTGCCATTCCTGCCACATCGCCTGATAGAGCGAGGCCGCGTTTTCCCGCGCTTCGGGCGACATGTCGTTGCGCAGAAACGGCTCGACCGCCGATTTGTAGGTGCCGACCCGGAAGACATGCGCCTTTACCTGCAGCATCTGTAGCAGCCCCCCGAAATAGGGGCGTTGCCCGCCCGGTCCGGTGATGACCGCGCCGCCCATCGGATCGACCCATACCTCGCTGGCATGGGCGGCCAGCATCATGCCATCGTCGACATAGGCATTGGCGAAGGCCAGCACCGGCTTCTTCGCGGCCCGCGCCCGGTCCAGCGCTGCGCCGATCTCCGCCAGATGGACCTGCCCGCCGCCCAGGAAGCGGGAGAGATCGAGCACGATCACCTTGATCCGCTTGTCCTGCGCGGCGGCATCTATCGCGCGCACCAGGTCGCGCGCGGGATATTCCCCGGGGGGAAAGGTGTCGGACAGCAGAAGCTGCAAAGGATCAATGTCCGCCGCTTCCTCGACGACCGAGCCGTCGAGGTCGAGCAGCAGGGCGCCCTCCCGCACCATTCCGGGACTGGGCCGCATGGTCAGCGCGCCATAGAGCAGCGCGAAGAAGAGGAGCAGGAAAAGCAGGGAAAGGCCGTCCTTGATCCCCACCAGCAGCCGCCACACCTTGCCCGCGAAACTCATGACCGGAGGGTTCCTTGCGCGATAGTCGTCATGGCCGCCTTTCTAGGGCGGGGTGTGGGGATACGCCACCGGAAAGCTGCGCCTCGGCAAAAGCGCTTGAGTGCCGCTGCGCGCTCCACTAAGGGCTTGGCTTTAATGACATCCGAACGACCATCCGACCCGGGCCGCTATCCTGCAGGCGGGCTGGCCTTCCCGCATCGCGGGCTATTGGGCATCGGCGAACTCCAGACCCATGAAATCCTGTTCCTGCTGGATGAAGCGGAGCAATGGGTGGAGTTCAATCGCCAATCCGCCAAACATGCCGGGATGCTGGGCGGGCTGACCATCATCAACGCCTTCTTCGAAAACTCCACCCGCACGCTGCTCAGCTTCGAGATCGCGGGCAAGCGGCTGGGTGCCGATGTGGTGAACATGCATGCCGCAACCTCGAGCGTGAAGAAGGGGGAAACCCTGATCGACACGGCGGTCACGCTCAATGCCATGCGCGCGGATGCGATCGTCATACGCCATGCCAGCTCGGGTGCGGTCGCGCTGATCGCGGATCAGGTCGATTGCCCGGTAATCAATGCGGGCGACGGCAGCCACGAACATCCCACCCAGGCCCTGCTGGATGCGCTGACCTTGCGCCATGCGCTGCGCGAGCGCGGCCGGGAGGAGTTCAATGGCCTGGTGGTGACGATCTGCGGCGACATCCTGCACAGCCGGGTCGCGCGCTCCAACATATTGTGTTTGACCGCGCTGGGGGCGCAGGTGCGCGTATGCGCTCCGCCCGCCCTGATGCCGGCCGCGGTGGAGGAGATGGGGGCGAGGCCCTATACCGATTTCGATGCCGCGCTGGACGGGGCCGAGGCCGTGATGATGCTGCGCTTGCAGAATGAGCGGATGGACGGCCAGTTCATCCCGTCCCCGCGCGAATACCGCTATCTCTACGGGCTGACGGCGGAGCGGCTCGCCCGCGCCGGGCCGGATGCGCTGGTCATGCATCCGGGGCCGATGAATCGCGGTGTGGAGATCGACAGCGACGTGGCGGACCTGCCGGGGCGCAGCCTTATCACGCGGCAGGTCGAGATGGGCGTCGCGATCCGCATGGCCTGCCTCGAAGTGCTCACCCGAAGGGCGCGGGGCGTCCCCGGCTGGGCACCCGACCAAGGGCAGCTGGCATGAAGCAGCAGCGGCCCATCATCATCACCGGCGGCCGTCTGGTATGCCCGGACGGCGTGCGCGAAGGATCGGTCCGCCTGGTCGACGGGCGGATTGCCGCAGTCGGCGATTGCACGGCGGAACCGGGTGACGAACTGGTCGATGCCGGCGGCAAGCTGGTCACGCCCGGGCTGGTCGATCTGGGGGTTTTCGCGGTGGACAAGCCCGCCTTCCATTTCGGCGGCATTACCCGCGCGGCGCTGATGCCTGACCAGTCGCCGCCGCTGGACCATCCGGCGCGCGTCCGTTTCCTGGCCTACAGCGGCAAGCCGGATCTGTGGGTTCACCCCCTGGCCGCGGCGACGCGGGGGCTGCAGGGCAAGGAATTGGCGGAACTCGCGCTGATGCGCGATGCCGGCGCCCGGGGCATCGCGACCGGGCGGCGCTGGATCGAAGATAGCGGCGTGATGCTCCGCCTGCTGCGCTATGCGGCGATGCTGGACATGGTGGTTGTCACCCATGCCGAGGATGCCTCGCTGGTGGGCGGTGCAGTGGCCACAGCAGGCTATATGGCGACCCGGCTCGGCCTTGCCGCCGCGCCGGCCGAGGCGGAAGCGCTGGCGGTCGCGCGCGACATCGCGCTGGCCGAAATGGCAGGTGCGCGCCTGCATTTCCGGCAAGTGACCACACGCTCCGCGCTTGATCTGGTGCGCGCCGCGAAAAAACGCGGGGTCGCGGTCACCGCAGGGGTGACGCCCGCCCATTTCATGCTGTCCGATCTCGCCATCGCGAATTTCCGGACCTTCGCGCGGCTTTCACCGCCCTTGCGGGAAGAAGCGGATCGCAAGGCGGTTCTGGAAGCCATCGCGGATGGGACGATCGATGTCGTGGCTTCAGGCCATGATCCGCGCGGCCCGGAGGACAAGCGGCTGCCGTTCGCCGATGCGGAACCGGGCATGGCCGGGGCGGAAACCCTGCTGGCGATGCTGCTCTCGCTGGTGCGCGACGGCGTTATCCAGCTGGCCGACGTGTTCCGCCTCGCGGCGCGGACCCCGGCCGCGCTGCTCGGGGTCGATGCGGGCGAGCTGGCCCGGGGCGCGCAGGCGGATATCGCGATCGTCGATCCGGACCGGCCGTGGATCATCAGTTCCGACAGGATGGCGGCCAGCGCCGGAAACACGCCGTTCGACCGCCAGCCCGCGCAGGGGCGCGTCGTCACGCTCTACAAGGGCGGGGTGCGGGTCGGCCAGTAGCGCCAATGGACCAGAAAAGGAAAGGGGCGGCGGTTTCCACGGCCGCCCCCACTCTCAATGAATATCAGTTGAGTGCGCCGGGCAGCGGGCTGCCCATGTGGTAGGAAATGCATCCCCCGCCGCGCTGTTTCACAGTGTTGCAAAGGCTGCGGGCTTCCGTCTGGGCGAAGCCGGTGGCGGATACCCGCCAGTAGTTCCTGCCATTGACCACCGCGCGCGTGATCTTCATCGGATGGTTCCCAAGGCCGGAATAGCGCTTGCCGAATACGCCGACTGCGCGGCGGGCGCCATCTTCCGAAGTGAAGGAACCCAACTGCACGAGATGCTTGCCGGTGCCCGGCTTAGGGGCCACGACCGCCTTCTGGCGCGGCTTGATGCCGACACGCTCCGGAATCGCCTGCACGGCTGGCGAGGATACGAAGCGCACGCTGTCCGCGATCACCGCGGCCGGGGTCGCGCCAGCGGGAGCGGCAATCGCGTCCGTCGCCACGGCGGCCTCGAAATTCTGCGGCTGGCTCCGGACCGGCGCTTCATAGCGGGCAAGCTCGACCGGCTCCGGCGCGGTCGTGGTGGCGGTTAGCGGCGGCAATTCGCCGCTTGCCTCGGTCCGGGCCGGTGTGGCCGGGCGGCTGCTCGCGGCTTCGGCGGCAAGCTGTTCCACCGTCGGCGTGTTGCCGAGCGCCAATGCGGCGGGCTGGCCAGGATCGGCCCGCCCCGCCGGCACGTCGAGCAAGGTCGCGATGCGCTGCTGGAAGGCCAGCGGGCTTGCGGTTTCGGCCCATTCGCCGATGCGATCGTTGATCTGGTCGGCGGGAACATCCTGCGACGCCATCACGCGCGCTTCGCGCCAGCGCCCCGCCAGCGCATAGGAATAGGCGAGATTCTGACGAATCTTCGATGTATTCTCACCCCCGCGCAGAGCGCTTTCGAGGATATGGATGCCGCGTTCCGGCTGCCCGGCCAGCGCATAGGCGAGGCCAAGGTCGCCGGGGGCGATCTCGTCGCGCGTTTCGTCGAGCACGGCCAGCGCATCCCTGAAATTGCCCGATCCGATATTGGCGAGAGCCAGGCTCAGCGCGGTGCGCGGCCCGGTATCGCCCAGCGCGATCGCATCGTTGAACGACGCGGCCGCGGACTGGAACCGGCCGTCGTTGAGATAGGCGCTGCCCAGCGCGGCGCGGTGGGCAGCGTTATGCGGATCGGCCATCACCGAACGTTCCGCCGTGGCGACCGCCTTGCCGGTCTTGCTCTTGGCAAGCGCCCGTTCCGCCTTGGTCGCGGATGCATCCGCCCGGACGCCGCCGGGCGTGGTGCAGCCCGCCAGTGCGGCGGTGGCCAAGGCGGTGGTAACGGCAAGGCCGAGAAGCCTGGTGCGGTTCGGATCACGGTTCATGACAAGTGCCCCCTGTAATTCCCCTGCGGCTCAGCGCCGTTTGACCTGAGCGGCCAGCGCTTCGAGTTCCGGCATCTCGTCGAGCAGCGCGTCGAGCGCTTCCGTGACGAGTTGCTGGGCGCTGAGGTTGCGGATGGTGCTGGCCAGGCGGAGCTTCAGATGCCGCTCGCCATCCAGCCGCAGTGTGAAGGCCGCCCGGCGGCCTTCCGCCAGCGCCGAACGGCGCGAACGGCCCGGCTTCTTCGCCGGAACATGCGATCCGTTGAGCACCTTGCTCGCAGGTTCGATGGCCGGCGCCTGTTCCATCCCTTCGATCCGGGCGGAGATTTCCTCGCGCTGCAGGATGACCTGAGGCTTGCCGGGCGCCTCGACCGACCCGGCTTCCTCAGCGATCTGCCGGGCGTTCTCGGCCAGCTGGGCCGCTGCTTCCCGATCTCCCGCCGCGGTTTCGGCGCTTACTTCCGGCGATTTCGGCGCCGGGGTCAAAGGCAGGATATCCGCGGCATGGCGCGGTTCGTCCGATTCGCCCATGTCGTTCCAGCCGAGGTCTTCGAGGGCGATCGCGGCCTGCGTTTCGATCCGCGGGAAATGTTGCATCTGGGGCCGCATGGCGGGGCGCGCCGCACCCTTCCGGGCGAGGAGGCTTCCGCTCAGCGAGGCAAGTGGCTTCGGTTCGCTCATGGTTCGCAACCCCCTGCTCAGGACTGGGCGATGCGGCGGCCGAAACCCGCAGCAGGGCGATGGGCTCCGGGCATCATCTGCATGGCGCCCGGCGCGGCGAAGATGGTCCGGCGGAAATTGCGTTCGAGGCGGTCCGACATATAGTTCCAGAGCGCTTCGATTTCCTTTGACGAGCGGCCGTTCGGGTCCACTTCCATCACCGTGCGCCCGTCGATCATCGAGGCGGCATAGTCGGTGCGATGGTGCAGCGTGACCGGAGCGACGGTGCCGTGCTGGGAAAGGGCGACGGCGGCTTCCGATGTGATCTTGGCCTTGGGCGTCGCTCCATTGACGACGAAGATCAGGGGCTTGCCCGCGCGTTCGCACAAATCGACGGTGGCGCCCACCGCGCGCAGGTCGTGCGGCGAGGGGCGGGTCGGCACCACGATCAGTTCCGCGACCGAGATCACCGACTGGATCGCCATGGTGATCGCCGGTGGGGTGTCGATCACCGCCAGGCGGAAGCCCTGCTGCCGCAGGGTGGCCAGGTCGCCGGCGAGGCGCGCGACGGTGGTCTGCGCGAAAGCGGGATATTCCGCCTCGCGCTCGTTCCACCAGTCCGCAAGCGAGCCTTGCGGGTCGATGTCGATCAATACGACCGGGCCCGCCCCGGCCCGTTGAGCCTGAACGGCCAGATGGCCGGAGAGGGTGGTCTTGCCCGATCCCCCTTTTTGCGAAGCCAAAGCCAAAACGCGCAAGGCTGGTTCCCCCTGAATCAAACATTTCGCCGGACAAAGGTCCGCCAATCCAGCCACGGGATCGCAGATCGCCCCTAATTTTGAGTTAACGACGCTTCCGCAAACGCCGGGGTTCCGCGGATCTGGCTGGGGGAGAGCCATGCAGAAACGTTTTGCTAACGGCCCGTTCACTATGGCATCCCACCGAAAGGCCATGAACGGAGGCAAGGACATGAGGTTCGGTCACGGATTATCGCTGCTGGCGGCGGTTTCTGCGTTGGCACTGGCCGGGCCGGTCCATGCGGATGTGAAAGCGGGCGTCGATGCGTGGAGCGCGGGGGATTACGCCACGGCCGTGAAGGAGTGGCGGGAGCCGGCCGCCAAGGGCGATCCCGACGCGCAGTTCAATCTCGCCCAGGCCTATCGTCTCGGTCGCGGCGTGGCGCAGGACGAAGCCAAGGCGCGCGAGCTTTACGCGGCGGCGGCCAAAAGCGGCCATATCGAAGCGGGCGATCACTACGGTCTGATGCTGTTCCAGGCGGGCCGCAGGGAAGAGGCGCTGCCTTATGTGCAGGCGGCGGCCGGGCGGGGCGATCCGCGTGCGCAATATCTGCTCGGCATCGCCTATTTCAACGGGGATTTCTTCGAGCAGGACTGGGTCCGGGCCTATGCGCTGATGACGCTCGCCCATTCCGCCGGGCTGCCCCAGGCCGTGCCTGCGATGGCGCAGATGGACGAGTTCATCCCGCTTGCGCAGCGGCAGGAAGGAGCCGGGCTGGCCGCGACCTTGAAGAAGGATGCCGAAGCCGCGCGCGCCAGCCAGCTTGCCGCGGCCGATCTCGGCGGCCCCGCTGTGGCGGCGGCGGCACCCGCCGTAACGCCCCCTGCGGCAACGCCCCCCGCCGCAACATCCAGAGTGCCGCGCCCGGTGGAAACCATGTCTCCCGCGCCGTCCACCGCTTCCGAGCCCGACGGCGTAGCCAGGGCCAGGATCGCGGTGGCGGAGGCGGTCAACGCCACCGGCGCGGAAAGTCCGGCCACGGCCGGAGCGGATTACGCGCGGCCGGCGACCGAGCCTGCAAAGCCCGCAGCCGCGCCGCAGCCGCCGGTCCCAACCCCAACTCCTGCACCCGCGAAACCGGCCCCGAAACCAGACGTTGCAGCCAAGGAACCCGCCGCGCCCAAGCCACCCATTGCGGCGAAGCCTGCCGTTCCGTCGCCTTCGGCATCCCCCGTTTCCACGGCGGCAGCGGCCAAGCCGGCGTCCGGCCCGTGGCGGCTCCAGCTTGGCGCTTTCTCCGTACCCGGCAATGCGGACAAGATGTGGAAGCAGGTTTCGGGCCGTCCCGAACTGTCCGGCAAGACCAGGGCCGTAACCACGTCCGGGCGCCTGACCCTGCTCGCCGCCGGAGGGTTTACCAGCCAGGCCGACGCCAATGCCGCCTGCGCTTCTCTCAAGCGTGCCGGGCATAGCTGCCTTGTGACTCGCTGAACGGCGAGCGGCCCGGCCCTGAAGTGACCGAACCGAACCCGGCCCCGCGGCAAGCGGGTCGCATCGTTACGCTGGATTTCATTCGCGGCGTGGCGGTGCTCGGCATATTGTTCGCGAACATCGTCGCTTTCAGCCAGCCGATGCAGGCCTATTACTGGCCAGTCGCCATGCAGCCGCCGATGAGCCGGGCGGACGAGGCCGTCTGGCTCGCGCAATATCTGCTTGTCGACGGCAAGATGCGGGGCCTGTTCAGCCTGCTGTTCGGGGCCGGAATGGTGCTGTTCGTGGACAGGCAGGGCGCGCGGCTGCAATTGCGGCGGCTGTTCTGGCTCGCCTTGTTCGGATTGGCGCATTATTTCCTGCTGTTTCGCGGCGACATCCTGTTCACCTATGCCTTTTGCGGCCTGTTCGCCCTGGTCGCGGTGCGGCTCGACGCATTGCGGCAACTGACGCTCGGGCTTGCGCTCTACGTGCTGGGCGGGTTGTGGATCAGCCTCATGTATATGCCGCAATTGGCCATCGAGGATGCGGCGCTCGCCAAGTGCCCCGGCAATGTCCAGTGCGTGCTGACCGAGGAGGACCGGGCCTATTGGTCCGCGGTCGATGCGCAGGTCGAGGAGGCGCGCCGGGAAAGCGAAGTGATGCGAGGCGGCTTTGCCGGCATCGTCGCCTATAATGTGCGGGAGCATGGCTGGGAGGCGGTGGATGGCGCGAGCCTCGCCCTGCTCGAGACGCTGCCGCTGATGCTGATCGGCATGGGCCTGATGCGGGCGGGCTTCTTCCAGCGCATCCCGCCAGGGCGCCGCTTGCTGGGTTGGGGGCTGGGGGGAATCGCCGCCGGGATAGTCCTCACCCTGCCGCTTGCGCTGTGGGTCGCGGGGGCGGGGCATCCCTTCTACCGCAGCGGTTTCGCCTTTCTCGGCCCGGCGCAATTGACGCGGCTTCCGATGATCCTGGGGCTTGCGGCCTGTCTCGTCTGGCTTGCCCCGCGCCTTGCCGGGGGATGGCTGGAGGGCAGGCTGGCGGCCGCCGGCCGCATGGCGTTCAGCAATTACCTCGGGATGTCGCTGCTGATGGCCTTCCTGTTCCAGGGCTGGGGCCTCGGCCGATTCGGCACGCTGGACCGGATCGACATGCTCCAGCCGGTGCTCGGCGGGTGGATACTCATGCTGGCCTGGTCGAAACCCTGGCTCGGCCGGTTTCGCTATGGCCCGCTGGAATGGCTGTGGCGTTGCCTGACCTATGGGCGGTGGTTTCCCCTGCGCCGATAGGTCTTGCTACTGCAATCTATTCGCATTAGATTGGGAGGCGAATCCGGGAGAAGACGCGTGTATATCTGCATTTGCAATGCCGTTCGTGAGACAGAATTCCGCAATTGCGCCCGCCGTGTCTCCGGCTGCGCGGAGACTGTCCTGAACGCACTGGGCAAGCAGCCGCAATGCGGGCAATGCCTGTGCGAGGCGGAGGAAATCCTCAACGAGGAGCGGGAGTGCGTGGCCGCTTAATCGCGAAGCGATTTCAATATTCTGACCGCGACTGATAGACGTTCGCAACACGCGGAAATTCAACGATTTTTTGCCAGGCAGCCTTGCCTATTCCTGTCTCTGCGGGCATAATCCGCCCATGCAATGCCGGAGACAGAAGAGATGAAGGGCGACCCGCAGGTTATCGACTACCTGAACAAGGCGCTGACCAATGAGTTGACCGCGATCAACCAGTATTGGTTACATTACAGGACCTTGCACCATTGGGGCGTGCGCAAGCTCGCCGAGTATGAGCGGCACGAGTCCATCGACGAGATGAAACATGCGGACACGCTGGCCGAGCGTGTGCTGTTCCTTGATGGGTTGCCCAATTTCCAGGCGATCAATCGCCTGAAAGTCGGGGAAACGGTGGAGGAGATCCTCAAGGCCGATCTCGCTCTGGAGATGGAAGCGATTCCGCTGCTGCGCGATGCGATCCAGTATTGCGAGCAAGTGCGCGATTACATCAGCCGGGAAATTTTCGAGCGGATTCTGGAAAGCGAGGAGGAGCATGTCGATTTCCTCGAAACCCAGTTCGAGATGATCGAGCGGATGGGCTTGCAGAACTACGTCCAGTTGCAGAGCGAGGCTTCGGGAGAGGATTGACTCTCCCTTTCCGCGCCCGCCTGGCTTGGGGGACGCGGCCTGGCTCGCCTGCGGCACCGTTCGGCCCATGCCGGCGGCGGGCCGTGCCCCGAACATCGCCTGGCGCGTTAACCGTTCCAGCGTCGTCGCAGCCGGGCGATCCCCGGCCTTCCGCTATCATGCGCGGCGCGGCTGGAGGTAATCATATGCAGATCAAGACACTATTCCTGACCGCCGCGGGCGGCCTGGCATTGGCAGGCTGCGCTGCGAAGGAAGAGGTGGCGGCAGCGCCACCGCCGCCGGGTTCCGTCCCCGGCTCGACCGCCGCCGACCGTGATGGAGACGGGATCGTCGACGGTTACTACACGTCCGACGGCGTCTATCACCCCTATTACACGCCTCCCCCACCGCCTCCGCCGCCTGCCCCGAGCGGCACGGGAGAGCGAGGCTGATAGCATTGCCTGGCAAGAAAGGGGCCGCTCATAGCCTGGTCTATGGCGGCCTCTTCGCTCTCGCTTCCCTGGGATGGGCCGGACCGGCACTGGCGGCGGATGCCCCGGCCGGAACCGCCAATCCCGCTTCCGCGCCCGACGCCGCGATAGCCGCCCAACTGCGGGAACGGACCTCCGGCGCGCTGCGCAAGTTCTACGCGGGGCGGGACTATCGCCCGCTGTGGATCAGCCGGGGGAAGGTCGGCCCGGAAGCGCAGACGCTGCTCTCCTATCTGGAAAGCGCAAGGCTCGATGGCCTCAAGCCTTCGCGCTATCCGGTCGAGAAATTGCGCGAACGGCTGGCGGCAGCTCGGGGCGGCGGAGCCGAGGCGCTGGCCCGCGCGGAAATCGACCTGTCCGATGCCTTCGCCAGATATGTGCGCGACATGCGCAAGCCCGGCAAGGTGCGCATGGAATATGCCGAGCGCGGGCTGAAGCCCGGCAAGCTGGGCGTGGAAACGGTGCTGCGCGCCGCCGCCCTGCCGAAATCCCTTGGCGACTACATGGCTTCGATGGGCTGGATGAGCACCCATTACGTCACCATCCGCAAGCTGCTCAGGCAAAGCGCGGACCGGGGCGACAGCGCCGAGCTGCAGCGCAGGATCCGGCTCAATCTGGAACGGGCGCGGCTGCTTCCCTCGCCTGCGGTGCGTCATATCGTGGTCGACGCGGCCTCCGCCCGGCTCTGGTATTACCAGGCCGGCAAGGAGCAAGGCTCGATGAAGGTGGTGGTCGGCACGAACGAAACGCGGACCCCGATGATGGCGGGGGCGCTGAATTACGCGATCCTCAATCCCTACTGGAACATTCCGGATTACCTCGTGCGCGACAATATCGCGCCCAAGGTGCTGGCCGGGCGGACCTTCAAATCGCTGAACATGGAAGTGCTGTCGGACTGGAGCGCATCGGCGAAGAAGGTCGATCCCGCCACGGTGGACTGGCACGCGATCGCCGCCGGGAAGCAACTGGTGCGGGTGCGCGAGCTGCCCGGCCCGAAGAACTCGATGGGCAAGGTGAAATTCGTCTTCCCCAATGACGAGGGCATCTATCTGCATGATACGCCGAACAGGGATCTGTTCGCCAGGGCAGACCGGCACCTCAGCAATGGCTGCATCCGGCTGGAAAGGGCCGCGGAGCTGGGTAAGTGGCTGATGGGCAAGCCGGTCGCCACCAAATCCAAGCAGCCCGAGCAGGCCATTGCGCTGACGGTGCCGGTGCCGGTCTATCTCACCTATCTGACAGTCGCCCCGTCGAAGAAGGGCGTGGAGGTGCTGGACGACGTCTACGGCATGGATTGAGGGCTGGCTGGGCGCTGTCGGGAAGTGTCCTTCAATGGCCGGAATTGCCAATTGTCAGTGCCGGGCCGACACGTTACCAAACGGTGATGGGAGACAAAACCGATACCGGGCTGATCAAGCTGATGGCGTGGTCGGGCGTGTTGCTGGTCATCAGCCTTGGCTCCAGTTACGGGCTGATGGGGTTTCTGCCACCGCCATCGCCGAATCTGACTCCGGACGCCCTGAAAGCGGTTTTTGTCGAGCGCTCGACGCGCATCCTTTTCGGCACCGCGATCGAATGCCTTGGATTCACGTTCTATCTGACGTGGGCGTGTTCGATCATTATGGTCATGCGCAAGATGGAATCGGGCCTTCCGGTTCTCAGTCTGACCTCGCTGGCAAACGCTGGCGGCGGCTACGTGCTGTTCCTGATGATGCCGTTCACCTGGGCCGCTTTGGCTTATCGTGCGCCCGGTCTCGACGCCTGGTTCGTTCAGTTCATGAATGATTGGGCCTGGTTCGTGTTCATATTGAGCTGGCCGCCCTTCGCGATCTTCATGATCATGATTGCCATCGCCATTTTCCGGGACCGCAATGCAAGCCCGCTGATGCCCCGCTGGATCGCATATTATAATCTGTGGTGCGCTCTCACCATCAGTCCGGCCTTGCTGATCGAGTTCTTCAAGACGGGACCCTTCACCTATGCGGGGGCGATCGACTTCTGGATGATATTCGCGGTGTTCTTCGGCTGGATGGTCGTGATGACCGTGGCGACCGTCAAAGCCTGCGACCGGATACGTGCCATGGAAGACACGCCGGGCGGCGTGCTCGCGTAACCCAAGGCCCGGGGAGAGGGACCTAAGCCTTCATCGTCATTTCCGCGAAAGCGGGATCGTTGTGGGCAGCGGGGCACGTCGCTTCGCGGAGAGTGTGGATGCGCAGGGTGCATTTATCCACGCACCTCGGCGTCACTCCTTCGCGTAGGGGTTCTTTGCGCTGCGCAGGGTCAGCCGGACCGGAACCGCATCAAAGCCGAGGTCGCGCCGGATGCCGTTCACCAGATAGCGGCGGTAGCTTTCGGGCAGCAGGTCCAGCCGCGATCCGAAGATCACAAAGCTGGGCGGCCGGGTCTTGACCTGGGTGATGTAGCGCAGCTTGATCCGCTTGCCGCCGGGCGCGGGCGGCGGATTGGCGGCGAGCGCATCGTCGAACCAGCGATTGAGGCCGGACGTCGGCACCCGGCGCGACCAGGCTTCCCTGATCTCGAAGGCCGCGCCCAGCATGGTGTCCAGCCCCTTGCCGGTGCGCGCGGAGATGGCAAACAGCGGCACACCGCGAATCTGGGCCAGCCCGTCCTCCAGCGCCTGCCGGACGCCGTTGAACAAGGCCGAGGCGTTTTCGGCCACATCCCACTTGTTGATCGCGATCATCAGCGCGCGGCCTTCCTCCAGCACCATGGAGGCGATCTTGAGGTCCTGATGCTCCAGCCCCTTGGTTGCATCGAGCAGCAGCACCACCACTTCCGCGAAATCGATGGCCCGGCGCGCGTCCGCCACCGAGAGCTTTTCCAGCTTCTCCGTGACCCGCGCCTTCTTGCGCATGCCCGCCGTGTCGATCAGGCGGATGTCGCGCCGCTCGCCGGTTTTCGGATCGGTCCATTGCCAGTCGATCGCGATCGAATCGCGCGTGATCCCGGCTTCCGGCCCGGTCAGCAGCCGGTCTTCGCCTAATAGCTGGTTGATGAGGGTGGACTTGCCCGCATTGGGCCTGCCGACGATGGCGAGCTTGAGCGGGCCGGACGGCACTTCCTCGTCCTCCGCAAGCTCGCCGCCGGGCAGGTCGTCGTCCTCGTCGTGTTCTCCGATCACGGGTAGCAAGGCCTCGAACAGGTCGCCCAGCCCTTCGCCATGCTCGGCGGAAAGCGGCACCGGATCGCCCAGGCCCAGCGCATAGGCTTCCAGCACGCCCGGCTCGCCCGCGCGGCCTTCCGCCTTGTTGGCGATGACGATCACCGGCAGCGCCTGCTCGCGCAGCCAGCGGCCGATTTCCTCGTCCAGCGGGGTGATTCCGGCGCGCGCGTCGATCACGAACAGCGCGACATCGGCACCCTTGACCGACACTTCGGTCTGCGCCCGCATCCGGCCGGGCAGGGTTTCCGGGTCCTCGTCTTCCCAGCCCGCCGTGTCCACGATCTGGAAGTCCAGCCCGAGCAGGCTCGCTTCGCCGAAGCGGCGGTCGCGGGTGACGCCGGGCTGGTCGTCCACCAGCGCCAGCTTCTTGCCGACCAGCCGGTTGAACAGCGTGGACTTGCCCACATTGGGGCGGCCGATGATGATTACCTGCGGCAGCTTGTTATGGGCGTGGGGCGTCGACATGATCCGCCAGCCCTGACCCGTCCGGCAAAATTTGGCAAGCATCCGGCAAATTATTGCCGGCTTGTTTACCAAATCTTGCAGGCCCGGAATAACTTTGCCGTGCCATTTACCATCCCATGACGGGACGATTTTTCCTTGCCGCCGGCCTTGCCCTGGCTGTTGCTTCGACCTCCGCTTCCGCCGCGGCGGTGGTGACGGATGACAGGGATCAGTTCCCGGATTCCGGGATTCAGGACGGCAAGCCCTATCTGCAATGCGTTCCCTATGCGCGGCAGGTGTCGGGCATCCAGATCTATGGCGACGCCTGGACCTGGTGGGGCCAGGCCGAAGGCCGCTACAAGCGGGGCAGCAAGCCGCGGGTCGGCGCGGTGATGGCGTTCCAGCCCTATCGCAACATGCAGCTCGGCCATGTCGCGGCGGTCAGCCGGGTGGTCGATTCGCGCACCGTGCTGCTGCGCCATGCCAACTGGTCGCCGATCGACGGCCGCCGGGGGCAGATCGAGGACAATGTCCGCGCGGTGGACGTTTCGCCCGAAAACGACTGGAGCATGGTGCGCGTCTGGTATGCGCCGATTCAGGGGATGGGCACCACGGCGTGGCCGGTGCGGGGCTTCATCTATGGCGACAAGTCGAAGCCCGCTGCCGCGGAAACCCGGCTTGTCCGCACCAATGAAGCCGGAAAGAAAGCGAAATCGGGCAAGGACCCGATCGGCGCGATCATCGCTGCGCGGCTGTGATGCCGGGCAGGGCAGGCCGTTTCAGCCTGCCTTTGCAACCGGGGCGTCGTCGCCCAGATCCTCGAACCAGGCTTCGACCGGCCCATTGAGCTTGAGCAGCAGGGGCTGGCCCTTGCGGTCCACGGTCTTGCCCGCCTGGACCTTCACCCAGCCTTCGGAAATGCAATATTCCTCGATATTGTTGCGGACCGTGCCCTTGAACTTGATCCCGATCCCGCGCTGCAGCTTGTCGGCGTCGAAATACGGGCTCAACGGGCTGATGGCCAGGCGGTCGGGCGGCAAATCGGGGCCGCCGGTCTGTTCGGTGCTGTCGTTCATCCGCGCCCCTTATAATCGTGGCGCCCGCTGCGCAATGGCCCGCTTCAATCCGGCGCGGGCCTGATTTCGGGCGGGGAAGGCGGGGAATCGATCGAATCCGGGTCGGGCTGCCTGATCTCGTCGGGGTTTTCGCCCTGCTCGATCCGGTCGCCGCCGGGCACCTTCACCGTGTCGCCGTCCGGCTGCTTTATGGTGTCTCCATCGGGTTCGGTGTCCGGGGCGGCAGGGGGCGGGCGCGTCGCCGGGGCTTGCGGCCCGGCCTTTCCATCCCTGGGCGTGGCATGTCGGGGCATCTGCAAGTTCCTTTTTCGGCTTATCCCATGGGAACGCGAAAGCGGCCCGCCCTGTTCCGCTTGCCCTTTGCCTTGTCGGTCGATAAGGGCGCTTCCCTGTTTTGCAGGTATCCGGCCTGTAAGGGCTTCGTAGGGCCGCGGGCGTGGCGGAACTGGTAGACGCGCTGGATTTAGGTTCCAGTATCGCAAGATGTGGGGGTTCGAGTCCCTTCGCCCGCACCAGTCCCCTCTCGGAGGTTCCTACGTATCGGAATTTGGGAAGGCTTTGGTAAGTCATGCAGATCGTCGAAAAGACAAATGAAGGTTTGAAGCGCGCCTATGTGCTGACCATTTCCGCGGGCGACATCGCCGCGCGGGTGGATACCGAGGTGAAGCGGATCGCGCCGCAGGTGCGGATGCCGGGCTTCCGCCCGGGCAAGGTGCCTGCCAATCTGGTGAAGAAGATGCACGGCCCGGCCCTGCATTCCGAGGCGCTGAACACCACGCTGCGCGAATCGGTGGACGAGCTGGTGCGCGAAAAGGCGCTGCGCCCCGCGCTCCAGCCCAGGATCGAGCTGGGCGAAGGCTATGAGGAAGGCAAGGATGCCGAACTCACCGTCGAGCTGGAAGTGCTGCCCGAGATCGAGGCGCCCACCATCGACGGGCTCAAGCTGGAAAGGCTGACCGTGCCGGTCAGCGATGCCCAGGTAGATGAAGCGCTGGCCAATCTCGCCCAGAATCAGAAGAGCTTCAAGGATGCTCCGAAGACCAGGAAGGCGGCCGAAGGCGACCAGGTGGTGGTCGATTTCCTCGGCAAGCTGGATGGCGAGCCGTTCGACGGCGGCGCTGCCGAGAATCAGGCGATCGAACTGGGCGCGGGCCGCCTGATCCCTGGTTTCGAGGACCAGCTCGTCGGCCTCAAGGCCGGTGAGGAGAAGGTCATCACCGTGACTTTCCCCGAGGATTATCCGGCGGAAAACCTCAAGGGCAAACCCGCGACCTTCGACATCAAGGTCCATGCGGTGAAGGTTCCCACCGAAACCAAGGTGGACGATGAATTCGCCACCTCGCTTGGCCTCGACAGCCTCGACAAGCTCAAGGACATCCTGCGCGGCCAGCTGGAACAGGAAACCGCCGGCTTGACCCGCACCCAGATGAAGCGCGCGCTGCTCGACCAGCTTGCCGCCGGGCACGATTTCCCGGTGCCGCCGTCGATGGTCGATGCCGAATTCGATCAGATCTGGGCGCAGCTCCAGCAGGAGGCGGCCAAGGAGGAAGATCCCGAGGCGGCCCTGAAGGAAATCGAGGCGGAGAAGGACGAATACCGTTCGATCGCCGAGCGCCGCGTCCGGCTCGGCCTGCTGCTGTCGGAGATCGGCCAGGCCAATGGCGTGGAAGTGACCCAGCAGGAAATGCAGATGCTGGTGGCGCAGGCCGCCCAGCGCTATCGCCCGGAAGACCGCCAGCGCTTCGTGGAGTTCGTCCAGTCGAACGCGATGGCCGCGGCCCAGCTGCGCGCGCCGCTGTATGAGGACAAGGTCGTCGACTTCCTGTTCGACAAGGCCGAAGTGACCGAGCGCGAAGTGACTCGCGAAGAGCTGGAAGCCGCGATCGAAGCGGGCGAGACCGAGGCGGAAGCGAAGCCCGAAACGAAGAAGAAGGCTCCCGCCAAAAAGGCAGCCCCGAAGAAGGCGGAAGCCAAGGCGGATGCGGATGCGGAAAAGCCCGCTCCGAAGAAGGCCGCTACCGCCAAGGAAAAGGCGGAACCGGCTGAAAAGCCCGCCGCCAAAAAGACGCCTGCGGCCAAGGAAGCGGCCGAGCCCGCTCAAAAGCCCGCGGCAAGGAAGGCCGCTCCGAAGAAGGCCGAAGCCGAGCAGGAAGCCGCCAAGCCCGCCAAGGCTCCGGCCAAGAAGGCTGCTCCGGCCAAGGCCGACGCGGCTGAAAAGCCTGCCGCCAGGAAGGCTCCGGCGAAAAAGGCTCCGGCCAAGAAGTAATCGGGATTTCCGGCCCGGCGTGAACCTCATGCCGGGCCGCGATCTTCCCGCCGCCCGGAATCGGCCGCGGCCGCCGGCGCACGCAGTCATGGCGGCACGCCGCGCGATTTAAGGCTTTGGAGATGATCCGGCCTGGGTTAGCGTCGCACCATGGATATTGATCGCAAATTCGGCAGGATCGCGCGCCATGCGGTGGCGGCGGTGCTGCTGTTGCTGATCGCCGTTCATGCGATGGTGCCGGCCGCCCCGCCGCTGGAGCGCACCAGCGGTTCCGCTTTCAGCTCCACCACTGTCGATGTTTCCCTGCTTGGCGGGCGGATGCTCGAAGGCATCAAGCGCGTGGTCGGCCTCGTGCCGGTTCCGCTGGCCGCGATCGCGCATCCGGTTTATCGGCGTGCGGCGCAAGCGCCTGTCGCGCAGCGTCCCTTCGCATGGCCGGATGCCATCGGCCCGCCCTGGCATTCGATCGCTTCTTCTCCTCTCGCGCCGAGGGCGCCCCCTGCCGCGTGATTGTCGCGGGCCGCGCTGCCGCGCGGTCCTTGTTCAATCGAATGAGGCAGACCCATGAAGACAGACAGACAGGAACTCCCAGGCAGAGACGAGCGGCGCGCGATGATCGAATGGCTGATCGGGCGCTATCCCGCCCTTGAAGCCGACGAACTGGCCGAAGTGCTCCGCTATCTCAGGAAAGAGGCCAGCGCGCAGGATGTCGCGCTGATCGCCTCGAACGAGCGCATATACGGCCCTTACCGCCAGCTTGCCCGCGATCATCGGCTTGACCGGCCCGGTATCGTCGGGTGGATCGCCACCGCCGCGATGGTCGTCGCGATAATCGCATGTTTCATTCTTGCCCTGTTGGAGATCATTCCATGAATTCAGCGCGCCGGCCGCAATAAACGCCCATGCCCCATCACACTCCTCTCATCGGGACGATCGTAGCGGGTTTGGTCTTTGCTTTTGCGGCCGGTGCGCTGGCTCACAGGCTCAGGATACCGCCCATCGCGGGCTATCTGCTCGCGGGCGTCATCATCGGGCCGTTCACGCCCGGCTTTGTCGCCGATGCCGGGCTGGCCAACGAATTGTCGGAACTCGGCGTCATCCTGCTGATGTTCGGCGTCGGCCTCCATTTCTCCCTCAAGGATCTGCTTTCGGTTCGCGGCATCGCGGTGCCGGGGGCGATCGCGCAGATCCTGGTCGCGACCCTGCTCGGCTCGCTGATGGGCTGGGCGATGGGCTGGCCGCTGCTGGCCAGCGTCATGTTCGGGCTGGCCCTCTCGGTCGCGAGCACCGTGGTCCTGCTGCGGGCGCTGCAGTCCCGCAATCTGGTGCAGACCGAGCGCGGTCGGATCGCGGTTGGCTGGCTGATCGTGGAAGACCTCGTGATGGTGCTGACGCTGGTGCTGCTGCCGGCGGTCGTCGCCATCCAGAACAATCCCGATGGCACCGGCATGGCCGAATTGTTTCGCTCGGCTGGGGCCATCGCGCTCAAGGTGACGGGTTTCTTCGTGGTCATGCTGGTGGTGGGCAAGCGGCTCATTCCCTCGCTGCTGCACTGGACCGCCCATACCGGCTCGCGCGAGCTGTTCCGCCTTGCCGTGCTGTCCATCGCGCTTGGCGTCGCATTCGGCGCGGCGGTGGTGTTCGACGTCTCCTTCGCGCTGGGTGCCTTCTTCGCCGGGATGATCCTGGGCGAGACGCAGCTCAGCCGCCGCGCGGCCGAGGAAACCCTGCCGCTGCGCGATGCCTTCGCCGTGCTGTTCTTCGTTTCGGTGGGAATGCTGTTCGATCCGGGGGTGCTGCTCAAGCAGCCCCTGCCGCTGCTGGGCACGGTCGCGATCATTCTCGTCGGCAAGTCGGTGGCGGCATACGGCATCGTCCGGTTCTTCGGCTATCCCCGCCAGACCGCCCTGACCGTCTCCGTCAGCCTTGCCCAGATCGGCGAGTTCTCCTTCATCCTGGCGGGGCTGGGCGTGGGGCTGGGCGTCCTGACCGACGATGCGCGCGATCTCGTGCTTGCCGGGGCGATTCTCTCGATCCTGGTCAATCCGCTGCTGTTCGCCCTGATCGTGAAGGGGGGCAGGGCTTCCAGCAACGCGGAGCCTACCTCGCCCAGGCAGAAGGAGACAGCGCCGGAACCGCCGCCGCCGCTTCCCCCCGCGCGGATGGTGCTGGTCGGCTTCGGCCGGGTCGGCCAGCTGATCGCCCGCCAGGCGCTGGAGCGGGGCGACACGCTGACCGTGATCGAGGATCAGGGGGATATGGCGGAACTGGCGAAGAAAGCGGGCTTCACCGTGATCGTGGACGACGCCGCGGCCCATGGCGTGCTGGAAAAGGCGCGGATAGACGCGGCCACGACGCTGCTGATCGCGATCCCGGAAGGGCTGGAGGCCGGAGTAATTACGGTGCGGGCGCGGCAGATCAATCCCTCGCTGCGGATCATCGCGCGGGCGCATTCGGACGAGGAGGTCGAGCATCTGGCCCGCCACGGCGCGGATCATGTCGTCATGGGAGAGCGCGAGATCGCCCTGCGCATGGCCGCGCTGGCGGCCTCTCCGGGCGGAAAATAGGCGTTTCGCGGGCAGGGGCTGGGCAGGCGCGGCGCGAAAAGAGGTTAACCCCCTTGAACATCTCGGCCCGGGGCGCGACATAGGCGGTCGCAACCACAAGAGGATTTCCATGATCGATCTGTTTGGCGGCAGCTCCGCCTCCGCTTTCGGCACCCAGGGGCAATTCACAACCGATCCGGTCACTGGCGCGCTGGTGCCGGTCGTCGTGGAGCAGACCAGCCGGGGCGAGCGCAGCTTCGACATCTTCAGCCGCCTGCTGCGCGAACGCATCGTGTTCGTGACCGGGCAGGTGGAAGACGGCATGGCCTCGCTGATCGTGGCGCAGCTTCTGTTCCTCGAAAGCGAGAACCCGTCCAAGCCGATCAGCATGTATATCAATTCGCCCGGCGGCGTGGTGACGGCCGGCATGGCGATCCACGACACCATGCAATACATCAAGCCGCGGGTTTCCACGGTGTGCATCGGCCAGGCCGCATCCATGGGCAGCTTCCTGCTGGCCGCGGGCGAGCCGGGGATGCGGATCGCGCTGCCCAATGCGCGGATCATGGTCCACCAGCCGTCCGGCGGCGCGCGGGGCATGGCCTCGGACATCGAGATCCAGGCGCGGGAAATCCTGCGCATCCGCCAGCGGATGAACGATCTCTACGTGAAATATACCGGCCAGTCGCTGACCGAGATCGAGAAGACGCTGGATCGCGATACCTTCCTCGAAGCGGACGAAGCGCTGAAATTCGGCATCGTCGACAAGGTGTTCGAATCGCGGCCGGATACGGATGCGGTCGGTGAGGAAAGCGGCTCCGGCGGCGCGCCGGAAGCCTGACGCGGGGCGCGGGTTGGAAATTCCTAACCTTCCTGCTTCAGCTAAGGGCAAGTCGCCCGTGTTATTGATGACGAGTTGATAATTGGATTCGTCGGGTTAAACTCGGCGAATCCCCCCAAAATGGGGTTTGCAGGACAGAATATGACGAAACTCAGCGGATCGGACTCCAAGAGCACACTTTATTGCAGCTTCTGCGGCAAGTCGCAGCATGAGGTGCGCAAGCTCATCGCGGGTCCGACGGTTTTCATCTGCGACGAATGCGTCGAGCTTTGCAACGACATCATTCGCGAGGAAACCAAGGCCGGGATCGCGGGCAAGAAGGATGGCGGCGTTCCCACTCCGCACGAGATCTTCGACACGCTCAACGATTACGTGATCGGCCAGGATCGCGCCAAGCGCGTGCTTTCCGTCGCGGTGCACAACCACTACAAGCGGCTCAAGCACTCCGGCAAGGCGGGCGATGTGGAGCTTGCCAAGTCCAACATCCTGCTGGTCGGCCCGACCGGCAGCGGCAAGACCCTGCTGGCGCAGACCTTGGCGCGCACCTTCGACGTGCCGTTCACCATGGCCGACGCCACCACCCTGACCGAGGCGGGCTATGTCGGCGAGGATGTGGAGAACATCATCCTCAAGCTGCTGCAGGCGAGCGACTACAATGTCGAGAAGGCGCAGCAGGGCATCGTCTATATCGACGAGATCGACAAGATCACCCGCAAGGCGGAAAATCCCTCCATCACCCGCGACGTGTCGGGCGAAGGCGTGCAGCAGGCGCTGCTCAAGCTGATGGAAGGCACCACGGCCAGCGTTCCGCCGCAGGGCGGGCGCAAGCATCCGCAGCAGGAATTCCTGCAGGTGGACACGACCAATATTCTGTTCATCTGCGGCGGCGCCTTCGCGGGCCTCGAAAAGATCATCGCCGACCGGCTGCAGAAGCGTTCGATCGGCTTCGGCGCGCATGTCGCCGATCCGGACAAGCGCCGGGTGGGCGAGCTGCTGCAGAAGGCGGAACCGGAAGACCTGCTGAAATTCGGCCTGATTCCCGAATTCGTCGGCCGTCTGCCCGTCATCGCCACGCTCAACGATCTCGACGTGGCGGCGCTGGTCCAGATCCTGACCGAGCCGAAGAATGCGCTGGCCAAGCAGTATCGCAAGCTGTTCGAGCTGGAGGACGTGGACCTGACCTTCACCGACGAGGCGCTGGAAACCATTGCCCAGAAGGCGATCGCCCGGAAGACGGGCGCGCGCGGCCTGCGCTCCATCGTCGAATTGATCCTGCTCGACACCATGTTCGATCTCCCCGATCTCGAGGATGTGAGCGAGATCGTGATCGACAAGGACGTGGTGGAAGGCCGCAAGGAGCCGGTGCGCGTGCTCGGCGGCGAGAAGAAGAAGGAAGAGGCGGCCTAACCGGCTGGCTTCCTCAGCTCAGCAATTATCCGGCCCGGCGCGCAGCGATGCGTTCCGGGCCGTTTTCGTAACAGGGGCTTTTCGCAACAGGGACTATCGGAAAGCTCAGGCGCAGCCTTCCACATAGGCCAGCACCGGCATGGCGCCGACGTGGATCAGGCTGACCTTGCCGTCCTTGCCGATCTCGAAGCGCAACGCCGGATCGCCGCTGGCCGCATTGGGCGCGGTCAGATATTTCGCCGGCTTGTCCTCGTATTTGTGGGGTTCCTCGCGGAAGCCGGCGAACCACTTCTTCACGTCCTGCTCGGTGGAGCCGACGCCGGTCCCTTCGACCAGCTTCACGTCCGAACGCTGGCCCACCGTGATGCGCTGCACCTTGCCGCCTTCGACGATCGCATAGACGCCGGGATAGTCCGGCGAACTGACCGTGCGGCATTCGTCGCCGGTCTGCGCGCCGCGCTCCGCCCAGGAACCACCCTTGGGCACGGGCTGGCCGATCCGCAACTCGCCAAGCCCTTCCAGTCCGAGAACCCTGGCCGAAGCCGGGGTAGCCTGGGCCTGCGTTGGCTCCGCTTGAGTGGCGCCGGAAGGCACGGTTCCGCCCTGCTCCACCGCATCGCCGGATGTTTCGCCTTCCGGCTCCTTCGCGCCTTGCGAGCAGGCGCCAAGAACGAGGGCCAGGGAAAGGGCGGTGAGAAATGCCTGTTGTCGCATGGTGTCGGAACGCTGGCTCATCCGTCGAGTTCCTTGCGCCCGCTCGCGGCCAAAAGCGGACTTTCGCTGCAGATGGCCATTCCCGGCCGCACGATCTTGTATCAGCCTGACCGCAAAAGGAAAGCTGAAGCCCGCTGGCCCTGCAATCGCACTCTCGCAAGGGCGGAAAGCCTCTGCGCCCCCATTAATGGCGGTTGACGAATTTACGGAGATGGTGGCAAGCGGACTGTGCCGAGCGGGTATAGCTTAGTGGTAAAGCTCCAGCCTTCCAAGCTGGCTATGCGGGTTCGATTCCCGCTACCTCCATTAAAGTCTATAGAACGGCAGAAATCTGCGTGTAATGCGGATTTTTGCTTCCGAGTCGTGTCCATGAGTTCCGGTGAAAGCCAGTGTAATTTGGGGGCATTTACGGGGCCTGGCAAAAGCGGCAAAGGAAAATGCCCCCAAATGACTCTCACGGACAGAACGATCAAAGCGGCGAAGCCAAAGGAAAAGCCGTACAAGCTTAGCGACTCCAAAGGGCTCTATTTCGAGATCAGCCCGGCTGGTGGAAAGCTTTGGCGACTTAAGTATCGTATCGACGGTAGGGAGAAGAGGCTGTCCTTCGGCGCATATCCTGAAGTTAGTCTTGCAGATGCACGTGAGCAGAGAGATGAGGCCCGTTCGCTCCTCGTTAAAGATTAAATCGGCATACACTGAAGCGTGATACCGCCATCGAGCTTAATAACATTGCCGGTAATGTTGGCGCCGCCTGGGCCGGCAAGGAACGTGATCAGTTGCCCAAAATCGCCTGGCGTCTGTTCGCATCCCATCGGTGTGTTTTTGACGACATAGTCGAGAAAAATATCCCTTGGCGCCATGCCTTTAAACTCGGGCTTTCCTTCCGCCATCATTGCCGCAAGCCGCTCCCAGCCCGCAGTCCAGACCATGCCTGGACAAATGGCGTTGACGCGGATCTTGCTCGCCCCCAATTCGAGGGCCAAGCTCTTGGTCAAGCTAATTACCCCGGCCTTGGCGGCGGCATATGCGGGGATTCCTGGCATGGCGAGCACACCCGCGATCGAGGAGAAGTTGATGATGGAGCCCCCGCCGCGCGCCTGAATATGTGGAATGGCCGCTTTGCAGCCCGCAAAAGTGGTGCGCAGATTGCTCTGAAGTTGGAAGTCCCAACCTCGTTGCGTGACGTTGGAAAAGGGAGCGCCCGTTCCCATGTCCTCAGGGTCCGTCCCGGCACCGCCTGCGGTGTTGACCATAATGTCGAGACCGCCCAGTCTTTCCACAACCTCCGCCGTTGCTGCCGTCATTTGCGCTTCTTCGGAGGAATCGGCGCCTATGCCGATCGATCCGTTTCCTAATTCCGTCGCCGTTTTCTCGGATAGCGCTTGATCAAGGTCCAAAATCGCTACGGTGGCACCTTCAGCAATAAGACACCGTGCAATGCCTACCCCAATACGCCCAACACCCCCGGTGACGATTGCCACCTTTCCATTTAGATATCCCATTTTATTTCAACCTTCTATTTATGAACAAAAGAAAGATCCGAAGACTTTAAGGCAGTTAAAGCACAACCCATCCGACTTCTTGGTGCCGGACTCTACTCAAGATCGGTGACACTTCAAGGGAGCGTGTCAGGGCGTTGCTTCCCCGGGTGCATTTGCCCCGGCAGAGAGCCGGTATGCATTTGATGCACAGCATACCGGCTCAACCCAGCAATATTTAAAGCGGTTTCCAATCTGGCTTAGGTAATGTCGGCCAGATTTTCGCTTCGGCGATCAGCCATTGCGCCAAAGCACTGTTTACCTTTGTGGGCTCCTGAGGCGCACTCCAATGGCCCGTCGGAATCGAAACGGCGGTGAGGTTAGCAATTTTCTCTCGCATCTCCTTGCCCAATGGCGGGTTGCGAACGGTATCGCACCAGGCATCGTACTCTGCGGAGAAGTACAGGACGGGCATGTCGAGCCTGCCGCCATTGACCGCGCGCTTTGTATATTCTGCATTGGCCTGGCTATTCATATAAAGCGAGTCAGGACCAAAAAATCCGTTTCTGGTGTATGCTTCGACATACTGGGCGAGAACTTTCTCGCTGACGATATCATTATCGCGTTCAGATGGTGGCGGCGGCGCGTCATTGCCAAACCAGCCACCGCGTGCGCGAACTCCGGCGGTGATGGTCGGCTTGGAGATATCCTCGGGATCTGGTTTCCTGAGGAATAACGTAAAGAACGCCTCAACATTTTCGTCGAATATCTTGCGCGCGCGATCGAAATTTTCTTCATAGAAAAGCATGTAGTCCCAAGGACCGTTGGGATGCTCCTCCTCGTCATAAATCTTGCGATCGATAACACTGATAAGATGTTCGATGCCCATTTCAACCATACGGTATGGCACGTTGAGGCTGACAAGCCCATGGAAGCGCTCTGGGTAATGAGCCCCGAGGCTCCAGACTACGACACTGCCCCAATCATGGCCAATCCAGACTACCTTCTCAGCGCCCAGAGCATCTTGAAATTCTAAGAGCTGCTTATTGATATTCTCCATGGAATAGGCTTCGTGGGTGTCGTGTACGTCTGATCGGCCGAAACCAGGCAGATCGATCGCGATGGTGCGGAAACCCAATTGACCAAAAACAGGCAATTGCTTGCGGAACAATAAAGCAAGCGAAGGCCACCCGTGAACGAAAATCAGGATAGGACCGTCTGCTGGACCGCTTTCCAGATAGGAAAGACCCCCACGCGGCAACCTTTGATATTTCTCCCGAATTTCTCCGTCACGATTTTCCATCTAGGCATTCTCCTGTCCCATAGTGATATTTGTCGGCTCAGCGAGCCTCAGGCAGATAGCATATAACCTGCCAGCCAGACTGAACACCCTTCAAACTGAAGGCTTGCTTCTCTCATCAAGATGGAGCTAGCTGTCCCTGCCCTTGAGGAAAGAGCGAGGGTGGGGCGTCAGAACCTCGGAACACTGTCGCCGGTCGAGATATACTCGGCCGGGTGGCCGTCACGCATGTCCAGGGTCCGCCTAAAGGTGGCGGCGCCCTGTGACAGTGCAGGGTTCTGAACACCCGGCTCGCCCGGTGCCCCTTAATTCAGTTTGTGAGGGGCACATGCAGACTTACTGGTAATATTATTCGCGCTCGGGTTGTTGACTGCAATCATTGGCGGGATTGCTGGGCTCATTGAGCCATCGACCTTTCGCTTTGGTCAGCAGGAAACCCCTAGCCGGAGGCGGATAGCGGCAATTTCGTTTGCTGTGTTCATTGTATCCCTTGTGGGCGGGGGGATCGCTGCACCAAAGCCCACGCCAGAGGAGAGGGCGCGCCCGGAACAAGCGGCGAAAGCGGAGGCCGAGGCGGAACGAAAGGAAAAGGAACAAGCTGCACAAGCCAAGGCGAAAAAACAAAAGACACGGGAGAACGAAATATCTGCCCTTTGGAGTAAAATTGTCGATGCCGAGAAAGATTGCTCAAGGCGGGCTGATATCGTCTCTAAGTTGAATTGGAACGATCATTACGCCGCTTATCGCCCGGTTCAAGAGGCACGGGAGGCTTGCAGGAAGTCGTATTGGGCAATGCAAAAAGTTAAGCCATCCAAGAGTTTGAGCAGGTCGGAAAGAGATGCATTTGATGAAGCGATAGAGGTTTGCGCTGATGCCAATCTGGTGCCAAATGTCCTTTGCTCCATCCTGACGGTGCTTAACGGAGACATGCGCCCTTCTGCCGTGCAAGGGATTCGGGATGCTGGCGAGTTAGCACAGGCAACTGTGGCGCAATGCGTCGTCAGCTTTCTTAAGGCCGCTGAAGGTGCTGGAGTTTCAGTGGAGCAGGTTATTCTGAAATAAGCACCACCCGCCGTCCGTCTTTTCAGTCAAAGCTATCACCGCTACTCCTTCACCACATTGAGGCACAGGTGGTGGAGTGGGCTTACTCCGGTCCGGACCTGATAGCGGAGGTGTCCAATCCGGGTGGTACGGTGCTGAACCACTATGTGCCTGGGCCGGGGATTGATGAGGTTATGGTGTGCTGCGAGGGTTCGGGGACGACGAACCGGCGCTGGCTGCAGGTGGACGAGCGCGGCGGGGAGCGACAGTGCGGGCGCCATCGTGCAGATCAACACCTATGACGAATACGGCATTCCGGGCAGTTCCAATCTGGGCCGGTTCATCTGGACCAATCCGATTGGGAATAAGGATACGGCTCATAAAAATCGCGGAGTTTCGGCAGATTCCGAGCGGACGGATCAGGATATTGCTAGGACTTTGACTTGTTACCCTCGCCTTATCAATGCCTCTGATGGAGCCGAACAACAGCGACAAGACGACCATCGTCGAAGCACGGCAAGCCGACTGCTGATGCGATTGGCTAAGGTGGCTCGGATTCCCATTGGGACCCAGCAACATACTCGCAAGTCATTTAATGGCCCTGGGCCCACTAGCACTACTTAGTCAGGTTTTGCGTGTTAGGAGCTCGGAGGTCACATCCTCAATGTAAGCCTTGGTGGCGATCGTGCAGATGATTAGATGGCTTGCCTGAACACTAGCAAGCTCGGCTATGAATTGGCGGGATTGCAGGAAGCCGTAGATTGAACTTCAGACTTTCGCCTCATTAATCACATGGACCTGCGTGAATTCGTGCAGGCCCTCTTGGGCGAACTCAACGCCGAGACCAGATTGCTTGGCGCCGCCAAACGGCATGGTCGGTCCGAAATCGAGATGCTTGTCCATACCGTGCCCGCTTCCATGCGCGTCGCGAGATCATGCGCCGTCTCGCGGTCGTTCGACCAGATGGAGCCGCCCAACCCCATGTCCGAGGAGTTGGCGCGCGCCAGCGCATCCTCTGGATCGTCATAGCGGATCACTGGCAGAACAGGGCCGAACTGTTCTTCGTCGACGAGTCGCGTGCCATCTGCGATATCGCGCACTATGGTCGGCCGAATGAAATAGCCCGGCCGGTCGGGTATCTCTCCGCCGGCGATAATGGTCCCATCCGCGCGCGCCTCTTCGATCAGTGCTCTCACCTTCTCATATTGCGCCTTGTTCTGCAGCGGCCCGATCTGGGCGCCTTGCTTCAGGCCGTCATCGACCACCGCCTCTTCGGCCAGACGCGCAAGTTCCGCGCAGAGCGCGTCATAGATGTCGGCATGGGCATAGACTCGCTTGATTGCAACGCACACCTGCCCCGCGTTGAGGAATGCACTGCCGAAGATGCCCGGCGCCACCTTGGCCGGATCCGCGTCCGGAAGCACAATCGCGGCGTCATTGCCGCCCAGTTCCAGCGTGAGGCGCTTGATCGAGGCGGCCGCGCTGGCCATCACCTTGCGGCCCGTCTCGGTGGAGCCGGTAAAGCTGATCTTCGCGATGCCGGGATGCGCCGTGAGCCGGCCGCCGAGATCATTCTGGTCGGTGACGATGTTGACCACCCCTGCTGGAAATATCCCGGCCATCAATTCACCCAGGCGCAGGGTGGATAGCGGCGTCGTGGGCGCGGGCTTCACCACCAGCGTATTGCCGGCCAGCAGCGCGAAGGGCAGCTTGAAGGCGATGAGCAGGACCGGGAAATTCCAGGGGATGATCGCGCCTACGACGCCGAGCGGGCGCCGATGGACCTCGACGCGCCGGTTGTCACTGTCCTCAAGGAGTTCGACAGGCAGGTCATGGCCGGCCATTTGCCGGATGAAAGCGGCGCTATAGGCGATCTCGGCGCTTGCCTCGTCAAGCGGCTTGCCCTGCTCCTGCGTCAACAGCCCCGCCAGTTCCTCGGTATGCACATCGATGCCGTCGGCAAGCCTGAGAATCATTGCGCGCCGCTCCGCTACAGGCGTCCGTGCCCAGGCTGGAAAGGCCGCCTTCGCAGCCGCAACAGCCGCGTCAAGTTGCTCGGCGGATGCGCGGGGACAAGATGCCAACACCTCCTCGGTTGCCGGGTTGATAACATCCATGACGGCTGCACCGTCGACCAGCCTGCCATCGATCAGCAGCTTATATTCAGCCATTGCATCCTCCCACGTGCTTGTCCCCGGTCGCCTGGACGTTTTCGCCAAGGCAGCGACTGGCCCAGGAGCGCTCCTGGTATCGCGGGACGCTAAAGGCAGAACTGTCGCGCACCTAGGGCCATGGAAGCGCTTCTTGATGGTGCCAGTCGGGCTGCCCCATCAGGCATTGCAGGCGAGAAGATCGGCCACTCGGGCGAACGCTTCGCGGATATTATCCTGGCTGAGGCCGGTATAGCCAAGCACCAGCGATCGTTCGCGAAAACGCCCGGGCTTCCCATATTCATGCACGGCCGCCCCGGAGAAAGGATAGAGGCCGACGCCGCAGTTTTTCCCCAGACTGTGCATCTCGCTGGCGCTCGGCAGGTTCGGGGGAAGGGTCCACATCATATGCATCCCGCATTCCTGCCCTAGAAGCACACCGCCCGGAAAATATCTTTCGACCGATTCGATGACGGCGTCGCGCGCGCCCATATAGGAGCGGCGGATACGTCGCAGATGACGCAGGAAAGCGCCCTCCTTCAGGAAATCGGCCATCACCGCCTGTTCGAGCCAGGGCGCGCCATTATCGGTCAGCGCCTTCACGATCCTCGCTTGGTCGAGAAGATGCCGCGGCAGCACCGCATAGCCGATCCGCAGGCCCGCGCCGATGGATTTGGAGAAGGTGCCGAGATAAATGACATGGCCGTTGCGATCGAGCCCGGCGAGCGCGGTTAGCGGCGGCCCATCATAGCGGAAGTCGCTGTCATAGTCGTCCTCGATAATGTAGCTGCCCGTCTGATAGGCCCAGTCCAACAGAAGCAGGCGTCGGTCGAGACTGAGCGTGCAGCCGGTCGGAAACTGGTGTGACGGGGTCACATAGACGAGGTTGCCCATAAAACCTTCGAGTTGCGAGACGATGATGCCTTGCTCGTCGACATCGATTGGCCGGATGCTGGCCCCATAGCTGCCGAAGAGATAAGCGGCGCCTTGGTAACAGGGATTTTCGACCGCGACGCTCGCCTTGGACGTATCGGCGAGGAATATTCGCGCCAGGAGATTGAGCGCGCCCTGGATGCCTGACGTGATGATGATCTGATCGGCCCCGGGGCTGATGCCACGGGTTTCATTGAGATGCCCGGCAATGGCTTCACGCAGTGCCTGAAGACCTGTGGGATCGCCATATTCGGTCTGCACACCATGGGCATAGGCCAGATGCTTTGCCACCGTGCGCTGCCAGAAGCTGGTCGGGAAGCTGTCAGGATGGGGTCGCCCGACAAAGAAATCGAATTGCGGCCGGGAACGCTTTTCATGCCAGAGATGCGGCGAACGGCCGGTGAAGCTGGGATTCTTGCCGAGGCGAAGCCTCTTGCGGACAGGCTGCGCCGTGACATGGCCGTTGCGCAGCAGCACGGTTGCATCCGGCAATCTGTCATTGACGAATATGCCGGCCTTGGCGCGCGAGGTGATATAGTCCTCGGCGGCAAGCCGCTCATAGGCGAGGACCACGGTATTGCGGGCGATGCCTAACTGCTCGGACATGCCGCGCGTCGAAGGCAGGCGTTTGCCGGCGGGCAGGCTTCCCTTCAGGATCTGGTCGCGCAACTCCTCGTAGAGCTGAACCTGCAAGGATCGCTCGTCATTACGGTCAATGGTGATGATGAGGTTCATCGACATCATTCAGCGTGTCTCTCAAGAGCCTGGGCTTATCCTACCGCCTTGCCGGCCAAGCGAAAGGGCGCTCGCCATCTGGCACCATAAGGTTTCCCGGTTCTGGTCCTACCAGACAGCCATGCCATACTTAAGCCTGCGGCCACAGCTTGCAGGGCTGGACTCATCGAGGGGAATAAAAATGTCCGTCTACCTCAGCATGCAGCGCGTGCGTTTTTCGAGCCCCGACGGCTACGAAAAGTTCAAGGTCATCTTTGCCGATACCCGCAACCATCTCATGAAGATGCCGGGTTTCCTGCACCTGACCTGGTGGGTGCATCCAGAGGATCCCGGCTGGTTCAACGAAGTCAGCTTCTGGATCGATCGCGCATCGCTCAAGGACTGGCACATGAACGTCTATCACAAATATGCGAAGGAATGGGCGGCGCGCGGCGCCATCATGGAAGACATCATCACCAATTTCGAGCTGACCAACACCCGGTTGTTGCGCGTCTGCCCATGCTGCGGCTTGGTCGAGGACAAGGCGTTCGAGCTTAAGGAAGAGCAGAAGGCGCTGGCCGAACCCTGCCCCCAGTGCGAATTCCACTTCCCGGTGATGCCCAATACGCAGAGCAGCTTCGCCGTTTTCAAGGACGTACCCAAACTGCCGGCAGAGCCGGAGCAAGCTCCGGGGCAGGAACTACCGCCCGCAGCCTGATTGTTCGGCATGGAGACGACGCTTCCGGGCAATAGCTGCAAGAGCATGCGGAGCGTTCCAATATCATGGCGGGTTCCGCAAGAGGAACACGGCGCAAGCCATGAACCTGGTCCCGACGGCCGGCTATCTGGCACCATCGAAAATAGCCGTCATGGAGCTAGTGAACGGGTCAGTTTTATCACACCATCCACGCAGCCTGCCGAATAGCCTTCCAGTGCCACGAGAAGGGCGGGACAGGGAACAGAGGAGATCTAGGGATGACGTCAGACGTTCTTTCACGCCCCGCCGTGCATGGCGGCGTTCAGAATGAGCCAAATGAAAAATGGCTGCCCTTCGAGTGGATCGAGCCGCGTTTCGGCGCGCAGGTCCATGGCGAATATGTGGTGATCCGGCGGGAAGGCGTATCGGGATCGCTGTCCGCGGGTTTCTGGCGGACCGGACCCACGGCGCCGGGGGCAGCCCCGGACGGTTCGCATACCATCCTCTACTCTTCGCCGCTGGGCGACGAAACCGCCTGCGTGATCGACGGATCAGCCGTACTCACCGTCGTTTCCACCGGCAAGCGCTATGAGGTCGGCCCGGGTTCGATCATCAGCTCGCCCAAGGGCCTGGAAGTCCAGTGGGACATTCAGGGGCCTTCCTTCAAGAAATATTGGTGCATCTGGAACGGCAGCGAACCGACCGCCAATCCGCCGCAGGACCTGCTGATCACGCATGTCAGCGACAATCCCGGGGAATGGCAGGACTATCATTTCACCGAGCCGGCGGAAGGTCCGCTGGTCGCCGGCGAACTCTATTTCATTCGCGCCGGCGGCTCGACCGGCACGATGCTGAGCGGCGTATGGCGCTCGGGCAAGGGCATCGCCGGGAGCGATGTGGACGCGAAGGGCACGCTGACGACACCCTATACCGGCGTGCTGGGCGACGAAACCATCCTCCTGCTTGAAGGCGAGGTCGAGGTTGTGGAGACCGAAAGCGGGAAGAGCCACAACTTCAAGGCGGGCGACGTGATCGGCCTGTCTTCGGGCATGCATATCACCTGGAAGTCGAAGGGGCCGTTCTCGAAGAAGCTCTGGGTCATCACCCGCGACGTCCTGCCCGAGTAAGTGTCCTACTTTGCGGAGCGGCCGCTGTCCGACAAGCGCCGCTTCGCACTCCACTACCCGGCGGGCTGCTCTGCCAGTGCATTGTAATCAGGCGTATCGCCCCAAGCGGTGAGCGCGGAGAGGAAAATTGAGGGCATGACCGGCAAACCAGCATCGGCGCTTCCTTTGTCTTATACGGAGGCGGTCGAAAATTTCCGTATGGAAACCCAATATGCGCAGTTCGCCGGCGACTTTGATGCCGGCGTGAATGCGTGCGTGGAGTGTTGCGACCGCTACGCGGGCAACGGCCGCACCGCGCTTGTCTGGGTGTCTGCCGATGGACGGCGGGAAGATTACAGCTTTGCGCAGATGCGCGATCTTTCCGCACAGGTTGCGAATATGCTTGTCGCGCATGGAGTCGGTCCCGGTGACGTCGTGGCCGGTCTGTTGCCGCGCACGGTCGAGCTTGTCGCGACTATATTGGGCGCTTGGCGGGCGGGCGCGGTCTATCAACCGCTTTTTACGGCCTTTGGCCCCAAGGCCATCGAGCATCGTCTGAGGATCAGTGAGGCCAGGCTTATTGTCACCGATGGCGCCAATCGCGCCAAGCTCAACGGCATCGCCGATTGCCCACGGATTGCGACCATCGTCGCGCCGGGCGAGAGCCTGCCCGAAGGCGATCTGGACTTCCATGCCGAACTGGCAGTCAACCGCCGCGATTTCACTCCGGTCATGCGCAGGGGCGAAGACCTCTTCCTGATGATGTCCACTTCTGGCACCACCGGCCCGGCCAAGGGTGTCGGCGTGCCACTGCGCGGCCTTGTGGCGATCGGCGCCTATATGCGCTGGGCGGTGGACCTGAGGGCCGAAGACCAGTTCTGGAACATCGCCGATCCGGGTTGGGCCTATGGCCTATATTATGGCATCGCCGGGCCGCTTCTGTTGGGCCATTCGACGACGCTCTATGAGGGTGGCTTCTCGGTCGAGGCGGCCTATGACCTGATCGGCTGGCTCGGCATCACCAATCTCGCAGGCGCCCCCACTGCCTATCGGATGCTGATGGCGGCGGGGCCGGAGGCGGCCGCCAGGATCAAGGGCAAGCTGCGCGTGGTCAGCAGCGCCGGCGAACCGCTCAACCCGGAGGTCATTCGCTGGTTCGCCAGCCAACTCGCCGTCCCGATCCACGATCATTATGGCCAGACCGAAACAGGCATGGTGGTAAACAATCATCACGGGCTGGTCCATCCCATGCGCATGGGATCGGCAGGCCTCGCCATGCCGGGATACCGTGTCGCCGTGATCGACGAGGCGGACAGGGAACTGGGCGCCAATCGGCCCGGCACGCTTGCGATCGACATCGCCAACTCGCCGCTACTCTGGTTCGACGGTTATTGGCGACAGGACACCCCGACGATCGCAGGCGGCTATTACAGAACCGGCGACACGGTCGAACTGGAAAGCGACGGCAGCATCAGTTTTATCGGCCGCGCCGACGATGTCATCACCTCCTCGGGTTATCGGATAGGTCCCTTCGATGTCGAAAGCGCGTTGGTCGAGCATCCTGCGGTCATGGAAACTGCGGTGATCGGTGTGCCCGACCCCGACCGCACTGAACTGGTCAAGGCATTCGTGGTCCTGAACAAGGGGTATGAGGCCACTCTCGAACTCGCCGAGGCGCTCAAGCTGCATGTGAAGACCCGTCTATCGGCCCATGCCTATCCCCGGCATGTCGCGTTCGTGGATGAACTGCCCAAAACACCGAGCGGAAAGATCCAGCGCTTCATGCTGCGTGCGATGGAATGCAACCAGGCGGTTTGAACGGGCTGGCTAGCCAATCTGGCACCATCAAAAAGCGGTAAACAGGCACTAAGAAGAGTATCAGATTTCCGGCACTTTGGACCTTGACACTGGAACTGAGGGTATCGGGCAATAGCCCGCCATCTCCCTCGGTGGCCGGCGTTCAGGTGAAACTCGGCCACACAAATGCACCCAGATGTAGTGGCCCGACGAGGGAGGTCCGTATGAAAAAGGTTGGAGCCATCAGTATTGTCGCGGTTGCGGCATGTCTTTCCGCGCCGGCGCTTGCACAGGAGGCCGGTGCGCAGCCGGTCCAGTCGGGCGGTCTGGAAGAGATCGTCGTCACCGCGACCAAGCGATCGGAAAATCTCCAAGACGTGCCCGTCGCGGTTTCGGCCATTTCCTCCTCGGCGCTGACCGCCAAGGGCGTGTTCGACACATCCGACCTCAACGCCTCGATGCCCAATCTCCAGGTGTCGTCGGCCTATGGTTCGCAGCAACCCAATTTCACGTTGCGGGGCGTCGGTGTCGGCACCGAACTCAGCGCCAGCGCCGCATCGCCGGTCGGCGTCTATGTCGACGAGGTTTACCAGACGTTCCGCGCGAGCCAGGGGCAGCAGCTCTACGATCTGGAGCAGGTCGAGGTCGTGCGCGGCCCTCAGGGCACCCTTTATGGCCGCAACACGACCGGCGGCGCGATCAACTTCATCACCCGCAAGCCCGACCTCGAGGGCGCCAACGGCTATCTGACCGTTGGCTATGGCAATTACGATCGCAAGAGCGCCGAAGGCGCGATCGAACTGACGCCTGTCGAAGGCCAGCTCGGTATCCGCATCGCCGGCACATATGTCAAATCCGATCCCTATATCCGCAATCTGATGCCCGCTGGCCTCAATACCACCGCCGCCGGCGGTGCGTCCGGCATCAACTTCGCCACCGGCCACGATCCCAACGGCGACGAAAGCTACGGCATTCGCGGAACCATCCGCATAGCGCCGAGCGATGCTCTCGATATCAGCGTGAAAGGCTATGCCGCCAAGACGACCGGCGGCGTGGCCGCCTCGCTCGGCGCGGGGCCGTCGATAGCCAATGCTGCCGTAATCGATTACGAGAACCCCAATTTCATTCTCGGGCCGGCATTCCAGTTGCTGGGCGACAATGGCACCGGACTGCTGCCCAGCACTTACAGCCGGGCGGGTTTGTCCGATACCCAGATCGAGCAGGACACGGTCGGACGCGCCGTCACTCGCGCGGAGGGCGTGGTGCTGACGATCAAGGCCGAACTGGCCGACCAGCTCAACTTGACCTCCATCACTGGCTATGACTCGGGCCGCTATCTCCAGACCCAGACCGATTGCGACAGCGGTCCACTCCGCCTGTGTTCCAACGGCTACCAGTCCAATTTCAAGGCGTTCAACCAGGATCTCCGCTTCGACTATGGCAGCGGTCCGTTCAAGGTCATTGCCGGCGCCTATTATGGTTGGGACAGCGTCACCTCCGACAATGATATCGACATCTTCAATTTGCTGAGCGACGTGCGCGCCGCGGTTGGCCTGCCCGCCACATGGTTCAATCCGGCCGGCGGCTTCAGCGGAACCGTGCTGTCGGTCGGTTCCATTCCGACCGGCATTCGAGGCCAGCAGCATTTCAAGCAGAATCGTGAAAGCTGGGCGGTCTATGGCGAAGGCAGCTATGAGATTACCCCCACCCTCAAATTCACCGCGGGCGTGCGCTACACCACCGATACCACCGACTATAAGGATGGCCTGACCACCTATTTTGACGATGCCGGCAATCCCCGCATGCTGGCGGTGTCGGCCTATGGCGCGCCCTATTTCCTTGCGCCGATCCACGACGAGGCAGGCAATGTGGTCATTCCGGCCACAGCCGATCCAAATCCTGGTGGCGTCAACAAGCGCGGCAAGACCAGCCGCGTCTCCGGCCGTGCGATCCTCGACTGGAAGCCTGTCGACGGGATCATGCTCTATGGCAGCTACAGCCGCGGCTATCGCGCGGGCACCTTCAACGGCCTCGCTTATATCAGCTCGCCGCAGGTCTATTTCGTCAAGCCCGAGGAAGTGAACGCCTTCGAGGTCGGCTTCAAGACCCGTTTTCTCGACAACCGGCTGCAAATCAACGGCAGCTTCTTCTATTATGACTACAAGAATCAACAGAGCCAGGTCGTCGACCAGAGCGTGACGGCCAACATCATCACGCTCGACGGGACGATGAAGGGCCTCGAACTCGATGTTGAGTTCGCCGCCACCAATCGCCTGACGCTGAGTGCCTCGCTCGGCTTGCTCGACAGCAAATATAAGGGCTATGATCAGGCGGCATGTGCCGCGCTGAACCTGAGCGGCCTCTTCCCCGCGCAGGACGGCTCCTGCGTTCAGTCGGGCGCCGGTAGCGTCAGTGTTGGCGGCAATCCCTTTCCCTACGCGCCCAAGACCTCGATCAACCTGGGCTTCGACTGGGACGCTGCGGATATCGGCGACGGCAAGCTCAAGGTCCATGGCGACACCGCCTATACTGGACGCTTCTATTATGACTCGTTCAAGGACTATAGCCGCGGCGTTCTTCAGAACCTCGCCACTGGTCCTTATACGCAGGGGGAAGGCGACTATTGGGTGTTCAACGGCCGCATCAGCTACGTGACCGATCGTTATACCTTCTCGGTCTGGGGCAAGAACCTGTCGAACAAGCTCTACTTCCCGGCAGGCTATCCCAATGAAGGCATCACTGGCGCGGGCTATCTGGTCCGGGCACTGCCCCGAACCTACGGTGTCGAAGGCACATTCCGGTTCTGATCACGGCAAGGGGGCCGGGTCCTGCGGCCCCCTGTCTCTTCCCGATCACGCACTCGGTGCGATCGCATGGAACTTGCAATAATGTTGGAGTTCGACCTTGAAGACCCGCGGCGCCGTTGCATTCGAAGCGAAGAAGCCGCTCGAGATCGTCGAACTGGATCTGGAAGGGCCGAAGGCGGGCGAGGTGCTGGTGGAGATCATGGCGACGGGCATCTGCCACACCGACGCCTACACGCTGGACGGCTTCGATTCGGAAGGAATCTTCCCCTCGATCCTCGGCCATGAAGGCGCGGGCATCGTGCGCGAGGTGGGCGCGGGCGTGACCAGCGTGGCGCCGGGCGACCATGTCATCCCGCTCTACACTCCGGAATGCCGGCAGTGTAAGTCCTGCCTTTCCGGCAAGACCAACCTGTGCACCGCGATCCGCGCCACCCAGGGCAAGGGGCTGATGCCGGACGGCACCACGCGCTTTTCATACAAGGGGCAGCCGATCTATCATTACATGGGCTGCTCGACCTTCTCCAACTTCACCGTGCTGCCGGAAATCGCGGTGGCGAAGATCCGGGAGGACGCGCCGTTCCAGACCAGCTGCTATGTCGGCTGCGGCGTGACCACCGGGGTCGGGGCTGTGGTCAACACCGCCAAGGTCCAGGTCGGGGAGAAGGTCGTCGTCTTCGGCCTGGGCGGCATCGGGCTGAATGTGATCCAGGGTGCGAAGATGGTGGGCGCGGATGTGATCGTCGGCGTCGATCTCAACCCCGACCGGGAGGAATGGGGCCGCAAGTTCGGCATGACTCACTTCATCAACGGCGCGGGCAAGAGCCGCGACGACGTGATCGCCGAAGTGCTGCAACTGACCGACGGCGGCGCGGACTACAGCTTCGACGCCACCGGCAACACCGAGGTGATGCGCACCGCGCTGGAATGCTGCCACCGCGGCTGGGGCGAATCGATCATCATCGGCGTGGCCGAAGCGGGCAAGGAGATCAGCACCCGCCCGTTCCAGCTGGTCACCGGCCGGGTGTGGAAGGGCACCGCGTTCGGCGGGGCCAAGGGCCGCACCGATGTGCCGAAGATCGTGGACTGGTACATGAACGGCAAGATCCAGATCGACCCGATGATTACCCATGTCCTGACGCTGGAAGAGATCAACAAGGGCTTCGACCTGATGCATGCGGGTGAATCCATCCGCAGCGTGGTCCTGTTCTAAAGAGCCTTGAATTGGACCAGTTCTTCGATTGCGTTTCGAAAAACTCAATGCATTGAAACATCAAGACAATATGGTATTTTTGAGGAGGTTATTCGATTTTTCACCTTTGACCCTTTCCCGCATAAAAAATGGAAACCTTTATTGCGATATATTCGCAATAAAAGAAGAAACAGTCAGAGACAGAGAAATCGAATAACCCCCCAAAATCACGGAAAACAGGCATCCCGGAACCGTGTCAACAGTGTCAACTTCGGCGCTGGCGCATGCCCTGAGCGGCCCGGCGCGCGGCCCCGTGCACGGCCTCTTGGCCGAAAGCCATCCCGCGTTCCATGCCCGCAAGCAGGCGGGGTGAGGATAGCGGTAACGCGGGTTTGCTGCCGTGCGGAGCCGGAGTCAGTCGGAGATCAGACCACCGCTTCGCTGCCCAGCACGCAATCCTGCTCGCCCGCCTCGATCTGGATCGTCGGATGGCCGATATGGAAGCGGCGCTCCAGTTCATGCGCGATCTCGTGCAGGAAGGCGTCGCCCGGATGGCCGCCGGGCATCACCAGATGGGCGGTGAGCGCGTTTTCCGTGGTGCTCATCGGCCAGATATGGAGATCGTGCACCGCGCCGACGCCGGGCAGTGCCGCCAGCCAGCCGCGCACCTCGTCCTGGTCGATGCCGTCGGGCACCCCCAGCAGGCCCATCTTCACGCTGTCCTTCAGCAGGCCCCAGGTGCCCCAGGCGATGATCCCCACGATGATGAGGCTGGTCGCCGGGTCGATCCAGGCCTTGCCGGTCAGCAGGATCAGCAGCCCGGCCACGACCACGCCGACCGAGATCAGCGCGTCGGCCACCATGTGCAGGAAGGCGCCGCGGATGTTGATGTCCTGCTTGCGGCCGCCCATGAACAGCAGCGCGGTCGCCGTGTTGATGACGACGCCGATCCCGGCGACCACGATCATGGTCATGCCTTCCACCGGCGCGGGCTCGAAGAAGCGCCGCAGCGTCTCGATCAGGATCGCGCCCACCGCCACCAGCAGCAGCCCCGCATTGACGAGCGCGGCAAGGATGGAGCTGGACTTGAAGCCATAGGTGAAGCGGGCGGTAGGGGGCCGCGCGGTCATCACGCTGGCGCCCCATGCGACCAGCAGGCTCAGCACATCGGACAGGTTGTGGCCCGCGTCGGCCACCAGCGCCATCGAGCCGGAGAGCAGGCCATAGACTGCCTCGACCACGACGAAGACGGTGTTGAGCGCCACGCCGATGGCGAAGGCGCGGCCATAATTCGCGGGCGCGTGGGCATGGCCATGATGGTGGTGGCCGTGCGAGTGCCCGTGCGAATGGCCCTGACCGTGCCCGTGGCCATGATCGTCATCGACGTGATCGTGGGAATGCGTAGCGCCCATGCGCTACTCATAGACGCAGGCGTCCAGCCCGTCACGCCGGACGATGCCGATGCGGGCCTGGATGCTGTTGCCGTAGCGCCGGGTGAAGCCGGAAGGGCTGACGGCCTCGCGCTCCTTGGGCAGGGGCAGCACCGCCGCGATCCGCGCGGCCTCGCTCCGGGTCAGGCGCGCCGCCGAATGGTTGAAATAACGCTGCGCCCCGGCCTCCACGCCATAGGTGCCGATCCCGGTTTCCGCGACATTGAGGTAGACTTCCATGATCCGCCGCTTGCCCCACACGCTTTCGATCAGCATCGTGAACCAGGCTTCCAGCCCCTTGCGGAAATAGCCGCCGCCCTGCCACAGGAACACGTTCTTGGCGGTCTGCTGGCTGATGGTGGAGCCGCCCCGGATGCGGCCGCCCTGTGCGTTGCGCTCTATCGCCCGTTCGATCGCCTCGCGGTCGAACCCGTCATGGCCGCAGAACTTGCCGTCCTCTCCGGCAATGGCGGCGGACACCATGTTGCGGTCGATGCGGGACAGCGGCGTCCAGTCCTTCGAGAAGCCGTTCCCGTCCATCAGCATGGTGGCCGTCACCGGCACCGGGACGAAGCGATAGAGCACCACCAGCCCGATGCTGAGCACCAGGAAGGCGAGGATGGCGTTAATGAAAAAGCGGACGAGGCGGCTGGCCATGCCCTTGCTTTAGCGGCGAAGACGCCAAGAGGGAATCCTCCTTTGCCGGGCACATGCCCGGGGGAAAAATCCATTCCCGCCATCGCCCGGCGGCCCGCCGCGAAGCGGCGCAACGAAAAGGGCCGGCACCCCGAGGATACCGGCCCGATATTGCTTGCGGGACAGCGCCGGTCAGGCGGGCAGCAGCCTTTCCGAAGCGATCCGCTGCATCGCCTTCTGCAGCTTCTCGAACGCGCGCACCTCGATCTGACGGATACGCTCCCGGCTCACGTCGTAGACCTGGCTCAGTTCCTCCAGGGTCTGCGGCTCGTCCGTCAGGCGCCGTTCGATCAGGATATGGCGCTCCCGCTCGTTCAGGCTGTCCATCGCTTCTGCCAGCATGTCGTGGCGGAGCTGGGCTTCCTCGGCCTCGGCGACCGTCTCGTCCTGCAAGGGGCGGTCGTCGGTCAGCCAATCCTGCCACTGGCCGGAGCCTTCCTCGTCGCTGCGCATGGAGACATTGAGCGAGGCGTCGCCGCCCATCAGCATCCGGCGGTTCATGCTGACCACTTCATGTTCCGGCACGCCCAGATCCTCGGCGATCTTCCTGACATCGTCGGGATGCAGGTCGGTGTCGTCATAAGCGTCGAGGTTCTTCTTCATCCGGCGCAGGTTGAAGAACAGCTTCTTCTGGGCGGCGGTGGTGCCCATCTTGACCAGCGACCAGCTGCGCAGGATGAATTCCTGGATGGATGCCTTGATCCACCACATCGCATAGGTCGCGAGGCGGAAGCCGCGATCCGGCTCGAACTTCTTGACGCCCTGCATCAGGCCGACATTGCCTTCCGAGATCAGGTCGGACACCGGCAGGCCATAGCCGCGATAGCCCATGGCGATCTTCGCCACGAGCCGCAGGTGGCTGGTCACCAGCTGCTTGGCCGCTTCCGGGTCCTCATGTTCCTGGAACCGCTTGGCGAGCATGTATTCCTGCTCCGCCGTCAGCATCGGGAACTTCTTGATCTCGGCCAGATAGCGGTTGAGGCTCTGCTCGCCGCTCAGGGCCGGGACGCTTGCAGTCTTGATGGTCTTCTCAGTCACTTCGATCCCTCACCTTCTCGCGTCGGCCGCACTCGCGGACCCCGTCCGGGCATCCGGCATTCGCGGCCACATAGGTTTCATGGAACTGGGTTCACTTGTATCATAAACGCGCGATTTTTTCCAGTAGTTCCCGCATATCGGACGGCATTTCACTGCTGAAACGAATTGTTTCCCCGCTGATAGGATGGATGAATCCGAGGACAGCCGCGTGAAGCGCCTGGCGGGTGAAGCCAAGGCCGGAAAGGACCGGCCTGAGTCGCGGATTTGCACACCCATAGAGTGGGTCGCCCAATAGCGAATGTCCGATTGACGACATATGAACACGCACCTGATGGGTGCGGCCGGTTTCCAGCCGGCATTCGACCAGCGCGGCGCCGGATGCGCCATGGCCGAACGATTCCAGCACCTTGTAGTGAGTCACCGCATGTTTGCCACGATTGTCGCCATCCTCGAGCAGGGCCATCTTCTTGCGATTGGTGGCCGAACGGCCGATTCGGCCGCGAATCGTGCCGGCGGCGGACGCCGGAACCCCGTTCACGATGGCCAGATAGGCGCGCTCGATCGAATGGTCCGCGAATTGCCTCGCCAGCCCTTCATGCGCGGCGTCGCTTTTCGCCGCGACCAGCAGGCCGGAGGTATCCTTGTCGATCCGGTGGACGATGCCGGGGCGGGCGACCCCGCCGATGCCGGAAAGCCCGCCGCCGCAGTGGTGCAGCAGGGCATTGACCAATGTGCCGTCGGGATTGCCCGCGGCGGGATGCACCACCAGCCCGGCGGGCTTGTCGACCACGATCAGGTCGGCATCCTCGTAAACCACGGCGAGGGGAATGTCCTGCGCCCGCGCTTCGGCCGGAATGACGGGCGGCACGGCGATGGCATAGGCCGTGCCTGCCGCCGGCTTGAGCGATGCTTGGCTGGCGGGCTTGCCGTCCAGCGCGATGCGGCCTTCGCCCAGCAGCGCCTTGATCCGCTCGCGGGACAGGCCGGTCGCCTCGGCCAGCGCCTTGTCGAGCCGTTGCCCGCCTTCGGCCAGAATGCCGCGAATGACTTCCCTGTCCCCCATGGCTATGAAGATGGGGATGAATCTGGAGATGGCAACCGATGTATCCGTTCGCCCTGAGCTTGTCGAAGGGCAGTCCTTCGATTAGCCCATTTGCATGTCGTTTTGGGCTTACATGCTCCATTGCCGTGGCGGAGTGTTTTATACCGGTCACACCGATGATCTCGAACGCCGGTTGGGGGAGCATCAGAGCGGACATATGACCGGCTTTACGCGTGGATTGCTTCCGGTCGAATTAGTGTGGTCCCAGGAATTCCCGACCCGAATGGAAGCGCTGGAAGCCGAAAGGCAGATCAAGGGATGGTCCCGCAAGAAGAAACTAGCCTTGATCAGAGGAGACTGGGACGGGATTTCGCGCCTGGCGAAAAGCAAGAGCTGCCCTTCGACAAGCTCAGGGCGAACGGAAATCCATATTTCGCCAACTGTGCTGACTGATCTTTTGAGTGAAGCTGCTCGCGTAGCTCCAGAGGAGGCGTGCGGCCTGCTGATGGGCCATGAGCGGGACGGGAGATTGCGTATCGCGCGCGCCGTGGCCGCCCCGAATGTGGCGGCCGAGCCGGAGCGCCGTTTCGAGATCGATCCGCGCGTCCTGATCGATGCACAGCGCGCCGCACGCGAAGGCGGGGCGCAGGTCGTGGGCTATTACCATTCCCACCCCGCCGGCGCGGCCCGGCCATCCGCCACGGATCGCGAGATGGCGGCGCATGACGGGCGGGTCTGGGCGGTGGTGGCGGGTGGCGAGGTGCGATTCTGGCGGGATGCCGCCAATCGTTTCGAACCGCTTTCCTACAGGCTCGTAGATGGTTAAGGCGGCGCCATGGGCATCCATCATGCAGCGGCGGTTCCACCTCGTTCCCCTGCGGAACCGGAGCATCGGGATTTTGCCCTGGACAGTGTCAACCTTGTCAACTTTGGCAGGAAACCGGGCGTAAACTGAATATGACCACATCTTCCATCGATCTTGCCAGCTTGCTGTGCTCGCGCTTGTGCCATGACCTGCTGAGCCCGGTCGGCGCTCTGTCCAACGGGCTTGAGCTACTGACGGAGGAAAAAAACCCGGAAATGCGCCAGCGCTGCTTCGAGCTGCTGGAGCAGAGCGCCCGGATTTCGGCGGACAAGCTCAAGTTCTTCCGTCTTGCCTTCGGCGCCGCCGGCGGTTTCGGCGAGTTCGTTCCCACCGAGGAGCCGCGCGCGCTGATCGACGCGCTGGTCGCGGGGAACGACCGGATCGCGGTGAACTGGGGCCTCGCGGCGGAAGCGCTGCCCAAGCCGGCGGTGAAGGTGCTGCTCAATCTCGCCCAGATCGGCATGGATGCGCTGGTGCGCGGCGGAACGCTCGACATCGGGGCAGAACTGCATGGCGGCGCATGCGAGATCGTGGTGCGCGCGGCCGGGCCGAAGATCGCGTTCGATCCCGCGATCGGGCAGGCGCTGGATGGTTCGATGCCGACGCAGGAATTGTCCAGCCGCACCGCCGCCGCCCATATGATTCACCTGCTGGCGAGCCAATCCGGCGGGGGCATCCAGTATGCGCTCACCCCCGAAGCGCTAGTGATGGGCGCGGTGCTGCCGCAGGGCTGACGGAGCCGGGCGATGGACGAGCTGGTGCATCGCGAGACGCCGTCCCCCAACTGGAACGAACGCGCCCTGCCGATTTCGATGGTGGTGCTGCATTACACCGGGATGCGCACCGCCGCCGAGGCGCTGGAGCGGATGTGCGATCCGGCGGCCGAGGTTTCCGCCCATTACATGATCGACGAGGACGGCACCGTCCATCGCCTGGTCGACGAGGCGAAGCGCGCCTGGCATGCGGGCAAGTCCTACTGGCGCGGCGTGACCGACGTGAACTCCGCAAGCATCGGCATCGAGCTGGTCAATCCGGGGCATGAATGGGGATACCGCCCCTTCACCGGGGCGCAGATGGATTCCCTGATCCCGCTGCTGGGCGCTATCGTGAAGCGCCACGATATTCCGCGCGCCAATGTGGTGGGCCATTCCGACATCGCCCCGGCGCGCAAGGAGGACCCGGGCGAATTGTTCGAGTGGGAACGGCTGGCCCGCGTTCGCCTCGCCTTGCCCGTGCCCTGCATCGCGCTGGGCGCGCCGTTTCCCAATGACGGGGCCTTCCTGCTGGGGCTGGAACGGTTCGGATACGACGTTTCCAACGGCCGCGCGGCGGTGGCGGCATTCCAGCGGCGGTGGCGTCCAGCGCGGATCGACGGCGAGATCGACGGGGAGCTTGGCGCGATATTGTTCAAGCTGCTCTTGGAACGGGATCGCGGCCACGCTAGATAGGCCGCGCCAGGGGGCCGGGCGGCCGCGCCCTTCGACAGGCTCGGATGAGCGGGTCGGAGGTCGAGGAAAGTCCGGGCTCCACGAAACGAGGGTGGCGGGTAACGCCCGCCGGGCGAGGCTTTTCGGGGCCGGACCCAGGGAAAGTGCCACAGAGAGCAGACCGCCGATGGCCCACGATCTCCGGATTGCGGGCACAGGCAAGGGTGAAAGGGTGCGGCAAGGGCGCACCGCGCGACTGGCAACAGGAGCGGCATGGCAAACCCCACCCGGAGCAAGACCGAATAGGGGCGGCGCGCCCGCGCAAGCGGGCAGGTTGGTTTCGAACCGGGCCGCCCGGGTTGGTTGCTGGAGCGGCATGGCGACATGCCGCCGAGATGAATGGTCGCCATCGCGCGCTACGTCCGCAAGGAAACGAGCCGCGATACAGAACCCGGCTTACAGGCCCCCTGGCGTATTTTCCTGTGGTGTGGGCAATGGCATGGCGGCGAGCGTTCCGGGTGGCGGGAAGCAGCGTGCCTCGAGGCGGGTCTGGCCCTTCAGTCGCGCTTCTTCAGGGCGGCGAGGGCGGCGAAGGGGCCGCTCGCGGCTTCGTCCAGCAGGCCCTTTTCCTTGCGGACCCGATCCGCATCCGGGCCGGTGGCGAAGGGATCGATCGCCAGGACCAGGCTTTGCGCGATGGCTTCGCCCAGGTCGAACTGGGTTCCGGAATATTCGATCTCGTCGCAATCCTCTTCGGAAAGCTCCACTTCCTCGTCCGGCTGACGCGACGCCTCGGGCACGAAGCGCAGGGCGACCGGCTCGTCGATATGGACCGGCAGGTCTTCCCCGGATACCGCGCAGCTCTGGACGATGTCGGCGCGCATCCGCCCGGCCGCGCCGATCACGGTCCCTTCCACGGAGAGGGAGAGATCGGCTTCCAGCTTCGCGATCGACACGAGGCCGAACCGCCGGGCCAGCGCTTCGCGTTCCCGCGCGTCGGCTTCGATCCGGCGGGCGCCGTCGCCGATCCGCTCGCGATCGACCGGGCGGGAGAATTCGGGCTGGCTCACCGTGCGATGTTCCCCGCGAGAAGCTCTTGCGGATCGGTCGCGGCGATGTCCTGCGCCAGTTTGCGCAATGCGGCGGCAAGGGCGGCGGAATCGGACGGTTCCAGCAGGCTGATATTGCGCGACACGGCTTCGGAAAGCACGCCATCGCCTTGCTCCAGCCCCTCGCGATAGGCGCCGAGCCGCCCGCCCAGCACGGACATCTGGCGGCCGATATGCTTGCCCACCACCACATCGCCCACGCCCGCTTCGCGCAGCTGGCCGTCCATGTCCTCCACGAACAGCTCCGTCAGATAGACCGAAGGCGCCACCAGATCGGGGTCCGATTCCATCCGCACCAGCACCATGGAAAGCACGGCGGTAATCATGTCGAAGCGGCCCGCGACCGTGTCGGCCACCCGGTGCCGGGCATACCATTCCTTCTCGCGCGCGATTTCCACGACACGGTGCCAAAGCGGGCGAAGCGCATCGCGAGGATTGGGCCGGGGACGGAAAAGGCGTGACAATACCGACATAGGGAAGGACCGGAGGCTCCTGCATTCAGCGGCAATTAAACCTGCCGCGTCCACGCGCCATTGCACAGACCGGCAATGGTGCTTAAGGCTCACGCCGATATAGGGGCGATGGCTGCCAAGGCAATCGCCCATGACGGGACAAAGCGGAGATGCAGCGAATGACAGCGATGAAGCTGATGGGGTCCGGGGCGCTGCTCGCGCTGGCCGTATTGGCGGGCGGTTGCCAGGCGATCAAGGACAAGCGCGGCTATCTCGCGGAAGATGTGCTCCTGCAATCGGTCCAGCCCGGCCTCGATAACATGAAATCGGTGGAAGCCACGCTGGGCCGTCCGACCTTCGCCAGCCAGTATGGCCAGCAGAGCTGGTATTATGTGTCGAGCACGACGAGTCGCAGGCCCTTCAGTTCTCCCAAGATCAAGGAGCATTCGGTCTTCACCGTCAATTTCGATTCGGCGGGCAAGGTGATCTCCACCGAAACTTCGGGGATGGAACGGCTCGCCAGGCTCAGCCCGGATGGGAAGAAGACCCCGACGCTGGGCAGGGAGCGTTCCTTCTTCGAGGATCTGTTCGGGAATATCGGCGCGGTGGGCGCGGGCGCGGCCCCCGGCGGCAGCTGATGCCCGCTTGATCCCCGCCTGCTTGAACCCCCCCTGCTTGAACCAGCGCTTTGGCCCTCCCATATCGCCGGCATGAATGACAGCAGGGCAAGCCACGGCCTGATCGAGTGGCACGGCACCACCATCATCGGCGTCAAGAAGGGCGGCAAGACCGTCATCGCCGGCGATGGCCAGGTTTCCATGGGCAATACGGTGATGAAGCCCAATGCCCGCAAGGTCCGGCGGATCGGCGAGGGCAAGGTGATCGCCGGGTTCGCCGGGGCCACGGCGGACGCCTTCACCCTGTTCGAGCGGCTGGAGCGCAAGCTGGAGCAATATAGCGGCCAGCTCATGCGCGCCGCGGTGGAACTCGCCAAGGACTGGCGGACCGACAAATATCTCCGCAATCTGGAAGCGCTGATGATCGTCGCCGATGCGGAGACGATGCTGGTGCTGACCGGCAATGGCGATGTGCTGGAGCCGGAAGCGGGGATCGCCGCGATCGGATCGGGCGGGAATTACGCCCTGGCCGCCGCGCGCGCCGTTTCGGACTATGAAGAGGATGCGGAAACCATCGCGCGCCGCGCCATGGCCGTCGCCGCCGACATCTGTGTGTTCACCAATGACCGCGTGACGGTCGAAACCATTTGAGCCTCATGAACGACAATCTGACTCCCAAGGCGATCGTCGCCGCGCTGGACGAGCACATCATCGGCCAGGCCGAAGCCAAGCGCGCGGTGGCGGTGGCCCTGCGCAACCGCTGGCGCCGCCAGCGCCTGTCCCCCGAATTGCGCGATGAGGTGACGCCCAAGAACATCCTGATGATCGGGCCGACCGGCTGCGGCAAGACCGAGATCAGCCGCCGCCTGGCGAAGCTGGCCGAAGCGCCCTTCGTGAAGGTGGAGGCGACCAAGTTCACCGAGGTCGGCTATGTCGGCCGCGATGTCGAGCAGATCGCGCGCGATCTGGCCGAAGAAGCGATCCGGCTGGAAAAGGACCGCCGCCGCGATGCGGTTCGCGAGGCGGCCTCGCACGCGGCGATGGAACGGCTGCTCAATGCCCTGTGCGGCGAGAGCGCGTCCGAAGCCACCCGCGAGAGCTTCCGCCAGCGCATTGTCCAGAACGCGATGAACGATGTCGAGGTCGAGGTGGAGGTCGAGGACACGCCGTCCATGCCGATGGAGATACCCGGCCTCGGCGGCGGGGTGGGCATGATCAACCTGTCCGACATGATGGGCAAGGCGTTCGGCCGCGCGCCGACCAAGCGGCGCAAGCTCAAGGTGCCGGATGCGTGGGACAAGCTGGTCGACGAGGAATCCGAGAAGCGCATGGATCAGGACGACGTGGCCCGGGTCGCGCTGCAGAATGCGGAAACCAATGGCATCGTCTTTCTGGACGAGATCGACAAGATCGCGGTTTCCGACGTGCGCGGCGGGTCGGTCAGCCGGGAAGGGGTGCAGCGCGATCTGCTGCCGCTGATCGAAGGCACCACGGTTTCCACCAAATACGGGCCGATGAAGACGGACCATGTGCTGTTCATCGCCAGCGGCGCGTTCCACGTCGCCAAGCCGTCCGACATGCTGCCGGAACTGCAGGGCCGCCTGCCGATCCGGGTGGAGCTGCAGGCGCTCACCCGGGATGATTTCGTGGCGATCCTTTCGGATACCCGCGCCAATCTGGTCCAGCAATACAAGGCTCTGATCGAGACGGAGGGCGTGACGCTCGATTTCACGGATGACGCGATCCGCGAGATCGCCTCCATCGCCGCGCAGGTGAATGAGACGGTCGAGAATATCGGCGCCCGGCGCCTGCAGACCGTGATGGAGAAGCTGCTGGAGGAAGTGAGCTTCGATGCGGAGGACCGGCGCGGCGCGACCGTGACGGTGGATGAAGCCTATGTCCGCGAGAAGCTGGCCGGGCTGGCCAGCGATAGCGACCTCAGCCGCTACATCCTCTGATCCGCGGCGCGGCTACCGGCTCTTGCCGTAGCGGATGAAGCTGGCGGCGGCTTCGGCGGTGTCGCAGCATTGCAGGAAATGGCGATTGGCCGCAGCGTCGCTTGCCGCCGCCGGCCCGGCCGGAGCGAAGTAGCGCTTGACCGCTGGGGCGGATTCGGGGGGCAGGGCGGCCAGCTTTTGCGCCAGTTCATGCGCCGCCGCGATGGGGTCGTCCGCCAGTTCGTCCGCGAGCCCCGCCTCGACCGCCTGTTGTCCGTCGAGGATGTCGATCCCCCAGCACAGCCGCCGCGCCCGCGCCTGCCCGGCGCGCAGCACGACGGAATCGATGCCCCAGGCCGGGAACAGGCCGATCGGCACTTCCGGCAGCGACCACTTGGCATCGGGCGCGGTGACGACGATGTCGCAGGAGGTGGCAAGGGTGAAGCCGCCGCCTATCGCGAAGCCGGTCACGGCGGCGATCACCGGGGTTTCCAGATTCCAGATCAGCCGGGCGAGGCGGCCGGATTCGGCCTCGAACGCCTCGCGCCCGGCGGCGTCCATCGCGGCCAGTTCCGAAAGGTCGCTTCCGGCGCAAAACCCCCGGCCGGAGCCGGACAGGACGATCGCGCGTATTCGAGCATCGCCTTCAAGCTGCTGAAGGCACTCGCCCAGTTCCGCCACGAGAAGGGCCGACATCGCATTGCGCTGATCCGGCCGGTCGAGGCTGAGCCTTGCGACCGGGCCGGCGGTTTCGAGGGCAAGCGTTTCCATGCCCCTCAGCGCTTGAGCCGTTCCGCGTGCCAGGCGACGTGGTCCACCATGAAGCTGGAGATGAAGTAATAGGAGTGGTCGTAGCCGTCCTGCATCCGGATGGTCGCGGGAATGCCCGCCTGATCGCAGGCATCGGCCAGCAGCGCGGTCTTGAGCTGTTCTTCCAGAAAATTGTCCGCCGTGCCCTGGTCGACCAGCAGGTCAGGCAGGCGCGCGCCGTCCTCGATCAGCGCGCAGGCGTCATATTCGCGCCAGGCCGCGCGATCCGGCCCGATATAGCCGGTCAGCGCCTTGATGCCCCAGGGGCAGTTCAGCGGGCTGACGATGGGCGCGAAGGCGCTGGTGGAACGGAAGCGGCCGGGGTTGCGCAGGCTGATGGTAAGCGCCCCGTGCCCGCCCATCGAATGGCCGGTGATGCCCTGCCGCGCCATGTCCGCCGGGAAACTTGCGGCGATCAGCTCGGGCAATTCCCGCTCGATATAGCCGCGCATCCGGAAGCTGGTTGCCCACGGTTCCTGCGTGGCGTCCACATAGAAGCCCGCGCCCTTGCCGAAATCGTAAGCCTCGTCATCCGGCACCTCGTTTCCGCGCGGAGAGGTGTCCGGCGCGACGAAGATGATGCCATGCTCGGCGCAGGTCCGGCGATACTCGCCCTTCTCGGTGACATTGGCGTGGGTGCAGGTGAGTCCGGAAAGATACCACAGCACCGGCAGCCGCGAGCCCGGCGCATGGTCGGGCACGAAGACCGAGAAGGTCATCGGCGTGCCGGTCACGGCGGAGGAGTGGGTGTAAACGCCCTGCTCCCCGCCGTGGCTGCGGTTCGTGCTGATTGTCTCGATTGTCACCGGATGCCTTCAGGCCACGCGGTGCAGCGCGCAGAGCTTGTTGCCGTCCGGGTCGCGCAGATAGGCGAGATAGAGCGTGCCGAAGCCGCCTTCGCGGATGCCCGGCGGATCTTCGATCGACTTGCCGCCATTGGCCACGCCCGCATCGTGCCAGGCCTTGGCCTGCTCGGGGTTCGACATGGCAAAGCCGATCGTGCCGCCGTTGGCATGGGTCGCGGAATTGCCGTCGATGGGCTTGGTCACCAGGAAGATGCCGTCATTATGCATATAGATGAGTCGGCCCTTGTCGTCCTCAATCCCGGCATTGGCGCCCAGCGCGCCGAACACTGCGTCGTAGAATTTTCTCGACCGGCTCAAGTCATTGGAACCGACCATCATATGGGAATACATTGCACTCTCTCCTCGGTTGAAATTCAGTAGACCACGACGCTGCGGATGCTCTCACCCGCATGCATCAAGTCGAAGCCCTTGTTGATCTCTTCCAGCGTCAGGACATGGGTAATCATCGGGTCGATCTGGATCTTGCCGTTCATGTACCAGTCCACGATCTTCGGCACATCGGTGCGGCCCTTGGCCCCGCCGAACGCGGTGCCCTTCCACACCCGGCCGGTGACCAGCTGGAACGGGCGGGTGCTGATCTCCTTGCCCGCTTCGGCCACGCCGATGATGATCGATTCGCCCCAGCCGCGGTGGCAGCATTCCAGCGCGGTGCGCATCACTTCGGTGTTGCCGGTGGCGTCGAAGCTGTAGTCCGCGCCGCCGTCGGTCAGTTGCAGCACTTCGGCGATCACGTCGTCGCGGCTCTTGCCCGCGCCGTTGATGAAGTGAGTCATGCCGAACTTGCGGCCCCATTCCTCCCGGTCGGGGTTGAGATCGACGCCGACGATCACATCCGCGCCCACCATCTTCGCACCCTGGATCACATTCAGCCCGATGCCGCCCAGGCCGAAGACGACGACCTTCTCCCCGACCTGGACCTTGGCGGTGTTGACCACGGCCCCGACCCCGGTGGTCACGCCGCAGCCGACATAGCAGCTGGTCTGGAACGGCGCGTCCTCCCGGATCTTCGCCACCGCGATTTCCGGCAGCACGGTGAAGTTGGAGAAGGTCGAGCAGCCCATGTAATGATAGATCGGCTGCCCCTTGTAGGAAAAGCGCGTGGTGCCGTCCGGCATCAGCCCCTTGCCCTGGGTCGCGCGGATCGCGGTGCACAGGTTGGTCTTGCCGGAAAGGCAGGACTTACATTGCCGGCATTCCGGAGTGTAGAGCGGGATCACATGGTCGCCCGGCGCCACGCTGGTCACGCCCGCGCCCACCTCGCGCACGATGCCCGCGCCTTCATGGCCGAGGATCGAGGGGAAGATTCCTTCCGAATCGAAGCCGTCCAGCGTGTAGGCGTCGGTGTGGCAGATTCCCGTCGCCATGATCTCCACCAGTACCTCGCCCGCCTTCGGCCCTTCCAGATCCAGTTCGACGATCTCGAGCGGCTTCTTCGCTTCGAATGCAACGGCGGCGCGGGTCTTCATGCTTCAATATCTCCGGATCGGGATCAGGGGCGTGATGGTCTTTTAGCCGTAGCGGCGGTGCGGGCAAGCCTTGCTCAGGCCGCCGTCTCATGCATCGCTTCGGCATCCGGCTGTTCGCTGGCCTGGCGTGTCCACATTTCGGCATAGAGGCCGTCATGGCGCAGCAGTTCGCCATGGGTTCCGCTTTCCGCCAGGCGCCCCTTGTCCAGCACCAGAATGCGGTCGGCGTCGGCAATGGTCGAGAGGCGGTGGGCGATGGAGATGCTGGTCCGGTCCTTCGAGACTCGATGGAGCGTGGCGAGAATTTCCTGCTCGGTTCTGGTGTCGAGCGCGCTGGTCGCTTCGTCCAGCAGCAGGATCGCGGGATTCTTCACCAGCGTGCGAGCAATCGCGATGCGTTGCTTTTCCCCGCCCGACAATTTGAGCCCGCGCTCCCCAACCTGCGTGGAAAAGCCATCCGGCAGGCTCTGGATGAAAGGCAGGATCGCGGCACCCCGGGCGGCGGCGATGACGTCTTCCTCGCTCGCACCGTCACGGCCATAGGCGATGTTGTAGCCGATCGTGTCGTTGAACAGCACGCTGTCCTGCGGGACAATGCCGATCGCCGCCCGCAAGCTGGCCTGCGTGACTTGGGCAATGTCCTGCCCATCGATCAGGATGCGGCCGGACCACGGATCGTAGAAGCGGAACAGCAGGCGGCCGATAGTCGACTTGCCCGCGCCCGAGGGGCCGACGATGGCGACATGGGTGCCAGCCGGGACCTCGAAGCTCAGCCCGTGCAATATCGTCCGGTCCGGCTCATAGCCGAACACTACATCGTCGAAGACAACGGCCGGGCGCCTTATCAGCAGCGCCGGCGCGCCCGGCGCATCGGCAATCTCGATCTGGGTGTCGATCAGCCGGAACATTTCGGTCATGTCGATCAGCCCTTGGCGGACGGTGCGGTAGACCATGCCGAGCATGTCCAGCGGCCGGAACAGCTGGATCAGGTAGGTGTTGACGAAGACGAGGTCGCCCACGGTCAGCCTGCCCTGGGACCAGCCCCATACCGTATAGCCCATCGCGCCCGCCATCAGCAGATTGACGATCAGCGCCTGCACGACATTGAGCAGGCCGAGGCTGTTCTCGCTCTTGACGGCGGCCTCGGCATAGGCGCGGGCCGCCTGCCCATAGCGTTCCTCCTCGCGCCGTTCGGCTCCGAAATATTTGACGGTTTCGTAATTCAGCAGAGAATCGACGGCGTGGGACAGCGCCTGCCCGTCCAGCTCGTTCATCCGGACCCGCAGCGCGGTGCGCCATTCGGTGATCCAGCGGGTGGCCAGGGCATAGGCGACCACCGCCACGCCAGTCGCCAGGACAAGGCCCCAGCCGAACTGCAGGTAGAAGATCACCGCGACCGCGATCAGCTCCACGACGGTCGGGGCAATATTGAACAGCAGGAAGTAGAGCATGACGTCGATGCTCTTGGTTCCGCGTTCGATCACCTTGGTCACTTCGCCGGTGCGGCGGGCGAGATGGAAGCGCAGGCTGAGGCTGTGCAACCGGGCGAACACGTCTTCCGCCAGCGCGCGCGCGGCATCCTGGCCGACCCGCTCGAACACCATGTTGCGCAGATTGTCGAAAGCGACCGAAGTGAAGCGGCCCAGCGCGTAGGCGAGCACCAGCGCCAGCGCGACCATCATCGCCTCGTTGCTGGCGGTGGTCATCGTGTCGACCGCCCGCTTGTAGGCGAAGGGCAGGGCGAGCATCACGGCCTTGCCCGCCAGCACCAGCATGATGGCTCCGATTATTCGCTGCTTGAGAGCGGGATTTCCTTCGGGCCAGAGATAGGGGAAGAAGCGCCGCAAGGCGCGCCAGCCGTCTTCGCCGCCGGCATTCTTTCCGTCTGTCGTATCGGGGGACATCCCTGCCATTTAGGGATGCGGGCGCCAAACCGGAAGGTGGGATGTGCGCGCCATTGGAAGCGGCGGCCGGTCAGGCCGCCAGCAATCCGGCCCGGATCAGGCTGTCTGCCAGCGCCTTGTCCTGCTGGAAGCGGTCGCTGTCGAAGGCGGCCTCTTCCCAGCGGTCGTATTTCCAGTTGTTCGAAATGCCCTTGATGTGACGATATTCGAATTCCCCGGACAATGTGCGATTGTATTTCGAGCCGAACAGATTGTGGACGGACCAGCTCTCGCGTTTCGCCCGGCGCGGATCGGGCACGATGCACCATTTTGGCGGGCATATTTCCTGCTCCCGCCGGTCGCGGAAGGTGAAGTCCGCATGGCGGCAATCCCTGGCGGAAACCGGCCTTGGCCCCGCGGTGCAGATCCATGCGCCCGGAAACTTGATGAAGCGCGCGCGCGATTCTTCGGTCGCCGCGAAGATCGACCTGCCGCAGCTCGACAGCACCAGCTCGTCGATGTCGGCGTTCAGCACGCTGCGCGCTTCCAGCAGGAAGCGGAAACGCGCGTGCTGGAGCGAGCCGGTCTGGCAGAAATCGGAATCCCACGGCGTTTCCTGCCCGTTGACCGCGCCCGCCAGCCCGCCTTGCGGCCCGTATTTGAACGGCCAGTGGACGACGTGAATTGCGATTGCGGGAAATGCGCTGCGCAATTCGCCCTGCAATTCTTCCGCGGAGTAATCGGTGGAGGCGTTGTCGTAGATCAATACCCCGTCGGCCTTATGCTCGGCCACGTAGAAGCCGATCCAGTCCACGATCCAGCGGATCGCGTTGTTCCTGGAAAGGGTGTGGATCACCCGGCAGCCCGCGAACAGGTGCGAGAGATTGGGCTGGACCTCGAGGTCGAAACGGCCGAGCGGGTTGTCGAGCAGGATGCGGTCGCTTTCCTCGCGAAGCCAGATCTCGCCCCGCTTGTCGCGTCCGACATGCTCGGCCCTGCGCCATGGCCAGCGGAACTTGCCGCGCAGCGCCGGGCTTTGCTTCAGCGGATCGAGCAGGTTGAAGAAGGGCGGGCCTTGAAACACGATATGCCGGCCCACGCGATACACGTCATAGAACAGGGTATCCCAGTCATATTGCTCGGCATAGGCCGTGTTGCGCAGTTCGGGCGGGCGCGGGGAATCGCGCCGGATATGGGATTCGGGAGCAATGGCGCAGGGTGAAAGGGCGGCGATCGCGGTCATCTGTTCCGGTAATCTTTCAACGGGGCGCGGTGGCGGGGAGGCGCAGGAAGCGGCCGAGCGGCAGGGTGGCGGCAATGGCCAGGAACTCGTTCAGCGCCGGATGGCGCAGCAGGATCAGCGCGCCGAACCAGGTGAATGCCCCGGCGATGACCGATGCGGCCAGCGCGCCGAAGCCGATCTGCGACGGGGATGCCCACAGCAGATATGTCAGCGCGAGCGGGATCAGCGCGCTTGCTGTCGCCAGCCCGCTTTTCGCATAGATCCGCAGCAGGGCGCGCGCATCGAACTGCACCACGCCATGCATGAAGCGGACGTAGATGCACAGCCACAGCACGCCGTAGACCAGCCGGGAAGCGGCCGCTCCCTCCACGCCCCACAGGCAACCGATCGCCAGCAGGATGATCGAGAGCGCGGTATCCAGCAGGTTGAGCGCGATCAGCCGGTTGAGCTTGCCGACGACGATCGGCAATTCGCTGACCAGCGGCAGGGCAATCAGCATGATCTCGGTCACCGCGATCATGGCCAGCAGCGGCGCGGTCTCGATCCAGACCTCACCGTAGAGAATGCGGATGATCGGTTCGGATGCCAGCGCGAGGCCGGCCATGCCCGGCCAGATCACCGCCGAGTAGCCCGCGCATACCCGCAGATAAGCCGGGCCGAGCGGCTCTCCCCGGTCGCGAATGCGGGCAAAGGCCGGAAAGAAGACGCTTCCGATAGCGCCCGAGATCAAGGTGCGGAACTGATCCGACAGGCTGACCGCCCGGCTGTAGAGGCCCACCGCGAACAGGCCCAGCAGCTTGCCGACGATGAGGTCCGGGGTGCGGGTGCCGAGCGCGCCGGTCACATAGAGCACGCTGGTCCGCGCGCCGAAATTGATCACTTGCCCCAGGCCGTCGAGCCGGAGCGGCAAGGGCAGGCAAGGGCGCAGCGCCTGGGCGATCAATCCCCGCGCGAGCGAGGCGGCGATCATCGCCCAGGCCAGCGCGAAGGAGGAATAGCCCGCCGCCGCCAGGGCAACGGCCACCCCGCCTTGCGCGACCGCGCCGCCGACATTCACGGCGAAGTGGCCGCGGAACTGCATGGTGCGGGCCATCAGGGCCAGGGGCACTACCGAAAGCGGGACGAAGAGATAGCTGCCGGCGACCACGAGGAGAATCGGCGCCAGCGCCGGCTGGCCATAGAGCTTTGCCATCGGCCAGCTCGTGATGGCGATGATCGAGGCGATGATGAGGGAGAAGAGGAAGGCGACCGAGCTGCATCGCGCGATTTCCTCGCGGTTCAGCACCGGCAGGCCGGAAATATAGCGCGACAGGCCGAAGTCCTGCAGCACGGCCACCAGCAGCGCTGCGGCCAGGCTGATGGAGAACAGGCCCACTTCGGCCGGGGTCAGGAAATAGCGCGATATGATGACGGAAGCCGCGAACTGGACCCCGAAGGATATGTATTGGCCCGCCATCGCCCATACGGCCGCGCCGCGCACGCTCATCGCCGCCGGTTCCCGCTCGACCGGTTCAGGGGTTTCGGTGGGGGTCGCGCGAGTCACCCGTTTCTCAATTCGTCGCCAGGGTGGTTGCCAGCGCGATTGCCCTGGCGGGTTCGCCGAAGCGCAGGAGGCGGGCGACCGTGCGCCACATTCCATCGCGCGATCCGCCTTCCCGAATATGCTGGAGCACGATGTCGAACCCTTCATCGCGCAGGCCGCTGCGCGAATAGAGGATGCCGGGGGCCACCCGGGATCGCACCCATCGCGACACGCCTTCCCGGCCGAACAGCCGGTCCAGCTCTTCGAGCGGAGGAAGCTCTCGCAGGTGTTCGGTCGGATCGGGCCTGCCCGCCTGCCGTTCCTTGAAAGCCAGCAGCGCCACGGCCGCGCCGATCTGCTGCTCGGTCGCATAGCGGCTGGAAACC